>CAWDRD010000028.1:0-4708 GCA_963804455.1 uncultured Actinomycetes bacterium
GCGGCAGGGAACAGCAGTGCAGCAGGGAACAGCAGCGCAGCAGGGAACAGCAGCGCAGCAGGGAACAGCAGCGCAGCAGGGAACAGCAGCGCAGCAGGGAACAGCAGCGCGGCAGGGAACAGCAGCGCGGCAGGGAACAGCAGCGCGGCAGGAGACGGTGACGGCGCCCGCGGAACCTCCAGCGATGACGCTGACAGCCCGGGAACCGCCAGCCCCGCCCCCCGGCCGGGCACGCCGGGGCTGCGCGGCAGCGTGAACCTGACCGTCCCGCTCGCGACCTGGCTGGGGTGGTCCCAAGCACCCGGTGACGCCGCCGGATACGGGCCCCTGGATGCTGAGGACTCCCGCACGATCGCCGGCTGGCTTGCCGCTCATCCCGCCACCCAGTGGTGCCTGACGATCACTGACGCTGCCGGGCACGCGATCGCGCACGGCTGCGCCCGCGGCGCTCCCCCGGCCATCAGCCCGCCCGGCACCCGGGCCACCGGACCGCCCCACCTACCTGACTGGCTGCGCGGCATCACCCTGACTCCCCTGCAGACCCGCGATTGTTCCCATCCCCGGGAATCACGCGGCTACCAGCCCACCGGCAGCCTGCGCCACCTCATCACCATCCGCAACACCACCTGCACCGCCCCCGGCTGCCGCCGCCCCGCCGAAACCTGCGACCTCGATCACACCGTCCCCTACCACCGCGGCGGACGGACCTGCGAATGCGGCCTTGGCCCCCTCTGCCGCCACCACCACCGCACCAAACAAGCACCCCACTGGACCCTCACCCACACCACGCCCGGCACCCTCACCTGGACCACCCCATCAGGCCGCACCTACACCACCACACCCACCAGCCACCCAACGTGACAGCTACGCGGATGCCCAGCCCGGTGGGGGACGATGCCGTCCTCAGTGGGACGGGGAGAGAAAGCCCACGTTGCTGCACAAGCCCCTCGGCCATGCCGGGGTGGTGCCATCATGGGCGGGATGCGCTCGACGGCTGTGCCTGGGCTAACTCTGCCTGGGCAAACTCTGCCTCTGCAAACTCGGCCTCTGCCAACTCGGCCACCGCGAACCTTGCCTCCGCGTACTCTGCCTTCGCGGATGACGCCCGGGTGGACGCGGTGCCAGCGGACCGGCAGCCAGGGCGCGAAGGACCAGCGCCGGGACGGCGAGGGAACGGGCGCTCCGCGGGGAGACAACCAGCGCACCGGAAGCGCCGGAAGCACGAGAGGCGCCTGCCCGGGCAGCAAGCGCCCGGGCAGCAAGCGAACGGGCGGCAAGGGCAGCGAGCGAACGGGGGGCCAGGCGTCAGCATGACGGCCAGCAACGGCCAGGCCGGGCCCTATGATCTGGACGAGGTCGCGGTCAGCGACCGGTTCCGGCTGTTCAACTTCACCCGCAGGGACGACTACCTCGCGTACCTGTGGGTGCTGCGGGCCATGGACCGGCTCCGGGCCATGCACCTGGCCCAGTCGCACACGGATGACGTGGCGGCGGTCCTAGCCGAGCTCGCCGCCGCGTATGACGGTGACGGCGGTGTCCCGGACACCATCGGCAACCTGCGGGACCGGCTGGACAACCTGTTCGAGGACGGGGTGCTGCACCGACTGGAGGACGCCTCCAGGGCGGGCAGCCTGGCCCGGTACCGCAACCGGCAGTCGGTCTACCAGTTCAGCGAGCTGGGCCACCGCGCGTACACCGCGGTGGAAGGCGTGCTCGCGGCCCGGGTGGAGGACGCCAACCTGTCTCGGCTGGCGTTCCCGGACATCCTGCGTGACCTGCACGACCTGGCCGAGGCGAACCGCAACGGCGACGGCGAGGAGATCGTGCGCCGGCTGACCAGCCTGGACCGGGTGATGGAGGACATGGCGCGCCGGTCTGCCCGGTTCCATCTGACGCTGGGTGACATCACCCGGTCCACGGACGCCTCGCCCGAGATCTTCCTGCGGCACAAGCACGCGCTGATGGCGCACATGAGTGACTTCACCGCCGAGCTCGACCGGTACCTGCCGCGGCTGGCCGTGGCGGTCGCCCAGGTCGAGGCGACGGGGGTGGAGACGTTGCTGCACCGGGCCGCGGACGCGGATGAGCGCCCGCTGATGCGCCGGGAAGAGGTGCTGGAGGACTGGCGGCGGCGCTGGCTGGCGGTCCGTGCCTGGTTCGTGGCTGGCCCCGGTGAGGGGTCCCGGGCCGAGGGGTCCCGGGCCGGCGACCTGGCCGCGGCGACCCGGGCCGGGGTATCCAGCGTGATCGCGTTGCTGCGGCAGGTCACCGAGTCGCAGCGGGGCGGCGTGAACCGGTCCACCCAGCTCCGGCACCTGGCCGCGTGGGCGTTCGGCGCCGCGGACGAGGACGCCGCGCACGCGCTGCTGTCGGCCGCATTCAACCTCCGGCTGGCCCGCCACCTCGGCGGGGTGCACGAGGACAGCGAGCTGATCTCGCCTCAGCTGTCCTGGCAGGACGCGCCGGGCGTAGAGGTTGCGGTCACGTTGTTCCGCCGGGGTAAGGCGCCCACCCCTGGGGTGCCGCAGCGGTTGCCGGAGCACGCTGGCGTCCGCGGCCAGCTGCGTGACCAGCAGGCCGCGCGGCGCGCGGCGGAACAAGCGGCCGCGCAGCGGCTGCTCGCCGCGGGCCCGGTGGACCGGGTGCTGGACGAGGCGGAGACCCGGGTGCTGTTCCGGTTGCTGACCCGGGCCATGGAGGCCCGGTCGGTAGTGGCCGGGCAGATCACTGGGGGATCAGGCGGGAACGACGCACTGGTCATCCGGCTGGTCCCCGCCCCAGTCGGCAGCGCCGTGCGGACGGCGCACGGCATCCTGCACCTGCCCGGGCTCCGGCTCGAGGTCGCCCCGGCGCGGCAGAACGCCCCGGCGCGGAGGAATGCCCCAGCTCCCGGGAACGCCCGTGGCTGAGCGGACGGCGGCCCGCGGCGTCCTACCCGGCGACCTGGGCGCCTACCAGCATGCGGTCCGGCTGGTGCTGACCAACGACCTGATCACCGCGGCCCGCCCGCGCCCCGGCGCGCTCGCCGCGGTGCTGCGCTGGGCCGACCTGATGGCCCGGGACTTCGCCGAGCTGCTCGGGTATACGCTGACCGCCACCAGCCACCAGGTGCGGCTGGTGCGCCCGGCTGGACACGCTTGACGACACCCAGCGGTCGGTGTTCACCGCCCGCAGCGGCAAGCCGTTCGACCAGCGGCGGCTGGCCTACCTGTGCCTGATGCTCGCGGTGTTCCAGCGGTCCCGGATCGAGATCAGCCTGGCCGACCTGGTCCGGGCGTTCGCCCCGACCGCGGGCGCGATCGACGGCCTCGGCTTCGAGCCGACCATCACCGAGCACAAGCGGGCCGTGGTGGACGTGCTGGACTGGCTGGTCGCCCACGGCGCGCTGAGCCTGTCCGACGGCTCGGCCGAGCACTGGGCGCACGACACCGAGCAGGGCGACGCCCTGTACGACATCGACCATGACATCTGCGCTGCGCTGTTCCGGCCGGCCCGCCCGGTGCAGCACCTTGGCGGCGCGGCGGGCCTGCTGCACCCGGCCGAGGCCGGCGGCCCGAAACGGTCCGCGCCGCGGGAGGCGACCGCCCGCCGGGCCCGGCGGCTGCTGGTCGAGTACCCGGTGGTGTACTACGCCACCCTCGACGCTGACACCGCCGCGGCGCTGCGCAGCACCGACCTGGCCACCAACCTGGCCCGGCTCACCGGCCTGGAGGTGGAGCGGCGGGCTGAGGGGGTCATGCTCGTCAACCCGACCGGCCGGTTCACCGACCTGCCATTCCCCGGCCGCGGCGGGGCCGTCAACCGCACTGCCGGGCTGTTGCTGGCCAAATTCGCGGACCTGATCGAGGACCCCGAGGCCGGTCCGGCGCTGCCCCGGCGGCCGGTGCCCACCGCCGCGGACGACCTGCGGGACCTGACGGTGCGGATCGACGTGGGGAGAACGCCAGCCCCGGCGTCCGGGCCGCGCGGGATGCCGCCGGGCCCGGGAGATGATGCCCGGGCACTGACCGCCCCGTTTATCGAGCGCACCCGCATCGCGGGCATGCTGGCCGAGCTCTACGCCGACTTCGGCGCGGCGTCGTTCACCGCGGCCTGGCAGGACGACCCGGGCGGGCTGCTGGACGCCGCGACCCGGCTGCTGGAGGACCTGCGGCTGATCCGGCGCCAACCCGGCGGCGCGCTGATCTTGCCGGCCGCGGCGCGCTACCGGAACATCACCGCTGCGCTCCCGGACAGCGCCAAGCGTGACGGCCAGCGCCTGCTCGACTTCTCCAATTCCGCAATGGAAGGACTGGCGTGATCACCAGCCACGGTGCCGAGGGGCGGGTTACGCAGGGCTCAGCAACGGGGTCCCCGGCAGTGCAGCCACCAGCAAAGGGGACCCCGGCAGCGGAGGGCCCAGCAACACAGGACCCAACAGTGCCCTCGACCCCGGGGCCCCGCTGCAAGCCAACCCGGGCCGGGATCATCAACCTCTGGGACTACACCGACGAGGAGTTCGTGTTCGCGGACGGTCGGCTGGCGCTACGCGGGCACAACGGCTCGGGCAAGACCAAGGCCCTGGAAGTGCTGTTCCCGTTCGTGCTCGACGGCAGCCTGGACGCCCGGCGGCTGGACCCGTTCAGCGGCGAGAACCGCACGATGAAGGCGAACCTGCTGTACCGCGGGCAGGACGCCGAGCACGGCTACGTGTGGATAGCGATACGTC
>CAWDRD010000029.1:0-62030 GCA_963804455.1 uncultured Actinomycetes bacterium
GGCGGCGCGGACACGCTGCTGGAGGCGGGCTACCGGCCCGACATCATCGTGGGTGACATGGACTCGGTCAGCGACAGGGCCTGAACTGCGGCGCCGAGCTGGTGGTGCACGCCTATCCGGACGGGCGGGCCCCGGGCCTGGCCCGGCTGGAGCGGCTCGGCCTGCCCGCGGTGCTCTGCCCGGCCGCGGGCACCAGCGAGGACGTGGCCCTGCTGATGGCCGACGAGAAGGGCGCCAGCCTGATCGTGGCCGTCGGCACGCACAACACGCTGGATGAATTCATGGACCGGGGCCGGTCCGGCTACGCGAGCACCTTCCTGACCCGGCTCCGCGTCGGCAGCAAGCTGGTGGACGCCAAAGGCGTCAGCCTGGTGGTACCGGGGCCGGATCTCCAGCTGGGCGCTGATCCTTCTCGTGCTTGCCGCATGCTGCACGATCCTGGTCGTTATGCTGGCGTCGCCCGCTGGCCAGATTCTTCTTCAGGTATCTCGGCGCAGAGTGGGACGGCGTGAAGTACTGGCTCAGCGGATTGTTCTAGTGATCGATTTCCGGTACCACCTGGTTTCCATCATCGCGGTGTTCCTCGCGCTGGCGATTGGCATCGTCGTCGGCTCTACCGCCCTGCAGCCATCGGTGCTCAACGGGCTGGACAAGACGTTGACCGCGGAAAAAGCGAAGATCGACTCGCTGTACGCGCAGAACCGCCAGCTGCAGCAGCAGATCAACGCGGACCAGGCCTTCGCCAGCGCGGCGGAGCAGCGGCTGCTGGCCCTGCTCGACCGGCCAGCGCGTGCTGCTCGTCGAGGCCCCCGGCGCCCCTGGGAGCGTGACCAGCGGGGTCATGAGCGCGCTGACCGCGGCCGGGGCGACCGTGACCAGCCAGGTGCAGATCCAGGCGAAGTTCCTGGACCTCAGCGTGACAACGCGGCATGCGCTGACCGCCGTCAACCAGCAGGTGACCCCGGCCGGCGATCACCCTGCGCGGCGGGACCGCGCAGGCGCAGGCCTGCGAGATCATCGCGAGCGCCATCCTGGCCGAGGACGGGCTGGGCCTGCCGCCGGCCGACAGCGGCAGTGCCGACGCCTCGGTGGTCCAGGCCTACACCGCCGGAGGTTTCCTGAACCGCCAGCCCGCAGCGCAGCGTTCGTGCCACCCTGGCTGTCGTGCTCATCCCGGCCAGCCCGCCGTTGACCAGCGATGCGAGCAGTGCCAGCCAGATCCTGGTCACGCTGGCGCAGCAGCTCAGCCTGGCCGACGACGCCACGGTCCTGGCCGGCCAGGTGAGCGGATCCGGGCCGGGCAGCGCCATCTCCGTGCTCCGCGCCAGCAGCACCCCGGGCCGCCTGTCCAGCGTGGACGATGCCGACCTGACCATCGGCCAGATCGTCGTGGCCCAGGCGCTGTACCAGCAGCTGGCCGGGGGCCGCACGGGCAGCTACGGGATCGGGTCGGGGGCCACCGGCACCGGGCCGAGCGCGCCCAGCCCGTCCGCCGCCTGCGCCGGCCACGTCGGCCGCGTCCGGCAAGCGGCCCGCCGCCAGTGCCGCGAACGTATCCGGGAGCAGCCGGTGACCCGCCGCGTGCCGCGTGCCGCGGCCACCCTGCGGACCGCGGGCCTGGCCGCGGCCGCAGCGCGGGTGGCCTACGCGGCTGGCTACCCGCTGGCCTCCGGCGGCACCGCCACCTGGGCCAGGGCCAACCACCGGGGTGAGCCGGTGACGCTGCTGGAAGGGCCGGCCGTGGCTACCGGCGCCGCGCTCGCGGCAGCTGTCGCCCCCGGCCTGCCACCGCGGGCCCGGGCCGGCCTGGTGCTGGCCACGGTCGGCGCGGGCGGCTTCGGTGGCTACGACGACCTCGCGGGCAGCAGCAGCCGGCGTGGCTTCCGCGGTCACCTCGGTGCGCTAGCCCACGGCGAGGTCACCACCGGCGCGGTGAAGCTCGGCGGTATCGGCGCGACCGGGCTGGCCGCGAGCGCCCTGCTCGGCGGGGGGCCAGCCGATGTGGCGGTGAACGCCGCGCTCATCGCAGGCAGCGCCAACCTGCTGAACCTGTTCGACCTGCGCCCAGGCCGCGCGATCAAGGTAGCCGTCGCGGGCGGCGCGCTGCTGATCGCGGGCCGCCCGCGGGTGCCCTGGCCGGCCACCCGGCTGCCGCCCCGGTGGGCGCGGCGCTGGCGCTGGCCGGAGCGGATCTCAGTGAGCGGGCCATGCTCGGTGACGCCGGCGCCAACGCGCTCGGTGCCATGCTCGGCGCCGCCGCGGCCGTGCGCATGTCCCGGCCCGCCCGGATCGCACTGCTGGCCGGGATCGCCGGGCTGACCGCGGCCAGCGAGGTGGTCAGCTTCACCAAGGTCATCGAGCGGACGCCGCCGCTGCACTGGCTGGACATGCTCGGCCGCCGGCTGGCCATCGATGCTGCCCACGCTGACCTTGCCCGCACCGGCCCTGCCACTGCTGAGCCTGCCTCTGCGGAGCACAGCGCACGGGCTTCCGCCAGCCCCCCGTGACCGGGCCACGAGCCCAGCTGACGGAGGCGGGCCCGGGCGTGGCAGCCGGGCCCGGGAATGGCCGGGCGGCCGTCCTCATCGGCGGCATCACGATTGCGTCGAACATCATCGGGTTCGGCCGCCAGCTGGTGTTCGCGCACACGGTGGGCGCCACCTGCCTGGGCACCGCCTACGCCACCGCCAACCAGCTGCCGAACATCATCTTCGACATCATCCTGGGCGGGGCCCTGACCAGCGCCGTGGTCCCGGTCCTGGCGGGCCCGGCCGCGGCCAGCCGGGCCGGGGCCGGCCCAGCGGAGGCCAGCCAGATCGCCTCGGCCCTGCTCACCTGGACGGTGCTGCTCCTCGCCCCGGTCAGCGTGGTCATCGGGCTGGCGGCGGGCCCGCTGGGCACGCTGCTGCTGTCCGGCGCACCGGGCTGCCCGCACGCCGTGGTCACCACCGTGACCGGGCAGATGCTGCGGGTGTTCGCCCCGCAGATCCTGCTCTACGGCCTGGCGGTCGTGCTGTACGGCATCCTGCAGGCGCACCGGCGGTTCACCGCGCCCGCGCTCGCCCCGGTGCTGTCCAGCCTGGTGGTGATCCTCGCCTATGTCGCCTTCCACTCACTCGGCGGCCGGTACACCACCGCGCACCGGCTGGCCGCCCTGCCGCACGCGGCTGAACTGGTGCTCTCGGTCGGCACCACGGCGGGCGTGGCCGCGCTGGTGCTCACCGCGGCGGGCCCGGCCGCGGCGCTGCGGCTGCGGCTGCGGCCCACGCTGCGCTTCCCGGCCGGGGTGGCGCGGCGCGCGGCGGGTCTCGCCGCGGTGGGCATCGCCACCCTGATCGCCCAGGACGCGTCGGCGATCGCGGTGATCGTGCTGGCCAACGGCCAGGAGGGGCACGGCGCCCTGGTGCTCTACAATTTCGGCTGGCAGGTGTTCTTCGTCCCGTACGCGGTGCTCGCCGTGCCGATCGCGATCAGCGCATTCCCGGTGCTGTCGGCCAGCCGGGACGCCCGGTTCGGGCCGACCGCGGCGGCCTCCACCCGGGCCGTGCTGCTGGTCTCCTGGCTCGGCGCCGCCCTGCTCACCGGGGCGGCGGTGCCCGTCGCCCGGGTGTTCGAGCCGGGTAACCCGGGCGACGCCCGGCAGCTTGCCCTGACCTTGGCCGCGTTCGCGCCCGGCCTGATCGGGTACGGCCTGGCCACCCATCTGTCCCGGGTGCTGTTCGCGGACGGCCGGGCCCGGGTCGCGGCGGTCGCGCTGGTGGCCGGCTGGCTGCTGGTGATCGTGGCGGACGTGATCGGGGTCGCGCTGGCGCCGGCCCGCTGGGTGGTCCCGGTGCTCGGTCTCGGTAACACCCTCGGCCTGACCATCGCCGGCCTGGCGCTGCTGGCCGCGGTGCGGCGCGCCCGGGGGATCACGGCCCTGCACGGGACCGCCCGGGCCGCCCTGGCCGGGCTGGCCGCGGCGGTAGCGGGCGCGGCGGCGGGCGCCGCCGCCTGCGCGGCCGCGCCGGTGAGCGGCTTCGTGCTCAACGCGGGCGTGGCCGTGCTCGCCTGCGTCTGCACCGCGGCGGTCTTCGGGCTGGTCGTGCTGGCCCTGGACGGCGGTGACCTGAGGGCCGTGCTGGACCGGGCCCGGGTGGCCGGGCGCCGTGACCCGCCTGGCCGTCAGTTACCTGCTGGGCGCCGTGGCGGGTGGGACCGGGCGGCACGTGGCGATGCTCGCGGACGGCTGCGCCGCCCAGGGCGTGGCGGTGACCGTCTACGGCCCGGCCGCGGCGGCCGGGCTGCTGCGCCGCCCGCGTGCTGCCGGACAGCCGTGCGGCTGGGACCTCGTGCCGGTGGAGATCGGTGACCGGCCGCGTCCGGCGCAGGACACGGCGGCCGTGCTCCGGCTGCGTCGGCTGCTGGCGCAGGCCAGGCCGGACGTGGTGCACGGCGCATGGGGTGCGGGCCGGGGCCGCGGCCGCCCTGGCCCTGGCGGGCGCGCCCGGCCGCCGCACCGCGCTCGCCGTCACGGTGCACAACGCCCCGCCCCCCGGCCGGGCCGCCGCCGCGGTCTACGCCGCGCTGGAACGGGTCGTCGCGCTCCGGGCAGATGCTGTGCTGACCGTATCCGGGGATCTGGCCGACCGGATGCGCCGCCGGGGCGCCCGGGATGCGGGCCGGGCCCTGGTGCCTGCCCCGGTGCAGGCCGCGCCGGGCGCGGCTGAGATCGCGGCCGTGCGGCGGGAACTCGGCGCGGGCCCCCGGCCGGTGGTGCTGGCGGCGGGCCGGCTGGCCGCCCAGAAGAACCTCGCCGTGCTGCTCCGCGCCGCCGTGGCCTGGCAGCACCGGGACCCGGTGCCGTTGCTGGTGATCGCGGGGGAAGGGCCGCTGGGCGCGGCGCTGCGCGGGCAGGCCCGGGCGGATGGGGTGGACGTGCTGTTCCTCGGCTCGCGTGCTGACGTGCCCGCCCTGCTCGCCGCCGCGGATGTGGTCGTACTGCCCAGCCAGTGGGAGGGCCAGCCGCTGATCGCCGCGGAGGCGCTCCGTGCGGGCAAGCCACTGGTGGCCACCAGGGTCGGCGGCATCCCGGAACTGACCGGCGCGGACGGCGCCCGGCTCGTCCCGGCCGGGGTGGCGGCGCCGCTGGCGGCCGCGGTAGCGGCGCTGCTGGATGACCCGGCCGCCCGCGCCGCGCTGGCCGCCGCGGCCCGGCAGCGGGCCGCGCTGCTGCCAGGCGAGCCCGCCGCCGTTAGCCAGGCGCTGGCCGTGTACGCGCGGCTGGCTCAGGAGCACCAGGCGGCTCCTCATTACCGGACGTGACCAAATTCGGGTTACGGACGGCCAGTTCTGCACAGCCTGTGCCCAGGTACTAAGTTACTTAACAGTACGTGTTTTCTGGGTCGCATCGTGCTATTCCGGTTGAACGACCCATCTCAATGTGCTCAGCTGGTGATCTCTGGGCCCGACTGTTCCTTTTCGTTCCAGGCCCGGCGGGGGGACCGCTCGTGCGACCGCAACTTCGACGGCTGAACCAGCCCGGGGCCCGGCGGCCCGGGCGGGCCGCGGGCGGTGTCGCACATCCCGCGGCTGAGCCGGAGCCGGGCATGAGCTACGTGTGGGCGGACGACAGCCAGCCGGGCCCGCCCCAGCCGCCGCCCGGGCAGAAAGCCCAGCCGCCGCCGCAACCCCCACGGCCATCGCCACCCCCACCGCCGCCGCCACCGCAGCCGTCCCGCCCGGGCGAGCCTGCGCCCACCGGCCGGGAGCAGCCCGCCGCCCAGGCCAGGCCCCAGGTGCCGGTGTTCCACGATCCCCAGGACGACACGGTCATCCTGTCCGTGGACGACATGACGCAGATCACCGAGGCCCTGGCCCAGGCCCGGCAGGACAGCGAGGATGCGGGCGGCCAGGACGGCGCTCCGCCGGCCGGGAGCAGCCCGCCACCGCCGGCCGCGGGCCCAGGGCCGCCGGGCCAGGTCCCGGCCCGGCGTGATCCGGCCCAGGTCCAGCGGGCCCCGTCCCCGGCCGCCCCGGCCGGGCGGGACCAGCACGACCTGCCGCCGTGGCGGACGGTCCTGGTCACCACGGTGCGGCTGTGGGGCCGCCGCCAGCTGGCCCGGCTCTGGCCCAGCCGGGCGCGCTGGCGGGTGCTCGTGGTCCTGGTCGCGGCTCTGGTGGTGTTCGGCGCCGGGGCCATCACGATCGGGCTGACCCGGGGCAGCCCGGCGGGCCCGGCGAGCAGGAGTTCCGGCCCCTTCGTGGCCGCGGCCACCGCCCGCCGGGACGCGGCCAGGTGGGTGGCCCGGCAGGTGGCCCCGGATGCGATCGTGGGCTGTGATCCGCAGATGTGCGCCGCGCTGCAGGCTGCCGGGGTCGCGGCCAGCCGCCTGCTGGTGCTTGGCACCGGGGCCGGGTCCGGGCCGTCCGGCAGCGACGTGGTCGTCTCGACGGTAGCCGTCCGGATGGAGTACGGCAGCCGGCTGACCAGCGTCTATGCGCCCTCGGTGCTGGCCAGCTTCGGTTCCGGGAACGCCCGGGTGGCCGTACTGGAGGTGGCGCCCGATGGTGCCGCCGCCTTCCTGTCCAGCCTGCAGGCGGATCGCCAGGCCCGCGTGTTCGCTGGCCAGCAGCTGCTGGGCAACCCCGCGATCCATGCGTCGCCCGCCGTGGCCCGCGCGCTGGCCGCCGGTGCGGTGGACGCGCGGCTGCTCAGTAACTTCGCCGCGCTGAGCCACCAGTACCCGGTGGACATCACCGGCGTCGGGGCGCCCGGGCCGGGTGCCAGCGCTGGGCTGCCGCTGCGCTCCGCTGATATCGGGCCGGCGGCGGGCCGGCCGGGTGCCGGGTCGCTCGCCTCGATCCGCGCGTTCCTGCTCGCGCAGCAGGCTCCGTACCTGCCTGCGAGTATCACCGTGGTCCGGCTGGCCAGTGGCCAGAGCGTGCTCCGGGTCGCATTCACCGCGCCGGCCCCGCTGGGGCTGCTGGGCGCCCGCTCTGATGCAAGGAGATCACGACGATGATAGTGCGGCTGACCGCGCCCAGCTCTGGGGCGCCGAGACGCCGCCGGGGGGCGGGCTTCAGCGCGTGGCTGGCCATGCTGCTCGGCGCATCCATGCTGTCGGCGGGCGCGATCGCGGGGGTGGCCACGGCCGCGTCCGCGGCGCCCGCCCTGGGGGGCGACGGCTGGGTGCGGTGTGCGCACCTGTCGCCGAACACCCCGGCGGTGGACGTCTATCTGTACGCATTTGGCAACCCGGCCGCGATGATGGTGCTGAAGCACGTGGCCTACGGCGACGTGTCGTCGTACATGAAGGTGACCGCGGGCGAGTACACCGCGGCCATGCGGCTGGCCGGGGCGGCCCCCTCGGCCAAGCCGGTGCTGTCCACCAACGTGCTGGTCAAAGCCGGGGATGCGTACACGATCGCGGGGATGGGGCCAGCGTCGGCGCTGAAGCTGGAAGCGTTCCAGGACCAGCTGACCACGCCCAAGGGTGATTCGCTGGTCCGGGTGATCCAGGCCTCGCTGAAAGAGCACCACGTCACGGTGACCGCGGGCGCCGACACGCTCGCGCGTAACCTGGCGTTCGCCAGCATCAGCAGCTACCTGGCCACCCCGCCGGGCGACCTCATGGTGCACGCCGCGGGCGGGTCGGAGACCTGGTCGGGCACTGTGAACCTGGGCGCGGGCACGATCCACACCCTCGTGGTGCTGGACACCTCCGGCGGCCTGCAGGTCAACGACCTGATCGATGCCGCGGGCAGCAGCTCGATGCCCGCGGGCGGCGCGGCCACCGGCTTCGGCGGCACCGCGCCCCAGCCCGGCTCGGCCCTGCCCTGGGCCGCCGCGCTGGCCGCAGGCGCGCTGCTGCTGGCGGGCGGCGGGTACCGGCTGCGCCGGGTCCGGGCCGCAGCCCGGCACGCCCGGTAGCGACTGCGGGCCAGCGGGGCAGGGGGGGCAGTACACGGGCGTGCTGAGGGACAAGCCAGCAGGGGCTGGGCTGCCGGCCGCGGGCGGCCCAGCCGCGGGTAGTCCAGCCGCGGCTGGGCCGCCCCCGGCCCGGGGACAGCACGGCACGGGACGGCCGCCGCCGCGCCGGTGGGCGCGGCGGCCGTTCGCGGCCGCCGCGGCCGCCTGCGGCCTGCTGGTGGTGGCCGCCGGGGTGGCCGGCCTGGTGCTGCTGTCCGGCGGGCGGCCCGGCGAGTCACCCCGGTCGGCCCCGGCCTCGGTGATCCCGACCCCGCTCGGCTCGGTCGCCCCACTGGCCCCGCCCTCTCCGGCGGTCCCGGTCGCGCCGCCGGTCAGCCTGACCATCCCGGAGATCGGGGTGCGCACGAGCCTCATTCACCTGGGCATCACCCGGCAGGGCACGCTCCAGGTGCCGTCCAGCACCTCGGTGGCGGGCTGGTACACCGGCAGCCCGCGGCCCGGCGAGATCGGCTCCTCGGTGATCGCCGGCCATATCGACTCCTACCGCGGGCCGGGGGTGTTCTTCCGGCTGATCGACCTGCGGCCGGGCAACCTGGTGTATGTCCGGCGGGCCGACGGCAGCCTGGTGATGTTCACGGTGACCGCGGTGCATATGTACGCCAAGAGCCATTTCCCCACCGCCGAGGTGTACGGGCCCGCGCCCGACGCCGAGCTGAACCTGATCACCTGCGGCGGCACGTTCGACGACGCCACCCACAACTACCTCAGCAACGTCGTCGTCTACACCACCCAGGTCCAGCAGGCCGGGTCCACCCCGGTGATCACCAGCCCCTAGCCCGCCATTCGGGCAGGTGCGGCCGCTCCGCGCCGAGCGTGGTGTCGTTGCCGTGCCCCGGGTAGACCCAGGTCCCGTCGGGCAGTGTGCCGAACACCCGCTCCTCCAGGTCATCCATGAGCTGGCCGAACCGGCCCGGGTCACCCTGGGTGTTGCCGGGGCCGCCGGGGAACAGCGAGTCGCCGGTGAACAGGTGCGGTGAGTCCGCGAGCTGCGCCGCCCGCGTCGTAGCACAGCGCCACGCTGCCCGGGGTGTGCCCGCGCAGGTGAATGACGCTCAGCTGGGCCGTCCCGACCGGCACCGTGTCGCCGTTGCGGATAACGGTGTTGACCTTGACCGGCAGCTCCCCGGCGTCCTCCGGATGCGCGAGCACGTCCGCGCCGGTCGCGGCCTGCACCTCGGCCAGTGCCTGCCAGTGGTCGAAGTGCTGGTGCGTGGTGATGATCCGGCGCAGCGGCCGCCCGCCGATCAGCTCCAGCAGCCGGCCCGCCTCGTTGGCCGCGTCGATCAGCGCGGCCTCCCCGGTCTGCGTGCAGGTGAGCAGGTAGGCGTTGTTGTCCATGGGCCCGACCGCCAGCTTGGCCACGGTCAGTCCGGGCAGCTCGCGGGTGTCGGCCGGGCCGCCGACGGTCACATCCCCGGTGTATGCCACAGTGCCTCCGGTGCGTTGGTTACTGCCCTGAACTGCCCGCAACGATAACCATCCCATGGCGGGTGTCATCGCCACGGGGGCAGGACCGGCGGGGCGGCGGCCCCGGCGACCTCCAGGCCGGTGCCGCCGGCCCGGCCGGTCAGCCACGCGAGCAGCAGGGCGGGCGGCCCGGACACGGTGACCGGGTCATCGGCGGGCGGCCCGATCCGCAGCACGTAGTCCGTGCCATCCGGGCAGGCCAGGCAGGACGGGGTGTCGTCGCGCCCGGCAAAGTCACCCGCCACCCGGGTCAGGCTGGCCTGGACCCAGTCCGGCGGCCAGTCCGCGGGCTGGTAGCCCGCGGCCAGGTCCACGTGGTGGAATTCCAGCTCGGACCGCCGCCGGGACAAGATCACCCGGGCCGGGAACGGGGGGCCGTACCGGGCCCGCACCGGGGTGCTCCAGGCGGCTGCCGGCAGCGCGGCCGCGGCCCCGGCGAACGCCGCCGCGCTCGCCGAGACGTCCGCGGCCAGGTCCGCGGCGCTGCGCCCGGCGCCCGCGGCGATGTCGCGGTCGCGGGCCGCGTCGCTGGCGTACATCGGCATCTCGGTGCCGGTACGCGCCCAGTGGAACAGGTGGCAGAAGGCGTCCGCGTTGCGGGCCAGGTGGCTGAGCACGTGCCCGCGGGTCCAGCCGGGCAGCAGGGACGGCCCGTGGGCCTGCCCGTCGGTCAGCGCGTCCGCGGTGGCGAGCAGGCGGCTGGTGGACTTCTGGATGCTGGCCAGGGCGGGGGCGACGTCCGGGTCTGCCGTGCTCATGAGTGCCGTCCTCCTCGGTGCGGGGTCCCCAATTGCCAGCGTTCCGGGTCATCTTCTCGCATGGGATGGCACTCTGGGAGCAGGCGGGGGCCAGTCACCCGGCTGGGCCAAGCACGCGCGGGCGCAGGCGGGGAAGCCTGGCCGCCGGATCGGTGTTTTGTCAGTGCCTCCGAATAGCATGCCGTGGACCTGTGTCGGCCGTGGGGCCTCCCTCGTGACCCGGAGAAATGAGCGCAGTGGCTGATCGTCTTGTCGTACGCGGCGCGCGTGAGCACAACCTGAAGGACGTGTCGCTGGACCTGCCCCGGGACGCGCTGATCGTGTTCACCGGGTTGTCCGGGTCGGGCAAGTCCAGCCTGGCCTTTGACACGATCTTCGCGGAGGGCCAGCGGCGGTACGTGGAGTCGCTGTCCGCGTACGCGCGGCAGTTCCTGGGCCAGATGGACAAGCCCGACGTGGACTTCATCGACGGGCTGTCCCCGGCCGTGTCGATCGACCAGAAGGCAGCCAGCCGGAACCCGCGCTCCACCGTGGGCACCATCACCGAGGTCTACGACTACCTGCGGCTGCTGTACGCCCGGGTGGGCAAGCCGCACTGCCCGATCTGCGGCCGGCCGATCGCCCGGCAGGCCCCGCAGCAGATCGTGGACCGGGTGCTGGAACTCGACGAGGGGTCCCGGTTCCAGGTGCTGGCCCCGGTGGTCCGCGGCCGCAAGGGGGAGTACACCGAGCTGCTCCGCGAGCTGCAGGTCAAGGGGTACTCGCGGGCCCGGGTGGACGGCACCGTGATCCGGCTGGACAGCATCGGCACCGAGGCAGGCGCGCTGCCCGCGCTGAAGAAGTACGAGAAGCACACCATCGAGGTGGTGGTGGACCGGCTGGCCGTCCGGGCCGACGCCCGGCGGCGGCTGACCGACTCGGTGGAGACCGCGCTCGGCCTGTCCGGCGGGGTGGTGCTGCTGGACTTCGTGGACCTGCCCGAGGGCGACCCGCACCGGGAGCGGATGTTCTCCGAGCACCTGGCCTGCCTGTACGACGACCTGTCGTTCGAGGAGCTGGAGCCGCGGTCGTTCTCGTTCAACTCGCCGTGGGGCGCCTGCCCGGAGTGCACCGGGCTGGGCACCCGGATGGAGGTGGACCCGGAACTGGTCGTGCCGGACCCGGAGAAGACCCTGGCCGAGGGCGCGATCGGGCCGTGGAGCGGCGGCCACGTCAGCGACTACTTCCTGCGGCTGCTCGAGGCACTCGGCGCGGGCATGGGGTTCAGCGTCGACACCCCCTGGTCCCGGCTGCCCGCCGCGGCCCGCAAGGCCCTGCTGAACGGCTACGACAAGCAGGTGCACGTCCGGTACAAGAACCGGTACGGCCGGGAGCGGTCGTACTACACCTCGTTCGAGGGGGCGATCCCGTACATCGAGCGGCGGCACGCGGAGGCCGAGAGCGACTCCAGCCGGGAGCGGTACGCGGGGTTCATGCGCGAGGTGCCCTGCCCGTCCTGCCACGGGCGCCGGCTCAAGCCGATCTCGCTCGCGGTGACCGTGGACGGCCGGTCGATCGCGGACTACTGCGCGCTGCCCATCGGCGAGCTGGCCAAGCTGCTGCTCAGCCTGGAGCTGTCGGACCGGGACAACCAGATCGCCGGGCGGATCCTGAAGGAGGTCAACGCGCGGCTCGGCTTCCTGCTGGACGTGGGCCTGGATTACCTGTCGCTGGACCGGGCGTCCGCCACCCTGGCCGGTGGTGAGGCGCAGCGCATCCGGCTGGCCACCCAGATCGGGTCCGGTCTGGTCGGGGTGCTGTACGTGCTGGACGAGCCGTCGATCGGGCTGCACCAGCGGGACAACCACCGGCTGCTGGAGACGCTGATCCGGCTGCGCGACCTGGGCAACACGCTGATCGTGGTGGAGCACGACGAGGACACCATCCGGGCCGCGGACTGGGTGGTGGACATCGGGCCGGGCGCGGGCGAGCACGGGGGCAGCGTGGTGGTGTCCGGGCCGGTGCAGGAGCTGCTGGCCAGCCAGGACTCGCTGACCGGGGCCTACCTGACCGGGCGGCAGGTGATCGAGCGGCCCGCGGTGCGGCGCAACCGGTCCAGGTCACGTGAGGTCGTGGTCAAGGGGGCCAGCGAGCACAACCTCAAGAACGTGGACGTGGCGTTCCCGCTGGGCTGCTTCATCGCGGTCACCGGGGTGTCCGGGTCCGGGAAGTCCACGCTGGTCAACGACATCCTGTACAACGCGCTGGCCCGGGAGCTGCACGGGGCGCGCACGGTGCCGGGCCGGCATCTGCGGGTCACCGGCATGAACCAGCTGGACAAGGTGGTGCACGTGGACCAGGGGCCGATCGGCCGTACCCCGCGGTCCAACCCGGCCACCTACACCGGGGTGTTCGACCATGTGCGGAAGCTGTTCGCGGCCACCACCGAGGCGAAGATCCGCGGCTACCAGCCCGGCCGGTTCTCGTTCAACGTCAAGGGCGGCCGCTGCGAGGCCTGCTCCGGGGACGGCACGATCAAGATCGAGATGCAGTTCCTGCCGGACGTGTACGTGCCGTGCGAGGTGTGCCACGGGGCCCGGTACAACACCGACACGCTCGGCGTGCACTACAAGGGCAAGACCGTCGCGGATGTGCTGGACATGCCCATCGAGGAGGCCGCCGGGTTCTTCGAGGCGATCCCGGCCATCCACCGGCACCTGAAGACGCTGACCGACGTGGGCCTGGGCTACGTCCGGCTCGGCCAGCCCGCGCCTACCCTGTCCGGTGGTGAGGCGCAGCGGGTCAAGCTCGCCTCGGAACTGCAGCGCCGGTCCACCGGGCGGACCATCTACGTGCTGGACGAGCCGACCACCGGGCTGCACTTCGAGGACATCCGCAAGCTCCTCGGGGTGCTCGGCCGCCTGGTCGACGGCGGCAACACGGTGATCGTGATCGAGCACAACCTGGACGTCATCAAGACCGCCGACTGGGTCATCGACCTTGGCCCGGACGGCGGCTCCCGGGGCGGCAACGTCATCGCGGCCGGCACCCCGGAAGAGGTCGCCCAGGTCGAGGACAGCCACACCGGCCAGTACCTCAAGAAGATCCTCAGCATCTGACGAACTCGCCGCCCGGGGAGCGGCCGCCGCTGCGCTCAGCACCGCAACGACGATCATCACCCAGGAACGGCGCCTTGTTCCGCGATGGGCCTGTCAGCACACTCCCCGCCGCGGTCCTGCGCAGGGGTGGTTACGATGCGCGGCGTGGAGATCATGACGGGTGAGGGGCTGGCCCTGGCTGAGCTGGCCGGGCCGGCGGAGCGGGCGCCGGGACACGGGGTGCGGGGACAGCGGGCGCCGGGGACCGCCAGGCCTGAGTCACCTGGCCCCGGCCCGGCGTTCCTGCTGGTGCTGACGCATGGTGCGGGGAAGGGGCCGGACTCCGCGGACCTGCTCGCGGTGCGCGACGCAGCGCTCGGCCTGGGCGGGATGACGGCGCTGGTCACCCAGCCGTACCAGGTGAAGGGCCGGCCCGCGCCCGGTTCCGCGGCGCGCCAGGACGCGGCGTGGCTGGAGATCGTGGCTGCGCTGCGGGCGGTGGCCGGGCCCGGGGTCCCGCTCGTTCAGGGCGGGCGCAGTAACGGGGCGCGGGTCGCCTGCCGGACGGCCCGGGCGGCCGGGGCGAGGGCGGTGGTTGCGCTGGCCTTCCCGCTGCATCCGCCCGGGCGGCCAGAGCGGTCGCGAGCGGACGAGCTGCGCGGGGCCGGGACCGACGTGCTGGTCGTCAACGGGAGCCGCGATCCGTTCGGGGTGCCCAACGGCGCGGATGCCACGCAGGTCGTGGTGCTGGACGGGGAAACGCATGCCCTCTCCCGGGACCCTGGGGCCGCCGGCCGGGCCGCCGGATCGTGGCTGCGCGGCCTGCTGGGACTGGCGGGAGGCTAAGCCGCGGGGTCCGCGGCGTGGGATAGTTCCCCGGCCGCTGGCATGATCCCCGTGTGTGCGCTCACATCTGTAGGCCGGTGCGGCGCTATGGTCCCCCCGCCGGGCAGCAGTTCCCCGGTGTCCTCGAACGCGACGATGCCGTTACAGAGCAGGCTCCAGCCCTGCTCGGGGTGGCTGACTACGGTCCGGGCCGCCTCGCGGTCCAGCGCTCGCGCGTCTGGGCATGGCGGCGTGTGCGGGCACATACGTGCCTCCTGGTCAATATGTCGGTGGGTTAGTTCCCGGTGGCTCAATGTCTCGTGGTACGGGGTCTAGCTGTGGTGTTGGTCACATGCTAGTGTGTCCCGCCGCCCAGGCACGCCGCCGCGCCCGTTTTAACGATTTATTTAGTTACTCTTAGTTACGGGTAACTAGGACGTTCACGGGCCCATGGCCCGCCCGGGCCAGTCCGCCTGGGTGAGTGCCACTCAGTGTCTTATTCAAAAGCCGCGTTATTCAAATGATCATGAACGATTGGCATCGCCCTGACCTGCACCGACCGCTCGGGCAGGTCCTCCGGGCCTGCCCTCGCTAGCCGGTTTTGACTAACGCTCAGTGGGCCGGTACTGACCCCGCGGCATGCTCCTTCTCGACGGCCAGTACCAGCGGCGCCCGCGGGATGCCGGTCAGCCGGTGGCTCTCCCGCAGCGTGAGCAGCCGCTCGGCCTCAGCGGTCCACCGCCGGACCGGCGGGGTGGCCTTGGCCTTGCGGCGGTAGATCCAGTCGTCATAGCCGCGCGGCCCGATCGCGGCCCGCTCGGCCGCGTAGGCCGCCCGCATCGCCTCGGTGAGCGCGGCATCCAGCCGCTTGGCCAGCCGGTACCGGTCTCCGGCCGGGGCGCGTGCCGCCTCCACGGCCCGCAGCTCCTGCTCCGCGATCTGCGCCTGGCCGAGCAGCTCATCGAACGTGGCCGCACGTTCGGTGTCAGCCTCGTACTTCTGCTGAGCCTCGGCGCTGACCGGCTGGTGCCTCGCTATCACGGTGTGCTCCTACATCACGCTGGATCAGGCTGCGCTGCGAGCCTAGCGGATCGCCACGGGCGGCCCAGCCCGCCCGCCGCGCCGAAACCCGGTCCACTACCTACCCGGCGCGCTAGGCCAGGCTCGCCCGCCAGTCCGCGTGCAGCGCCGAGTAGGCCCCGTCGCCGGCCAGCAGCCGTTCCGGCGGCGCCGTCCTCGACGATCCGGCCGCCGCTGAGCACCAGCACCCGGTCGGCGATCTCCACGGTGGACAGCCGGTGCGCGATGATCAGCGCGGTCCGCCCGGCCAGGATGGTGCGCAGCGCCGCCTGTACCATCCGCTCGCTGGGGATGTCCAGCAGCGAGGTGGCCTCGTCCAGTACCAGGACGGCGGGGGCGGCCAGGAAGGCGCGGGCGAACGAGATCAGCTGCCGCTGCCCGGCAGACAGCCGGCCGCCGCGCTTGCCGACCTCGGCGTCGTACCCGCCCGGGAGTGCCCGGATGAAGCTGTCCGCGCCGATGGCCCGGGCCGCCGCCTCGATCCCGGCCCGGCTCGCCGCCCGGCCGCCGAGCTGCGATGTTGTCCGCCACCGACCCGGTGAACAGGAAGTTCTCCTGGGTGACCAGGACGACCTCGCGGCGCAGCGCCTGGTCGGTGAGCGAGCGCAGGTCAACGCCGTCGAGCAGGACCCGGCCCTGGCCCGGGTCGTAGACCCGGGCCAGCAGCCGGGCGATGGTGGTCTTGCCCGCGCCGGTCGCCCCGACCAGGGCTACGGTCTGCCCCGACGGGATGGCGAGGTCCAGGCCCGGCAGCACCACGGACTCCCGGTAGCCGAACCGCACCGCCTCGAACCGCACCCCGCGGCCCGGCCCGCGGCGGGCAGGCAGCGGCACCGGGTGCGCTGGCTCCGGCACCGCGGGCTGCTCGTCCAGCACCCCGGAGATCTTCTCCAGGGCCGCCGCCGCGGACTGGAAGGAGTTGTAGAACTGGGACAGATCCTGCAGCGGGTCGAAGAACCGGCCCAGGTACAGCAGGAACGTGGCCAGCACCCCGACCTTGATGTCGCCGTCCAGCACGCGCAGCCCGCCGTAGCACAGCACCGCGCCGGTGGCCACATTGCCGACCAGGGTAATTGCGGGCGAGTACACCGCCAGCAGCCGGGACGAGCGCAGGCTGGCCGCGGCGTACTGTGCGTTGAAGCTGGCGAAGATGTCGTTGTTCCGCTGTTCCCGGCGGAACGCCTGCACCGCGCGGATCCCGCCGAAGGTCTCCACGAAATGCACGATGACCTGCGCTATCGTCTCCCGGCTGCGGCGGTAGGCCGATGGCCGACTCGCGCCGGAACCAGAAGGTGAGCCAGGCCAGCGGGCCGAACCCAGCCAGCACCACCAGCGCCAGCGGCCAGTCCAGCAGTAGCATGCCGGCGCCGACGAGGACCAGCGAGAACACCGCGGACACCAGGGAGTCCAGGCCGTCATCGAACAGGTCGGCGATGGAATCGACGTCGGACACCTGCCGGGAGATGACCCGGCCCGAGGTGTAGTGCTCGTGAAAGGCGACCGGGAGCTGCTGGAAGTGCGCGAACAGCCGGCCGCCGCAGGTCCAGCACCACCGCCTCGCCGAGCTGGCCCATCGAGTAGATGTACGCCCGGCTCGCCACGGCCTGCACGGCCACCGCGGCCGCGAAGCCTGCCACCGTCGCGGCTAGCGGTACGGCGTTGCCGCCGTGCAGCAGCGGCGGGATCCCCCGGTCGATCGCGATGCCGACCAGCCACGGGCCGGCCAGCGCGGCCAGGTTCGTGATCACAGTGAACAGCAGGGTGAGCGTTACCTGCCCACGCTGGCGCCGGAGCAGGCTGGCCAGCAGCTCGCCGGGCCCGGCGCCGGAGCAGCGCGGCCAGCCCGGACGTGATCTCGTCAGCATTCTCAGCGGCGATCCCGCGCCAGGCGGTGGCGGGCGTCATGACGCCTCCTGCTGGCTGGCGTCCGCCCCGGCGGACCCGCTCATCAGTTCCCGGTACCGCGGCTGGGTCGCCAGCAGGTGCGTGTGCGTGCCGGTGGCCGCGATGGTCCCGTCCTGGAGCAGGGCCACCTTGTCCGCGAGCAGCACGGTGGACGGGCGGTGCGCCACCAGCAGCGCGGTGGTCTGCGCCAGCAGCCCGCTCAGCGCGCGGGTCACCCTGGCCTCGGTGTGCACGTCCAGCGCGGACAGCGGGTCGTCCAGGATCAGCAGGGACGGCTCGGCCAGGATGGCCCGGGCCAGCGCGACGCGCTGCCGCTGGCCGCCGGACAGGGCCATGCCCTGCTCGCCGATCCGGGTGTCCAGCCCCCAGGGCAGGTCGTGCACGAAGCCGGCCTGGGCCATGGCCAGGGCCGCCTCGACAGCCTCCTCGTCCGCGCCCGGCGCGCCGTAACTGACGTTCTCCCGCACGCTGGCCGAGAACAGGGTGGGGTCCTCGAACGCGCACCCGACCCGGGCCCGGAGTGCGGGCAGCGGGATCCGCCGCACGTCGGTACCGTCCAGCAGGACCGAGCCGGACGTCGCGTCGGCGAGCCGGGGGACCAGTTGCAGCAGGGTGGTCTTGCCGGAGCCGGTGGCGCCGGTGAGCACGACGGTCTGCCCTGGCTCCACGGTCAGCGAGATGCTGCGCAGCACCGGGTGCCCGGCGCCGGGGTAGCAGAATCCGACCCGGTCGAAGACGAGCCGGGACGGGCGGCGCGGCGGCCGGGCCCCGGACACCAGGCCGGGGCCCGGATGGCGGCCTGCGGCCAGCCCGCGGCGGCTCGCGGCCGGGCTGGTGATGGCGGGCGGCGTGTCCAGGATCTCGAAGATCCGCTGCGCCGCGGTCGCCGCTTCCTGGCCGCCCGCCAGGATGTAGCCCATCGACTGGATCGGCCAGACCAGCTGCAGGGTCAGCGTGATGAAGGCCACCAGGCCACCCAGGGTCAGCTCGTGCCGGGCGGTGGCGATCGCGCCGAGCAGGAGCAGCAGGCCAATGAGAGCGTTGGGGATCAGGTCCAGGCCGGCCCAGAATGTGCTGCGCAGCCGGGCCTTGCGCAGCTGCGTCTGGTACACCTGGGCCGCCTGGCCCCGGTGCCGGGCGGCCGCCTCGCCGCTGCGGCCCAGGGCCTTGAGCACGCGGATCCCGGTGGCCGCCTCCTCCACGTACGTGGCCAGGTCGCCCTGCTGGTCCTGGGCCCGCCGGGAGAGCACCCGGTACTGGCGCTCGAACCGGATGCTCACCACCGCCACGGGCAGCAGCACGGTCCCGGTGATCAGGCCCAGCCACCAGTTCAGCCGGATCAGCAGGGCCAGCACGGCTACGAAGGTGATCGTGTTGGTAATCAGGAAGATGGTGCCGAAGCCAGCGAACCTCCGCACCGCCGACAGGTCGTTGGTCGCGCGGGACAGCAGCTGCCCGGACTGCCAGTTGTCATGGAAGGCGGGGTCCAGCCGCTGCAGGTGGGCGTACAGGTCGGCGCGCATCGCCCGCTCCATGCCGGTAACCGCGCTGGCCTGCACCCAGCGGCGCACGCAGTTCAGCACCGCCTGGGCGATGCCGAGCCCGACGGCCGCGGCGCCGATCGGCAGCAGCAGCCCGCGGCGGTGCTGCCGGATCGCCCCGTCGATCATGGATTTGGTCAGCAGCGGGATGGCGATCTCGGTGCCGACGGCCGCGATCGCGGCGATCAGCATGAGCGCAAGCTGCCACCGGTACGGGCGCAGGTAGCCACGGATCCGCCAGAGCGAGGCGAGGGGCGTTTTCTCCGCGCGGGCAGGCGCGCGGGCACCAGGTTTATGCGGGGGCATTATCGTGACGCTAACTGCGCTTTCAGGCACTGTCACCTGAATTTCCGCTGGTATGGCCGGGGGCAGGCGGCCCAGGCGGGGCCGCGGCGATCCAGGACATGTGCTGCAGTAACTCCGGTGTGACGCGATGGCCTGTATGCGGTAGCCCGGGTGGCGGCCAGCGGCCAACTCTGGCACGCTGGCTAGCCGGGGGGTCTCACGCCGGTGCCGGAGACCGGCCGGTGAGGAGCCGTGGGGCCATGGATTCGGGGGCAACCCATGAAGGGCTGGTCGCCTGGCCCAGCGCTCGCCGCATTCCTCGACGGCGTGACGGTCATCTGCGAGATTTCCGCCCAGTTCACCGCCGACATGTGGGCTGGCCCGTCACCCTGCCCGGAATGGCGGGTGGCGGACCTGGCCGGCCATCTGCGCTGTGTGGCCGATGATTATCACGAGTACCTCGACGATGCGCCAGCCAGCCGCCTGGCCCGGCTGATGGCGACCGGGGCACACCCGGACACGCTGGCGCGCAAGCTGGCCCGGCAGAACGCCGCCGAGCTCGCGGCGCTGCCCGACGCGCCCGGACCAGAGCACATCGCGGCCTTCGCCAGCTCGGCCCGCTCGTACGCGCAGCGCCTGCTGCCCATCTGGGACCTGCCGCATCACCAGTACCGGGATATCCCGGTGACCGTGGGCGGGATGGCCGGCGCGGCCTGCGCCGAGTGGCACCTGCACGCCTGGGACCTGGCCCGGGCGCAGGGCAAGGACTACCGGCCCGCGAACCCCGAGGTGCTGCTCAGCGGCTGGCTGGCCGGGATGCCACCGCTCCGGCTCGCCGCTGGCCCGCCGGGCGGCGGCTGCGGCGGGCCCGGGGCAGGCGAGTTCGGATCCGGCCTGCCCGGGGTCGCTGCGTTCGGCGAGGGCCAGCCCGCCAGCGGCCCGTCCGGGCGCGGCCCGTCCGGCGCGGCCGTGTGCGATGACCCGTGGCATGTCATGCTCCGGGCGTCCGGGCGGGAGCCCTGACCCAGCCGCCGGCCGGAGCTCTGACCTAGCCGGGAGCTCTGACCTAGCCGGGAGCCCTGACGTGGCCGCAGTTCTGACCCGTGCCGGCGGGTTCCCTGAATCAGGTGCATGAGACAGCATGACGTCATGGCATTCGATGTTGCGAAAGTGCGCCTGACCTATCCCGCGCTCGCGGATGGCTACGCCTATCTGGATGGTGCGGCCGGGACCCAGGTACCCGACAGCGTGATCGATGCCATCGCCGCCGCCTACCGGGCCGGCCTGGGGAACACCGGCGGGGAGTTCCCGGCCAGCCTGCGCTCGGCCGCGCTGATGGCCGAGTGCCGCCAGGCCGTCGCGGACCTCACCGGCGGGGCGGCGGCTGGGGTCATCCTCGGGCCGAACATGACCACGCTCACCTACCGGCTGGCGGGCACGCTGTCGGCGGCCTGGGGTCCCGGGGATGAGGTGGTGGTTTCCCGGCTGGACCACGACGCGAACATCCGGCCCTGGGTCCAGGCCGCGGCCCGGGCGGGCGCCACCGTGCGCTGGGCAGAAATCGATAAGTCAACCGGGGAGCTGCCCGCCGAGCAGTACGCCGGGCTGCTGTCGGAGCGGACCCGGCTGGTCGCGGTCACCGCGGCCAGCAACGTCATCGGCACCCGGCCGGACGTGCCCGCGATCACCGCGCAGGCCCGGGCGGTGGGCGCGCTCAGCTACGTGGACGGGGTGCACGCCACCCCGCACGTGCCGGTCGATGTCGCCGCGCTGGGTGCGGACTTCTACGCGACCAGCGCGTACAAGTGGTCTGGCCCGCACATCGGCGCCGTGATCGCCGATCCAGGGCTGCTGCGCACCCTGCACCCGGACAAGCTGGAGCCCGCGCCAGGCGATGTGCCGGGACGGTTCGAGCAGGGCACCCCGCCCTACGCGGACCTGGCCGGGGTGACGGCCGCGGTCGAGCACCTGGCCGGGCTGGACGACGCGGCCTCCGGCACCCAGCGGCAGCGGGTGCTCACCTCCATGGCCGCGGTGGCGGAGTACGAGCAGGACCTGTTCGGCGTGCTGCTCCGCGGGCTGGCCAGCATCGACGGGGTGACCTGCTACGGGGCGGCGGCGCGGCGCACCCCCACCGCGTACTTCACGGTGGCCGGGCACACCCCGCAGGACGTGGCCCGGTACCTGGCCGAGCGCGAGGTGAACGTGTGGCACGGGCACAACTACGCATGGGAACTGACCGCTGCGCTCGGCATCCGGGACTCCGGCAGCGCCGTGCGGGCCGGCCTGGTCCACTACAACGACCGGGCCGAGGTGGACCGGCTGCTGGCCGCTGTCGCTGAGTTCGCCGCCTGACCGTCCCGCGGTCAGGCGTGCTGGCGGCCACCGTCAGGCGCGGTGGCCGGCCACGGGTCAGGCGCGGTGGCCGGCGAAGGAGTAGCGGTACAGCCGGGTTTCGCGGGACTGGAAGCCGGCCCGCTCGTAGAGCCGCCCCGCGGCCTCCCGGGAAGGCCGGGAGGTCAGGTCCACGGTCCTCGCCCCGGCCTCGTCGGCGATGCGCAGCGCCGCCTCGGTCAGGGCCTGGCCGATGCCCTGGCCGCGCGCGGCCTCGTCCACGATGACATCCTCGATCCAGGCGCGCAGCCCGGTGGGTATCGGGAACATCACCAGGGACAGCGTCCCGGCGATCTTGCCGCCGGACCGGGCGATGAGCAGCGTGGTAGCGGCGGAGCTGACCACCCGCTCGAGCACCGGCCGGTCCGCTGGGGGCGCACTGGACGACAGCTGGGGGAGCAGGTAGCCGAACGCCTCGACTACCTCGTCGGTTACCTCATGCAGCACCTCGACGCGCACAGTCACGCAGGCACCCTATCGCGTCACCTTCTGCCGCCGTGGTGGGCGGGGTGCTGTTGCTGGCCTGCTGCCGTGGCGGGGCTGATGCTGGCGGTCAGCTGATGCCCAGGGCCCGCAGCGCGGCCGCCGTGCCGGCCGCCGCCAGGATCACCACCAGGAACGGGGCCCGCCAGGCCAGCGCGGCCACCGCTGCTCCCAGCCCGGCCAGCCGGGCCGGGTCCACCGCCAGGGACTCACCCCGGCCCAGCGCCTGCACCGCGATCAGCGCCGCGAGCAGGGCGACCGGGACCAGGCTGGCAAACCGCTGCGCCCGGGGATGGGCCAGCACCCGCTGCGGCACGGTCAGGCCCGCCAGCTTGAGCCCGTAGCAGCACAACGCGGTGACCAGCACCGCGATCCAGGTCCCGGTCACCGGTGCGCTCCCTCGCCGGGCCCAGCCCGGCCCGCCGGATCGGCGTCCCCGGGAGACCCGGCCGGGGCAGGCCTGGCCGCGGTGGGCTCGGCTGCCGTGGGCCCGGCCGGGGCAGGCCCGGCCGGGGCAGGCCCGGCCGGGGCAGGCCTGGCCGCGGCTGGCAGCAGCGCCGCACCCAGCGCCGCGGCCGCGGCCAGCACCACCGGGAGCCCGGGTGGGCAGAACGGCGTGGCCAGCAGGGCGATAGCGGCGCCGGCGAGCGCGACCGCCCGCTCGGTGCGGCCGTCGCGCAGCCGCGGCCACAGCAGCGCCAGGAACGCGGCGGGCCCGACCACATCCAGGCCGAAGGCATCAGGCGAGCCGATGCGGCCCGCGCCCAGCGCGCCAGCCAGCGACGCCGCGTTCCAGGTGAGGTAGAGGCTGGCGAAGGTGCCGAGGAAACCGGCCCGGGCTGCGGCGGGGCCCGGCTGAGCCAGCGCGACCGCGGTGGACTCGTCCGTGATGCCGTGTGCGGCCAGCAGCCGGGCCGCCCCGCGGAACCGCAGCAACCCGGCCAGGCGCAGGCCGTACAGCCCGTTCCGGGTGCCGAGCAGGACCGCGCTGGCCGTCCCGGCGATCAGGCTGCCGCCGCCCGCGATGGCGGCGGCCAGCGCGAACTGCGAGGCCCCGGTGTAGGCGACCAGGCTGAGCACACAGGCCTGGGCCACGCTCAGCCCCGACGTCACCGCGGCGGCCCCGAAAGCCAGCCCGGAGGTGCCCACGGCCAGCCCGAGGACAACACCGTCCCGGGCCGGGCCGGGCAGCCGCCAGCCGCCAGCCGGGGGCCGTCCGGGGAGCTGCGCCCGTGCTTCCTCCGGTTCTGCTTCCTCCGGCTCCGGGATGTCTGTCATAGCGGGAGGCTATGGCGGGCCACGGCGGCCAGGCTTGAACGTTCTTGCGGATCAGCCCGGGCGCAGCCGGGCCCGCTGGTAGGCCCCCGGCGGGACGCCGACAATGCGCTTGAAATGCCGGGTCAGGTGCGCCTGGTCAGCGAAGCCCGCTTCCGCGGCGGCCGCCGCGGGCGGCACCCCGCGATCCAGCAGCCGCCGGGCCAGCCGCACCCGGACCTGGTTCAGGTACGCGTGCGGCGGCAGCCCGGTCTCCGCGCGGAAGGCCCGGAGCAAGGCGAACGGCCCCAGCCCGGTGGCCCGCGCGAGCTCGGCCAGTGACGGGGGGCTGATCACCCGCTCCCGGAGCAGGTCCTGGGCCAGCCGCACCGCCGGGCGGTGCGCGGGCCGGGGCCCGGCCGCGGTACCGGTCCTGGCATGCTGCTGGAGCAGCCCGGCCAGGGCGGCGTGCAGCACCGCTGAGGAGGCCAGCGCGTCGCCGTGCTCAGCGGCCAGGTGGGCCGCCCGGACCAGCTGGGCGCTGCGCGCGTCCTGCACCACGGTCTGCGGGAAGTACGGGGTGCCGCGGCGGCCGCCGAGCTCCGCGCTGATCCCCGCGACCAGGCTCACCGCCGGGTAGAGCACCCGGTAGGACCAGCCGTCGGGGACGCCTGCCTGCCCGGTGTGCACGACTTCCGGGTTCAGCAGGGCCACCGCCCCCTGGGCCGGCCCGGAGCAGGCTGCTGCCATGGCGGAATTCCTCCACCCCGTCCTCGATCAGCGCGAGGGTGTAGGTCTCGTGCGTGTGCTGGGCGTACCGGTGCGTAACGTACCGGGCCTGGAGCAGGTTGACCCCGGGCACGGCCGCGTGCCGCCAGTACCGGGCCGCCTCACCGGCCGCCGGGGCCGCGGGCTGCCCGCCGTGTTCCTGCTCCGCCAGGTTCCGGGCGGGCACATCTGCCGGAGGCCCTTCCACGGTTCCAGTACAGCATGCCTGGACATGAGTGCGCCCGGGACCGGCGGGAGGTCGGTCCCGGGCGCGGGCCGGGCTCAGCTGGTGCTAGCTGGCGTAATCGAGCAGCGGCTGGGCCCGGCTGGGGTGACGGAGCTTGGACAGCGACTGCTTCTCCAGCTGCCGGATCCGCTCCCGGGTCAGGCCCAGGGCCCGGCCGATCTCATCCAGCGTGTGCGGGTTCCCGTCATACAGGCCGAACCGCATCGCCATGATCGTCGCCTCGCGCTGGGTCAGCCCGTCCAGCGCGTGCCGCAGCTGGTCGGCCATGAGCTGCCGGTCCACCAGCTCGGATGCCTCCGGGGCGTCGACGTCCTCGATCAGGTCGCCGATGCTGGTCTCGCCGTCCTCGCCGATGGTCGAGTCGAGGCTGATCGGCTGGCGGCTGGTGCGCAGCAGCTCCTCGATCTGGTCCGGGGTCCGGTCCAGCTCCACCGCCAGCTCTTCCGGAGTCGGCTCGCGGCCGAGCCGCTGGTGCATGTCCCGCTCGACCCGGCTCAGCTTGCTGAGCATCTCGAGCACGTGCACCGGCAGCCGGATGGTCCGGGCCGAGTCAGCGAAACCACGCTGGATGGCCTGCCGGATCCACCACATCGCGTAGGTGGAGAACTTGTAGCCCTTGGTGTAGTCGAACTTCTCGACCGCCCGGATCAGGCCGAGGTTCCCCTCCTGGACCACGTCCAGCAGGGACAGGCCCCGGTCGCTGTACTTCTTGGCCACCGACACCACCAGGCGCAGGTTGGCCTCCAGCATGTGCGCCTTGGCGCGCCGGCCGTCCTCGGCGACCTCCTCCAGGTCGCGGCGGTGGTCCTCATCCAGGTCTGCCTCGGTGGCGAGCTTGTGCTCGGCGAACAGGCCAGCCTCGATCCGCTTGGCCAGGTTCACCTCCTGCTCAGCGGTCAGCAGGCTGGTCCGGCCGATGGACTTGAGGTAGGTGTGCACCGAGTCGCCCATGGCGGACGTCTGGTCGTCCAGGTCCACTTCTGCCGCAGCGGATGCGGCCAGCTCCGCGGCGGCCGCCTCGGCGTCCACGGCCTCGGTGTCCGCAGTCTCGGCGTCCACAGTCTCGGCGGGCTCGGCGCCCACGGCGTCCGGCACGGCCGTGCCGGACGCGCCCGTGGCAGCCAGCTCAGCTGCGCCCGCGCCGATATCGGCCTCGGCTAGCGCGGCCGCCTCGGCCTCGGCCAGGCCGTCCAGCTCGTCGGCGCCGTCCGGCAGTGTGGTGAGCTGCGCAGTCTTCATATCCTCCGTGCCTGTCCGTGCTCGCTCCGGGCCCGTATCCCGCTGGCCAGTGCTCCGCTGGCCGGTATTCCGCTGACCAGTGCCCCGCTGACCCGGGCTGCGCTGTCCGGTACCGCGCTGGCTACTGTTCCGCTGGCCAGAGCGACGGCGCGCCGTGCCCCCGGCCCGCGTGGTGGCCGCCTCTTCGGCGACCTCAGGATTCCGCCGCGTGGCGGCAACCGTTCCGGGCATCGCGAGGCACCTCCTTAGCTGGGCGCGCATGGAGCGCACGTACGTCAGCACAATTCCGCGGTCATGACGTGCCCCGGCGGTCCGCAGCACTTGCTACTGTGAAGCGCGGGCACTATGTATTAACGCAGCGGCGAGTTGATTGTTCCCGTGTCGAGCCACCATGCCCAGCGAAGATTCTCTCCCCGGGGTTTCCCCGCGGGCGCATCCTGCTCTGTGAGTAACGCTCGGCAGGCGCCCGGTGTTAGCCATCCGGGCCAGCTATCTCTGCCAGTCATCTGGGCCAGCTCATCCGTGGTCAGCCCGCCCGGGCCAGCGCCCGCAGCGCCTGCAGGTCCGGCTTGCCGGACGGGAGCAGCGGGATCGCCTTGACCAGCACGAGCGCCCGCGGCGCGGCGAAATCTGGCAGTATCCCGCGGACGCACTCGCGCAGGGCGGCCAGCGCAGGCGGGGCCGCCGGATCGGACGCCACCACAATCGCGGTGACCAGTTCCCCCCACTCCGCATCGGGCCGCCCGGTCACGGCGGCCTCACGCACCCCGGCGCAGCGTTCCAGCACCGCCGCTACCTCGTCGGCGGCGACCTTCTCGCCGCCGGTATTGATCATGCCGTCAGCCCGGCCGCGCACCTCCAGCTGCCCGGAGCCGGACAGCTCGCCCAGGTCGGAGGTGACGAACCAGCGCCCGTCCAGCGCCGCGGCGGACCGGCCGGGCTGCCCCCGGTAGCCAGAGAACAGCACCGGGCCGGCGATCCTGATCCGCCCCTCCCCGCCCACCCGCACGCTCACCCCGTCCAGCGGCACCCCGTCGTACACGCAGCCGCCGCAGGTCTCGGTCATCCCGTAGGTGGTGACCACCCGGGCGCCCGCCGCCCGGGCCGCAGCGAGCAGGCCGCCGGGCACCGCGGCCCCGCCGAGCAGGATGCACCGGAACCCGGCCAGCATGGCCCGGCCGTCCGGCCCGCCGAGCAGCCGCCGCACCTGGGTGGGCACCAGGGACACATAAGCCGCGCCGCTGGCCGCGGCGGCGGCCGGCGCCAGCCGGCCGAGTACCACCGGCGGTGGCCCCGCGAACAGCGACCGGATGAATACCTGCAGGCCGGCCACATGACTGGGCGGCAGGCAGGACAGCCAGGCCTCGCCCGGCCGTGCGCCGATCCGGTCCAGGCTGGCCCGGGCCGAGTGGCGCAGCGCGGCCGCGCTCAGCTCCGCACCCTTGGGCTCCCCGGTGGACCCGGAGGTGGCGATCACGACCGCCGTACCGGGGGCCAGGTCCGGTGCTCCCGCCGCGTCCAGCCGCTCGGTTCCGTCCGCGGTCTCCAGCGTGCCCGGCCGGAGCGCCCGGAGCAGGGCGGCGACCCGGTCCGGCGGCAGCCGCGGGTCCACCGGCAGCACGGCTGGCCCGCGCCCGTCCAGCGCCGCGTCCAGCAGTTCAAGCAGCCGGCCCGCATGCCCGTCCGGGGGCAGCAGCACCGCGTGCAGGGGCCGCGAAGTCATCGACGTAAGGTTAGCCGGGCAGATCAGCGAGGAGCCTGGGGGGTCTTGAGTGATCGACGGGCAGCGCCGGTGAGCCAGCAGCTGAGCCCGCAGGCGGCCGGCCAGGACCGGGTGGCCAGCCTGCTGCCCGGGCTCCGGGCGTTCGCGATCCCGATGCCGACCCGCTTCCGCGGCATCACGGTCCGGGAGGGGGCGCTCCTGCCCGGCCCGGCCGGCTGGGCTGAGTTCTCCCCGTTCGCCGAGTACGGGCCACGGGAATGTGCCCGCTGGCTGGCCTGTGCCCTGGAAGCCGCCTGGGACGGCTGGCCCGGCCCGGTACGGGACCAGGTGCCGGTCAACGTGACCGTCCCCGCGGTCGGCCCCGGGCAGGCGCACCGCATCGTGACCAGCTCCGGGTGCCGCACCGCCAAGGTGAAGGTCGCCGAGCGCGGCCAGCCAGCCAGCGCGGACATCGCCCGGGTCGAGGCGGTCCGGGACGCGCTCGGCCCAGCCGGCCGGATCCGGGTGGACGCCAACGGCGGCTGGTCGGTGGACCAGGCTACCGTGATCCTGCGCGACCTGGGCCGGTTCGGCCTGGAGTACGCGGAGCAGCCCTGCGCCACCCTGGACGAGCTGGCCGCGCTGCGCCGCCGGACCGATGTCCTGGTCGCGGCGGACGAGTCAATCCGCCGGGCGGAGGATCCGCTGCGGGTGCGCGCCGCGGGTGCGGCGGACATCGTGGTGCTCAAGGCCCAGCCGCTGGGCGGGGTCGCGGCCGCGCTCCGGATCGCAGCAGCCTGCGGGCTGCCCGCCGTCGTGTCCAGCGCCGTGGAGTCCTCGGTTGGCCTGGCCGCCGGGGTGGCGCTCGCCGCGGCCCTGCCCGAGCTGCCCTACGCCTGCGGGCTGGCCACGATGAGCCTGCTCGCCGGGGACGTCACCGCCGATCCGCTGGCTGAACAGGATGGCACCCTGCCGGTCCGCCGCCCAGACGTTGATCCGCAACGGCTAGCGCGATGGCAGGTCGATCCCGCCCCGTGGCGGGCCCGGGTGGTGGCGGCAGCGGAGTTCCTGGGCGGATATGCCCCGGATGCGGGCGTGCCGGGCGCCCGGTGAACCCGTCCACCGCCTTCGCCACCGCCTTCGCCGATGAGCTGGTGCGCTGCGGGCTGCGCGAGGCCGTGGTGGCCCCGGGCTCCCGCAGCGCCCCGCTGGCGATGGCGCTGTGGGAGCGGGCGCACGGGCCGGACGCCGCGCTCCGCCTGCACGTACGGGTGGACGAGCGGGCTGCGGCGTTCCTCGCGCTGGGCCTGGCCAAGGCCAGTGGCCAGCCGGTGGCCGTGCTGTGCACGTCGGGCAGCGCGGCCGCGAGCTTCCATCCCGCGGTGATCGAGGCGGACGAGGCCGCGGTCCCGCTGCTCGTGCTGACCGCGGACCGGCCGCCCGAGCTCCGCGGTACCGGCGCCAACCAGGCGATCGACCAGCTGAAGCTGTATGGCGGTGCGGTCCGCTGGTTCGCCGAGGCCGGGGTGCCGGAGGCCCGGCCCGGGATGAACGCCTACTGGCGGTCGCTGGCCTGCCGTGCCTGGGCCGCGGCGGCCGGGGCGGCGGGCGGGCTGGCCGGCCCGGTACAGCTGAACCTGCCACTGCGGGACCCGCTGGTGCCCGGCCTGGCTGACCCGGGCCTGGCGCCCGCAGCGCCGGGGGAGGCCCAGTGGCCCGAGCCGCTGCACGGCCGCCCGGACGGTGCGCCGTGGACACGGCTGCCCGCGCGAGCTGACCCGGGCCCGGCGCTGGCGGTGCCCTGGACCGAGCGCGGCGTCATCGTGTGCGGTGACGGGACCGCCGACCCGGCGGCGCTGCTCGGGCTCGCTGCCGAGGCGGGCTGGCCGGTGCTCGCCGAGCCCTCGTCCGGGGCCCGGCAGGGCCCGCATGCGCTGTCGGCCTACCCGTACCTGCTCGGCCACGCGGGGTTCATCGCCACGCATCAGCCGGACCTGATCATCTGCGCCGGGCGCCCTGGGCTGTCCCGCGGGCAGCTCGCCTTCCTGCGCCCAGCCGCGGCGGGCAGCGGGCCGCCCCGGCTGGTGGCGCTCACCCAGGGGCCGGGCCGGTGGGCCGACCCCGCCCGCAGCGCGACGGATGTGGCGGCCGCCGTCCGGCTGGTCCGCGGCCCACGGCCCGGTTCCGGCTCAGCCTGGCTGGCGGGCTGGCAGCAGGCGGACGCCGCGGCCCGCGCCGCGATGGACGCGATCCTCGGCGAGCCGGGGCCGCTGACCGAGCCCCGGCTGGCCCGGGACCTGGCCAGCGGCCTGCCGGACGGTGCGCTGCTGTGGGCCTCGTCCAGCCTGCCGATCCGCGATCTGGACCAGCAGATGGCACCCCGCTCCGGGCTGCGCGTGCTGGCCAGCCGGGGTGCCAGTGGGATCGATGGGCTCGTCTCCGCCGCGGCCGGGGCCGCCCTCGCGCACCAGGCCGCTGGGGGCGGTCCCGCGGCCGCGCTGCTCGGTGACCTCGCCGTGCTGCACGATGCGCCAGGCCTGTTCGCCGGGGCGGGCGAGCCGCGGCCTGACCTGGTCCTGGTGATCGCGAGCAATGATGGCGGCGGGATCTTCTCCACCCTGGAGCCGGCCGCGGTGCCAGGGCCGTTCGAGCGCGTCTTCGGCACCCCGCACGGGGCCCGGTTCAGCGCGCTCGCGGCCGCGGCCGGGATCGGCCATACCGTCGCGGGCGATCCGGCGGAGCTGGCCGGGGCGCTGAAAGGCGCGGGGCTCCGGATCGTCGAGGTGGCCGGGGACCGGGCGGCCGGGGCGGCCCTGCGGCGCCGGCTGGCGGAGGCCGCGGGCACCGCCATCAGCCAGCAGCTGCGGCCGGCCAGTAATGGCTGATTTCCGGTGCGGCCGTTGATGATCTTTTGGGCGGCCATAATGGCGAGACGCACTGTGGTGCACCCATCGCCCCAGGAAACGGGCTGATGGGGATACACTCCGGCCGTTTGTTAAGCGGGATCGGGCAGGCCGGGGTAGCGGTCTGACAAAGGTCAGGTTACTGTCGGGTCACGATTCGCCATCGCCCCATCGGGCCTGTTCACAGCACGGTGGCCCGGTCCTAGCATGAGCCGGTCGGCCGTCTATCACTGGCGTGTCGCCGTGCCGCGGGGCAGATCTGCCCGGCGGTCATTTCGGCCGCGGACGAACTTCGCGGAGTCAGTACTTAGGAGGAGCAGAGTGTCGATGCGGAAACGCTCGCGGGGCATGGCAGCAGGCGCGGGCCTGGCTGTCCTCGCGCTCTTGGCGGCCGCGTGTGGTGGCAGCAGCTCGACGGGCGGCACCAGCTCGTCCTCAGGTTCCAGCGCCCTCGGGCTGCAGGGACTGAATGCCGGCAGCGGCACGCCGAAGTCGGGTGGCACGCTCAACATGCTGGGCCAGGGCGATGTTGACTTCTTTGACTACAACATCAGCTACTACTCGATCGGTTACCTGGCCCAGCGCGCATGGATCCGCGGCCTGTACGCCTACCCGGCCACCCCGGGCCAGACCACGGCCCCGGCGCCGGACCTGGCGACCGCAGCGCCGGTGGTCAGCGACGGCGGGCTGAAGTACACGATCACCATCCGGACCGGCGCGATGTGGAACTCTTCCCCGGCCCGGCAGGTCACCGCGGCGGACGCGGTCCTCGGGCTGAAGCGGTCCTGCAACCCGGTCCAGCCGTTCGGCGGCCTGCCCGACTTCGAGAGCCTGATCGTGGGGTACCAGACCTTCTGCACTGACTTCGCCAAGGCCGCGCCGACGGTCGCGGGCATCAAGGCTTATATCGACAGCCATCAGATCTCCGGGGTGACCGCGTCCGGTCAGACGCTCACGTACACGCTGACCCACCCGGCCACGTACTTCCCGGACATGCTGACCCTGGATGCGTTCAACCCAGCCCCGGTGGAGAGCCTGAACTACCTGCCGGCCAGCGCCGCGGCGGCCCAGCACACCATTGCCGACGGGCCCTACCAGGCGACGAGCTATACCCCGACCCGGCAGATCGTCTTTACCCGCAACCCGGCGTGGAAGGCGAGCTCGGACCCGATCCGCAAGGCTTACGTAGACAAGATCGTGATCTCGGAGACCGGCAACCAGGCGAGTGTGCAGCAGCAGCTGCAGACCAACACCGCGTCGGCGGGCATGGAGTTCGACGCGTTCCCGCCCGTCGGCGCGGTGCCTGGGCTGGTCCATCAGATGCAGCAGGGCCTGACCCAGAACATGAACCTCGGCCCGCAGTACTCGTCGAACCCCTTCCTGGTGTTCAACGAGGTGTCGCCGAACAACGGCGGGGCACTGGCCAAGGTGGAGGTCCGGCAGGCCCTCAGCTACGGCATCGACCGGGACCACCTGGTCAGCGACGCCGGCGGCCCGGTGGTCAGCCCGCCGGTCACCCATGTCCTGCCGACCGGCATCAACGGGTCCCAGGACCTGCCGTCCGGCTATGACCCGTACCCGTACAACCCGTCCAAGGCCAAGTCCATGCTGGCCGCCGCCGGGTACAAGAACGGGCTGACGCTGACCCTGCTGTACCGCCCGGACAGCACGATCTCGGCCAAGATGGCGCAGACCCTGCAGTCCGACCTGAGCAAGATCGGCGTCACGGTCAAGCTGCTCTCGGCCACCTCCGCGGACTTCTACGTGAAGTACCTGGAGGTGCCAACCGTGGCCAAGCGCGGCGTGTGGGACATGGCGCTGGCTGGATGGGGCCCGGACTGGTACGGCGACGCGGCGCTGTCGTACTTCGGCCCGCTGTTCAACGGCGCGGCCGCGTACCCGCCAGTCGGCAGCGACTACGGCTTCTACAACGACCCGGCGGTGAACAGCCTGATCGCCAAGGGCGCGTCGGCCTCCTCCACGTCCGCGGCGGCCACGATCTGGGCGCAGGCGGACGAGGCGGTCATGAAGGACGCCGCGTTCTACCCGATCGTTTCCCCGCTGCAGCCGAACTACCACGCCAGCTACGTGCACAACGCGGTGTTCGTGCCAGCGCTGCAGCAGTTCGACCCGACGAATGTATGGCTCAGCACTCCGTGACGAGGCACATTGCCGCCGTAGGTAAGCTCATGTGCTGATCATCTGGCCGCCCCGCGGTGCCTACCGCGGGGCGGCCGCTCGGAGTACCGTCTTTTCAGGGCCTGGGCTGCGCAAACAGGGTTACGCCCAGGCCCGATCGGTGGGAAGGGTAGGTAGCACGTGGCCCTGCTCGAGGTGGACAACCTGCAGGTTTCGTTCAAAACCCCGGACGGCATCGTGCAGGCGGTCCGCGGAGTGTCCTTCCAGGTCGATGCCGGGCAGACCCTCGGCATCGTCGGGGAGTCCGGTTCCGGCAAGAGCGTCTCGACGCAAACGATCATGGGGCTTACCCGGGGCGCCCGGATCAGCGGCCGGGCCCTGTTCCAGGGCCGCGACCTGCTCACCCTGCCGCGGGACGAGATGCAGAAGGTCCGTGGCGCCCAGATCGGCATGATCTTCCAGGATCCGCTGTCCAGCCTGCACCCCTACTACAAGGTCGGCTGGCAGATCGTGGAGATGATCCGCCAGCACGACCACTCGATGAACAAGAAGCAGGCCCGCGCGCGGGCGGTGGAGCTGCTCACGCTCGTCGGCATCCCGCAGGCCGACCGCCGGGTGGACGACTACCCGCACCAGTTCTCCGGCGGCATGCGGCAGCGGGCGATGATCGCGATGGCCATGGCGCTGAACCCCAAGCTGCTCATCGCCGATGAGCCCACCACCGCGCTCGATGTGACCGTGCAGGCCCAGGTGCTCCAGGTCATCCGCACCCTGCAGGAAGAGTTCGGCACCGCCGTGATCATGATCACGCACGACCTGGGCGTCATCGCGGATGTGGCCGACCAGGTGGAGGTCATGTACGCGGGGGCAGTGATGGAGCAGGCTGACCTGCGCACCACGTTCTTCGCGAATCATCATCCCTATACCGAAGGGCTGCTGCTGTCGCTGCCCGCCTACGGCGGCGAGCGGGAACGACTGCGGCCCATCCACGGCCAGCCGCCCAGCCTGATCACCCTGCCTCCCGGCTGCCCGTTCCATCCGCGCTGCGCCTACGTGATGGACCGGTGCCGGACCGAGGTGCCGCCGCTGGCGGCGGTGGGCGACGATTCCACCCATCTGTCCGCGTGCTGGCTCACGCATGATCCCGCGGCCCGCGGCCAGCTGCGGCGCAGCGTCGTCGGCGAGGAACTGCCAGCGCAGGCGGGGACATGATGAACGCGGACCTGACGGCCCCGGCCCCGGCGGAGCCCGCGCCCGGCCCGGATGTGCTGCTGCGGGTGGAGAATCTGGTCAAGTACTTCCCGGTGCAGTCGGGCAAACTCCGGCGCGGCCACGACGTGGTGCACGCGGTGGACGGGGTCAGCCTCGAAGTGCGCCGGGGGCAGACCCTCGGCCTGGTGGGGGAGACGGGGTGCGGTAAGTCCACCCTGGCCCGGTGCATCACCCGGCTCTACGACATCACGTCCGGGCGGGTCATCTTCGACGGGGACGACATCACCGGCCTGTCCCCGCGGCGAATGCGCCCGTACCGCCGCGAGATGCAGATGATCTTCCAGGACCCGTACGGGTCGCTGAACCCGCGGCGCCGGGTCGGCTCGATCATCGGCGACCCGTTCGCCATCCACAAGACCGCCAGTGGCCAGGAGCGCAAGCGGCGGGTGCAGGAGGTGATGGAACTCGTCGGGCTGAACCCGGAGCACTTCAACCGCTTCCCCGCCGAGTTCTCTGGCGGGCAGCGGCAGCGCATCGGCGTGGCCCGGGCGCTGGCCTTCCGGCCCAAGCTCATCGTCTGCGACGAGCCGGTGTCCGCGCTGGACGTGTCCATCCAGGCGCAGATCATCAACCTGCTCGCTGATCTCCAGGCGGAGCTGGGCCTCACCTACATCTTCATCGCGCACGACCTGTCCGTGGTGCGGCATGTGAGCAACACCGTCGCCGTCATGTACCTCGGCCAGATAACCGAGATCGCGCCGGTCGAGCAGCTGTGGGGGCACCCGCGGCACCCGTACACCGACGCCCTGCTGTCCGCGGTGCCGATCCCGGATCCGGACAAGTCGGGCCAGCGGGAGCGGATCATCCTGGCCGGCGACGTGCCGTCGCCGATCAACCCACCGTCGGGCTGCCGGTTCCACCCGCGCTGCCCGAAGGCCGCCCCGACCTGCGTCGAGAAGATGCCGGTGCTCGAACCCCGTCTCGGCGACGCCGCCGACCACCTGACCTCCTGCCACTTCCCGGTGCAGGACGGCGAGGACATAGCCCAGGCCAGGCCAACCATCGCCGCCGGAGACCGGGTGATCGAATCCGGGCTGCTCGGTGGCTCCTAGACCAGGAGCCACCAGGCCGGCCGGCGGAGGGGAGACAACAGCATGACCAGTTTTAGCCAGGGTGCGCTCGAACCGCTGGCCGGGGCGGTGCCCGCCGCACCGGTCGCTGAGGGCGCGGCCGCGAAGAAGATCGAAGGCCGCAGCCCGTGGCGGCTCGGCATGGCGCGGCTCGGCCGTGACCGCGCAGCGATGATCTCCGCAGGGGTCATCCTCCTCATCGTGCTGATGGCGATCTTCGCGCCGGTCATCGCCGCGGCCACCGGCCACGGCGTCAACCAGCAGTTCTACGCGCCGATTGGGCTCACCGTGGATGGGCAACCGCTGGGGCCGTCCGCGCACTTCCTGCTCGGCACGGACACCCTGGGCCGGGACATCCTGGTCCGGATCGCCTATGGCGCGCGGATCTCGCTCATCGTCGGCGTGCTGGCGACTGTCCTCGCGGTCGCGGTCGGCGCGGCCGTGGGCCTGATCTCGGGGTACTTCGGCGGGGCTACCGACACCGTCCTGGCCCGGGTCATGGACCTGATGCTCGCCATCCCGTTCCTGCTGCTCGGGATCTCCCTGGTCACCGTGCTCGGGCCGGGGCTGACGGTCGTGATCATCGTCATCTCGATCCTCGGCTGGGCGTCGGTCGGCCGGATCGTCCGCGGCCAGGTCATCTCGATCCGGGAGAAGGAGTACGTCGAGGCCGCGCGGTCCCTGGGTGCGGGCCCGTGGCGGATCATGTTCTTCGACATCCTGCCGAACGTGCATCGCCCCGATCATTGTCTATACCAGCCTGCTCATCCCGGTCACGATCGTGACCGAGGCATCGCTGTCCTTCCTCGGCGTGGGCATCCCGCCGCCGACCGCGGACTGGGGGCAGATGATCAGCGACTCACAGTCGGTGTACCAGTACGGTGCCTGGTGGTACCTGCTGTTCCCGAGTCTGGCGCTGCTGATCACCACCCTCGCCTTCAACATCTTCGGGGACGGCGTGCGGGATGCCTTCGATCCGCGCGGCGACCAGCTATTCGTCTAGGAGCGCCCGGTGACCCGTTTCCTGATCCGCCGGATCCTGCAGGGCCTCCTCGTCATGTGGCTGATCACGATCGTCGTGTTCATCCTGTTCTTCATCGGCCCGGGGGTTAACGCTGTCGCCCGCACGCTGGCCGGGAAGTCAGCCACGCCCCAGACCATCGCTTTGGTCAAGCGCCGCCTGCTGCTCAACAAGCCTGTCTGGGAGCAGTACTGGCACTTCCTCTGGCTGCTGCTGCACGGCAACCTGGGCTACTCCTTCTACCACGACCAGTCGGTGAACTCGATCCTCGCCTCGGCGTTCCCGATCACGCTGTCCCTGGTCCTCGGGGCCTCGGTGCTGTGGATCGTGATGGGTGTGCTGTCCGGTGTGCTGTCCGCGGTGAAGTCTCGCTCGTTCGCCGACCGCGCGTTCACCGGCCTGGCCCTGCTGTTCTACTCGATGCCCACTTTCGTGCTGGGACTACTGTTCCTGCTGGTGTTCTACTACGAGTTCACCATTCACGGGATCCACGCGTTCCCCGGTTCCGGCTTCACGCCGCTCACCACGAACCCGTGGCAGTGGTTCCGCGGGCTGGTGCTGCCCTGGTTCACGCTCGCGCTGGTGTCGGCGGCCACCTATACCCGGCTGACCCGCGGGTCGATGCTCGACGTGATGGGGGATGACTACATCCGCACGGCCCGGGCGAAAGGGCTGTCCGAGCGCCGGGTGATCTTCCGGCACTCGCTGCGCGCCGCCCTGACGCCCGTCGTCACCCAGTTCGGCCTGGACATCGGGATCCTGCTCGGCGGGGCGGTCATCACCGAGCAAGTGTTCGGCCTGCCCGGCCTCGGCTTCACCGCGGTCCAGGCGATCATCGAGCAGGACCGGCCAATTATCATCGGCGTGGTCCTCGTCGCCTCGGCGGCCGTGATCGTGGCGAACATCGTGGTAGACGCGCTCTACGCGGTGCTCGACCCGCGGGTGCGCCTGCACTGAACTTATCGGCCGGCCCACCGGCCGGCGGGCTGGCCGATTCATCCGCTCGGCCCGCCGACGGGCGGGCCGAGGTGGGCGCGGTTGGCCCGCCCAGCGGGCCAGCCGTCGGCTAACTCATCCTCCAGGGCGAACTGCATGGGCCGGAATTTGGCCTGGGTCTCGGCCAGCTCGGCCGCCGGGTCGGAGCCCGCCACGATGCCGCCGCCCGCGAACAGGCGGGCCCGGTTCGCGTCCAGCTCGGCACAGCGCAGGGCGATGCCCCATTCGCCGTTCCCTGCGCTGTCCACCCAGCCCACCGGGCCGGCGTAGCGGCCCCGGTCCATCTCCTCGAACTCGCGGATCAGGTCCATGGCGGCCTCGGCCGGGGTGCCGCACACGGCGGCGGTCGGGTGCAGCGCATCGGCCAGCGCGAGCACCGAGGGGCCAGTCCCATGGGTACGGGACGCAGCCAGCCGCCCGCTGATCGCCGTCGCGAGGTGCTGCACGTTGGCCAGCCGGAGCAGTTCCGGATGCGCCGCCACGGTCAGCTGGTCACAGAGCGGGGCGAGCGCTGCGCGGACGCTGGCCGCCGCGTACTCGTGTTCCTCTGTCTCCTTGGCTGAGGCCAGCAATCCGGCCCCGAGCGCCATGTCCTCGGCCGGATCGCTGCTGCGCGGGAACGTGCCCGCCAGCACCAGCGAGCTGATCTGCCGTCCCTGGCGCTTGATGAGCAGTTCAGGGGTGGAGCCGAGCAGCCCGCCGCAGGCGAACGTGTAACAGTCCGGGTACCGGTCGGCCAGCCGGCCCAGGACCAGCCGTTCATCGAAGTTGCTGGTGGCGGACGCGTACAGGTCCCGGGACAGCACCACTTTGCGCAGCTGGCCGGCCTGGATCCGGGTCACGGCCGTGGCGACCGCCCGCTGCCACTGCGGCGCGGCCAGGCTGCCGTCATGCCAGCGCACCTCCCCGGGGCCGGCGACTGGCCGCGCCTGGCCGGGGCCCGGGCTGGCCGCGCCGGGCGCGTCACCCGTGCCGTCGGCCGGTGCGGTGGTGATGCTGGTGCGCCAGGCCCGGCCGTCCCGCCGGCCCAGGATGACCTGGGGAAGGATCAGGACCGAGCCGTCCGAGGTGGAGTCGAACGTGAAGCTGCCGAAGGCCACCGGCCCGCATCCGGGCAGGCCCACCTGGTCATCGATCCGGGCCCCGTCGAGCAGCGCGCGCAGCCACTTCTCGGCGGCGGTGAACCTGTCCTGGCCGGCGGGCAGGGTGACCCGGGCCACCTCACCCCAGCCGATCAGCCCGTCACCGCGGTGGATCCACGCGAGCGCGCCCGTGCCGGGGAGCTGGTCAGCCAGGTCACCCGGATCAGCCACGGGGACGGTCCGGATCACGAGTTCGTCCGGCTCCCGGAGCCGTGCGCCACCTGAACCTGATGCCACGGCAGTCAACTTTACGTGCCGGTAAGGGCCGATCTTCCCCCGGGGGAGTGCGCAGGCACCGGATGCGCCCGCGCGGTCACCGGGTACGCGACAGGCGCCCCGGCGGCTGGGCGGCTGCCTCCGGCCCCGGCGGGGCGGCCAGCCGGCTGAGGCCACCACATCCGCCGGTCGAGATCCAGGGTCAGCGCGGTGACCAGGACAGAACGGACCACGAGGGTGTCCAGCAGCACCCCGAGCGCCACGGCGAAGCCGATCTCGGTGAGGATCACCAGCGGAAGCGTGCCGAGCGTGGCGAAGGTGCCGGCCAGCACCAGGCCCGCTGAGGTGATCACGCCGCCGGTAGCGGCCAGGCCGGTGAGCATGCCCTGGCGTGTCCCGGACCTGATGGTTTCCTCGCGGACCCGGGTCATCAGGAAGATGTTGTAGTCGATGCCGAGGGCGACCAGGAACACGAAGGCGAACAGGGGCATGGAGTTGTCCGCGCCGGCGAAGCCGAACGCGTGCTTGAACGCGAGCGCGGACAGGCCGAGCGCGGTGCTGAAGGACAGGATGACCGTGCCGATCAGGACCAGCGGCGCCACTACCGCGCGCAGCAGCAGGCCCAGGATGATCAGCACGACGACGAGCACGAGCGGGATGATGACGTTGCGGTCGCGGATGGCGTAGTGCTCCACGTCCAGGTTGATCGCGGTGGCCCCGCCGACCTTCGCGTCCGCGCCGGGAATCGCGTGCCCGGCCGCGCGCACCCGGGTGACCGTCGCGTACGCGGCCGGGGAGTCCGGCGGCGCGGCCAGCGTACCTTGGACCAGCACCAGGCCGTCCCGGATCAGGGGCGGGCTGACCGCCTCGATGCCCTTTGTGTGCGCGAGAGCGGTGCGCAGCTGCTGGGCGGCCTGAGCCCGGCCGATCACCTCGACGGGCTCGCCCGCGCCCGCCGGGAAGTGCTGGGCCAGGACCTTCTCACCCGCTACTGCGCTGGGTGTCCCGCGGTAGGACTGGGCCTGGGTGAGTGCCCCGAACGTAAACCCCAGCAGGCCGAGCGAGGCCGCCGCCAGGAGCACCGCGGTGACCACCCAGACGGTGCGCGGCCGGCCCGCGATGGCCCGGCCCACCCGGGCCCACAGCCCGCGGGCGGTGGGGTCAGCCGAGCCGTACCGTGGCCGCAGCGGCCAGAACACCCAGCGGCCGGTGATCACCAGCAGCGCGGGCAGCAGGGTGATCATGGCCAGCAGGCCCACCGCAATGCCGATCGCCGCGACCGGGCCCAGCCCGGAGATGTCGGCGGAGTCTGCCACCAGCAGGCAGAGCATCCCGGCGATGACCGTCAGGCCGCTGGCCAGGATGGCGGGCCCGGCCCGCCGCATGGCCATGGCCATGGCCTCATGCCGGTCGGCATGCCTGCGCAATTCCTCCCGGTACCGGGCGATCAGCAACAGCGCGTAGTCGGTGGATGCGCCGAGCACCAGCACCACCAGGATGCCCGCGCTCTGCCCGTTGACGACGAGGCCCGCATGCGCCACGAGCAGGTAGATCATGGCTTCGGCGGCGATCAGCGAGACACCGGCCGAGAGGATGGGCAGCAGCCAGAGGATGGGACTGCGGTAGGTCAGCAGCAGCAGCACGATGACCACGCCCAGGGTGGCGTAGAGCAGCGTGGAGTCGATGCCTTTGAAAATCTTGAGCGAGTCGGCCGCGCTGGCCGCCGGGCCGGTCACATACGCGGACAGCCCGGGATCGCCGGACGACGCGATCGACTTCAGGTGGCTGACAAAGCCGGAGATGGCGTTGGTGTAGCCGAGGTGGGCCTCGATGAGGACTTCGATGGCCTTGTGGTCCCGGGACGGGATGGGGCCGATCACCTGGCCGGCTCCTGGCAGCCGGGCGAACGTGCGCACGTCCGCGCGGGCTTTGGCCAGGTCGGCGGGGGTCAGCCCGGATGAGCGGACATAGACCACCACGGCCGGGTTCAGGTTCTTCGAGGTGAAGTGGGCCTGGAGGTTCAGCTCCTGGGTGGATTCCGCGGAGGCGGGCAGGTACGCGGACGAGTCGTTCTTCTCGGCGCCCTGCAGCTTGCCCGCCAGGGATCCGGTCAGCGCGATGACAATGACCCAGAAGAGCAGGACGCCGTACTTGGCCCGGCGCCCGCTGGGCAGCATCGCCAGGCGGCGCAGCCAGTTAGTCGTGTCGGTGGTCACGGGTCCTCCCCTGGGTGAGCAGACCGTCGGCGATAGCCCGCCAGCGGCGGCGCGTACGCACCTGGCCGCTGTGGCGCTGGCTTCGCCGGGACGCCGCAGTCACGATGACATACACGATGTATCTCGTTTATTCCTGCTGTCAAGTCATATCGCGAAATTCGCCGAGTGGGCAACGACCGCGGTGCCGGGCGCACCTGGGCTGGCGGCCGCACGGGCGGTGGTTCCCGCACTGGGCTGCTGGCCCGACGCTGGGCCGTCGCCGTCCCCCGAGCTGGTGGCCCCACGCTGGGCCGTCGCCGTCCCCCGGGCTGGTGGCCCCGCCCTGGGCCGTTGCTGTGCGCGAGCGCTGGCTCCGCACTGGGCTGGTGGCTCGGCTGGGCCGCCTCCGCAGCTCAGTGCCGGTGTTCTGGTCGTCGAGAGCGTACCCCCAGGTACTGACGTTCCGGGCGTGCCCCCGTGGCGCGGCCGCAGCGTCGGGCCCGCAGCCCGGTAGGGCCAGTCTCGCAGGGGCGGCCGGGGTTCGGCAAACCTGTTACGGCGCGATGGGAGTGGCTTTCTGGAGGGTGACCTGGGACCTGGGAGCCAGGTCGTGCTAACCTCTCAGCGTCAAATTCCTATTATAAAGATAGGCTAAATAGGATGCTTCTCGCGAACGAGGTCAGCAGGCGGCTGGGCCAGGCTCAGCTCGCCGCGATCGTGCATGCCGCCGCCGCAGCGCAGGAGTGGCCGGGCCTGGTCCGGTACACCCCGGGCGAGCGCTGGTATCAGCGCGTCCAGCAGGGGGACGACCATGAGGTATGGCTGCTGAGCTGGCTGCCGGGGCAGGGCACCGGGTTTCATGATCACTGCGGGTCGGCGGGCGCCTTCACCGTGGTCCATGGCGAGCTGCGGGAACGCGCGCCGCGCCCCGGCCAGGCGGTGCCATCCGGCCAGGTGCTGCCGGCGGGCACGGTCCGCTCGTTCGGGCCGCGGTACGTGCACGAGGTCAGGAACACCTCGCCCGCGCCCGCGGTGAGCATTCACGCCTACTCCCCGCCACTGGCCGGGATGCGCCGGTACGAGCTGACCCCCGGTGGCCTGATGCTGGCCGGGGTGGAGGCCGCGGGGGAGCGCTGGTGACCGTTACGCCACCGCCGGGGGCCCGGACGATCAGCCAGGTGCTGGCGGCGGCCCGGGCCCGGCTGGACCGGCTCGGCCCGGCCCGGGCCTGGGCCGCGATGCAGGAGGGTGCGTTGCTGGTGGATATCCGGCCCGCCGCCCAGCGCGGCGAGGAGGGCGAGGTGCCCGGCGCGCTGATGGTGGAGCGCAACGTGCTGGAGTGGCGTTTCGATCCGGCATCCGCGGCCCGGCTGCCCCAGGCAGGCTCCTACGACCTGCAGGTCATTGTCATGTGCTCGGAGGGCTATACCTCCAGCCTGGCCGCGCTGTCGCTGCAGGATCTCGGCCTGCACCGGGCCACCGACCTGGCCGGTGGCTTCCGCGCCTGGTTGGCTGCTGGCCTCCCGGTCCGGTCCGGGTAGGGCCCGCCGGGCGCACCGCCCTGGCCACCCATGACGAATGTCATGGGCAGGACATGACGCGCGCCAGGCGGCGTCGGGCCGCGGCCGCGGCAGGATCGGAAGGGTGCGAGGTGGCTTGCAGCCGGTTCTTCGAGCAGACTCTGATCATGAGCTGTGCCACGACGGCCCGGAGGGCGGCCCCGATCCAGGAGGCGAGCGGATGACCACCGCGCCAGCCCGCCTGGCTGACCGCAGCGAAGCGCAGGGCACCGGGGCCCCTGCGGACCGCAGCGTCGCGACGGGCAACCCGCCGCAGGACAGCCGCATGCGCCGGTACGGCTGGCTGTTCGCCGCCGTCTGGCTGATCTACCTGGTGCAGCCGGCTACCGACGTCTGGGCCCAGCACGATCTGCTGCGCCGCTACGGCGGGCTGGCTGTCGTGGTGGCTTTCGCCGCCGTATTCATCGTCACGTTCGCGTCCGGCCGCCGGCTGTACCGCCGGGGCCAGTGCTTCTCCTACCCGATCGCTCTCGGCGTGGTGTCCGTCCAGGCGGTCCTGGTCGCGCTCGAGGCCCTGATCATCGGGCAGGATGCCCTGGGCATGCTGGTCTACGTCGGGGTGATGGCCATGTTCCTGCTGCCCAGCCGCTCCGGCTGGGCTGTGGTGGCGGCGGCTGCCGCCGCCGTGCTGATCGCCCCGGCCTTGGTGTCTGGCTGGAGCACCTGGTCGGTCGCCTTCCAGATTTTCGTGTCCGGGCTGGCCATGTGGGGAGTGGCCCAGCTGGTCCAGCGCAACGCCCAGCTCACCGAGGCGCGCAGCGAGATCACCCGGCTGGCGCTGGTCAACGAGCGGAGCCGGTTCGCCCGGGACCTGCACGACATCCTCGGCCACTCGCTGACCGTGGTCGCGATCAAGGCCGAGCTGGCCGGGCGGCTGGCCCAGCTCGATCCGGACCGGGCGGCGGCCGAGATCGCCGATGTGGAACGCATCGCCCGGGAAGCACTGGCCGACATCCGGGTGGCCGCCGCCGGGTACCGCGAAGTCACCCTGCTCGATGAGCTGGCCAGCGCGCAGACCGCGCTAACCGCAGCCGGGATCCAGGCTGACCTGCCGGATGACCAGCAGGTGGACACGGTGCCGCGAGCCCGGCAGGAGCTGTTCGGCTGGACCGTCCGGGAAGGCGTCACCAACGTGGTCCGGCACAGCGGCGCCGCGCACTGCACGATCCGGGTCACCGCCCGCGCGGTCGAGATCCGCGACGATGGCCGGGGAGCAGCCGGGGCGGCTGGCCCCGGCGGGGATCCCGGCCGGCCGCCCGGCCCGGACGAGCGGGCTGCTGCCGGGCCGGCCCGGCCCTGCTCCGGGCAGGGCCTGGCCGGGCTGCGGGAACGTGCGGCCGGGGCAGGCGCGACGCTCAGCGTGCAGCAGCCCGCTGACGGCGGGTTTGTGCTCCGGGTCTGGGTACCGTGACGACCGGGGGCACCACCACGGGGAGCACCCCGATCCGCCTCTTGCTCGCCGATGACCAGGCGCTGGTGCGGGGCGCGCTGGCGGCGCTGCTGGCGCTGGAACCTGATCTCGAGGTCGTGGCCGAGGTCGGCCGCGGCGACGAGGTCGTGGCCGAGGCCCGCCGGGCCCGGCCCGATGTGGCCCTGCTCGATGTCGAGATGCCCGGCCTGGACGGGATTACCGCCACCGGGCAGCTGCGCGCGGCCCTGCCGTCGTGCCGGGTACTGATGGTGACCACGTTCGGGCGGCCCGGCTACCTGCGGCGGGCGATGGCCGCCGGGGCCAGTGGGTTCGTGGTCAAGGACACTCCCGCCCGGCAGCTCGCGGACGCGGTCCGCCGGGTGGCGGCCGGGCTGCGGGTGGTCGATCCCTCGCTCGCCGCGGAGACGCTGGCCGCGGGGGACAGTCCGCTGACCCCGCGGGAAAGCGACGTGCTGCGGGCCGCCCGCGACGGCGGCACCGCCGCCGACATCGCCGCCGCGCTGCACCTGTCCGAGGGCACGGTGCGCAACTACCTGTCCTCGGCGATCGGCAAGACCGGTGCCCGTACCCGGGCCGAGGCGGTCAGGCTGGCCAGCGCGAACGGCTGGCTCCTCGGCGGCTGAGCCGGGAGGGGCATGTGCGCCGACCTCGGCCCGAGCGGCATCCAGGTCAACGCGATCGGCCCCGGCTACTTCGCCACGGACCTGACCGCGGCGCTCGTGGCCGACGAGGCGTTCAGCGCCTGGGTGCGGACGCGTACCCCGGCTGGCCGGTGGGGGCAGCCGGAGGACCTGATCGGGCCGCTCATCTTCCTGTGCTGACCTGGCCGCGGACTTCGTCAACGGCCAGGTCGTCTACGTCGATGGCGGCATGCTCTCGGTGCTGTGACGCCGCGGTCCCGGCCCGATCAGGTCATCGGCTCGCGCCCGCGAGCGCGATCGTCAGGCCGGATCGGCCCGGCCGCTGCCGGCCCCGCCGCCGGCCGCGCCGTTCCTGCCGTCCCCGGTGGCGCCATCGAGGGTCGTGGCCCCGGTCATGATCGCTACTGCTTCCTCCATCGTGTGGCTCTGCGGGGTGATCACCCCGGCGCACCGGCCGAGGCGCTGGATCTGGATGCGGTCGGCGACCTCGAAGACCTGGGGCATGTTGTGGCTGATCAGGATGACCGGCAGCCCCTTGCTGCGCAGTTGCTTGATCAGGGCTAGGACCTGCCCAGATTCGCGGACGCCCAGCGCGGCGGTGGGCTCGTCGAGGATGACGACCCTGGAGCCGAACGCGGCCGCGCGGGCCACCGCGATCGCCTGGCGCTGTCCGCCGGACAGGGTCTCCACCTTCTGGGTCAGGTCCTGGATGGTGGCGATGCCCAGTTCCTGCAGTTGCTTCCTGGCCTGCTCGCGCATGCCGCGGGAGTCGAGCTTGCGGGCGAACATGCCCAGCGGGCCCTTGCTGCGGATCTCCCGGCCGAGGTAGAGGTTACTGGCGATGTCGAGCGCGGGAGCGACGGCGAGCGTCTGGAACACGGTCTCGATGCCCGCGTTGCGGGCGTCGACCGGGCTCTTGAAGTCGACCCTAACCCCGTTGACCAGGATCTCGCCCTCGTCCACGGTGAGCGCCCCGGACAGGCATTTGATCAGCGTCGACTTGCCCGCCCCGTTATCGCCGATGATCGCCAGTACTTCACCGGCGTACAGCTGCAGGCTGACGCCGGCCAGGCCGACGACGTGACCGAACGTCTTCACCAGGCCCCGCGCCTCCAGGACCGGGGTGCCGGACAGGACAGGCCGGGTGCTGGCGCCGTCGGCGCCAGCACTGAGGTTGGTGCTCATCGGCGTACCTTCCTTATCCACTGGTCCAGGGCGACGGCCACGATGACGAGGATTCCCTCGGCCAGCACCTGGTAAAGGCTGTTCACCCCGGCGAGGGAGATGCCGCTCTGGAATACCTGCACGATGAGGGCGCCGAACAGGGTGCCCAGCACAGCGCCGCGGCCACCGAACAGGCTGGTACCGCCGATCACCACGGCGGTGATGCTGTCCAGGTTCGCGCTGGTCAGGTTGTTGGTCGAGGCGACGCCGACCCGGCCGATCAGGATCCAGGCGGCCACCCCGAAGATCACCCCGGCGGTCAGGTACACGCTCAGTAGCACCCGGCTGGTCTTGATGCCGGACAGCCGGGCCGCCTCGGCGTCGTCGCCGGTGGCGTAGACGTGCCGTCCCCAGGCCGTCCGGGTGAGGGCGAAGCTGGCCACCGCGAACAGGGCCAGCATCAGCAGCACCCCGGTGGTCAGCTGGTACGGGCCGATGTCCACATAGTTCCCGGTCCAGATCAGCACCTTCGGCATGGCGCTGGCGTACACCGACTGGCCGTTGGAGTACCGCAGGCCAATCGAGGTGTAAATACTCAGGGTGCCCAGCGTCACGATGAACGGCGGCAGCTTGACCCGGGTCACCAGGAAGCCGTTGATGAACCCGGTGAGCGCACCGACCGCGATGCCCAGCAGGATCGCCAGCACGCCGGGCACGCCATTGTTCGCTGCCGTCTGCGCCATGACCATCTGCGCCAGGATCGCGGCGGCGCCGACCGACAGGTCGATCCCCCCGGTAAGGATGATCATGGTCTGGCCGATGGCCAGGGTGCCCAGCACAGCGACCTGCTGGACCAGCAGCGACAGGTTCGTCGCGTTCAGGAACCGGGGGTTGATGATGGAAAACACAATGCAGGACGCGACGAGGACGCTCGCCGGGCCTATCGCGGGATGCCGGTGCAGCACGTGCTGCAGGCGGGCGACAGGAGCCTCGCTCTCCCGCACCTCACCGGTCGGCTGGATGACTGCTGTCATGGTCGGAGCCAATCCTTGTCGGGCGAATGCCTGGGTAATGTCGGGACAGTCCGGGGCGCGGGGGGCGCTGCCGCCCCCCGCGCCCCGGAAGCGCAGCTCAGGCCTTCCAGCAGACGCCAGCTTCCTGGCTCGTGTTCTTGCTGCTCACCCCAGCTATCGGGCTGTCGGTGTACAGCACGGTGCCGGTGTTGTAGAAACCCAGGCCCGGTGTGACAGCGGGCTTCTTGCCCGTCTTGGCCAGCGTGTCGATGGCAGACACACCCAGCGCGGCCATCTTGCCGGGGAACTGGCCGGACGTCGCGGTCATCTCACCGCTCGTCAGGTACGGGATGTCGGCGCAGCCACCGTCGATGGCCAGCACGAGCACCCCGGTCTTGTGCGCGGCCTGCAGGGCCGCCCCGGCGCCTTCCGCGGCCGGCTCGTTGATCGCGTACACGACGTTGATGTTCGGGTCCTTGGACAGGCACTGCTCCATCGACGTCTGGCCGCCGGGTACCGCGCCCTGGGTGGGCAGCTGGCAGGCGATCTTGTAGGTGCCGGTGCCGCCCAGCTGGCCCTTGTAGGTGCCGGACTTGGGCTCGGAGCCATTCAGGCCGGCGTTGCCGACCGGGATGCCCATGCCGGTCAGGAAGCCGTGGTCACGGTTGATGTCCACCGAGACCACCTGGTTGTTGAACAGGTCGAGCATGGCGATGTCGGCGGGCTTGCCGTCCAGCCGCTTGGCCGCGTACTGCCCGATCAGCTGGCCGGCCTGGAAGTTGTTCGTGGCGTAGGTCAGGTCGGCGGTGCTCGGCGGCGTGGGCACGGTGTCCAGCGCGATCACCAGCAGGTGGTGCGATTTGGCCTGGGTCAGCGCGGGATTCACGGCGTTGCCGTTCGGGGTGATGATGATGCCGGCGTCGCCTGCGGAGATCGCATTGTCGATCGCGGTGATCTGGGTGGTGGTGTCACCATCGCTCGAGCCCGCGGACACGGTCAGTTTCACGCCGAGCTTGGCCGCGTCAGCCTTGGCGCTGTTCTCCATCGAGATGAAGTACGGGTTGGTGAAGTCCTTCAGGATCAGCGCGACCTGGACTGGTCCCTTGGCCTTGGCTGAGCTGCCGCCGCTCGTCCCGGTACCGGTGGCGGAGTTGCCCGCACCGCAGGCCGTCAGGGCGATCGCCGCGGCACCAGCCAGGGCTGCGTAGCGGGGCCAGCGGGCGCGGAATCTCCAGCGCGGATGAGCGGTGTGAGGTGGCATAAGAGCTCCCATCAGTACGTATAGATAACCCATTGGACAACGTTGTCTGACGTTTGTACTGCCGTTACCAGGGGATGTCAAGCAGGTAACGCCAAGGCGGAATGCTATGGATATAGAGGTGTTATGACCGGTGCGGTCGCTTATGAGCGATGCTCAGACACCGTTGTCTCAGCAGGTGCTGGCTAACCCGGGTGAGGCTGCCCCGGCCGCGGGCCGGGATCGGGCCCGGCCCGTCGGCTGCGTCAGAGCAGCGACAGCTGGACCGGCGCGGGCACGGCGGCAGGCCCGGGCCGGCCAGCCCGCCAGGTGCGCCGGTCCCGGCGCGGCGCGCCGCGGCCCACCTGGTAGCGCTGGGCCAGCTCGCGGACCTGCTCGGAGATCCGCTGCTGGTAGTCCTGGGGCGCGTAGGCGCGCGAGCCGTACAGCCCGCGATAGCGGGGGACCAGCGCCGGGTGGTGCTCGGCCAGCCAGCTCAGGAACCATTCCCGGGCCCCGGGCCGCAGGTGCAGCACGATCGGGCTGACGTGGGTCGCCCCGGCCTCGGCCACCTGCCGGACCGTGGCCGCCAGCTGGGCGGGGGAGTCGGACAGGAACGGCACTACCGGGCCCATCAGCACCCCGCACGGCAGCCCGTGCGCTGACAGTGTGGCGCACACGCCGAGCCGTCGCCGGGGACTGGGCGTGCCGGGTTCCAGGGTCCGCCACAGGTCCTCGTCCAGGCAGCCCGCGGACACGCTGAGCCCGACGTCGGTGACTTCCGCGGACGCTTCGAGCAGGGCGAGATCACGCAGGATCAGGGTGCCCTTGGTCAGGATCGAGTACGGGTTGCGGGCGTCCAGCAGCGCCTGCAGGATGCCCGGCATCAGCCGGTACTTGCCCTCGGCCCGCTGGTAGACGTCCACGTTGGTGCCCATGGCGATGTGCTCGCCGGACCACTTGCGGGCACTGAGCTCCTTGCGGACCAGTTCCGGCGCGTTGACCTTCACCACGATCTTGGAGTCGAAGTCATGCCCCGCGTCCAGATCCAGGTAGGTATGGCTGTTCCGGGCAAAGCAGTAACGGCACGCATGAGAACATCCCCGGTAGGGATTGATCGTCCAGCGGAACGGGACGCGGGAGGCGTCCGGGACCCGGTTGATGATGCTGCGGGCGTGCACCTCGAAGAAGGTCATGCCGCGGAAACCAGGGGTGTCGAACGACCGGGTGACCGCGTTGCGCTCGAACAGGGCGGGAGCACTGCCCGCCAGCCCGGGCGCCGGGTGCGTGCCGGGTGTCTCCTCGATCCGCATGCCGTCCCATCGCATACCCGCCACTCTAGAACGCTAGTTCGATCATGGCCAGAACCATGGCCGCCGGACAGCAAATATGAGTTCGATGACCAATCCACGGGTGCGTTCACGGGCCTGTGCGCGGCCATCACCGGGGCCTACGGGCTAGACGCGGAACCCGGGGATGGCGCACCCTAGAAAACCCCCCACTGCAGCAGGGCCGCGAGCGGCTAATGATCTTGCAGCGGGGGGATAGTGAGAGAAAGTTCCCCGGTGGCCGTGGAGGTGGCCTCATGGCGCTGTCCATGGATGAGCAACGCATCCTGGATGAGATTGAGCGCGGCCTGGCCAGCTCCGACCCCGTCCTTGCCACCCGGATGGCGTCATTCGGCCAAGCCCGGGCCACCCTGACGTTCCGGGTGCGGCGCGGCCGGGTGATCGCGTCGTTCGCCACCGTGGTCGTGGTCGCGGTGGTGTCGGTGCTCGTGTACCTGCTGGTCCCGTTGCGCGGGGCTACCGACCGGCACGCAGGCGTCCGGGCCAGTGCCGCGCCGACCCACCCGGTGGTGACGGCGCCGTCCCATCCGGCCGCCAAGGCCTCGGCCAGTGGGGCGGGTAAGTCAGCGGCCTCGGCCAGCCTGACGCCGCGGGTGGTACGCACCCAGTAGTGGTACGCACCCAGCAGCGGTGGCCGGTACGTACCCGGTAGCCGGGCAGTACCGGCCTGGCCAGCGACGGCGGTCAGACCTCCCGCCAGATCTGCAGCAGGTACTGCTCGAGGCCTTCCAGGTTCTTCCTGAGCATGCTGGAATTCGTCGCTGAGCGGGTCCATGCCGCGGTCGAACAGTTCCTCGTACAGGCGCTGTACCTCGCGCCGGTTCCGGGCGTACACCCGGACCACATAGTCGCCGACCCCGCTGGCCAGGGTGAGCCGTTCCACCGCACGGCCCGCCCGCCCCATGTCCACGCTCAGCTGGCCGCGCAGGTACAGCGTGCCCTTGGCCTCGTCCTCCCATGCGTCACCGAAGGTCGGCGGGGCGGTGTCCCACTCCTCCAGGGTGAGCTGCACCCCGATGTGCTCCTGCAGGCTGCCCACCCACAGCTGGTCCCGGTTCACGCTGATGAGCGTGCCCACCGGGGCGAGCGGGCCGCCGGGCGCGTCCGGGTCCACTGTCGCGTCATGGATCTTGAACATCCGCCGGTCCGGGAAGACAGGCACTTCCAGCCGGATCAGCCGTCGGCTCACGTGTCCCCCCTAAAGCGTGGGATGCCTACCCAACTACTAGCATGCTCCGGGCCGGTGCCGCACAGGCATGCAATCAGTGACAAAAGTGCAGGATAACTGTGCGCAGCTGGCTGCTGGCGCTGGGCAGGGGGACCGCTATGGGTGCAGCAGACCACGCCTGGTCAGCTGCGGGCAGCGGCACGCCCGCGGCGGGCTGAGGCCCGGGCCGGGGCCAGCCCGGACGCGGCCCGCACCTCAGCCCACAGCTGCCGGTAGGACGCAGCCGCCTGGCTGCGCGGGGCAAAGGCGGGCACCGGTGCGCGCTCCACCGCCATCCGCTCGATCACCGACAGGGCGGGGATCGCGGTCGCCGCCACGTCGCCGCGCTCGGTCGGCAGCCGCTCCGCGATCTCGAGGTGCAGCCGCTTGCGCCGGTCGATCATGGAGAAGAAGGCGAGCACCCCGGGCGGCCGCCCGTTGAGGCCAGCGATGAACCCGGTGAGCTGATCCAGGGTGCGCAGGGACAGGGTGGTCGGGATGAGCGGAACCAGCAGCTGGTCGGCTGCTTGCAGCACGCTCTCCGACAGCAGCGAGATCCCGGGCGGGCAGTCCAGGAAGACAGCGTCGTATTCGGTGCCGAGCGGGGCCAGCAGCCGCGCGATGCGCCGGGTGGGCTTCTTGGTGGCGTCCAGCAGCAGGTCCAGGTTCCGGTAGGTGAAGTCCGCGGGCAGCAGGTCCAGGCGCTCGAAGTCCGTGCCCTTGATCGCGGCGTCGATCTCCCGGCTGCCGCTGATCAGTGCCTTGCCGCCGCCCTTGACCCGGGGCCGGACCCGGAGCAGGTAACTGGCCGCGGCCTGCGGGTCGAGATCCCACAGCAGCACCCGCAGCCCGTCCTGAGCCGCCAGGTAACTCAGGTTGACCGCGGTGGAGGTCTTCCCGACCCCGCCCTTGATGTTGTACGTGGCCAGGATCTTCACCGGCTGCCTCCGATGAGGGCGCGGAACCGCTGCTCGCTGAGTGGGCTGGCGAAGTCGCCGAACTGGCCCGCGAATTCCTGCCGGGCCCGCCGTTCCCGCAGGCCGACCTGGCCGGCCAGCTCGCCCATGGCGAGCAGCGCGGTGGCGGGCACCTGGCGGGAGGCAATCATCTGGCCGGCGAACTCGCGTATCTCGTGCCGCTGGACCTCACAGTCCTGGAACTCGCCCAGGCAGTCCTGCAGGCCCTTCAGGTCCTTGACGGCCCGCTGGTAGGCCTGCGGGTCGTACAGCGAGGCGAAGAACTCCAGCAGGTAGCGCAGTTCCTTGCACCTTTTCCGGAGGTCGTGCAGGCGTTCCGGGGCCGAGGCCGGGGTGATCGCCCGGCCCTGGCGCAGTACCCGCTGGTGGGCGCGGCGGAGCCGGTCGGCGGCGACCGCCGCTATCGGCTCGGCGCCCGGGAAGCGGCGAGCCCGGTGAGGGCCGCCCGCCATTCGCAGCACATCCCGGTGAAGCGGGCCGACCGCAGCCCCTGGGCCAGGTGCCGCCGTTCCGCGGCGTGCCGGCGGTCCAGGTGCGCGCGGAACGGCTCCAGCTCGGCCTGGCTCGGCGGCCACCAGCCCAGCCGCGATGGCCTGGTAGTCCAGCAGGTAGACGTCGAGATCGCGGGTGGGCGTGGTGAGATCGCCCAGCCACTTGAACTCGGGCCCGAACCGGCTGGCCAGGCCGCCCGGCAGCACATCGCCGACAAGCTTCAGGGCGGACCTGGTCCGCCGTACCGACACCCGCAGGTCATGCAGGAACTCGGTGTCGGTGGCCCGGATCGTGCCCATGACGTTGCTTTGGAGTGTGTCCAGCAGGGTGAGCAGCAGCGCCCGCAGCGCGAGCCGGGCGGGCAGGTCCGGGGCCAGCGGCACGCTGAGCTTGTTGCTGTAGTCCTCCGGGTGCCGCCCGGCGGCCGCCAGGGCGGCATCCAGCGGGCGGGGCACCACGGTGGTGGTCCCGGGCACAGCGGCCAGGATCTGCGTTATCCGCTCGGCCTGAGCCTGGTAGCCGCGGACGGCGGTCACCTTCAGCTGCACCGGCAGCTGCGCGGCCGCCGGGTGGCTCACCGTGGTGCGCTCGACCGTGACCCAGGCCACCGTCTTGTCGTCGGGATTGAGGATCCGCCGCTCCTGCACGGAGGTCACGGTCCGGGCGGCGGGCAGCAGGGCGCGGATCCCGGCGACCTCCTGCAGCTTCCCGGTCACCGGCCCTGCGGGCAGCTCGGCAGGCAGCGCGGGCCAGCGGAGCCCGCTGGCCTCCTGGCTGACGTACTCCCCGGCGGGCCCGGCCAGCACCAGTTCGGCGGGCCGCGCGCTGGTGATATGCGCCGCGGTGAGGCCGGCCCGGTGCAGCCGCCAGTCGAAGGTGTCCAGCCAGGTGCGCCGTACGATGTGGGCCCGCCCCGCGGCGCCCAGCGCGAATCGCGGCATCAGCGCAGCCAGCACCTTTTCTGGAGGTGGTGGCTCGCCGTTGTCGTCACCCGTCAGCACAAGGACGCGTGAGAACGTTTGCACAAAGGAACCTCTGCCTGCTCAGGCGAGCCAGCGGCGTTGCGCCGGGCGGGGCAAGCCAGCATTATTCGCATTCGCCAGTTTACTATCCCTGGCCCCGGTGTCCTGGCCAGATTCATCTGGCCCATCCGGCCTGCGGGATCCGGCTGTGCTCAGGGTCCGGCCCGCGGCTAGGAGGCGGCCGGCCGCGGTCCGGTCGGGTGAGCCGCGCGCGGGGCCGGATCGCCGGCCCGCTCGGGATGCGCCACTGGCCGGTCCGCAGGCGCGGCCGGCTGGCCAGCGGCGCCAGTCCCACAGCTGCCCGCACCGTGATTGCCCGCACCGTGATCGCCCGTGCTCGGATGACTGCCCGTGCTGTGGCTGCCAGCACCGTGGCTGGCCGCCCCGGCGCTGCCGTGGCTGGCCCGCTCACCGGTGCGGCCAGGCCGCCGGCCAAAACGGCCGGGACCGCGCTCCGCGGGGCCGGTCCGCTCAGGGCCTGGCTTCGGCCGGGCGGCGCCGGGCGGCGGCACCCCGGGCAGGGTCAGCGGTGGCCGGTTGATGGCGGGCATGACCGAGGTCAGCTCCGCACTGGCCTTAACCGCCGCCTGCCGCTGTTCCTGCTGTTTTTCCACCCGTTCAGTAACGGCCGCCAGCCGGTTGCTCATTTCCCGCAGATGCCGCACCCGGGCCCGCGCCTTGATGATCCGGTCGGCCAGGTACAGCAGCACGACCGCGCCAACTACGCCGACAATGAGCAGGACAATCATGAAGATCCGCCACTCGCGCTCGATGCTCTCCGGGATGCTTCCACCCTATGCGAGGCCGCCGCCTGGAACCGCGTGCCGCCGCCTGTGCCAGCCACCCAACTCCCTAAACGCCCGCCCAGCACGGGGTAATCATCCGAGCTGCGCCGAGGCTGGCGCGGTGCGGGCAGATACAGCCGCTATTACCGCAGTTTCCGCCCACGCTTCAGCAGAGGATCATGAGGCGGCTCAGGCGAGGCGGGTGACGTTGACGCTGACGTCCATCGTGGTGCTCGGTGCGCCGTGGTAGATGCCCTTGAGCGGTGGCACGTCGCCGTAGTCGCGGCCCCGGGCCACCACCACGTGGCAGTCGCCGACCGGCGCCTGGTTGGTCGGGTCCGCCGCGACCCAGCTGCCGATCCAGTACTCCACCCAGGCGTGACTCTGCCCGGCGATCGGCTCGCCGAGGCCGGCCTCCGGCTGCGGATGCAGGTATCCGGACACGTACCGGGCGGGCAGCCCGGCCTCGCGCAGCAGGGCGACGGTCAGGTGGGCGATGTCCTGGCAGACCCCCTGCTCCTGGTCCCATGCCTCCTGGGCGCTGGTTTGCACCTCGGTGGACCCAGGCACGTACGCCACCCGCTCGCGGACCCAGGCGGCGATCGCTGCCGCGGCCTCCAGCGGGTCCGCGTCCGGCGACCCGCTCCCGGGTGGCCGGCGGCCAGGTCCGCCTGCACGGTGGTGCGCGGCGTCGGGTACAGGTACTCCGCGATCAGCCCGGCTTCGGCGGCAGTGCGCAGGTCCGGCCAGGCCAGCGGGACCGGCAACGGGGCCGCCGCGCTCGTCTCCACCACCGCGTGGGCGCGGACGGTGAGCTCCTTATGCGGTGCCTGGATGTCGAAGGAGCTGACCCGGGTGCCCCAGTAGTCCTGGTAGGCCCAGACCGGGGCGCTGTTCCCGACCGACACCCGGGTCTGCAGCGCGGTCTGCCGGTCCAGCGTCAGCGGGGTCATCCGGGCCTCGTTATAGGAGGCGCGGGCCGACCCCTGATAATGCACCCGCGTCTGGTGCACGATCTCCAGCAGCCAGCCCACCTCAGCACTCCTGAGCCCAGGCCACGGCCTGCTCGTAGGTGAAGTAGCGGGCGGAGATCGCCTCGCTCGCCTGCAGGCAGGTGCGCTGCAGGGAGCCGAGCAGCTCGGGCAGCTGGCGGCGGGCAGCTGCTGCGGGTCGGCGTACTCCAGCCTGGTCCGCAGCTGCCCGATGCGGCCGCCGGGCCGGGTCGCTCAGCGCGGCCGCGCGTCCCGGGTCCAGCGCGGCCAGCGCTTCCTCGGCGGTGGCCAGCGCGTGCAGCACCGACCGCGGGAACAGGCGGTCCAGCATCAGGAACTCGGTCGACCTGCCGGGACTCGCCGGACCAGGTGCTGGTGCGGATGAACGACTCGTAGGCGCCGCAGGCACGCAGCAGCATCGGCCAGCCGAGCTCCCACGCGGAGGCAGGCATGCGGGCCAGCAGCAGCCGTGCCGTCATGTCCACCCGTTCCAGGCTGCGGCCGAGCACCAGGAACCGCCAGGCGTCGTCGTGGCTCATGGTCGAGTCGGCCAGGCCGAAGAACAGCGCGGCGCGCTCCCGGACGAACCGCAGGTAGACGTGCGGGCCGAGCCGCTCGGCCGCCCTGCGCTGGCCGGCCAGCCCGTGGCCGGTCACGTTCAGGCACTCCCACATCTCGCTGGAGATCACCTCGCGCATGCTGCGCGCGCCGCGCCGCGCCGCCAGCACCGCGCCGCGCGATGGCGCTCGGGTTGTCCGGGTCGTAGGCGAGCTGGTACAGCGTGATGCCGATGTCCAGCCGGGCGTCGCCGCGCGCGGCGGCATGCCGAGCACGGCCAGCAGCGCGCGGCAGCCCGCGTCCTCGTCGGCCTGCGGTTCCTCCAGCATGCGGTGCACGTAGACATCGACCATCCGGGCGGTGTCGTCGGCGCGCTCGATGTAGCGGCCGGTCCAGAACAGGGTCTCGGCGATGCGGCTGAGCAGCGCCGGGATCGCTGTGCCGCCTCTCATTGCTGCCGGGCCGATCATTGCTGCTGCTCCGACGCCGGCGGCCGCTCTGCCGGCGGCGACCGGTGCTACGGGACGGCCTGCGCAGCGGCCGGACCTGCTGCGGGACAGGGCCGCGGTCGGCCGCTCGCCGGGCCAGCACCCAGGTGTCCTTGGAGCCGCCGCCCTGGCTGGAGTTGACGACGAGGTCGCCCTCCGGCAGCGCCACCCGGGTCAGGCCGCCGGGCAGCAGCCACACGTCGCTGCCGTCGTTGACGGCGAACGGCCGCAGGTCGATGTGCCGCGGGGCCAGCCGCTCGCCGATCAGCACCGGCGACGGTGGACAGCGCCACCGGGCGCTGCGCGATCCAGTTCCGGGGCCGTGCCGCCACGTGGGCGCGCAGCACCGCCAGCGGTCGCTCGTCGGCGTGCGGGCCGATGACGATGCCGCTGCCGCCGGCCCCGTCGACCGGCTTGAGCACCAGCTGGTCGAGGCCGCCCAGCACCCAGTCGAGCATCTCGGGATCGTCCAGCCGGTAGGACTCGACGTTCGGCAGCAGCGGCTCCTCCCCCAGGTAGTAGCGGATCAGGTCGGGCACGTAGGTGTAGAGCAGCTTGTCGTCGGCCACGCCGTTGCCCACCGCGTTCGCGATGGTGACGTTGCCCGGCCCGGGCCGCGTTGAGGAGGCCGGGGCAGCCGATGACCGAGTCGGGCCGGAAGTGCAGCGGGTCCAGGAAGTCATCGTCGACCCGCCGGTAGATCACGTCCACCGGCCGCAGTGCCCTGCGTCGTGTGCACGAAGACCTGGTTGCCGGTGCAGACCAGGTCGCCGCCCTCGACCAGCTCGACGCCCATCAGCCGGGCCAGCAGGGTGTGCTCGAAGTACGCGGCGTTGTCCACGCCCGGGGTGAGCACGACGACCACCGGGTCGCGCGCCGCGGCCGGCGCCGCGGCGCGCAGCGCCGCCAGCAGCCGGGCCGGGTAGATCGTCCACCGGATGCACGTGCTGCTCGGCGAACAGGGCCGGGAACGTCCGGGTCATGGCCAGGCGGTTCTCCATCACGTAGCTGACCCCGGACGGGATGCGGACGTTGTCCTCCAGCACCCGAACCTGCCCGGCTCGTCCCGGACCAGGTCGATGCCGGCGACGTGCACCCGCACGCCGTTCGGCGGGATCAGGCCGGCCACCTCGCGGTGGAACTGCTGCGAGGTGCACACCACCCGCCACGGCAGCACCCCGTCGGCGAACGCCTGCCGGGCGCCGTACACGTCGGCGAGAAAGGCCTCCAGCGCCAGCACCCGCTGCCGCACGCCGCGGGCGATGAGGTCCCACTCCACCGCGTCGATGACCCGGGGAATGAGGTCCAGCGGGAACGGGCGCTCCTCACCCGCGAAGTCGAAGGTGACGCCGCGGTCGGTGAAGACCCGGGCCAGCTGATCCGGCCCGGTAGCGCAGCTCGCGCCGGATCCAGCGGCTGCAGCGCGGCGAGCAGCGCGGCGTACGGGGCCCGCGGCGTGCCGGGCCGCTCGAACATCTCATCCCAGGCGTCTGCCAGCCGATAGGAGTCGAAGATGTCCGCCACGACCGCAGCGTAAGCGGGTTCTGTTCCGTTGTCATTACCGCTGATGACGACTGTGTTTCCGGAGCGTTTCGGTGTGCTCCGGGAATTCCGCCGCATACCGGGCCGGGCCGGCCCGCCGCGGGCCCCTGGCTGCCCGCGGTCCTGCTAGCGCAGACTAGGGGTCATGGGCGACCGGCCCGGGCGCGGAGAACCGGTGCCGGGTGATCTGAGGAGGGCCTGCGTGCTGTACGTCTTCGGCTTCCAGCGGACCGCTGTTGTCGTGAGCGACCTGTACTTCGTCGATCCCAATCCGGGCAAGGGCCAGGAGGGCCCCGAGCACGGGGCGCGTCTCGAGGTCCGGCTGCTGGCCGCGGGCGAGCTGAACGGGTCGATCTACTCGGCGCAGCCGATCGAGATCGGCGGCCTGATCTGGCGGGCGGACCTGCTGGAATCGGTTGGACGGGCCGCCCGGCAGCTTCAACCGCACCCACCACCATCCCGGGTCAGCCGGGTGGGAGCCGGGCCGCCGGGTGTTCAACCGGGACCTGTCCGCGTTCCCGGTCGAGTGGGTCGGTGCCCAGCTGGCCAACCTGCCAGCGCTGCTGGCGCAGGCCGGGCTGCCCGTGGATGCCACGGACGAAGCGGACGCGGAGAGCCTGCGCAACTGCCTGCCGGAGATCCTGGACGCGGTGAACCGGCTGCTCCGCCAGGTGTGGGCCGGCGAGCTCGGCCAGCCGCCCACGGAGGCCCCGCTAGTCAGCGCCCGGGCAGGCTGGCTGTAGCGGTTTGCGCTGGCCCAGGGGTCGTCCCCCTGGGCCAGCACAGCATTTTCATGGTCACGGGAGGCGCCCCCGGAGGGGGTGTCTCGCGGGGCCATTCATCCCGGGGGGCTCCGGGGGGTCGTCCCCCCGGGCCAACACAGAGTTTTCGTGTTTGTATCACCGGCCGCCTTCCGCAAGCCGCGGCCGGGGTCGCACACTGAGAGCGTGCATGACTTCGACCTGCTGGTAATCGGTTCCGGCCCAGGCGGGCAGAAGGCGGCGATCGCCGCCGCCAAGCTGGACCGGCGGGTGGCCGTGGTGGAGCGGCCGGAAATGATCGGCGGGGTGTGCCTGAACACCGGCACGATCCCGTCCAAGACGATGCGCGAGGCCGTCCTCTACCTGACCGGGCTCGACCAGCGGGAGATGTACGGGCAGAGCTACCGGGTCAAGGACGAGATCACCATCGCCGACCTGGCCGCCCGCACCCACCACGTGGTCAGCCGGGAGAACGACGTGGTGCGCAGCCAGCTGTCCCGCAACCGGGTGACCGTGCTGGCCGGCACCGCGCGCTTCTCCGGCCCGAACACGGTCGAGGTGGAGGACGGCCACGGCCGGCAGCGCACGGTCACCGCGGACGCCATCGTGATCGCGACCGGGACCCGGCCGGCCCGGCCGCCCAGCGTCGCGTTCGACGAGAAGCACCATCATCGACTCGGACGGCATCGTGCACCTGGAGCAGGTGCCGCGGACCATGGTGGTGGCGGGCGCCGGGGTGATCGGCATCGAGTACGCGTCCATGTTCGCCGCGCTCGGCTGCAAGGTCACCGTGGTCGAGCAGCGCGACCGGATGCTGGAGTTCTGTGACCTGGAGGTCGTCGAGGCGCTCAAGTTCCACCTGCGCGACCTGGCGGTGACGTTCCGTTTCGGGGAGACCGTGTCCGCCGTGGAGGCCAGGGACGACGGCGCCATCGCCACCCTGGCCAGCGGTAAGCGGATCCCGGCTGACACCGTGCTGTACTCCGCGGGCAGGCAGGGCGCGACCGACGACCTCAACCTGGAGGCGGCCGGGCTGGAGGCGGACAAGCGCGGCCGGATCAAGGTGGACGAGTTCTACCGCACCATGGTGCCGCACATCTACGCGGTCGGCGACGTCATCGGTTTCCCGGCACTGGCCGCCACCTCGATGGAGCAGGGCCGGCTGGCCGCGCACCACGCCTGCGGTGAGCCGGTGCACGCGGTGCAGACGCTGCAGCCGATCGGCATCTACAGCATCCCGGAGATCAGCTTCATCGGGCGGACCGAGGACCAGCTGACCGCCGACTGCATCCCGTTCGAGGTCGGCGTGTCCCGGTACCGTGAGCTGGCCCGCGGGCAGATCATCGGCGACTCCTACGGGGTGCTCAAGCTGCTCGTCTCGCCGGAGGACCGCACGCTGCTCGGGGTGCACGTGTTCGGCACCGGCGCCACCGAGCTGGTGCACATCGGCCAGGCGGTGATGGGCTGCGGCGGCACCGTCGACTACCTGGTGGACGCGGTGTTCAACTACCCGACGCTGGCCGAGTCGTACAAGGTCGCGGCGCTCGACGCGACCAACAAGATGCGCGCGGTCGCCCGCTTCTCCGACTGACCGGCACGAGCCCACCGGGCAGCCTGCGTACCGGCCCGACATAAGATCGGGAGCCGGACGAAAGGCTGACCGAATGACTGATGCTGTACCGGGCGCGACGGCGCTCGATGACCCGTTCGCCGAGCTCCGCGGGCCGCTGGCGGGCACCACCCGGATGCAGCTCGAGGTGGTGCGCAACGACCTGGCTCACCCCGCACATGCAGCGGCTGGTGCTGACCGCGCCGGAGCTCGCGGAGCTTCAGCTACCGGCCGGGGCAGGACGTCATGCTGATGGTCGCGGTGGACGGCAACCGCCCACTGCGCCGCCGGTACACGATCCGGGCCCTGGACACCGCGCGGCAGCTGCTCACCATGGATATCGTCCGGCACGGTGACGGGCCCCGGCGAGCGCTGGGTGCGGTCCGCCCAGCCCGGGGACACGATCGAGGGCATCGGCCCGCGCGGGAAGATCTTCGTGGCCGCCGGCGCGGACTGGCACCTGTTCGCCGCGGACGAGTCCGGCCTGGCCGCGGTGTTCGCGATGGCCGGCTCGCTGCCGGCCGGGGCCCGGGCGATCGTGATCCTGGAGGTCCCCGACGCCGCGGACGAGCAGGACCTGGCCGCCGCGGCCGACGTGGACCTCAGCTGGCTGCAGCGGGAGGGTGGCCCGGCGGGCGACCCGGCCGGGCTGGCCGCGGCTGTGGCGGCCGCGGCGGGCGCCGGCCTGCCCCCGGGCCGCGGCCACGCCTACCTGTTCGGCGAGGCCCGCGTGGTGCTGCGGCTGCGGGACGTGCTCGGGGAGCACGGGCTCGCGGCCGAGCAGGTATCGGCCAAGGCGTACTGGGGGCGCGGTAAGGCCAACGCCCAGCACGGCGAGCCCGCCCGCGATGATTAGCCGCAACGGATAACCGGCCCGGCGCACTCATCCCGCGCCCCCCGGGGGAGGGAGCGGGGTCAGAACGGGGTCGCGGCCAGCCACCCGGTGAGAACCGCGGGATCGCCGAGCACCTGGACGTCTGGCTGCGTCCGGCGGCAGCCGCCGGGTCAGCACCAGCAGCAGCTGCGACGCCGGGCCCCGCAGGGCGGCGTCGCCCTTGCCGTGCCCCGGGCGGACGCTCATGCTCGTCGCCGTCCCGGCTGACCAGCCATTCGCCCGCGCCGTCCAGCCCCTCGTCGGTCGCGTGCACGTGCAGCACCTGCCCGTCGGCCAGCGCGGCAAGGCGCTGGTCCGGCTGGCCCGGGCCGGGCACGGTGATGAACGTGAGCCATTCGTCGATGCCGTCGGCGGCGAGGTCCGCGTCGATGACCGGCACCTGCGCCGGCCGCGATCTGCGCGTCGGCCCGGTGCACCGCGGTCTCGTGCGCCATCCGGCGGGCCCAGAAGCGGGCCGGGCGCAGCGGGCCGAACGCCCACACCGGGTCATCCCCGGCCGTGCGGACCGCGTCGATGACCCGGGCCGCGCCCGCCTGCAGCCATCCGGCGTGCTGAGCCGGGTCATCGGGCAGCCGGCCGTCGGGGACGCTGCGCATCGCGATGGCCTCCGCCGACCTGGTGCTGGTGATCTGCGCGGCCCAGCGGTGCGTCCGGCCGAGGTGCGTGACCAGCTGCCGCAGCGTCCAGTCCGGGCAGGTGGGCACCGGCCGGGTCAGGTCAGCGCCATCGATCAGGCGGGCCAGCGTATCCGTGCTGGCGGTGATCTCCGCGCAGAAGCGGTCGGTGGTAGGCACCGGGTGACCCGCAGGTCAGCCGCAGCCGCACGCACCGCCGCAGCAGCCACCGCCACCGCCGGATCGCGGCTGCGCCCCGGCGCGGCCGCCCACGGCGACGGTGGAGAGCAGCTTGACGGTGTCGTCGTGCCCGTCCGGGCACAGGCACGGCTCGTTGGCCTCGGCCATCGGCCGGGTCCGCTCGAACGTGGATCCACAGGCCCGGCACCGGTACTCGTAACGTGGCACGGGAGCAGCCTACGCGATCCGCGTGGCCGCGGGGAGATGCCGCGGGTGAGATGCGCCCGGGGCGGGCGGACACGCCCGGGGCGGATGTATGGTCAGCGAGGCCGGGGATGCCGCCAGCCGGGCCCGGCCAGGAACAGGTCCCAGAGGGTCGCCTGGCCAGGATGGCCAGGACGGCCCCGGGGAGGGAGCCGCAATGCCTGCGCTGCCGGAGTACCCACCAGGGACGCCGTGCTGGGTGGACCTGTTCACCAGCGATCCTGGCGCATCGGCCGTCTTCTACCGGGACCTCTTCGGCTGGGTGACGCACGCCGCCCCGGGCGGCTACACGTTCTTCGCCGCCGCCGGTACCCCGCCGGAGCAGGCGGCCCAGCGGGTGGTGGCCGGGCTCATGCCGGGCCCGGGTAGCGCTGCCTGGAACACCTACGTCAGCGTGCTCGACGCGGAAGCCACGGCGGCGCTGGTCAGCGTGGCCGGCGGCCAGGTCCTCGCGCCACCCATGGAGGTTGCCGGGCAGGGCCGGATGGTCATGGTCCGCGATGACCAGGGTGCCGCCATCGCGGCGTGGCAGCCACGGGCGTTCCGCGGCGCCAGCGGCGTCAACGAGCCGGGCTGTTTCTGCTGGACCGAACTGGCCTGCCGGGACACTGCCGCGGCGGCGGCGTTCCGCTGACCACCCTGCCGGGTGTCGAACGGGTCGACGAGGTGTGATCGCTCAGGGCTCGTTCAGCACCGCATGGCCAAACGCGATGCCGACCGAGATCGACAACATGACCCAGGAGATTGCGAACATCGCCAATTGCCGGGGCAGGTAATGGCGCATGCCGGCGGCCGCGATCAGCAGCCCGATCACGCAAGTTGCCAGCATCCTGGGCAAGCGTTCGTCGTTATGGTGCGTCAAAGCTTTGTCCCCCTTGGTTCCTCGGCACAACATCCCAGCGTTGGTCGTTCATCCACTGCATGCCGCGGGCTATGTGCCCGTCTTGCAGGGTAATTTCGTGCGATGCACATCATGTGCCAAAAGAAATAATGTGGACAGATCAAAAACTTATGAGAACAGGTTAACAACAACTTTCATGTATTGTAAAGAATTCCGACAGATCTACGCCGTTTGCCTTTACCCGACCGCGTGATCCTGCAATTGCTGGTCCGCGCCCACCAACCCGCGAGCAAAATCAAACGCGTCGAACGGGCGAAGGTCGGACGCCTGTTCGCCCACACCAACCGCATGCACCGGCAGTCCGAACGTCTCGGCCAACGCCACGACGATCCGCCGGCCTCGCGCACTGCCGTCGAGCTTGGTCACCACCAGGCCG
>CAWDRD010000030.1:0-10307 GCA_963804455.1 uncultured Actinomycetes bacterium
CCGGATCAGCGTGGTCTTACCCGCCCCGTTCGGTCCCACCAGGGCCGCCACCGCCCCCTCGCCCACCCGGAGCGAGACGTCTTCCCGCAACACGCGGCCGTCCGGGAGCGCGTGGCTCAGGTGCGCCACCTCAACGTGACCCACCCCCGGTCCCCCCTCCAGCAGCCGACCCCGTATATCGAGGCTAGCCACCCCGCCCCCCATCAGCGCAACTGGATTTCCGCAGACCGGCCGGCACCTGCATATCACCGATTCGGTCGCGGAAATTCCGGCAAAACGCCCAGAATCACGACCCGAACCCGTGATAGGTGGTCCTTACTCCAGTCCAGGGAACGATCGGCCACCGTAAACGTCCAGATATTGGCCACATCACACTCCCGTATGTCGAGCGTTATTCAAAACCGACTAGCGAGCGTAGGCCCGGAGGACCTGCGCGAGCGGTCGGTGCAGGTCACGGCGACGGAGAACCTTGGCGGATCCTTTGAATAACGCGACTTTTGAATAAGACACGTCCAACGTGATCCAGGCGGCACCAATATGACCGCCCCGGCCAGCGCGCCCTGGAGCAATGTCACTCTGTGGTGGGGAATGTGTGGTGGGGAATGCGTCGCATTTGCATAATCGCCACCACACAGGCGGCCTGACACCGCCCGGCTGGCCCAGGGGCGGGCGGTGACGCGGGGGGACCCGGGACTGGGGCCTGTCTGCGGTGGACGGCCGAACCGTTGCGGAAGAGGAAGGGACGGGACTAGCGGCGGACAGCGGGCGGACGGCGGGTGCCGTCCACCGGCGACAGGCGGCGTCGGCCAGGGTGGGCCAGGGCCGCGGTCAGGTCGTCCAGCGCGTGCACCGAGTGCGCGCTGACCACGGCGTCGCAGTACGGCCAGGCCGCAGCCATGCCGCCGGCCAGCGGCTGGTAGTGCTCGCTCTTGGTGCGCGGGTTGACCCAGACGATCCGGTGCGCCACCCGGGACAGCCGCTGCATCTCGCGGCGCACGCACGGCCGGGTCGCCGGTGTCCCAGCCGTCAGAGATGATCACCACGACCGCGCCGCGGGCCAGGCCGCGGCGGCCGCGGGTGTCGTTGAACTCCTGAGGGCGGCGCCGATCCGGGTCCCGCCGAGCCAGTCCGGGGCGGCCTGGCCAGCCCGCTGCAGCGCCGGCTCGCGGGCATGTGCGCCAGCGTGCCGGGTCAGCCGGGTCAGCCGGGTGGCGAACGTGAACACCTCGGCGTCGGCGCCGCCGGCCGCGCAGTACAGCAGCTGGAGCATGGCCCGGGCGTACGGCTCCATCGAGCCGGAGATGTCGCACAGCACGATGAGCTGCCGGGGCTGCAGCACCGGCGACCGCCGGGCCAGCCGCAACGGGTGCCCGCCGGTGCGCCGGGCCTGGCGCAGCGTGCCGCGCAGGTCGGTGCGCGTGGCCGTGCGCGGTGGGCCGGTGCCGCCGGGACCGGCGCAGCGGCACGGCCAGGGTGAGCTTGCGCATCAGCCCGGCCAGCGCCGCCAGCTCAGCCGGGGTCAGCTCGGCGAAGTCGGTGCCGGCCAGCCGCTCGGCCCGGCTGGCCAGCGTCCGGCGGGTGCCGGTGGCCTCGTCGTCCGGCCCGGGCTCGTCGCCGGCCGCCGCACCGGGCGTGGGTGCGGCGCCCGACTCTGAGTGCCGGGTCGGCCGCGTCCTGGTCCGGCTGGCCATCCGGCGGGCGCTGGTGTGCTCTGTCGCTGACCGCGCCGCTCGGCGCCGAGCATCGGCAAGCAGGGCATCGACGGCGGGCCGTGGCTGCAGCCGGGCAGTTCCGCGCCGTGCGGCAGGCCCTCCGCGGCACCGGGCCGAACGAACTGCCTGCGAAGACCGGGCGCAGGGTGTCCACCTGGGCCTGCCCGGAGACCAGCGTGGCCAGCGCGCACAGGTACAGCTCGCGCCGGGTGCGGCGGCCGGGCCACGGTCACCGCCCGGCGAACCGCTCGCAGCGGCCCGGGTCCGCGGGCACGCCCGCAGCCGCGCAGCGCCGCGCCGAACCGGGCGGCGACCAGCGCCAGGTCCTCCGGGGCCGACCCGCCGCCACGCTGTGCCGGGCCACCGGGCCAGCGCGCCCATTCAGCCGCAGACCGTCAGTCATCGCCGGCCGCCACGGCGAACCCGGCCGCCCGGACCACCTGCAGGTCCTCGGAGTACTTGAGCACAGCGCCGGCGGTCTGCGCCGCGGCGGCCTCGTCGACCCGGTCCGCGCCGAGCACGCACCAGGGCCTCGGCCCAGCTGATCGCCTCGGCCACGCCCGGCGGCTTGGCCAGGTCCAGGCCCGCGCAGCCGGGCCACCGCCGCCGGCCACCTGCCCGGCCAGCGGGCTCGGCCGCGGCGGGCACCCGGCGGCGGATGATCGCGGCGACCCGGTCCGGTGTCCGGGTACTCGATCCAGTGGTACAGGCAGCGCCGCTTGAGCGCGTCGTGCAGGTCCCGGGTCCGGTTCGAGGTCAGCACGACGACCGGCGGGCACCGCGGCCCGCCGGGTGCCGAGCTCCGGGATGGTGACCGCGGACTCGGCCAGCAACTCGAACAGGAACGCCTCGAACTCGTCGTCGCCGCGGTCCACCTCGTCGATCAGCAGCACGGCCGGCCGCGGGCCCGGGTGGTCCAGCGCGGCCAGCAGCGGCCGGGCCAGCAGGTAGTCCGCGCTGAACAGGTCGGCGTCGCGCAGCGTCTCGCCGCGCGCCTCGGCCAGCCGGATGGCCAGCAGCTGGCGCGGGTAGTTCCACTCGTACAGCGCCTCGGCCGAGGTCAGGCCCTCGTAGCACTGCAGCCGGATCAGCGGCGTGTCCAGCGCGGTGGCCAGCGCCTTGGCCGCCTCGGTCTTGCCCTACCCCGGCTCGCCCTCGAGCAGGATCGGCTGGCCCATCCGGGCGGCGAGGAACAGCGCGGTGCCGAGCGGCTCGTCGGTCAGGTAGCCGGCCGCGTCCAGGTCCCGCAGCAGGGTGCCGACGTCTGGGAGCCGCTGCGACAGATCCATGTCCCCATCATGCGGTACCGGGTGATCTGCTCCGGTCATTGGCCCGGCTGGCCATGGATCGCAGACCACACGTTGGCCGGGGTCAGCGGCATGTCCGCGTGCCGCACACCGAACGGGGCGAGCGCGTCCATCACCGCGTTGACCACGGCCGCGGGCGAGCCCACCGTGGCTGACTCGCCCACGCCCTTGGCCCCGATCGGGTGGTGCGGGCACGGGGTCACGGTCGCGCCGAGCTCCCAGGACGGGCATTCCACCGAGGTGGGCAGCAGGTAGTCCATGAACGAGCCGCCCAGGCAGTTACCGTCCTCGTCGAACGTGATCACCTGCATGAGCGCCATGCCGACCCCGTCGGCCAGGCCGCCGTGCACCTGCCCCTCCACGATCATCGGGTTGATCCGCACCCCGCAGTCGTCCACCGCGATGAACCGGCGCAGCGCGACCTCGCCGGTGCCCGGGTCCACGTCGACCACGCAGATGTAGGCGCCGTAGGGGTAGGTGAGGTTCGGCGGGTTGTACACAGTCACCGCGTCCAGGTGCCCTTCCACCCCTTCGGGCAGCTCCAGCGAGGAGTGCGCGGCCATGGCGATCTCGGCGATGGTCCGGCCCTGGCCAGGATCACCGCTTGACCTGCCAGCGGCCGCCCGCCCATTCCAGGTCGTCCGGGGCGGCCTCGAGCATGGCCGCGGCGACGATCCGGGCCCGCTCGCGGACCTTGCGGGCCACCACCGCGGCGGCGGCCCCGGACACCGGGGTGGACCGGGAGCCGTAGGTGCCGAGCCCGAACGGGGTGCGGTCGGTGTCCCCGTGCACCACGTCCACGTCGTCCGGGTCCAGGCCCAGTTCCTGGGCGACGATCTGGGCGAACGTGGTCTCGTGCCCCTGGCCCTGGGTCTGGCAGGAGATCGCCAGCACAGCCTTGCCGGTCGGGTACACCCGCAGGTCCGCGCCGTCGGCCATGCCCAGGCCGAGGATGTCCATGTGCTTGCGCGGGCCCGCCCCGACCCCCTCGGTGAAGAAGCTCAGCCCGATGCCCATGAGCTCACCGCGGGCCCTCCGCTCCGCCTGCTCCCGGCGCAGCTCCGGATAGCCGGCCAGGTCCATCGCGACCTGGAGCGCCCGCGGGTAGTCCCCGGAGTCGTACTCCCATCCGGTCGGGCAGGTGTACGGGAACTGCTCCGGCCGCAGCAGGTTGCGCATGCGCAGCTCACCGGGGTCCATACCGAGCTCGGCGGCGAGCAGGTCGACCATCCGCTCGACCAGGTACACCCCCTCGGCGATGCGGAACGAGCAGGAGTAGGCCACCCCGCCCGGCGCCTTGTTCGTGTACACCCCGGTCACCTGGCAGTGCGCGGCCCGCAAGTCGTAGGAGCCGGTGAAGATGTGGAAGAACCCGGCCGGGAACTTGCTCGGCTGGGCCGAGCCGTTGAACGCGCCGTGATCGGCCAGCACCTGGGCGCGCAGGCCGAGGATCCGGCCAGCAGAGGTCGCGGCGATCTCGCCGTGCATGTGGTAGTCCCGGGCGAACGTGGTGGACATCAGGTTCTCCGACCGGTCCTCCACCCACTTGACCGGCTGGCCGGTGAGCATCGAGCCGACGATCGCGCACAGGTAACCCGGGTAGATCGGCACCTTGTTGCCGAACCCGCCGCCGATGTCCGGCGAGATGACCCGGATCCGGTGCTCGGGCAGGCCAGCCACCATCGCGTACAGCATGCGGTGCGCGTGCGGGGCCTGGGTGGTGGACCAGACGGTCAGCTTCCCCGTCACCGGGTCCATCTCGGCCACGGCGCCGCAGGTCTCCAGCGGCGCCGGGTGCGACCGCGGGAACAGCATGTCCTGGGCCACCACCACGTCCGCCGCGGCGAACACCGCGTCGGTGGCCGCGGCGTCCCCGGCCGACCAGTCGAAGATGTGGTTGTCGGCCTTGCCGTCCAGGTCGTCACGGATCACCGGGGCGCCCGGGTCCAGGGCCTTGGTGGCGTCCACCACTACTGGCAGCGGCTCGTAGTCGACAATGATCAGCTCCAGCGCGTCCCGGGCCGAGTACCGGTCCTCGGCCACCACGAACGCGACCTCCTGGCCCTGGAACCGGACCTTGTCGGTGGCCAGCACCGCCTGCACGTCCCGCGACAGCGTGGGCATCCAGGCCAGCGCCATTTTCTGCAACGTTTCGCCCGTGATGATGGCCTTCACCCTGGGATGGGCCTGAGCCGCGGCAATGTCGATATTCGTGATCCGGGCGTGGGCCAGCGGGCTGCGCAGGATGGCGCCGTGCAGCATGCCGGGCCGCTGGATGTCGTCGATGAACGTGCCCTTGCCGCGGACGAACCGGGCGTCCTCCCGGCGCCGGAGCGGCCCGTAGGCGCTGGCCTGCCCGTCAGTGGCTGGCCCGCCGGTGGCGGCGGTCATCTGGGCACCTCCGTGGGCGGCCCGGGCTTGCGGGCCAGCCCGGGCTCGTGGGCCAGCTCCTGCTCGGCGGCCCAGCGGATGGACCGGACGATGTTCTCGTACCCGGTACACCGGCACAGCTGCCCGGACAGGGCCTCGCGGATCTGCCCGGGGGAGGGGTCGGGGTGATGGTCGAGCAGCCACCGGCCGGTCATCATCATGCCCGGGGTGCAGAACCCGCACTGCACCCCGTGGCACTCGGTGAAGCCCTGCTGCACCGGGTCCAGCTGGTCGTCCTGGGCCAGGTCCTCCACGGTCCGTACCCGGTGCCCGTCCACCATGGCCGCGAGCACCGTGCAGGACTTCACCGGGGTTTCGTCCAGCCACATCACGCAGGCCCCGCAGTTGGACGTGTCACAGCCCCAGTGCGAGCCGGTCAGCCGCAGCTCGTCCCGGATGAAATGGATCAGCAGCAGCCTCGGCTCGACCTCGCGGGTGTGATCGGTGCCGTTGACGTTGACCGTGATCCGCATGTCAGCGGCCCTGCTGGTCACGAGCACGGTGGTTACGGACCCGGTGGTCACGGGCACGGTCGCCACGGGCACGGTCGCCACGGGCACGGCTGAGCGCGGTGCGCAGCGCCCGGACGGTGAGCTCGCTGGCCAGGTGGCGCTTGTAGGCGGCCGGGCCGCGCTGGTCCGACACGGGCTGGCAGTGTTCGGCCGCGATCTGGCCGGCCTGGGCGAAGGTGGCCTCAGTGGCGGGGGCACCGCGCAGGAACTCCTCGGCCTCGGCCGCGGCGAAGTGCCGCGCGCCCAGCGCGGTCAGCCCGACCCCGGCGTCGGCGATGGTGGCGTCCGGGCCGTCAGCGCCGTCCAGCCAGAGCGCCACCCCGGCCGCCCCGACCGGCCAGTCGCCGGCCCGGCGCCCCACCTTCTGGTAGGCGCTGCCGCCGCCAGGACGGATCGTGATCCTGATCTCGGCCAGCAGCTCGGCGGGGCCGACCACGGTCTCGTACGGGCCGGTGAAGAACTCCCGGGCGGGCACGGTCCGGGAGCCGTCCGCGTTCCGGATGACCATGGTCGCCTTGAGCGCCGCGAACGCGGCGGACAGGTCCTCGGCCGGGTCAGCCTGGCAGAGCGAGCCGCCGACTGTGCCCCAGTTCCGCACGATCGGATCGGCGATCACTTTCTCCGCGTCGTGCAGGATGGCGAAGTGCTCCCCGGCGGCCGCATCGGCCAGCAGCTCCGCGTGCCGGGTGAGCGCGCCGATCCGCAACTCGCCGCCGGTCACGGTGACGTAGCTGAGCTCGGTCAGCCCGTTGATGTCGATCAGCGTTTCCGGCTGGGCCAGGCGCAGTTTCATCATCGGGATCAGGCTGTGGCCTCCGGCCAGGATGCGCGCTTCCGGGCCGTACCGGGTGAGGAGCGTGAGGGCATGCTCGACACTGGCCGCCTTCTCGTACTCGACGTACGCGGGCACCTGCATCCGCTGCTCCTTCTATCCGGCCAAACGCGCTATGGCGCGTACGGCCAACCGCTCGCCGCACGGCCTACGCCGCGCGAGGCCAGCCACCTAACGCACGCCCGGCCAGCCACATACCGTATGCGTGACGAGTCTATGGGCGGTCTGGGCGGCGGTCACGAGTGCTAATAATGGGATCGTTATGACCCTGACCCAGCTCAACGCGTTCGTGCTGGTGGCCCGGCTCGGCTCGGTGACCGCGGCCGCGAACGCGCTTGGCGTCAGCGAGCCCGCCGTGTCCCAGGCCCTGACCGCCCTGCGCCAGCACCTCGGTGACCCGCTGATCAGCCGCGGGCCAGCGGGTATGACGCTGACCCCGGGCGGCTCCCGGCTGCTGGCCACCGCGTCGCAGATCGTCGTGCTCGGCGCCGAAGCGCATGCCGCGGTCCGGGCCGCGCAGGGCGCACCGGAGCAGTTGCGGGTGGTGGCCACCTCCAGCATTGCGGAGTTTGTGGTCAGCCCGCTGATGGAGGCGTTCACCCGGCGGTTCGCGGGCTCCCTGGAGGTGTCCGCCGGGGTCGCGGTGACCAGCGAGATGGCCGTGCTGGTCGCGAACCGGCTGGCCGACGTGGCCATCGGGCCGGCCGCCGCGGCCGACCCAACGCTCGCCGTGGTGAGCGAGCCAATCTTCCGGCACCGCCTGGTGGTGGTGACCGCCGGGCAGTCGCGGCTGCGCGGCAACCCGCGGCAGTGGCGCTGGCTGGTGGATGCCTCCGGTACCGACCCGGGCAGTGACACCGGCCAGTTGCTGGCCGCGCTGCGGATCCCGGAAAACATGATCGGGGTGTTCCCGAACCAGACTGCCGCCTGGGCCGCGGCCGCGGACGGCGCCGGGGTCGCACCCGCGGTGGAGCACCTGGTCACCCAGCAGCTGGCCCGGGGCGAGCTGTCCCGGGTGGAGATCCCCGGCGTGCCGGTCGACGCCTGCTGGCATGCCACGTTGCTGGAGCGGCCGGAGCGGAGCACGGCGGCCAGCGCGCTGCGCCGGTTCCTCACCACCCCAGAGGCCATGCATCTCATGCGCTCCCCGGCAGCAGGCGTCCCGCCGTCCCGGTTCCGGCCCCCGGTCTATGTCACCTTGTGGAGCTGACCGCACCGTTGGCGTGCGGGCCCACCGCGGCCACCGCGGTCAGCACATTAATGATCATTATCTGGCCCGGCACCTTCAGCCACGATGGGCCGCCCGGGCCGGAATCACCATGATCATGACGCGGGTGCCGCCATGGCCGGATTAGCATAGCTCGGTGTAGCCGGACGGAGGCTCAGCGCAACTCCGCCCGGTTAAGCACAAGCTTATTCGCCTGTTGCCACGGTGTTTCGGGCGATCAATCATGCCTGTACGCATCACACGCGACGGTGCTTGTGAGCCCGTCGAGGCAGGAGCGCGCCATGCGGATCGAGTCCGACGGGCATAGCCAGGGCAATCCCCGGCTCTACGAGCTGGTCGAGCACGCCCCCAAGACGGGCAAGAGCCCGACCGTGTGGGCCTGGCCCGAGCTGATGGACTACCTGAAGATCGCAGGCCAGCCGGTGGCCGGGCCGTGGCCGCCGCACCAGGAACCGCGCCCAGATCCCGAGTATGACGCCGGTCCGGTGGCCGTGCCCGACCCGGAGTCGTTCCCCGCGGCGCGGCAGCCGCGGCAGCCGGAGGCCAGCCAGCCGCGGCCAGCCGCACCAGCCGGGCCGCCCGCGGCTGGGGACCAGGTCCCTGACCCGCTCGGCCCTGATGTCAACGACGCTGATACCAGCAGCCCCTGACCCCCGCCCGCCGCTGATCCTGGCCGCCCCGGCCAGCCCGCCCCGGCCAGGCAGGCCCGCTCTGGCCACACACCCTGGCCCTGGCCCGGCGCCCGCCCGTCCCCGTCCACTGGAGGATCCCGCATGTATCCGTCTCGGTTCCGCTACGAGGCACCGCATTCGCTCGACGAGGCGATTGCCTTGCTGCGCGACGGCGGGGAGGAGGCCAAGGTGCTGGCCGGCGGCCAGAGCCTGGTCCCGCTGATGAAGCTGCGCTTCGCTAACCCCGAGCTGATCGTGGACATCAACAACGTGCCCGGGCTGGCGTACCACCGCGCTGACCCGGACGGCACGATCCGGGTCGGCGCCCTGTGCCGGCACGCCGACCTGGAACGCTCCGGGTTGCTCAAGGAGCGGCAGCCGACCATGGCTGCGGCCGCGCCGCTGATCGCCGACCCGATCGTGCGCAACCGCGGCACCCTGGTCGGCTCGCTGTGCCACGCCGACCCGCAGGGCGACTGGGCGTCGGTGATGATGGCCCTCGGCGGCAGCGTCGTGGCCCAGGGACCGGCCGGGCGGCGCACGATACCGGTTGCTGACTTCGTCACCGGCCCGTTCCAGAACGTGCTGGCCCTGGACGAGATCGCGGTGGAAGCCGTCATCCCGGCGCCCCGGGGCACCGTGGCGGGGGGATATCTGAAGCTGGAGCGCCGGGTCGGCGACTTCGCCACCGTCGGGGTGGCGGTAGCGGTGGAAACCTCAGGCGGCGTGGTGACCCGGGCCGGGATCGGGCTGACCGGGGTGGGTGGCGCCACCATCCAGGCCACCGCCGCGGAGCAGGCGCTGACCGGCAAGGCGCTGACCACCGAGACTATCGAGCAGGCGGCGGCCCTGGCCGCGGCAGCGGCCCAGCCCAAGACCGATCACCGGGGCAGCGCCGAGTACAAGCGGCACATGGTGCACACGTTCGTGGCCCGCCTGCTCAGCCGCACCGAGGTAGCCACGGGAAGGGCAGCCTGATGACCACGGTTTTCGATGACCTCGGCGACGCGGACACCAGCGACGTCCCAGTCCGCCGGATCAAGTTCACCATCAACGGCGCCAAGAAGGTGGCCGAGGTGGAGCCCCGGCTGCTGCTGGCCCACCTGATCCGCCGGGGCGTCGGGCTCACCGGCACGCACATGGGCTGCGACACGACCAACTGCGGCGCGTGCACGGTCCTGGTGGACGGCCGCGCGGTGAAGTCCTGCACCATGCTGGCCGTCCAGGCGGACGGGCACGAGATCACCACGGTGGAGGGACTGGCCACCAGCAGCGAGCTGCACCCGCTCCAAGAGGGGTTCAAGGAAGAGCACGGGCTGCAGTGCGGGTTCTGCACGCCCGGGATGATGCTGGCCGCCAAGGCGCTGCTGGATGAGAACCCCGACCCGTCCGAGGAAGACGTGCGCTGGGCGCTATCCGGCAACCTGTGCCGGTGCACCGGCTACCAGAACATCGTGAAGTCGGTGCTGTGGGCCGCCGACAAGCTCCGCTCGGAAGGCTGAGATCGTGACGCGGGCACTGGACGAAATCAAGATCGGCGGGCTCGGCTCGAGCCGTAAGCGGGTCGAGGACAACCGCTTCATCCGGGGCAAGGGCAACTACACCGACGACGACA
>CAWDRD010000031.1:0-5622 GCA_963804455.1 uncultured Actinomycetes bacterium
ACTGATCATGGGCACCAGCGACGCCACCCTGCCCTGGGCGCTGAAGATCCTGATGATCGCCCTGGTCACCGTCGCGGTCTTCATCTACCGCAAGCCGTTCGTACACCTGTTCTCCGCGGTGGGCTACGGCATGGTCGGCTCGCGGGACCGGGCGGATGCCAGCCTCGCCGCGGCCGGCGACACGGCCCGGCGGAACACGATGGACGCGGCCACGGTGGGCGTGCCCGGGTTCGCCGCCTACCGGGCGGCCCGGTGGGCTAGGCGCAACCCGGCCCAGGCCGCGAGCCTGGCAGCCAGCGTGGTGGCGGCCGGCGGAGTGGCCGCGGCCGTGGGCACCTCCGCGGCCGCCGGGGCCGCGGCCACCGAGGACGGGCCGGCCGAGGCCGGTGCCGGGGCGGATGCATCCGCCGACGACAGCCATCAGGGCGGTACGGGCCGGGCTGGGCTGGCCACCCGCGGCCGGACCCGGGTCACCTCGGACGCGGACGGTACCGCCCGGTCTGCGCCACCGCTGGACCTGCCGGACCGGGACGGCACCGGCACGCGGCAGACATCGGGCTGGGCCCGGGGCGGCGCCGCCGATACCGCGGCTGGCCGCAGCCAGCAGGGCGCGGGCAGCCTGCCGTCGTCCGGTGCGCAGAGTGGAGCGGCAGATCCGCCCGCGGCAGCGCCGCGCCAGCAGGCGGCAGCGAGGCCATCCTGGCCCGGCGGGGCCCGGACATCTAGCTCTGCACCCCGTGGTTCGGGCGGCGCGGCCCCAGAGGCGGCCAGCCCGCCAGCCGCCGCACCGCCGGGCTTTGGCCGTGGCCCTGGCCCGGCCCGCAGCTCAGGCCCGGCCGCGGGCTCAGGTCCGGCCCCGACGCCAGCCCAGCGCGGGACGCTGGACGGGCGCGAGCCGCGGCGCCTTCGCTGTGGTCCCGGGGCGCTGGATCCGGCGGGGGCGGCCAGGCCCGTCCGGGGCCGTCCGGCCACCAGGCACAGCCGGACCAGGGCGGGTCCCCGGCGGCTGGCGACTCCGACAGCTCCTCGGGCCAGGGCGGGAACCCACCACCCGCCGGGCCGTTCTGGCTGCGCCCGGTGCGCCGGAAGAAGTAGTGGGCGGTCATGGATCTCAGCCCCGGCCCAGCGGGTGCTGGCCTTCGTGACGATCGTCGTCGTGCTGGCCGGAACCGGTGTCTACCTGCTGATCTCGGCGACGCACGGTCACCCGGCCGCGTCGCCACGTCCGTCAGCCAGCCATTCCGCGCCGCCCGCGGCCAGCTCGCCCGCGGCCGCTACCCCGGTGCCATCGGCCGCTTCGCCTTCGGCCCCGGACATCTACGCCTGGCTCCCGTTCAGCCAGGCTGACCTGGCCAAGGCGGCGGCCGTAACGGAGTCGTTCGGCGCCGCGTACGGCACCTACTCCTATACCGAGTCCGCGGCCAGCTACGCGAGCAGCATGCGTAACCTGGCCACCAGCGAGCTCGATGCCACCCTGGAACGGGGCTACGCCACGCCTGGCGTGGCCAGCCAGCGGGCCCAGCAGAAGTCGGTGTACACCGGCACCGCCGTGATCAACTCGCTGCGCACCTTCGGGCCGTCCAGCCTGACCTTCGTGGTGACCATCAACCAGTCGCTGACCACGAAGAGCGGCAAGAGCGACGTGAGCGCGCAGTATGCGGTCACCGTCGTCAACTCCGGCGGAACCTGGCTGGTCAACGACATCGAGTCGGCCGCGGCGGGAAATTTTTGAACTGGCAGCCGAGCTTCAGCGCTGGCCGGTTCGCCGCGTTCGTGGCGATCGGCTTGGCTGTGCTGCTAGTGACCGCCCTGGCGGTGATCCCGATGGCACTGGTCGGCGGGGCCAGCATGCTGTTCGAGGCGGGCGTCGGCTGCCCGGGTAACAGCAGCACCGGCAGTAATAGCCAGCCGGTGGCCACGGTGGCCGCGCGCAACTCCATCCCAGCGAACTACCTGGCCCTGTTCCAGCAGGTCGGGCGGCAGTACGGGGTCCCCTGGGTCATTCTCGCCGGGATCGGTGCGGTGGAGAGCAACGACGGCCGGACCAGCCTGCCCGGGGTGAACTCCGGCTCGAACGCGTTCGGCGCGGCGGGGCCGATGCAGATCGGCATCGGCGGCGCCTCTGGCAACGCCTGGGGCGGCGCCCCGGTGCACCCAGCGTCGGAGCAGGTCAACGGGGTGGCGACAGACGAGAACGGGGACGGCGTGGCCAGCGTGTACGAGCCTGCCGACGCCATCGCCGGGGCCGCCAAGTACCTGGTCCGCAACGGGGTGCAGAACAACCCCAGCGGCGCGATCTTCGCCTACAACCATCTCCAGTCCTACGTCCAGGCCGTGCTCTACTGGGCGGGCATGTACAGCAAGGGCGGGTACACGGTGGCCAACGCGGTCACGGTGACCGCGCCGGAGTGCCTCACCAGCGTGCAGACGGCGCAGGTGCCGAACCAGGCGATCGCCGAGGTGATTTCCTACGCCCAGGAGCAGCTGGGCAAGCCCTACCTATGGGGCGGCACCGGGCCGGACGCCTTCGACTGTTCCGGGCTGATCATGATGGCCTACCGGGCCGCGGGCATGAACCTCCCGCGCACCTCGCAGGCGCAGTGGGCCTGGGGACCGCAGATCCCGGCCAGCCAGGCCCAGCCCGGTGACCTGGTGTTCTTCGCCGGGTCCGACGGCACACCCACGGCTCCTGGCCATGTCGGCCTGGTCATCGGCAAGGGCATGATGATCGAGGCCTACGCGACCGGCTACCCGATCCGGATCTCCTCCTACAGCAATGCCAACGCGGCGGCGTACGGCGGCGCCCCGGTCGGCTTCACCCGGCCCTGGCAGCACGCCGGGATCAGCCTGAGCGCGACCCAGACGGCCGCCGCCGGGACAGCGGGCTGAGCGTCGGCGGGCCGACCATCAGCGGGCCGAGCATCAGCGGGCTGGCCGGTAGACCGCGACGCCGTCCGCCCGGTAACTGAACCGGAAGCCCGCCTCGGACAGGTAGCGCAGCACCCAGGGATCACGTTTCGGCCAGACCAGCATCCAGCCGACGTTCATCCGCCGGGCGTCCAGCCGCGCCTGCGCCGCCTGCTGCGCCGTCACCGGCAGGCCATCCTGGGCGCCGGCCAGCCGCGCGTAGAACGGGTGCCGGCTGATCGCGATGACCGTCGGGAGCGGGATCCAGGAGGTGTAGGAGATCGCCCGGGGATGGCCATCCGCGGCCCCGAGCAGCAGGGCCTGCGGGTACGTGCTGGCCCCGAACCGCTCCGGCAGCCCGCCGCGGATGCCGAACGGTACGTTGACCACGATGGACCGGGAGTGGTCCGCCGCGATGGGACGGTCCAGCGCGGGCAGCGAGGTACGCACCATCCGGGCCGTCGGGCTATCCGGGCCGCCGCCCGGCCAGCCCGCCTCGGCCGCGGCCCCCGCCACCGCGGCGGCTAGCAGACAGCCGGCCAGCACCGCACGCCTGGTCGGCAGGCTGGACCGGGACAGGTGTGCGTTGTGGACAAGCCAGTCCACCGTGCGGCCCGCGAGCAGCGCGGCGGGCAGCAGCCCGAGGACCGTGAAGCGGTCGGCTTCCCGGAAGGCGGACAGGCCGGGCAGCTGGACCAGCCAGGTGAACGGCAGCACAGCCGACAGCCGGACCCCGCCGCGGGTGATCGGTACCGGGAGGAAATAACGGTGGCCAGCCCACAGCGCCGAGCCCATGGCCAGTGCGGCGCTGCCCAGCCACAGCAGCGCCAGCCCCAGCGGCGCCAGCCCCAGCAACGTCGGCTCCAGCAGCGCCGGCCGAGGGCCGGGCGCGGCGCTGGCGCCACGAGATCACCAGGCCGGCCAGCGCAAGCACGGTCAGCGTGGCCCCGAAGGCGGGCACGGCCTCGCCGCGGGAGTAGTGATAGTCCGCGGTCAGCAGGCCCAGCCCCCAGAAACGCAGCCGCGGCGACGGTGCGAAAAGGGTCAGCGGGCCGGCGCCGAGCCGCCGGTACCAGTACGGCAGCTCCGCGGCGGGCGCGGCGGCCGCCCCCGCCCGGGCCTGTACTGCCATCGCGGCCAGTTGCGGCGCCGCGATCACCAGCGTGGTCAGCGCGGCGACCGCGCAGGCACGCAGCCTGGCCACCCCGGGATGAGCCACCAGCCAGGGCGCCAGCGCCAGCCCGGCCAGCAGCCCGGCGAGCACCGCTGATTCCTGGTTCACACCTGCGGCCAGGCCGAGGACCAGGCCCAGGGCGATGGCCCGCCGGGTTGTTGCCCGGCGGCGCAGCCGGACCGATGCCTCCAGTGCCAGCGGTAGCAATGCCGCGCCGGCGGCGATGTTCAGGTGATACCAGTCTTGCCAGGTCAGCATCGTGGAGTAGCCGAACAATGCGCCTGCCGCGACCGCCCCGGCCGGGCGCAGCCACAGCCGGGCCGCCCGGTAGGTGAGGTAGCACGCTACCCCGGGCAGCACGGTGACCAGCACGCCATAGCTGGCCGCCGGGCCCGCCAGCTCGGTGACCGGGAGCATCACCAGGCCGAGCACCGGCATCAGCGTGTCGAAACCAAGCTGGACCCCGGCTGGCGCCGCCAGCTGCGTGGTGGTCCACGGATTGGCCAGGTGCATGGCCTGGTGGGCCACCCACCACAGGCTCCAGACGTAGCTCGCCGGATCGGGGATGTCCGGGATCCGGCGGCCCAGGTAGCTGGCCAGCGGCCAGGTGACGACGACCCCGCCGGCCAGGTAGCACAGCAGTAGCGCCAGTTGCAGGCCCGCGTCGCGGCCCGTGCTCCGGCCGGTGCCGTGGCTGGGGTTGCCGCCGGACGGCGGTGGATCTTGGCGGGCCCGGACAGGCGGAGCCGGGAGCGTTTCGGCGGTATCGGGCGGGCCGGGCAGGGGCACCTGAATAAGGGTGCGCGAACCGGCCGTTGCGGGTTCAGCCGCGAGTTCAGCTGCCGTTGGCGTGATCGGCCGGGATTCCCGTTGCTCCACCGTCCCTCGTCTCACCAGCTGGCTTTGGCGGACGGCCAAGACCGGCCCTGACCAGCCAGCTTCGATGCAGGCATAGGTCACCTGCAGGCCGTTGTGTCTTATGCAAAAGTCGCGTTATGCAAAATCAACATCCACCGCTACCGTCGCCCTGACCTGCACCGGCCGCTCGTGCAGGTCCTCCGGGCCTGCACTCGCCAGCCGGTTTTGCATAACGCTCCGAGGCTAGCCGGTTATAACGGATGCTCTATGACGTTTATCGAGCATGGGGCGTAATACGAGCAATTAATAAGTAAAGCCCGCATTCGAGGCGTATCGAAAGAGCAAATCAATGGCAAAGCGGCGCTGCCGGTCAGGTCTCCTGTGGCGCCGGCCGGGGTCTCGCGGTGACTGCCGGTCAGGCCTCGCTGCGGCTGCGGCGGGGCAGCCTGCGCGGCAGCGGCGGCTTGGCCAGTTCCTCGGGCAGCCGCAGCAGCGGGTTGGACGCGCTCGCGATCACCTGGCTGGCCGTGACCATGATCCGCTGCCCGCGTGCCCGGGACGCTGACCTGAGGAGCTCGAATGCCTGCCGCGGGCGGAGCCGGTGCCGCTCGGCGAGGACCCCGATGGCCTGCTCCACCCGGACCCGGACGGTCAGGGCGTGCTCGAGTTGCGCCACAGTCTCC
>CAWDRD010000032.1:0-43696 GCA_963804455.1 uncultured Actinomycetes bacterium
GAGTAGGCGTAGAGCAGGACGCTCAGCACCAGGGCCACCGCGGCCTGCTTGAGCAGCACGCCGATGAGCATCTCCAGCCAGCGCAGCGCGACCACCCGGCCGAATCCGGGATGGGTGCCCACGATGAGGAAGAACGGCCCGGCGATCAGCAGCAGCAGGAAGCCCAGTTTCAAGATGATCAGGGTGATCGCTATCAGCAGCACCAGCACGCCGGCGACCAGGGCGGCGAACAGCGCCGCGAACGCGATCTCCAGCCGGGTCGGGTACTGGTTGCCCTGGAACAGCGAGTAGACCGACGGGTCGTTCGCCTTGATCGAGGAGGCGATACCCGCGTACGCGTCCTCCTTGGCCTGGATCAGCGTGGGCGTGGGTTGCTCGTTCATCGCGATGGCCTGCGCCCACAGCAGCTGCCGCCCGTAGGTGTCGACCACCGTGGCCTGGGCGCCCTTGGCCCCGGCATGGTAGGTGGTAGTGCCGAACTCCCCGTCCAGCCACGGCTCGCAGACCAGCACCGCCCACAGCTCGTTGGCGTTCTGATCCACCACGCCGGTGCCCGCCGAGTAGCTGTAGCTCGCGGTGCGCACCTGCGGGTCGTTGTTCGCCACCGGCACGCAGGCGCTCTGCGCTGGGGCGGGCAGCCCGGCGAACGCGACGTTCAGGGTCTGCGTGATGCCGTTGGACACACCCGCGCCCATGCCGGTGAAGTCCGCGGGCCGCCCGATCAGCCAGATGGCCGCGGCGCAGGCGATGACCATCCACACCGTGCCCTCGATGGTGCGGGTGGCGCGCTTGCGGATCAGGCCCTGCCAGGCCAGCCAGATCGCGCCGATGATGACCACCGGGGCGAGGTAGGGGAAGTAGATCGCGTTGCCCAGGCTGGTGATCAGCCGGTTCACCGACCCGGTCAGCCAGGACAAGATGCCCTCACCCGCGGCGGACTGGTACACGGTGATCGTCACCCGGTCCAGCGCCTTGGCCGCGTCGAACACCATGCCCGCGACACTGTTGCCGATCAGCGAGGTCATGTCCGAGCACTGCATGTCATAGGCAGCCCAGGACTGGCCCGCCATCCCATAGCTGTCATACAGCGTGGGCGGCAGCTTGCCACCCGTCGCGGGCGGCCGGATCAGCGAATCAATACCGCCGTTCGCGGGCTCAGGCGCCGGGACCGACGGCTGGCAGATGTTATTGAGGTCACCAATCAAACCGCTGGACCCCGCCTGGCACAGGCCGAGCAGCCCGCCGATGTCACCGATCCCCGGCACGGCGCAGGCGCCGGTGGCTATCGGCTCCGCGGCCCCCGCCTGCTGTGCCTGCGCTGCCTGCCGCGCGCTCCCTGAGTGCGCAGCAGCGTCCTGCGCAGTGGCGGAGTGCGCCGCGGCGCTGTGCGCGCCCGCGGCACCAGCCGCCGCCTGCGCCGCGGCGGGCACGCCGAGCACTCCCACAGCGATCGCAGCGATGAGAGCGCCGGGCACCAGGACGGCCCTGGGTACCCGGCGGAGCAATCTGGCCATCGGCAGGGCTCCTAAAGCCTTGGTCGAAGCGGCTGGTCCTGGCATGAGACGGGTCACCGGGCGGGCTCGGCCGCGGACGGCGGGCCTGCGGCCCGGGTGGTCCCGTCGTATCCTGCGCCGTGATCCGGATCGTGGTCATCCGGATCACCATGGCTGGCGACACTGTGGCTGGCGTCACCGTGGCTGGCGTCACCGTGGCTGGCGTCACCGTGGCTGGCGTCACCGTGGCTGGCGTGACTGTGGCTCGCGTCACCGTGCTTGGCGTCACCGTGGTCTGGACCGTGCTGGCCCGGGCCGCCGTCCGCCAGCCTGGGCTGCCCGCCGGCCGACCTGGCCCGGGTGGGGTTGGTGTCCAGCCACTGCCGGATCTGGTCGGAGATCAGGTCGATGCCGATGCGGCCGACCCGGCCCTCCAGGTCACGGAAGATGGCTTCGCCGTTACCGAGCCCCCGCAGCACCGCCTTGTGCTCCTCGGACGCCTCGACGCCGAGCAACGCCATCACGTTCGCCACCTCCACCCGCTCGGAGGAGCGGAACGCGAACACCCCGGAGATGCAGTTGGTGACCTGCTCGTTCAGCAGGTCACCCGCGTTCTGGGAGACCAGGATCAGGGCGGTGTTCCGCGAGCGGCCCATCCGGGACACCTCGGGCACCAGCTTGGCCCCCTGCGGCGTCGCGGTGATCGCCCACGCCTCGTCCAGGAAGATGGCCTTGGGCAGCCGCCGGTCGATCCCGTTCAGCAGCCGCCGGGCGAACTGCGACACCAGGTAGAGCAAGGCCACCGACAGGCGCTGCTCGTAGGAGTAGTCATCCCGCCCCGCCGCGGTATCCGGCAGGGTCAGCCCCGCCAGGGTGAACACGGTGGTCCAGCCCGCCGCATCGATCTGCTGCCCACCCGACGGCGCGAAGCACAGCCGGGCCAGCCGCATCTCCGAGATCGACCGCAGCACCGCACCGAGGTTCTTCGACGCCGGGTCAGCGGACTCCTCCAGGTGCCGGATGACCTTGCCCAGGCTCGGCCGTTCCCGGCTGGCCACGCTGGCCACCGCCTGGATCATCGCGCTTTCCCGCTCCTCACTCATCCGGGGCAGCAGCAGGCGCAGCGTCTCCGTGGCCATGGTGCGCTTCTCGGCCAGGTCATCACCGAACGAGAACGGGTCCAGCAGCCCGGGCGCGGCCGCGCCCAGCGGCAGCACCCGCGCCTTGCGGCCGCGCGAGGCAAGCAGGTTGACCAGCGGCTCCGCGTCCCCTTTGGGGTCGATCACCGCGACCGTCACCCCACGCAGCGCGCACTGCAGCATCAGTAGCAGCGCCAGCGTGGTCTTGCCACCGCCCGGCTCCCCTGTGATCGCCACCGCGGTCGGCCGGTTCAGCGCGGCGGCCAGCAACGGGTCGAAGTGCACCACCGCCCGGGCCCGGCCCAGCGTCTCCCCGATGTACGGGCCGATCCAGCCCTGCCCGTTGCTGACCCGATCACCAAGGCCCACAGTCGCGGTCGGCACCCCGCCCGCGATCGTGTACAGCGGCTGGCGCTGCACGTAGGAACCCAGCCGGACCCGGTCCCCGGGCAGCGACTCGCGCAGCAGCGAGAACTGGTCACCAGTGGAGTTGACCACGTCGATGCCCATGTCCCGGTAGTGCTCGATCAGCGCCTCGACCCGCCGCTGGCACAAGTCCCTGGTCGGCGCGGCCACGATCAGCCGGTGCCAGCCGTACACGAACGGCAGCCGCTCCTTGGTGATCCCATGTTCCAGCATCCGGGCCGCCACGAGCTGCTCCTGCAGGGCCAGCGGCGCGTCCACCCCTGCCTCCCGGATATGCGCGTCCATGTCCCGGGCGTGCGCCAGCCGCCGGCCCACATCCTTGCTCGCCTTGGCCGGCGGGATCAGCCGCATCCGCGAGCTGACCTCCACCGGGAACGGCAGCGAGTCCGCGAAATGCAGCCACGGCTCACCATCCGGGAACGACATCACATCCGGGAACCGGGAAAACGACAAGAACGCCTCGAACGACTCCCCCTCAGGGTGCTCCAGCCGCAGCACCGTCCGGCCGTTATGCACCTGGCCCTCGAACAGCGCCTCGATCTCACCCGCCCCCCAGGTGCGCCGCCGCACCGCGGACGGGCGCGGGTCACCCGCGGTACCCATCAGCGTGTGCCGGACCAGCCAGGCGATCTCATCACTGGTCGCGTGCCGGGCCGCGAGCACACTGGCCGCCAGCGCCCGGCCCAGCCGCTCCGCCTGATCGGTCCACCGCGCGATCTCGGCCCCGCCGATCGCCTCGTCTTCCAGGCCCATGGCCTGCTCGCCCGCCCGGTACAGGTTGGCGAACTGGGACAGCACCCCGCCGGACAGCTGCGCCCGCATGCCGCGCTGGCCCAGCCGCACGCCCAGGTAGACCTCTTTGCTCCAGAAGTCCTTCGCCCACACATGGCGGTACATCTCATCCAGGTAGTTCCGCCAGCCCGGCCCGCCATCGGAGGTCGCATCCAGCTGGGCCGCCCACTCCGCCGCCGGGTACGAACGATGCACGATACGCAGATGCACCTCGGCGTCCTGCATCCGGATCGCCGCCAGCGCCACCGTGATGTTCGTGGCCAGCGCCTCACGATCCAGCGGGGTGGTGAACTCATACGGCTGGGTCGGCAGCCGGTAGTACGCCCACGCATGGGTCTCGGTCAGCACGATCCGGTCGTCGAAATAGCGCAGGGACAGCCGCGACCGGCCCCTGGTCCGCGGGCTCACCACCGCGCTCCGTGGCCGGGCCGGGCTGGGTGGCAGATGGTACGCCGCAGGTTCACCACGACGCCCTCCGCTGCCCCAGGCCGGAAGCCCGGTCCGGCCCGGCCCCGGCCGCCAGCGCGGAGACGAGCACCCCGGCCAGCGCGGTGTAGGCGTACTGCACCTGCGGCCGCAGCTGCCCGAACCGGGACTGGGGGCCAGCTGCCGGGACCAGATCCCGCAGGCCCTGCTCGGCAGGCGGCTCGCCAAGGTGATCATCCCAGGGCACCCGCACGATCGCCCGGCCCCGGCCCCGGACCACCTGCTCAGCCTGTTCCGCATGAGTCATGCTGCGCTTGCTCACCCCGTTGATCACCGTGATCGATCCGGCACACAGCTCCGCGTAGCCATGCCCGTCCAGCCATTCCAGCGTCATCGCCACCGCCTGCGCGGCATCGGAGCTGGCCGGGGCGACCAGCACCAGCTGGTCAGCAGCGGACAGCACCCGGGCCACGGCCGACGCGCCCGGGTCGGCCAGCGTAAGCGGGTACCGGTGCGCCAGCAGCTCGACGATCCTCGGGTAGTCCGCGTCGCCAAGCATCGCGGAGCCACCCGGCGCGCCGTCGTCCGCCACGACATCGAGGCGGCCCCGTCCCCGCGGACCAGGGATGGCCGCGGCTGAGCCGTCCAGCAGCCCGCGCACGGTGGCCACCGGGGTCACCCGGGCCAGCTCGGTCAGGGAAGTCTGCCCGGGGTTGAGGTCCAGCGCCGCCACCTGCTCGTTGCGCAAGGTGGCCAGCACGTCAGCGAGCATCAACGTGGTCACGGTCTGCCCCGCGCCCACGGTACAGCCCAGCACCATGATCAGCCGCGGCCCGTCGATGGGCAGCAGCACCCGGGCCCGGTCACGCCGCTCCATGTCCGGCCGGCCCGGGCCGTGCCCGCCGGGCACCACCCTGACGTGCTCGTGCCAGCCGCCGCGGTGCGGCGCGGGCCCGCTCAGCGCACGCTCCACCACGGCGGGCCGGGCACTGGCCTGGTCACCGCGCACGACCACGATCGGCGCGGCCCAGGCGGCGGGTGCAGACGGAGCCGCCGCTGGCTCCGGGGACGGGGACGGCGCCGGGACGTGCGGAGCCAGCCCAGCCGTATCAGGGATGGTCGTACCCGACGCCGCCTGTGTGGCGGGCTCAGGCCCAGCCAGCTCAGCGTTAACCGGCTCGACGTCAGCCTGATCAGCCTCGGCCGGCTCAGTCTCCGCGAGCTCAGCCTCAGCCAGCCCAGTGTCAGCCAGCCCAGTGTCCGCCAGCTCGGCGTCCGCGAGCTCAGCATCAGTCTGCTCCGTACCCGCAGACGCAACGTCCGCGAGCTCAGCATCCGCCAGCTCAGCCTTAGCCGGCTCGACGTCAGCCTGGTCAGCCTGGGCCGGCGCAGTGTCCGCGAGCTCAGCATCCGCCAGCCCGGTGCCAGCCAGCTCGGCGTCCGCGAGCTCAGCCTCGGCCGGCTTAGTGTCCGCGAGCTCAGCCTTAGCCAGCCCAGTGTCAGCCAGCTCGGCGTCCGCGAGCTCAGCATCAGTCTGCCCGGTGTCCGCAGACCCAACGTCCGCGAGCTCAGCATCCGCTGGCCCAGTACCAGCCTGGTCAGCGTTAGCCGGCTTAGTGTCCGCGAGCTCAGTGTCCGCGAGCTCAGTGTCCGCGAGCTCAAAGTCAGCTGGGTCAGCGTGGCCCGGGGCCGCGTCGGCTGGGGCCGGCCTGACGGGCGGTGCCGACAGGGTAAGCCCGGTCAGGAAGGCCGTGGCGACCGAGGACGGGGTCGCTGGCGGGGCATCGACAGGGGCCGGGGCAGGCTGGCCCTCCCCCAGGGCGAACTGGCTGACCTCTGCGGCGGGCTGGCCCAGGCCCACGGCCCCGGCAGGCTGGCTGTCGGCCGGAGCGGGCGGTGCGCTGCTGGCGGGGGCGTAGTGAGCTGGCGCGGCCGGCGGGCCCAAAGTGGCCGCGGGTGCCGCCGAGGCCGGGGCCATGCCCGTGGCCTCCGGGGCTTGAGTTACGCCTGCGGCTTCGGGGACAGAGCCGCCCGGAAGACCGGCCTGCGGGCCAGCGGCTTCGGGGACTGCGGCTTCCTGGGACGCGGCAGCCGGGGCCGGAAATGCCGTGGTGGGGCCCGGCGCAGGTGCGTCGGCCACAGCGGGGGCAACCGGAGCTGGAGCAGGCGTAGCCACGGCGTCGGCAGCAGAGGCGGCGGCCGGGGTGGGCGGGGTCGGCGCAGGCGCGGCTGGCGCTTCGGCCGCAAATGACCCGGGCTGGCCTGCACCATCCAGGACCGGATCGGGTGGCAACGCAGGCAGGGCCGGGCTGGGCGCGGGCGGAGCTACCGCCTCGGCCAGGTCGTCCGTTCCGGCGGCAGCGGGCTGCGGCAGGACGAGCCGTGTCGCGGCGGCAGGCGGCAGCACCGGCTCGCCGTGGTGGAGCGCGGGCAGCACCGGAGGCGCCGGAGCGGGCCGGGGAGGCGGGGCGGGCTTGGGGGGCGGAGCGGGCCAACCCGGAGCCACGTGAACTCGCCGACCGGGCTGCGAAGTTGTCGGCTGCGAGGTTGCGGGCTGATCCGTTACAGGCTGACCCGTTGCGGGCCAGGCTGGCGCAGGCCCGGCGGTGGCCGGGCTGACCCGTCACGGGCTGAGCCGTTGTGGGCCAGGCTGGCGCGGGCCCGGCGGTGGCCGGGCTGACCCGTCACGGGCTGACTCGTGGCTGGCTGACGCACGGCGGTCTGGTCCACCTCAGCCTCGGCGAGCTGCAACGGGGCTGGCTGGCCCGCGCGTGCCCGCTGGCCGACCCGGGCACGCTGGCTGGCCCGAGCCGCCTGATCTGCTTGGGCGTCCCGACCTGCCGGGGTCGGCTGACCTGGGCGGGACCGGCCGCCCCGGGCCGCCTTGCCCGGCCGGGCTGACCGGCCTGCCGCGGCCGGCTGAGCTGCTGCGGCCTGCGCTGATACTGGCGGTGCTGATACTGACGGTGCTGATACGGGCTTGACTGCTGGCTGCGCGGCCGCAGCCGGAGCAGCCGCTTGCTCAGCAGCGGCCTGCCGGGCGGCTGCCGAGCGGCCCGCGGCCCGCGCTGGCGCCAGGGCGGGCCGCTTGGCCGCACGCGCTGGTGCCGCGGAGGTGACCGGGAGCGGGGCTGCGTCGGCAGCCCTCCGCCAGACCCGGCCGACCACGACCGTGTCATCCCGTTCCGCCAGCGGCGCCATCCGGCACCAGGTGGACGGCTCCCCGATATAGCGCGCTTGGGACAGGATCAGCTCAGGCAGGCGTTTGCTCTCCAGGACTGGCCGGGTCGCCAGCCAGGTGATCACTCCGGGGGGCAGGACGTACAGCCAGAAAAGCGTGTGACTGAAAGGGAGCCCGAGCACGGTAAGGATGAGTACGTAGGGCACCGTGATCGCGGCGAAGACGGCGATCTGGCCCACCGGCACTGGCATCGGGAGACGGAAGTCGTACAGCTTGTACAGACGTTTCTCGATGCGCCAGATGCTGGTGTAAGTGGGCAGATCCACCGGGTGCTCTCCTTCCGGTCCGGGCGGAGATCAGTGGACGCCGAGCGCGTTCGCGATGCCCTGGGCGAGCGTCTGAACGATGCTCGGCGTATAGAAGATCACAGCGATCGCCACAGCGAGCACGAGGAACTGCACAAACCGGATTATCTCCCTGGTGAACAAGAAGAACAGGGCCACGATCCCCACGATGCCGAGGAACAACGGCCCGAACAGTCCTTGCAAGTAGGTGACAAGGCCCGTCGTGCTGAGCGCCGCGGGGGCCGCGATCAGGAGCGGGTGGAAGGAGGACATCGGTCTACTCCGGGTATTCGGGGATTACACCTGGCCTGGAGAGGGCGCGCGGCCATCGAAGTCCGGTCATGGCGGCCCCGGCACACTCGTGGCGGCGTTGATGTCCTCGACGTACCAGGTCCCGTTCTGCTTCAGCACGGTGAGCGCGTACGTCATCTCCAGCTGGGCGGACGCTCCACCGCCCTTGCCCTGGCCATCCCCAGCGGGGATGTTCCAGGTGACCGTGGCAATGATGTTGCGGGTGGCCCCCCCAGGCGGAACGCTGACGGCACCGAGGGAATGGAACGTCACCGCGCCGTTCAGCCCGGCTAGCGAGGCGCCCGGAGCCAGGAACCGGCCGAGCGTGGCCTGGTTTCCGCTGGCATAGGCCTCGAAGAAGGCGGGCAGCTGGGTCGTCAGGATTCCCTGCGTCGCCGCATCCGGGCTCGCGGGCGAAGCCGTCGGCACGCTCACCGGCCCGGGCGCTGGCAGTAGCGCTGGCTCCCCGGAGATGACCACACCCGCGCTCGTCGCGTACACCGGCACGCCGAGTTCGATCAGCTGGCCATTGACCCGGGCCAGCAACGTCACCACGGCATGGTGCGCGTCACTCACATCGTTACCCGCGACCTCCTCGGACTGCAATTGCTGCGACCCAGTGCCATTCCAGCCGAGCTCGGGATCAGCGCCAGCGGGCAAAAAGGCAGCCAGCTGGCTGGCCCGCTGGTCCGCGGCCGCCGGGCTGAAATTCAGGTACACCTGACCAAACTGCAGCGCGTACGCATCAGCGAGGGTCACCGGGAACGCCGCTGTCGCCGGGCTGGCGGACGGCGCCGGGGCTGGCTGCGGCGACTGAGTCTCCCCCGTCACGATGGCCTGGACGCCGCGGTAACCGATCAGCAGCAGGACCGCCCAGGCGACCACCCGGAACACCCAGATAAGCCAGCGGCCCCCGCCGCCGGCCCAGCCACGCCCCTGGCGGCGCCGGGTACTTTGCTCAGGCCCGTCGTAACCGGCCACCGGCTCGTAGTCCAGCGGGTGCTCAGCCGAATGCGGACTGCGATCAACCGTTGACCGGCGAACCATCGCACCTCCGCTCGTTCCTGCGCACGCGCAGCAATGAGTTGCGGTGCCTGCCAATGCCGTCTTGCAGACTATTCTGCGCCATAACAAGCTGGCCGGGGAGCCCCTTTGCCCACCAGCCCGGCCGTGACCAGCCAAACGGTCCTGCGACTGCACTGTATGCGATCATCGCGAGTGGCCATGATATCAGCCCTGACCTGCGGTGATGCCGATTTGAGGCGCGTGTCGAGCAGGTCGCACTCCGCTGCCGGCCGGTTACAGACAGGGGGATTTATCCGCAACGGTGGCGTATGTCCGGCCCGAAAAGCGGCGCCACCGACACGCTCACCAGCCCGGTTCTCCTCGCCGCGCCGCTGGCGGGCCGCCGTCCCCACCGTAACCACGGATAATGCCCAGACTGCGCAGTGTCTGCGCAGTAGCAGGCCGGGGAGCGCACAGCAGTGAATCCATACCGCCACGTTACCCAGGCACCGTGCGCTGCATATACCTCACTAGTCCCGTGACCCACGTCGCGTAAGCAAGGCGCCTGTTCATGACAAGGGCATCGGTGAAACATCACGTCACTCAGGACTACAGCGATATTTCACCGATGCACTTTTCCCGCCCGCAGCGGAAGCCGGCTAAACGTTGAAGCGGAACTCGACCACGTCGCCGTCGCGCATCACGTAATCCTTGCCTTCGATGCGGACTTTGCCCGCGCTGCGGGCGGCGGCCAGCGACCCGGCCGCGACGAGATCGTCGTAGGCGACCACTTCGGCCTTGATGAAACCGCGCTGGAAATCGGTATGGATGACGCCCGCCGCCTCGGGGGCGGTGGCGCCGGCCGGGATCTCCCAGGCGCGCACCTCCTTGGGGCCCGCGGTCAGGAACGTCATCAGCCCGAGCGCCCGGAAACCCGCATGGGCCAGCCGGTTCAGCCCGGGCTCGCCCATGCCGAGCCCGGCGGCCAGCTCCGCCGCCTCCTCCTCAGGCAGCTCGGCCAGCTCCGCCTCGGTCTTCACGTCCAGGAACACGACCTCGGCCGGGCCGACCTGGGCGGCCAGCTTGGCCCGCAGCGAATCATCGGCCAGGCCCGCCTCGTCCATGTTGAACACGTACACGAATGGCTTGGCCGTCAGCAGGTGCAGCTCACGCAGATCGGCCAGATCGATCCCGGCCCCGGCCGCCCCCGCGAACAAGGTGGTGCCGCCATCGAGCAGCTGCTGGGCGGCGGCCGCGGCGCCGGCCGCCCGCTGACGATCTGGGCTCTTGGCGAACCTGGCTTCCTTGGCCAGCCGGGGCACGGCCTTGTCCAGCGTCTGCAGGTCGGCCAGGATCAGCTCGGTCGCCACCGTGTCGATGTCCCGGCCCGGCGACACGTCGCCGTCCACATGGCTCACGTCCGGGTCGGTGAATACCCGCACCACCTGGCAGATCGCGTCGGTTTCCCGGATATGCGCGAGGAACTGGTTGCCCAGGCCCTGGCCCTGCGAGGCCCCGCGGACGAGCCCGGCGATGTCCACGAAACGCGCCGTGGCCGGAACGATGCGCGCGGAGTCATACAGCCCGGCCAGGACCGGCAGCCGCGAGTCCGGGATGCCGACGATGCCCACGTTCGGCTCGATGGTCGCGAACGGGTAGTTCGACGCCAGCGCATTGGCCCTGGTCAGCGCGTTGAACAGGGTGGACTTGCCGACGTTGGGCAGACCGACGATACCGATGGAAAGACTCACCCAGGCGAGTCTAGGGCGTCCCGGCGACTACTCCCGGCCTGGTGCAGGCTAGCGGTCCGGGGTCCCGCTGGCCACATCCCGCCCGGACCACCGCGGCGCAGCAGGGCGGCAGGCGACGGGCTGGTGTTCGTTGCGGAAATAGGGCGGCGGCGCGTGGCGTCCCCGGACTGTCGGCACTCGCTGCCAGGATCGCCGTCATGACCGTTATCGCAGTGTGCACTGTGCTTGTGGTCGGCATCGTGATCGGCGTGGTGATTGGTTTCCTGTATGCGCGCAGCCGCCAGGCCGCGGCTACGGCCGAGCTGACCGGGCAGGTCCGCGCCGCGCAGGAGCGGGCGGCGCTGGTGGATAGCCAGCTCGCCGAGCGGTTCCAGGCGCTGTCCGCGCAGGCGCTGGACAGCAGCGCACGGCGGTTCATCGAGATGGCGGAGGGCCGCCTGAGCGCGGCCAACGCGCAGGCCGCGGGCGAACTGGAGTCCCGCCGGGCGGCCGTGGAGCACCTGGTCGGCCCGTTGCGGGAAACACTGGCCCGGGTGGAGGCGCAGTTGCGGGAGTCGGATGCGGACCGGCTGCGCTCGCATGCCGCGCTGGCCGAGCAGGTGACCATCGCCCGGCAGAGTTCAGAGGCGCTCCGGGCCCAGACTCAGGCCCTGGTCACCGCGCTGCGGCGGCCGGAGGCCCGCGGGCGGTGGGGGGAGATGCAGCTGCGCCGGGTGGTCGAGCTGGCCGGGATGAGCGCCCGGTGCGACTTCGACGAGCAGGTGAGCGTGCCCACCGATGACGGCGCGCAGCGCCCTGACCTGGTGGTCCGGCTGGCCGGCGGCAAGAACATCGTGGTGGATTCGAAGGTCTCGCTGGCCGCCTACCTGGAGGCGGCCGAGGCCACCGACGAGGCGGTCCGCACGGCCCGGCTCGGCGCGCACGCCCGGCACCTGCGCGAGCACGTGGACCGGCTGGCGGCCAAGGCCTACTGGTCGATTCTCAGCCCGGCCCCGGAGTTCGTGGTGCTGTTCATCCCCGGCGAGGCGTTCCTCGCGCCCGCGCTGGAGTCAGACCCGGGGCTGCTGGAGCACGCCATGACGCAACGCGTGCATATCGCCACGCCCACCACGCTGGTCACTATGCTACGCACCGCGCACTACGCCTGGCAGCAGGACGCGCTGTCGGAGAACGCACGGGCCGTGTTCGACCTCGGCCGGGAACTGCATGACCGCCTCGGCGGGCTGGGCCGGAACGTGGACCAGCTGGGCCGCGCCCTGAGCAAGACGGTTATCGCATACAACCAGGCTGTGGGCTCGCTGGAGAGCCGGGTGCTGGTCAGCGCCCGGCGGCTGAACCAGCTCGGCGTGGTGGACGCGGACCTGGACCCGCCCGGCCTGGTCGAGGAGACCACCCGGGCGCTGTCCGCGCCCGAACTCACCCACGCTGAGGGGGCTGATCCAGAGCTGATCCCTGAGGCGCGGGCAGGCTGATCGCACCGGACCGCCCGGGCGTGTCAAGCGTGTCAAACAGCGTCCGATGCCATGGGCGCGGGTAGCGTGGGTGCGGGCGCCGTTGATCGGCACGTGCAGTTACCGGCAAGGCAGCTACTGGGAGCGCAGCGCCGGTCAGTGACGGACGGGGAGGAGTTCAGCATGTCCGAGCCGTGGCAGGACACCTCCCGGTCCTCGCGCAGGTCCGCAGCCCAGCCGGCCAGCGCGGCGCGGGATACCGCTGATACCTGGTCACGGGACCCCGGAACCGGTGATGGCTGGTCGCGGGATGCGGGGGCCGACGCCAAGCCCGCGGCCCCTCTGTCCCGGGACGCACGCGCCCAGGAACGCGGGCACCTCGCGGGCCGGCGGCCGCCCGAGCGCCGGCCAGCGCCGCCCAGCCCGGGCGGCACGTCCCAGCTGACCGGGCGCGGCGCGATCGCGGGCATGCTTGTGCTGTTCTTCTTCGGGCTGCTTGTCTCGACCTGGCTGCACTGGGGCCCACTTGCGGGCGGGACATTCGTGCTCGGCAGCGTGGGCGCGGCCTGGTACACCAAGCAGCGTGATCTGCTGACCGTGGCGGTCAGCCCGCCGCTGCTGTTCTTCTGCGCGCTGATCGTGGTGAAGGCGCTGACCGCGAGCGGCAGCGCAGTCATCTCCACGGCCGAAGGCACCATGCTGACCCTGGCCAACGTGGCCCCATGGCTGTTTGCCGGGGTCGTCCTGAGCCTGGTCGTCGCGTGCTTCCGCGGGCTTCCCCGGTGTATCTCGGACCTGCGCCGGGAGCTGCGGCCCGACCTGATCCGGCCCCGGCCCGGCCCGCGGGTGCCGCCGGGCAGGAGCTAGGTCTTACTGGGCCTTACCGGGCCGCTTAAGCCTTGCTGGACCGGCGGAGCTCCGGCGGCAGCGCAAAGGTGAGCCGCTCTTCTACCGCCTCGACCTCCTGGACGTCGCCGTACCCATGCTCGGCGAGCCGGTCCAGTACCCCGGACACGAGATCTTCCGGGACCGAGGCACCGCTGGTCACGCCGACGGTGACCGCGTCCCGCAGCCAGTCAAGGTCGATCTCGGCGGCGTCATCCACCAGGTAGGCAGCCGGAGCCCCGGCATCCAGCGCCACCTCGACCAGACGTACGGAGTTAGACGAGTTGGCTGAACCGACCACGATCACCAGGTCGGAATCAGCGGCGATCTTCTTGACGGCGGCCTGGCGGTTCTGCGTGGCGTAGCAAATGTCGTCGCTGGGCGGGTCAGCCAGTTGCGGGAACCGTTCCCGCAACGCGGTCACGGTCTGGATGGTCTCGTCCACCGACAGGGTCGTCTGGGACAGCCAGACCACCTTGGCCGGATCGCGTACCGGGACGCCCGCCCCGGCGTCCGGGCCGTCCACCAGGTGGATGCGGGACGGCGCCTCGCCGGCCGTGCCGACCACTTCCTCATGGCCTTCGTGGCCAATGAGCAGGATGTCGTAGTCCCTGGCCGCGAACCGCCTGGCCTCGTTGTGCACCTTGGTGACCAGCGGGCAGGTCGCGTCGATCGTGCGCAGGCCGCGGCGCGCCGCCTCCTCCCGCACCTCCGGGGAGATGCCGTGGGCGGAGAACACGACCACCGCACCCTCGGGCACGCTGTCCGCCTCGTCCACGAAGATGGCACCGCGCGCCTCCAGGGCCCGGACCACGTGCGTGTTGTGCACGATCTGCTTGCGCACGTAGACCGGGGCTCCGTAGCGCTCGAGGGCCACCTCGACCGCCTGCACCGCCCGGTCAACCCCAGCGCAGTAACCGCGGGGCTTAGCCAGGAGGACACGTCGGGTTGTCGCGGGCATGTCCCCTATGGTAGTTGAGCCCATCCTGCCCAGTACCACGGCGGGCGGGGTTGACCGGCCAGCGGCAGACGGCCGGGCGGACCAGCGGCGGCAGGCTGGCGGACCAGCGGCGGCGCCTGGCCGCAGTGACAATGGCCGGCCCGATCTGATACGACTAGCCTGTTACGAGCCTTGTCTCTGCGTGGCCGGCGGGAGAATCGCGGTAGCAGGGGGGCACGAAGGCGGCGGGCTGCAGCCGCCCGGAGCACCGGGCGAATACCCGAGGAGAACGATCGAGATGCCCTTGCCGCAGGTCAATGAGCGCATCAAAGAGATGCCGGCGCAGGCATTGCGGACCGTGTTCGCCACTATCGGCCAGGTGCTGCTGGTGGCGGACCGATTCCGGGCCCGGGCGGCTGGCCAGCTCGCCGGGGGCAGCACGGCGCCTGCCGCGTCCCCGGCCGCGGGTGCGCCTGCTGCGGGTGCAGGGACAGTGAGTGCGCCGTCTGCGCCGGGCACGCCGCACCTGACCGCCGTGCCCGAACCGGAGCCCGATGCGGCGGAGCAGGGCGGCGCGGGAGTGGGCGCGTCGGCTGCGGTGGCTGACGCTCCTGCGGCCGAGGTTTCGGCGGCCGAGGTTTCGGTAGAACCCGTGGCTGAGCTGGCAGCGACCGGGCTTAGCACGGCTGACAACGCCAGTGCCGGGCAGCTGCCGGTGGCCAACTACGCAGAGCTGTCCGTGGCCTCGCTGCGTGCCCGGCTGCGGATGCTGGACGCGACGCAGGTCCGCATGCTGCTGGACTACGAGCAGGCCCACGCGGCCCGGCCGGCCGTGATCACGATGTTCGAGCGGCGGATAGCCAAGCTCGCCGAGAGCAGCTGAGGTTACGGCGCTGATTCCTGTGTTCCTCCTTCGCCATGGCGCTTGAGACATCGGCCGAGTCGCCGGTGCCGGTCCGCACCATCCTCCGGCTGACCGGGGAATGGATCGGCCGGCTCGGCCGGGTCTGGGTGGAAGGCCAGATAGCGGAGCTCTCCCGGCGCGGGGGCACGGCGTACCTGACCCTGCGCGACCCGCTGGCGGCGATCTCAGTCCGGGTGATCTGCCCGCGCGCGGTGCTGGATGCGGCTGATCCGCCGCCTGCCGAGGGCGCCCGGATCGTGGTCTGGGCCAAGCCCGACTTCAACACGACCAGGGGGTCGTTCTCCCTGGCCGCGATTGAGATCCGCGCTGTCGGCATCGGCGAGCTGCTGGCCCGGCTGGACCGGCTGCGCCGCTCGCTGGCGGCGGAAGGGCTGTTCGCGGCGGAACGGAAACGGCCGGTGCCGTTCCTGCCCGGGAAGATCGGCCTGATCTGCGGGCGGGATTCGGCGGCAGAAAGGGATGTGCTGCGCAACGCCGCCCGGCGCTGGCCAGCCGTCCAGTTCCGGGTCGAGCAGGTCGCGGTGCAGGGCCCGTACGCGGCCGGTGAAGTCATCGATGCGCTGCGGCGACTGGAGAACGACCCCGCTGTTGACGTGATCATCATCGCCCGGGGCGGCGGATCCATCGAGGACCTGCTGCCCTTTTCCGATGAAGACCTGATCCGGGCGGTTGCGGCGGGCCGGGTCCCGGTGGTCAGCGCGATCGGGCACGAGCAGGACACGCCCCTGCTTGACCTGGTCGCCGACGTGCGCGCGTCCACCCCGACCGACGCCGCCCGGCGGGTCGTCCCCGACGTGACCGAGCAACTGGCGCTCATCGCCCAGCTGCGCGGCCGGGCCCACCGGTGCCTCACCGGACGGCTGGAGCGGGAGGCCAGCTGGCTCGCCGGAGTACGCTCCCGGCCGGTGATCTCTGCCCCGCTCCGCGAGCTCGACCGCCGCCAGGAGCAAGTCAACGCCCTGGCCGAGCGGGCTCGCCGGTGCCTGTCCGCCCGGCTGGACCGGGCACACGACGACGTGGCGCATACCCGGGCCCGGCTGGTGGCCCTCTCCCCCGCGGCCACGCTGCGCCGCGGATACGCCATCGTGCAGCGCGCTGACGGGAGCGTGGTGCGGGCGGCGGCGGAGACGGCAGCGGCCGAGAGGCTGACCCTCAGATTCGCGGACGACCAGCTCATCGCGGTGGCCGAAGGCCCCGGGCCGGCCGCCTCCGGCCCGGGTGACGCTGCATTAGCCACAGGGCCCACTGCTGCCACACCAGGCTCTCCCGCACCTCGGGATACCTGATGGAGCTGCTGCCTCCCACGGCGCGGCCCGGCGTTTCTTCTCGCATTCCCGCGGTGAAGAACCGAACATTGCTGTGAGCCCAGGGGGGGTTAGCGAAGTGGCGATACCGGAAACGACGAGGAAAGGCCAGGCCACCAGCACACGGCTGGGTGGCCTGGACGGCGTCCGGGCTCTCGCCGTTCTCGCCGTCCTTACTTTTCACGAGCAGCTGAGCGCGATTCCTGGGGGATTCCTTGGCGTTGATGTCTTTTTCGTGCTCAGCGGCTACCTGATCACCGACCTGCTGGTCGCGGAGTGGGACCGGGCCGACCGCCTGGACTTGCGTACCTTCTGGGTCCGCCGGGCCCGGCGGCTGCTGCCCGCCCTGGCCGTGATGCTGGTGGTGGTCACCGCGGCGACAGCGATCATCGAGCCCGCCCAGCTCGGCTCGCTCCGGCGGGCACTGGCCGCCGCGGTCACCTATTCCAGCAACTGGTGGCAAGCGTTCCAGGCACGGTCGTACTTTGACCAGTTCGGGCCGCCGCCGCCGCTCCAGCACCTGTGGTCACTCGCCATCGAGGAGCAGTTCTACCTAGTCTGGCCGCTGATCCTGATCGTGGTCCTGATGGCCTGCCAGAGCCGCCGCATCCGGGCGGGCATCGCCTGGCTGGCCGCGGCCCTGTCCGCGCTGGCCATGTTCCTTATCTACGTCCCGGGCGCAGATCCGTCCCGGGTCTACTACGGCACTGACACCCACGCGTCCGCGCTGCTCATCGGGTGCGCACTCGCGCTCGCCTGGCCTATACGCAGGCTGCAGCTACTGCCCCGCGAGAAGACGCAGTTCGCGGACGTCGCCGGGGTGGCCGGGATCGCGGTGCTGGGCTGGGCTATAGGCCACTTCTCCGGGAACGACAGCGCTCTCTACCCTGTCGGCCTGCTGCTGGCCGCGCTGGCCGCGGGCGGGGTAGTGATCGCCGCGGCCAGCCCCGGCCTGGTGAGCTGGCTGCTCAGCTGGGCGCCGTTGCGGTGGATCGGCCTCCGGTCCTATGCGATCTATCTCTGGCACTGGCCAGTCATCGCGCTGACCACCGCGGTCCTCGGCAGCCAGACCGCCAGCGGCTGGGTGTGGGGACTGGAGACCGCCATCGCGATCGGCCTGGCCGCGGCATCCTGGCGGTGGATCGAGCAGCCCATCCTGCGAGACGGATTCCGGGCCACGCTGCGCTCGGGCTACCAGGCGGTGACCGGCCTGCCCGCGGCGGCCCGTCGGTCGCCCGTGGCCGCACTGCCCGCGGTGGGGCTGCTGGCGGCGGTGACCGTCACCTTCACCGCGGGGTACGGGGTGCTGAACCCGCCCGCAGCGTCCGGCCTGTCCCAGCAGATCAGCCACGGGATTGCGATCAGCCAGGCGAGCCAGACCCAGCCCGCCACTCCGCCCACGGCACCAGCATCCAGGCAGTCCCCGCAGACCCGTGCATCGCATGCGGCGTCCCGGCATTCCGGCACGCGCAGGCCAGCGGGCCAGCCAGTGGCGTCCTCGCCCAGCTCGGCGGCGCCCACGCCGTCCGGCCCGACAGCGGTGCACGGGTCCGAGGTCACCGCGATCGGCGACTCGGTCATGCTGGCGTGTGCCAGCCAGCTATCGACCGCGCTGCCCGGCATCTACATCAACGCGCAGGTCAGCCGCCAGGTAGAGGCAGGCCTGACGCTCGTGGCGCAGCTCGCCGCCAGGGGAGAACTGCGCCGCGTGGTTGTCTTCGGCCTCGGCACCAACGGCACGTTCAGCCGCAGCGAGGTCCGCAGCCTGATCGCCCTGATCGGGCCGCACCGCACGCTGGTCCTGGTGAACACCTATGTCCCGAAGCCATGGCAGGACCCGGACAACCAGGTCATCGAGATCGCCGCCCAGGCCCACCCCCATGTCGTCCTGGCCAACTGGTACGCCACTATCTCGGGCCAGTTCAGCCTGCTCTACCCGGACGAGGTGCATCCCCAGCCGCCCGGCGCCCGGCTCTACACGCACATGCTGGTCAAGGCGGTTCAGGACGCGGCAGCCCGGCTGAGCCCACCCGCCTAGGCCGCGCCAGCCGGCTCCGCCGCGCCAGCCTCCTCGGGCCGCGGCGCTGTTACTGGGAGCCCTCCCGCCCACGCCGGAGCGCCCACCTACAGCCGGGGTGGCCGGCTAGGTTGGCGGGGTGGTTTCTGAGGACGGTGCAGGCGGAGTGCGCCGAGGTGAGGCCAAGGCGCAGCAGAGCCCGCAGCAGGCTGGGTCGCTGAGCTACGAGCAGGCCCGTGATCAGCTCACCGAGGTGGTCCGTCGGCTCGAGGCTGGCGGGCTGACCCTGGAGCAATCCCTCGATCTGTGGGAACGGGGCGAGCGGCTCGCGGGTATCTGCGAGGAATGGCTGGAAGGAGCACGGGCCCGGCTGGCTGCTGTGACAGCGGCCAAGGTCCCGGACCCCGAAGCCGACCGCGCCGAGGCGCCCTTCTGAATTCAGCCTCGCGGCGAAATCCCGGAACGGCGGGAAGCTCGGCGTTGCGGGCGCCAAAGCTTGCGGCGGGAAGCTCGGCGTTACGGCTTGCGGCGGGAAGCTCGGCGTTACGGCTTGCGGCGGGAAGCTCGGCGTTACGGCTTGCGGCGGGAAGCTCGGCGTTACGGCTTGCGGCGGGAAGCTCGGCGTTACGGCGGGGAGATGCCGGACATGACGGCGAGCACGCCGTCAGCGAGTTGCCGGGCGTGCCCGGCGTCTTCGCCGAGGGAGATCTCCGCCACCGCCAGGATGAGCGCCCCCGTCATGACGACCGCGACCGCCTCGTCCAGCGGCTCGGCGCTGCGAGCGAAGAAGTCAGCGTTCTGGGCCGCCCAGTCCCGCAACCGCTGCCGCATGAACAGGTCGAACCCAGGCGGGCCGTCACCGCAGGCGAACAGCTTGGCCAGCTCGCGTTGCTGCAGGCAGCCGTCGAGATAGGTGCGGGCCGCGGCCACGAACAGCTGCCGGGGCTCGCTGATGCCCGCCACGTGGGCACTGCGGACAGCCTGGCGGGCGCGCTGCGCCTGGCCGCCATGGAACTCCTCGAAGAGGGTGACGTAGAGGTCGGCCTTACCGGTGAAGTGGTGGTAGAGGCTACCGACGCTGGCCCCGGCCCGCGCTACGATCTCGGTCACCCCGGCCTGGGCGTAACCCGCCGAAAGGAAGACTTCACGGGCGGCGGCCAGCAGCCCAGCACGGGTGGCCGCCCCTCGGTCAGCAGCCCGCGGGGTAGGCTGCGGAACATCTGTTGTCATTCGCCTGTCACCGCCTGCGCAGCACCTCCCAGGGTGGGCTGTCCAGGCCGGGCTCCCGGTTCGAGTTCGCCTGGCTAGGCTCCCCAGGTCTGGCGCTTGGGTGTACCCCCGGCGACTAAGGCTACGCCCGCCCGCCGGGTACACAGGATTACGGCATGGCCACTCAGGGGAAGGCAATCGGTGCGATGACCGAGAACGAGGTAGCTTCAAGCATTATGTCCAGCCCGGCTAACCCTGAGGTGCCCGCGGAAACCATGACGCCGGAGACAGGGCGGCATGCGCCGGACCGGAACCTGGCACTGGAACTGGCCCGGGTCACCGAAGCGGGGGCGATGGCCGCGGCCCGCTGGGTTGGCCGGGGCGACAAGAACGGCGCGGACGGCGCGGCCGTGCAGGCCATGCGCAAGCTGATCAACACGGTGTCGATGAACGGCGTGGTGGTCATCGGCGAAGGCGAGAAGGACGCCGCGCCCATGCTGTACAACGGCGAGCAGGTCGGCGACGGCAGCGGCCCGGCCTGCGATGTCGCCGTGGACCCCATCGACGGCACCCGGCTGACCGCGAACGGCATGCCGAACGCCATCTCGGTGCTGGCTGTCAGCGCCCGCGGGTCAATGTATGACCCGTCGGCTGTGTTCTACATGTCCAAGCTGGTCACCGGGCCGGCCGCCGCGGATGCGGTGGACATCGAGGCGCCCGCCGCGGACAACATCGCCGCGGTGGCCCAGGCCAAGGGTGGCTCGCCGCAGGACGTCACGGTCGTCATCCTGGACCGGCCCCGGCACGCCCAGCTCATCGCGGACGTACGGGCCACCGGCGCCCGGATCAAGCTGATCACCGACGGCGACGTGGCCGGCGCGATCATGGCCGCCCGCGACGGCACTGGCGTTGACCTGCTGCTCGGCGTAGGCGGCACGCCCGAGGGCATCATCTCCGCCTGCGCGATCAAGTGCCTGGGCGGGATCATCCAGGGACGGCTCGCGCCGCGGGACGAGGCCGAGCGGGACCGCGCCCTGGCCGCCGGGCACGACCTCAGGCATGTGCTCACCACCGATGACCTGGTCACCTCCGAGGACGCGTTCTTCGCCGCGACCGGCATTACCGACGGGGAGCTGCTGGCCGGAGTCCGGTACCGGGCGGGCGGGGCCACCACGCATTCGCTGGTCATGCGCGCGCGGTCGGGCACCATCCGGAACATCCACAGCGAGCATGCGCTGTGGAAGCTACGTGCCTACAGCTCGATCAACTTCGATACGGCCGGCTAGCGCTGGCCGCGGCGGCCGAACAGGCCAGAGCGGCGAGGCCGGGGCGAGCGGACGTGGATCCGGCCCAGGACCACGATTGTGTTCAGCTCGATCACCGGAGTTCCGGGGGGCGGCGGCGGGTCAGCAGCGGGCCCGGCGTGGCCGCCGGTCAGGCTCCTGGTGATCACGGCGACTCCGCTGGGCACCAGCAGATTCAGCTGCCCGCCCAGGACCGTGGCAAAGATCGTGGTGCGCAGCCCCTGCAGCAGTGCCTCCCGCAGGTCGAGAATGATCTGGCCGCCCACGGCCGTGACCACGAGCCGGTCCGGCACCACCCAGCGGCCATCCCGCCGCTCGGTGGCGAAGAACGCGCTGATCGCACGCGAGCTGTCCAAGCGCACGGGCTGCGCCCCGGGCGCCACCAGGTCGTCGGTCAGCACCGCGAGGTCGCCCAGGGTGCGGGCGGTGTAGGCACGCTGCACGCGTTGTGCATGTTCTTCCAGGGTGATCCGCCCGTCCGCAGCGGCCTGGGCCAGCAGGGTCACCACGCGCTCCCGGTCAGCATCCGAGGCACGTAGCTCACGCGGGGAGGGCCGGGCACTCACCCCATGACGATATCCGGCCTTGACGCCGCGGGACACGGTCCTAGCTAACGCGGACGTGGCCAGGGCCAGCCGCACAGCCACGACAGAGGCCGGGGCCGGTACCACGCCAGGGTGGATACCGGGTCCCGGCCTCCGCCGGGAGCCGCGCGGGACAGCGCGGCGTGGTGCAGCAGGCCGGCCCGCAACCGGTCCGGGAACTGGCATCGGCGCTGCCCCCGCATCCGCCGTTGGGTCAGTCCCGGGTCCGGGCACGAAACCAGCCTGCTGCCGCCTAGCTGGTAGGTGCTGGCCGCGCGGAAGCTGGCTGCTGTCCACCCGCGCTGATCAGGGATAAGGAATAGCTGATCAGGGATAAGGGATAGGAGCGGGCGCCCCACCCGGGCTGCCCCACCCAGGCTGGCCTCGCCGGAGTCATCGGCCAGCGCCGCAGGGGGCAACTTCCGCACTACCAGCAGGATCCAGGCCCGCCCCGAAGACGGTCAGCTGATTCGCGCCGGTATGCGGCCAGGGATCAGGGTCGTCCTGCCCGGAGAAGCCAGACCAGATCAATCGCCTGGGCTGGCGATGGTAAGTAGGAGAGGGTCCTGCCGCCCGGCGTCAGGCGCTGCGACCAGTCTGGGGTCGAGCCCACGGACAGCGACAGACAGGACAGCGGCAGGCAGTGGAGTGCTGATCCGGTACGGAGCGCGCCGGGCCGGGCTAACTGCGCGTCGGCTGGGATGGGCCAGCTCGCCGCTGCGATCACCGCCGGCGTCAGCCCCCGCTGCCGCCCGGCATCCCTGCGCCACGCCGGGACAGGCCCGGACCGGTCGCAGTCATTCCTGGTGCTACTCATTGGTAGGTCCACCTCGTGGTAAGCCCACCGCGACCGCGACAGGCTCCCCCGGAGCCCGGCCATGGCGCGGTGACGGAAGGTCCCGCTCCCAGGTAGCACCGTGCCATCCTGGCGGCATCTTCCGGTGCATTACGGACAGAATGTTGCAAACTGTTTCGCTGACCGTTATGCGGGCGTGTCCCGTCTGCCCTTCGCCCGCTCCCGCCAGGGCCGGGCGGCAGGCCGGGCGGCAGGCCGGGCACCGGGACCGGGCACCCGGGGGCCGTCCCGCAGTGAGAGCCCGGGCGCCATTAGCGTTAGGAAGTAGCCAGGCTGGCCTGTTAGTTTGCCCATAGCAAGTATTGAAGCCCCGGAGAGGGGGACGGCTCAGTGGGTGACTCCGCGAATGACCACACGCCCGGGGCCGCGCACCCGAACGGCACGCCCGGGGCCGCGCACCCGAACGGCACGCCCAGGAGCGCGCCGCCGGACGGCACGCCCGCGTCAGCCACGGACGGCACGCCCGCAGCGGCCACGGACGGCACGCCCGCAGCGGCCACGGACGGCACGCTGAGCAGCGGATCGCACTACAAGTGGCTGGCGCTGTCCAACACGACGCTGGGCATGCTGGCTGCGACCACGAACGCGTCCATCGTGATCATCGCGCTGCCTGCAATCTTCCGCGGCATTAATCTCAACCCGCTGACCCCCGGGAACGTCAGCTACCTGCTGTGGATGCTGATGGGGTACCTGGTGGTGTCCGCGGTGCTCGTGGTCACCCTGGGCCGGCTCGGTGACATCTACGGCCGGGTCCGGATGTACAACCTGGGCTTCACCGTGTTCGCGCTGGGCGCGCTCGCGCTCCCGTTCGACCCGTTCACCGGGCCCAGTGGCGCGCTCTGGCTGATTGGCTGGCGGGTCGTGCAGGCCACCGGTGGGGCCATGCTCATGGCCAACTCCCCCGCGATCCTCACCGACGCCTTTCCCTCGGACCAGCGCGGCACGGCCATGGGCATCAACCAGGTGGCCGGCATCTCCGGTACGTTCATCGGGCTGATCCTGGGCGGCATCCTGGCCGCGGTGGACTGGCGCCTGGTGTTCATCGTGTCCGTGCCCATCGGCGTGGGCGGGGCTATCTGGTCCTACCTGAGCCTGCGTGAGATCGGTATCAGGACCCGGGCGCGGATCGATTGGCTGGGCAATATCACCTTCGCGCTCGGCCTGATCGGCCTGCTGACCGGCATCACCTACGGCATCCAGCCCTACGGCGGGCACGTGATGGGCTGGACCAGCCCGGTGGTGCTCACCGGCCTGATCGGCGGCGCCCTGCTGCTGGTGGCGTTCTGCTTCATCGAAACGCGGGTGGACAGCCCGATGTTCGACCTGAGGCTGCTGCGCATCCGCCCGTTCGCCGCGGGCAGCGCCGCCACCCTGCTCGCCTCGATCGCCCGTGGCGGCCTGCAGTTCATGCTGATCATCTGGCTACAGGGCATCTGGCTGATCCTGCACGGCTACAACTACAAGGACACCCCGCTGTGGTCAGGTATCTACCTGCTGCCGCTGACCTTCGGGTTCATCGTGGCCGGGCCGATCTCCGGCTGGCAGTCGGACAAGCACGGCGCGCGCTGGTTCGCCTCCGGCGGCCTGCTGGTGTCAGCGGCCGGGTTCGGCGGGCTGCTGCTGATCCCCACTGACTTCAGTTACCTGTGGTTCGGCCTGCTGATCTTCGTGGCTGGCGTGGGTATGGGCTTGTTCTCGGCCCCGAACGCAGCGGCGATCATGAACAGCGTCCCGGCCCGGCAGCGCGGGGCCGCATCGGGCATGCTGGCCACCTTCCAGAACTCCGGGTTCGTGCTGTCCATCGGCATCTTCTTCTCGCTGATGATCGCGGGCCTGTCCAGTTCCCTGCCCGGCGCGCTCAGCAAGGGCCTGACGTCCCAGGGTGTCCCGGCGGCGCTGGCCCACCAGGTCGGCCAGACCCCGCCGGTGGCCAGCTTGTTCGCCACCTTCCTGGGCTACAACCCGGTCAAGGAACTGCTGGCCCCCACCGGCGTCCTGGCCCACCTACCAGCGGCCAACGTGGCCACGCTGACCGGCAAGGAGTTCTTCCCGCACCTGATCTCCGGGCCGTTTCACCACGGTCTGGCCATCGTGTTCAGCGTGGCCATGACCCTGCTGATCATCGCCGCGGGCGCGTCGCTGCTGCGCGGCCGCCGCTACGTCCACGATGAGCACCCCGGCGCCCCGGAGTTGGCGGCCGAGACGGCCCTGGGCGCGGCCCCGGAACTAGCCATCGAAGTCGCCGCCGAGATCTCCGGCGAGGCCGGGGAAACCCGGCGCTAGGCCGGTTCTCTCAGCCCGCCTGGCCAAGTGAGCCGCCCGGGAGACCTGGCACCGCCGGGGCGGGTCAGTCGGGGGGCTCGCTGGGCCCCCCGACCCCCGGCTGCACCATCTCGCTGAGGACGGTCCGCAGTACGGTCTCCGCGGCATCCACCGCGGCCCGCGCGGTAATCGCATTCGTGTGCGCCCGGTCGAGGTGGCCGAGGGCGATGCAGTCGTAAGCCACCTGTGCGTCGTGCACGGCCAGCTCGAGCTGGCGGGACGCCTCATCCAGGCTGATGGCCTGCGCGTCGCGATCTGGGATGCTCACGTACGTCTCCCTCCTGCCCCGGGCCGGCTCGCCCTCCGCCGGGATGGCAGACACTTACCCTGCCTGGCCGCTGCCATGCAACCTGCCCGCAGGCCGCCCTACGATGAAGAAGACCCAGCCGCTATCGGCGGCGGCCGGCCGCGCCGAGCTATGCACGAGGATGCGAGAGATGCCCGAGTTCGCCTACACCGACCTGCTCCCCCTGGGCCCGGACGGTACCGACTACCGCCTGCTCACCACGGACGGGATCACCGTGCGCCAGGCGCTCGGCCGGGACTTCCTCGAGGTTGACCCGGCCGTCCTCACCCTGCTGGCCGCCGCGGGCATGCGAGACATCGCTCACCTGCTCCGGCCCGGTCACTTGCGCCAGCTGCGCAGCATCCTCGATGATCCTGATGCCAGCCGCAACGACCGGTTCGTGGCGCTGGACCTGCTCAAGAACGCGTGCATCGCGGCGGGCGGGGTGCTGCCGATGTGCCAGGACACGGGCACCGCGATCGTGATGGGCAAGCGCGGCGGCCAGGTGCTCACCGACGGCCGGGACGAGGAGCACCTGGCCCGCGGCGTCTATGACGCCTACACGCAGCTGAACCTGCGGTACTCCCAGCTCGCGCCGCTGACCATGTGGGAGGAGCGGAACACCGGCACGAACTTGCCGGCCCAGATCGAGATCTACGCCACCCCGGGCCAGGAGTACAAGTTCCTGCTGATGGCCAAGGGTGGCGGCTCCGCCAACAAGTCGTTCCTGTACCAGCAGACCAAGGCGGTGCTCAACCCCAGCGCGATGCTCGCCTTCCTGGAGGACAAGATCCGCTCGCTGGGCACCGCGGCCTGCCCGCCCTACCACCTGGCCATCGTGATCGGCGGGACCAGTGCCGAGTACGCCCTGAAGACGGCCAAGTACGCGTCCGCCCGGTACCTGGACACCCTCCCCGGCGCAGGATCACCGGCCGGCCACGGGTTCCGTGACCCCGAGCTCGAGCAGCAGGTCCTGGAGATCACCCGGAAGATCGGCATCGGGGCGCAGTTCGGCGGCAAGTACTTCTGCCACGATGTGCGGGTGATCCGGCTGCCCCGGCACGGCGCGTCCTGCCCGGTCGCGATCGCGGTGTCCTGCTCCGCCGACCGGCAGATGCTGGCCAAGATCACGGCCGAGGGCGTGTTCCTGGAGCGGCTGGAGGCCGACCCGGCCCAGTACCTGCCGGACACGACCGAGGCCGACCTGGCCGACGACGTCGTCCGGGTCGACCTGAACCGGCCGATGAGCGAGATCCGCGCCGAGCTATCCCGGTATCCGGTGGCGACCCGGCTCTCGCTGACCGGGCCGCTCGTGGTCGCGCGGGACATCGCGCACGCGAAGATCGCCGAGCGGCTGGCGGCGGGCGAGCCGATGCCGCGCTACCTGGCCGATCACCCGGTGTACTACGCGGGGCCGGCCAAGACCCCGGACGGCTACGCCTCCGGGTCGTTCGGCCCGACCACCGCGGGGCGGATGGATTCGTACGTGGATCAGTTCCAGGCCGCGGGCGGCTCGCTGGTCATGCTGGCCAAGGGCAACCGGTCGGCGGCGGTCACCGCGGCCTGCAAGGCGCACGGCGGGTTCTACCTCGGCTCCATCGGCGGGGCCGCGGCCAAGCTGGCCCGGGACTGCATTACCAAGGTCGAGGTACTCGAGTACCCGGAGCTGGGTATGGAGGCGGTCTGGCGGATCGAGGTCCGGGACTTCCCCGCGTTCATCATTACCGATGACAAGGGGAACGACTTCTTCACCGAGGAGCCGCAGCCGCCGTTGCTCACTATCGGCAGCCGGTAATCGCTTCGCAACACCCCGGCGATTCAACTACGACTCAAGGATGAATCTCCCTGGCTTCCCAGGAATCTCACTGGAAACGGCGTGTATCGTCCCGTGACATGCACGTTGCGGCCGGCACGGGGCGCGTGGTCGCGGGGCGTTACCTCCTTCAGGATCCCATTGGCCGCGGTGCCATGGGGGTCGTGTGGCGGGCCAGGGACTCTGTCCTGGCCCGTGATGTCGCGGTCAAGGAGGTCCGGCTCCGTAGCCAGGTGACGACCGAGGAACGGCGGGTCCTGTACGAGCGCACGCTGCGTGAGGCCAGGACTGCAGCGCGGCTGAACCATCCAGCGGTGGTCACGGTCTACGACGTCATCGAGGCCGACGGTAGCCCGTGGATCGTGATGGAGCTGGTGCAGGCCCGCTCGCTGGAACGGATCGTCGCCGAGGACGGGCCGCTGCGCCCGGGCCAGGCCGCTGACGTGGGTTTGCGTTTGCTCGGCGCGCTGGCCAGCGCGCATGCGGCGGGCATCATGCACCGCGACGTCAAGCCGAGCAACGTGCTGATCGCCGCGGACGGCCGGGCGGTGCTCACCGATTTCGGCATCGCGACCCTCGAGGGCGACTCCACCCTGACCCAGACCGGGATGGTCATGGGCACGCCTGGGTTCACCGCCCCGGAACGGGTCCGCGGCGACGCGGCCGGGCCCGCCTCCGACCTGTGGTCGCTGGGCGCGACCCTGTTCGCGGCCGTGGAAGGGCGCGGGCCTTTCGACGACCGGGGCAGCTCGATGGCGATCCTGTCCGCGATCGCCAACGAGGAGGCCCCGCGGCCACGGACCGCAGGCCCGCTGGCCCCGGCCATCGAGGCTCTGCTGCGCCGCGATCCCTGGGCACGGCCAGACGCTGCGACCGCAGGACGGCTGCTGGCCGCGGCCAGCGGGGGACCCCCGCCGCCCGCTTTCCCGGCGCCTGCGTTCCCGCCCGTGATACCGGCCAAGCAGGCCGCGGTTCCCCCGGTGCCAGGCCAGCCCGCGGCGGCCGGCCCCGTGCCTGGCAACCCCATGTCTGGCCGCCCCATGTCTGGCAGCCCCGGGCCGGGGAGCCCCACCATGTCTGGCAGCCCCGGGCCGGGGAGCCCCATGTCTGGCAGCCCCGGGCCAGGTAGCTCCATGTCTGGCAGCCCCGGGCCGGGCAGCCCCATGTCTAGTAGCCCCGGGCCGGGCAGCGCGCTGCCGACGAGGACCGCACCCGGCAGCCCCGGACCCGGCGCCGCTGCGCCCAGCAACGCGCTGCCGACCCGCCCCGCACCCGGCAGCCCCGGGCCGGGCAGCCCCGGGCCGGGCAGCCCGGTCTCCGGCAGTGCTCTGCCGAGCAGCCCTGCGCCCGGCCTTGCCATGCCTGGCCCTGCTGTGCCCGCTGACGCTGCGTCCGCTGGCCCCGGATCTGGCCTGAGGAACAATCCCAGCGGCACGGCGGCCTTCTCGTGGAATTCCGCTGATTTCTCCGGGCCCGCGACCAAGGATCCGGCCGGAGCGGACACGCTGCTGCCAGCCTGGCTGGACCAGCCGGTCGCTCCTGACCTCAACCGCCCCGAGAGCAACCGCCCAGGGAGCAGCCGCCCAGGGAGCACCGAGCCGCCTGCCTGGGCCCGGCAAGCGGCGCCCGAAGCACCCGCCCGGCTCACCACCGCGGCACGGGCCGGGCGGCGGCACGGGGCCAGCCCGCCGCCGCGGCGCTGGGGCCTGCTGGCCGGGATCGGCGCCGTCGTGCTCATCGGCGGGGTCCTCGGCGGATTCGCGCTGAGGCACCTGACCGCCAGTCCCGCCCGGACCGCGGCCGGGCATTCCACGGGGGCGAGCACCGGGACATCGGGCACGCGCAGCTACACCGTGACCGGTAGCCAGGCGGGCACGGCCGAGGGCTTCACCATCGCCGTGCCGGATGGCTGGCAGGCGGCTCGCCATGGTCCTACGACCGAGTTCACCGACCCGGCGGCCAGCCGGTCCCTGGAGATCACCCCGATCGCGCTGGGCGCGCTTCCCGCCCGGGCCGTGCTCGGGCTGGATCAGGTGCACGCGCTGCGGCAGGGCTCTTATCCCGGCTATCAGCTGATCGGGGTCCACCCGTTCACGTTCCAGGGCGGGACCGGGGCGGGCTGGGAGTTCACCTGGCAGCCCCCGGGCCGCAGGCGGCAGGAGGTGCTGTGGCTCGCGGTGCGGATGGCCACCCTGGCTGGCCGGCAGGGCTATGTGCTGCGGGAATCCGCACCCGCGACGCAGTGGACGGCGAGCCAGCCGGTGTTCAAGCAAGCACTGGACAGCTTCCGCCCGCATTCCTGACCCGCGCGGCCGCCTCCCGGTGGCCGTACCCTGCCTACCCGCGCGGCCGTCTCCAGGTGGCCGCGCCCTGCCTGACCCGGGCGCGACCGCCCTCACCGCCTGCGCGCCCCTGCGTGGCCCTGAGCGGCCGCAGCCACGGCCACACAGGCCCGGGCCGGTCAGTAAGTAGCTGTGTGCCTGCCAGAAGGACCAGGCGCTGCACGGGTCGCCGTAGACGGACTTGGCATAGCCGAGGCCCCAGCGGATCTGTGTGGCCGCAGCCACGGCCACACAGGCCGGGCCGGTCAGTAGTAGCTGTGTGCCTGCCAGAAGGACCAGGCGCTGCACGGGTCGCCGTAGACGGACTTGATGTAGCCGAGGCCCCAGCGGATCTGAGTGGCCGGGTCCGTCATCCAGTCCGAGCCCGCGCTGTCCATCTTGCCTCCCGGCAGGGCCTGCGGGATGCCGTACGCCCCGCTCGCGTTCTCGGCGTCGTAGCGCCAGCCACTTTCCCGCATGTAGATGTTGTTCAGGCAGCTGAAGTAGGTGGCCGGGTCCCAGCCGAACGAGGACAGCATGTTGTAGGCGATAGCCTGCGCCGTACCGGGGTCGGGCGCCGCCAGCGTGACCGGATTAATCGAGCCATCAGCTCCCTCGATCGGCTGGGCCGCGATTTTGGGTGCCCCGATGAGGTGCATGCTGTGCGAGGCGGCTGACATGACGATCATCTGCTGCCGCTGCTGCTCCAGCACGGCAATGGCCTGGCTGCCCGACACCGCCGCGGCGGCGATGCCTGCGCCCGCGCTGGGGACGCCGCCAGGGCGCATGACGACCAGATAGCCGGCCACCGCGATGCCAGCCACCGCGGTCACCGCGGTGGCTACCACCGGTGCCAGAACGCCATTACGGCGTGCCGCCCGTCTCTTTCCGGGGCTGCGCCTCCGGTGTTGCGACAAGGCAGTCCTTTCGTCGGCCAGACTCACGGGCGGGGCTGCCCAGAGTGGGACCGCTGCGCCTGCGGGGGCAGCGCGTCACGTGACCCTCGCACCAAAACGGCCGCGGAAACTAACGGGCCCAGAACTGCCTGGTATGAGGGCCGGACACCATCGGCGCTACATTGCCAGAAGCAAGGGAGGGGTCTGCAACCGATTCCGCAGAAAAAGTTGTGTTGGCTAGGCCACCAGCAATACGCAGCGCCACACAAATCGACAAGACGTACTACGACAATTACCTACGGTAATAAACGATTAAGCTGTGATCACTGCTCAGGGCGGGAAAGTCGTTCCGACACGCGGGCACGGCCAGCAGGGCCGGTCCCCCGCGCGCGCCCGGCCCGAAGCCCCGCTGAGCTCACCTGCCGACCGGGGCGGGCGTCCAGCCAGCCCCCTGAGCCTGGCCCGCCCTGGGGGCCTTGGCCGCCGCCGGGTTGGCCGCCCCGGCGGTGCCGGCCGGATTGGTCACAGCCTGCGCTTTGGCGTTGACGGTGGCCGCGGTGGCGGCACCGGCGGTGTTCAGGGTGACGGTCACTGGGTCGGCCAGTCCGTAGCTACCGCAGTTCAGGGCGGTGAAGGACAGGCTCAGCCGGTGGGCCAGGAAGGTGAACAAGTTGCTGCCCACGGCCGCGGCCGGGGTCGCGCTGGCGGCCAGCAGAGCCTGGTGGGCCGCCAGGAACGTGCTCTGGATGTTCACCAGGTGCAGGCAGTAGTTGGCCGGGGTGTCGGCCGCCTGGGCGGCCATGATCGGCGGCTGGTTGACACTGGCCCGGTACAGGTTCGTCTTGGCCGGGCTGAAGGCAGGGCCGGTCAGCGTCATCGGGTCGTTTTCCGGGACCAGCGCGATCGGCGGCCGCTGGCTGGTGGCGGACAGCTCGTCCAGGGCCTGTGACGTGCCCGGGGCACCCCCGTCGGACAGGTCCGGGGCGGTGAACGGGTTGCAGCCGAGCACCGGGTCCAGGAACCCGTTGAGCAGGACGTCAGCTCCCCCGTTGCTGATCACGGTGCCGCCGGCCAGCGCCGCGGCGTTCGCGGCGCTGTCCTGGGCGGTCTGGCCGGTGCGGGTAACCAGGTACTGGGTGGTGACGTCGCTGCTCTGATCCTGATCGACCAGGGTGAAGCTGTGCGTGGTGGGGCAGGCCTGGCCGGTCTTGGCCGAGACTCCGGCGGCTGGCACCGCGGTCAGGCCGGCGCTGAAGTCCTTCTTGACCGCGGCGAAGAACGCCACCCCGTTGCAGAACGCCGCCCGGCCGAAGTTCGAGCCGGGCTGGCCGTTGACGCAGTTCGCGGCGGTCAGCGTGGCCGGGCTGGCCGCCTGCAGGGTGAGGCTGGTCCCGTTGAACCCGAAGTCCAGGGTGACGACGGCGCCCGCTGGCATCGCTGGAACGGCGGGCGCCGCGGCGGGCGCCGAGCCCTTGGTGACCACCAGCGGCTCGTACACCGACAGCGCTCCAGTGGCCGGGTCCAGGATCGTGGCCTGGACGAACGCATTGCTGGCCGGTTTGCCCTCGGTGCAGCCGGACGCCTGCGGGCTGCGACCCGCAGCGCCGGTCAGCTGGTATGCCGTGGCCAGCCCCTGGGCGGTCAGCGGGTTGGGCGGCACGATGAGATCGCAGCTCACCGTGGCAGCGCTGGGCCTGCTGCTGGCCGGGCCAGCCCTGGCGGGCGCAGCCGGAGCCGGCTTGCGGCCCTGTGAGGAGAGCGTGAGCTTGGCCGGCCCGCTGACGTACCTGATGCCTATAATCAGCCCCACGGCCATAGTGATGACCAGGGGTGTCACAATGAGCGCCACGCGTTGCCGTGGCCTGCGCGATCCGGGCCAGTAGCCGTCGCGCACCCCAATCCACCTCCGCGTCGCCTAATGCTCCCAGATGCCACGGTAAGGCACCCCGGCGGGGCAAGAGGCAACATTGCGGAATATCACATTACCTGCGCTGTACTAACCGCGGCTGAAACCCTTACGTATTCATAACGCCCCAGGTAACAATGACGTTATAGGTCCATGCCGGGCCGTCCCGGCCGCAGCCGCTATCCGTGCGCGGCCTGGATCTGCTGGGCGATCATGAGCGCGCGGTTGATGGGCATCGCGTACCCGGTGCTGCGCAGGCCCTGGCCGGCCCCGGCCAGGTTGACGCCGATCACCTGCCCGGACAGGTTCACCAGCGGCCCGCCGGTCTCCTCGCCCGCCGCGACCCGGGTCGTCGTGACCAGCAGCCCGGTCAGTTTCCGGCCGCTGACAGCGACGGTGCCGTGCCGGCCGGTCAGGTTGCCGACCTCGAGCGTGATGGTCCGGGCCGTGCCACTGCTGCCCACCCCGGTCACTGCCGCACCGGCCGACAATAGGCTGGAATTCCCGACGGTCACGGCCCGGAATGACGACCCACCGGTGATCTGCAGCAGCGCGAGGCCGGAAGCGCCATCCGAGCCGATGAGCCGGGCGCCAAAGGGCCGGCCGGACAGCACGATGCGTACCGACGCCCGGCCTGCCTGGCGCCAGATCTGGTCAGTGGTGAGCACGATGCCGGACGGTGTGAGGATCATGCCCACCCCGGCCGCAGTGCCGCGCCCGGACACGATGTGCACGAGCCCGGGCGCGGTGGACGCCAGGATGTTGGCCTGGTTATCCGCGCCGGTGCCGTTGTCGTCCGGCACGAACCGGTCGTTGGACCGGGGCGGGACCGGGATCGCCGACGATGCCGAGCGGCCCGACAGGCCGCCGGCCGCGGCGAACGCGCCGAACCCGATCCCGATAACGAGCACCGCCGCGACCGCGTACACCGCAGCAACGCTGAATCGCTGCCGCCAGGTTCTCAGCGGGCCATCACCAGGGAAATCCGGCCCAGTGCTGCCCGGCTGAGCAGTGCCAGGCCCAGCAGTACCAGGCCCAGCAGTGCCAGGCCCAGCAGTGCCAGGCCCAGCAGTGCCAGGCCTGGCAGTGCCCGGCCCGGCAGCGCTCGGGTGGGCTGCCTCGGCGCGGTGCGGGCCGCGCGACCCGGGATTGTCGGACACGTGCTCACTCCTTTACCGCAGACGCTGGTGCTGGGGTTTCCGCACGAGACTCGGACCGCGGGCCCGAGCCCGGGCACGGGGCTGCGGTGGCCCCGGGCTGCTGCCCGGGGCCACCGCAGGAGCGGGGTACTACATTCCGGAGGGGTCCATCAGGTGGTGGTGGCCTCCATCGCCCTGCCGACCCACCCGGCGGCCGGGCGGGGGCATCGTCGTGGTGGTGCCGGTGCTGGTGGCCTTCTGCGGGGTGACGTTGAAGGTCGCCGCGGTCGCGGCGCCGTTGCCATCCAGAGTGACGGTGACCGGGTTGGTCAGCCCGAAGTTCTGGCAGTTGAGGTTGGTGAAGGACATGAGCAGCCGGTTGGCCATGAAGGTCAGCAGGTTATTGCCCACCCCTGGTACCGGGGTCGTCCCGGTGGCCAGCAGCGCCTGGTTGGTGTTCAGGAACGGCGTCTGGATGTTGACCATGTTCACGCAGTAGTTCGCCGGGCTGTCGGCCTGGTCGTTGGCGAACGAGATCGGCGCCTGGCCCACGTTGGACCGGTACAGGTTGGTCTTCTGCGCGCTGAACGCGTTGTTGACCAGCACCATCTCGTCGTTCTCCGGCACCAGCGCGGCCGGCGTCGGGGCGTTCTTGGCCGCGGACAGCTCGTCCAGGGCCTGCGAGGTCCCCATGGCCCCGCCCTGGGACAGGTCAGGTGCCTGGAACGGGGTGCAGCCGAGCGTCGGGTCCAGGAACAGGTCCAGCAGTGCGTTGTCACTACCGTTGTTGATCGGCATCGCACCGGCCAGCGCCGCCTGGTTGGCCGCGTTGAACTGGGCGGTCGTCCCAGTCCCGGTCAGCAGGTAGGTGGTGGTCACGTTGTCGCTCGGGTCCTGGTCGATCATGTTGAAGTTACGGGTCACCGGGCAGGCCACACCTGGGGCCTTGGTGGAGGTCCCTGACGGCGGCACGACCAGCTTGCCCTGGGCCTCGGCCTGGAACGCGGCCTGGAAGAACTGGGTTCCGTTGCAGAACGACACCTGGCCGAAGATCGACCCGTTCAGCCCGTTCACGCAGTTGCCCTGGGCCAGCGCATTCGGGGTCGCGCCGACCTGGGTCAGGTTGGTCCCGTTGAACCCGAAGTCGATCGTGACGATCGCACCGGCGGGCAGGGTCGGCACGACGGGCGGCGCCGCGGGCGTGGTGCCCTGCGTGATCACCAGCGGCTCATAGACCGACAGTGCGCCGGTCGCCGGGTCCAGAATCGACGCCTGCACGAACGCGCCCAGGTTCGCGGTGTTGGCCATGGTGCAGCCCGAGGCCGCCGGGGTCATCCCGCCCGTCCCGGTCAGCTGGTACGGGGTGGCCAGGCCCTGCGCGGACAGCGGGTCGGCCGGCACGATGATGTCACAGCTCACGTTGGCCACCGCCGCAGGTGCGGTAGCGGTCGCCGTCGCCGTTGCGGTCGAAGTCGGGCACGGCGTTGCGGTTGCGGTCGCCGTCGCCGTCGTGGTCGGGTCCACCGTCACCGACGCGGTCGGCGACGCTGTCGTCGTCGATGCCGACACTGACGGAGTCGCCGTGGGCGGCGGGAAATGATGATGGTGCCGGCCTGGGCCGAACAACGTGGCGGACTCAGCGTTCGGGGCTCCGGCCGCCGTAGCGGGCGCAGATGAAGCCGCCGTAGCGGGCGCGGACGAAGCCACCGTCGCGGGCGCGGACGAAGCCACCGTCGCGGGTGCAGATGAAGCCGCCGTGGCGGGCGCGGACGAAGCCGCCGCCGCGGCGGGCGCGGACGAGGACGTGGCAGCCGCGGTCGTGGTAGCGGAAGGCGTGACACACGCACCCGCGACGGCAGCGGCGTTATGGACGCTCGCAACCTGCGGGGCGATCAGCAGCGCGACGCCCACTCCTAGCACGGCCGCGACCAGCCCGGCGATCCCAATCAGGCGCGCCCGCGGCTGCTGCCAGAACCTGGGACGATAATAAGAACTATTCCGGTTAGACACGGCACCTTCCCTTGTGCGGTCTCGCTCCCGGTCGCTCACCCTAGACCTGGTGATCAGGAAGCCGGTGCCCGATCCAGATATCACGTCATCTTTCGGTAATCTTTTAACTCCTTACGAATTGCTTACGGGAATGGCTGGGGTCTGGACCTGTTGGCGGTCAGCCATTAGTGCAGCTCAGCGTCCACGACGATGGGGCCCTAAACCAGAGACGTCACTGGAACGGCGATGGCCCCGGGGCAGTTGCCCCAGGGCCATCGCCAGCGGCAGAGAGATTACATTCCGGAGGGGTTCATCAGGCGGTGGTTACCGGGGCCAGGCCGGCTCGCTGGCCGGGCGCGGGCATCGTGGTGGCACCGGTGTTGGTTGCCTTCTGTGGGGTGACGTTGAAGGTCGCGGCGGTGGCGGCGCCGTTGCCGTTCAGGGTCACGGTGACCGGGTTGGTCAGCCCGAAGTTCTGGCAGTTGAGGTTGGTGAAGGACATGTTCAGCCGGTTGGCCAGGAAGGTCAGCAGGTTCGTGCCCACCGCCGGCACCGGCGAGGTCCCGGTGGCCAGCAGCGCCTGGTTGGTGTTCAGGAACGGCGTCTGGATGTTGACCATGTTCACGCAGTAGTTCGCCGGGCTGTCGGCCCGGTTGTTCGCTGCGGAAATGGGCGCCTGGCCGACGTTGGATCGGTACAGGTTGGTCTTCTGCGCGTTGAACGCGTTGTTGACCAGCACCATCTCGTCGTTCTCCGGCACCAGCGCCGCTGGCGTCGGGGTGTTCTTCGCCGCGGACAGTTCGTCCAGCGCCTGCGAGGTGCTGGGCGTCCCGCCCATGGTCAGGTCAGGCTCCTTGAACGGGGTGCACCCGAGCGTCGGGTCCAGGAAGTCATCCAGCAGCGCGTTGTCACTGCCGTTGGCCAGCTCGGTCGCACCCGCCAGCGCCGCCTGGTTGGCTGCGTTCAGCTGCGCGGTCTGCCCGGTCGCCGTGAGCAGGTAGATGCTGGTGACGTTGTCGCTCGGGTCCTGGTCGATCATGTTGAAGTTACGGGTCACCGGGCAGGCCACACCTGGGGCCTTGGTGGAGGTCCCTGACGGCGGCACGACCAGCTTGCCCTGAGCCTCGGCCCGGAACGCGGCCTGGAAGAACTGGGTTCCGTTGCAGAACGACACCTGGCCGAAGATCGACCCGTTCAGCCCGTTCACGCAGTGCCCCTGGGTCAGCGCCGTGGGCGTGGCACCGACCTGGGTCAGGTTGGTCCCGTTGAACCCGAAGTCGATCGTGACGATCGCGCCAGCGGGCAGGGTCGGCACCACGGGCGGCGCCGCGGCCGTGGTGCCCTGCGTGATCACCAGCGGCTCGTACACCGAGAGCGCACCCGTCGCCGGGTTCAGGATCGTCGCCTGCACGAACGCGCCCAGGTTGGCCGCGTTGGCCATGGTGCAGCCCGAGGCCGCCGGGGTCATCCCGCCCGTCCCGGTCAGCTGGTAGGGGGTGGCCAGGCCCTGCGCGGACAGCGGGTTGGCCGGCACGATGATGTCACAGCTCACGTTCGCCACCGCCACCGCCGCCGCTGCGGCTGCGGTCGCCGTGGGCGACGCGGACGCGGACGCGGACGTGGTCGGGCACGGCGTTGCCGTCGCCGACACGGACGCGGACGCCGACGGCGACACGGTCCCCACCGGTGTCGTCGACGCCGACACTGACGGAGTCGGCGTGGCTGCGGTCGCTGCCGTGGTGGACGCGGTCGTGGTGGCGGACGGCGTGACGCAGGCGCCCGCGACGCTCGCGGCGTTATGGACGCTCGCGACCTGCGGGGCGATAAGCAATGCCACGCCCACTCCCAGGACCGCCGCGACCACGCCGGCTATCCCAAGCAGGCGCACGCGTGGCTGCTGCCAGAACCTGGGATGATAGTAAGAACTCCGGTTAGACACGACACCTTCCCTTGTACGGTATCGCTCCCGGTCGATCACAGTAGACCGGCATTAGAACGAGCGGAACCGGATCGGGATATTCAGCCATCTTTTGACGGCCAATTTGCCTTATTACAAATTGCTTACCGAATGGCTCGCCGCTGGACCGTAAGGCGCGCCAGATATCCCTGTGGCCCCCGTCGGCATCCCCGAAGACCCCATCTGAGCTGGTCACTTCCGGAGCTGACCGCCAGTGAGCGACCCCCTGCGCAATGGCGGCTGGGCCCGGCCGCAGGCGCCGCAATCCACCTGCCCCGGGCCGCCGGGATATGCCAGGCCACGGCGATCATGAGAAACGCAGGTGTAAAAAGGACAGCCGGAATGCGGACGGGCCGCGGACAGCTGGCCGCGGCCTGGGGATCTGGCAGGCCTGCGTGCCTGGATAAGGCCGGCCATGTTGCCATTGGCGTCCTGGACAGTGGCGATCAGCTTCCCGCCGCCGGCATCCTTGACCGTTTCCGTCAGGTTCCGCACGTCGAACAGCTGGGCCAGCACCTCGCCCGGCGCACCGGTCACGCCCGCCGCCGGGGCTGGCGGGACAGCACCACGGCGGCGATCAGCGCGGCGCCGTAGCAGAGCTGCTGGACGTAGTTGGCGGCGCCGAGCAACTGGAGCCCGTTCGGGTTAGCCGTCGAGGCGGACGGGTTAGCCGTCGGCGAGGGCGTTTTCGTGGGGGTGTGCGGCCAGGGCTCTTTCCTGGGGGTGGGTGACCAGGGGCTCCACCGTGAACCGGAGCCAGGGGAACATCGGCAGCGAGAGCAAGGCCTCGTGCAGCGTGTCCGCGTCGGGCGCCTGGTACAGGGCGATCGAGTCGTTCGAGCCCAGCACCCGCCAGAGCTTGATCAGGATGCCCGCTTCCCGTAGCTCGGCCGCGCGTGCCCGCTCTGCGATCCGCAGCACCTGTCGTTGCTCGTCCGGCAGCGAGCTGCCCGCGGCAGCGGACTGCCGTACCAGGAACTCCATGAGTCGCCCTTCGGCTAGGGGGACGGACAGGTGCGCCGCAGGCTCATCGTGGCCACGCCAGCCCCCGGATAGCGGCCCCGGACAGCCCAGCCAAGGGCTGGCCAGAATGATAGCAAATAGTCTGGCTATCATGCCAACAATCTTGTTAACGACCTGACCGCGTGCTGCCCCCGAGGGCGCCTTTACGCTGCGCCAGTCGCTGGAATTTTCAGCAGGACTGTTCACAATCTTGTCAGCGGAGTGGCTGGCATGGTTGGCTGAACAGCGGTGACCTTGCGGCGCCCCCGATCGATGCCCTTCACTTCAGCGGCGGTGGCACATGGCGGGACCTGAGCAGCTGCTCGACCCCACCGGGGACGATGACCGGGCGGTGGACAGCACGCTGGCGCCCCGGTTGGGCCGCCTGCGCGGGCTGACCGTCGGGCTGCTGGACAACACCAAGCCGAACGCGGCCGTGCTGCTGGCCGCAGTCGCCCGGGAACTCGAGCGGGAGTACGGGCTGCGGGCTTCGGCGCGGTACACCAAGAGCTACTTCGCAACCCCGGCGGAGGAGAGCCTGATCCAGCGGATCCTGCACAACTGCGACTTCGCGGTGGCGGGCATCGGTGATTGAGGCTCGTGCAGCGCGGCCAGTTTGGCCGATGGGATCTTGCTGGAACGAGCGGGGGTACCGGCGGTGAGCAGCTGCACGGACGCATTCCGGGTGCCGGCGCAGGCCATGGCCAAGGCCTACGGGTTCCCCGGGTTCGAGTTCGTGGGCAAAGAGGCGGTGTCGAAGACGACCCGGTGGCGGTTGCCCGCCAGCCATCCTGAGGCCATGCCGGACCAGGCCCAGGCGAGCGAGCACCCCGACCTGGTACCGGCGCTGACCTCCCCCGCCGCGGTGCTGATCGCGGTGGCCGGGGCCAACAACGCCGGGGTGTCCGCGGTCGTCGAGATGTTCGGGCCGCGCGGCGGTCCTCCCGCCGTGGTCCGGATCCCGGACGGCCCGGACGGCCCGGGCGCGCACGCGCGAGCAGAGCAGTATGAGCGCAGAGGAGCAGTATGAGCACAGGCCCTGATGACACCGCGGCCCTGGACGGCGCGCTGCAAGGGTTCCGGGACGTGCTGGCCGCCGACGGCTACTCGCTGAACTGGTCGGTGACCGGGCCGGACCGGGTGGTGGTGCGGATCCAGGCCGGGCCGGACGCCTGCGCCGACTGCCTGGTCCCGCTGCCGGTGATGGAGGCGATCATGTCGGACGCGCTCGGCCCGACCCGGTACGCCCTGGACCACATCGTCCTGCCGGCCGCCGAATGACCGCGCCCGCCTGTCGGTGGCTGAGGAGTACGGCCCGGTCAGCCCCAGGCGGCGGCGGTCATCGGGCCGCCCATCTCGCCGAGCTGGTACAGCGCCCCGATCACGCTGTTCAGGTGGTCGCGCATCACCCGCTCGGCGATCTGCGGATCCCCGGACGTCACCGCGTCGATGATGGCCAGGTGCTCGGCCAGGCCCTGCTGCATCCGGCCTGGCAGCAGCGACACGTGGAACTGGTAGCGCACGCTCTGGTAGCGCAGCCGGTCCAGGATCCCGGCCACCGTCTGCTGCGCGGCGATCTCCCGGACCCGGGCGTGCACCTGCTGGCTCACCGTGTTGTAGGTCACCACATTGCCGGCCGCGACGGCCTCGCTGACCTGCTTGCCCAGGGCCTTCAGCTCCCGGTGGTCGGCCTTGGTCGCCTGCGCCGCGGCCTTGGCCGCGCACAGGCCCTCCAGCACGGCCCGGGCCTCGGTGATCTCGATCGCCTCGTCCAGTGACACCGGCCGGACCCAGGCGCCCCGGTTACGCTCCCGCGATACCAGACCCTCGTTACTGAGCAGCACCAGCGCCTCGCGCACCGCGCCCCGGGACGTCTCGTACCGGGCGGCCAGCTCCGTCTCCACCAGGCGCAGCCCGGGGGTCAGCTCACCGTGGTAGATCGCCATCCGGAGCCGGTCCAGCAGGCTGACCGTCTCCGGCAGGCGCTCCGGGATCTCGCTCATCGCTGCCATGCCTTCTGCCGTGCCTCTCGTGTGCGGACGACCGTGACGTCATGCCGCTGCTGCGAGGCCGACATCTGGAAACCGGATCGATACTATCGAGCACAGGATCACAGACAATTGTGTCACCTATGTGACCGACAAAGCGAACATGCCGTAACCCTGGTCAGCTCTAGGCGCCCAGTCCCACCCGCGCAGTCCCGGACGCCCAGCCTCAACCGCTCAGCCCCAGACGTCCTGGGCCACGCTGACGATCAGCCGCAGCTTGGCCACTTCCTCGTCGTAAGTCAGCGAGTTGCCCTCCAGGCCGGAGGCGAACCCGCACTGCGGGGACAGGCACAGCTGGTCCAGCGGGATGTAGCGGGACGCCTCGTCGATCCGCCGCTTCAGGTCGTCCGGGTTCTCCAGCTGCCCACGCTTGGTGGTGACCAGGCCGAGGACGACCATCGTGCCTGGCGGCACGAACCGCAGCGGCTCGAACCCACCGGACCGCTCATCGTCGAACTCCAGGAAGAATCCATCCACGTTCAGCCCGCCGAACAGCGCCTCGGCCACGAACTCATACCCGCCCGACGCGGCCCAGGACGACCTGAAGTTACCCCGGCACAGGTGCGTGGTCACGGTCATGCCCGTGGGCCTGCCCGCCAGCGCGTCGTTGACCTGCTGGATGTAGCGCAGGTGCAGATGATCGGCATCCTCCCCGCGCGCGGCGATCTCCGCCCGCTGCACCGGGTCGTTCAGGTAAGCCAGGCTGGTGTCGTCGAACTGCAGGTACGTACAGCCCAGCGCGGCCAGCCGGGCCACCTCGTCGGCGTACGCCGCGGCCAGGTCGTGCCAGAACTCCTCGATGTCCGGGTACACGGCCGGGTCAATTGCGGCCGGGCCGCCGCGGTAGTGCACCATGTTCGGCGACGGGATGGTCAGCTTCGGCGCCCAGTCCCCCGGCCACCGAGGCCAGGTACTGGTAGTGGTCCCCGAAGATCGTCTTTTCCATGACGAGCTTGCGGTCCACGTGCAGCGCGGCCGGGGTCCACTCGATGTCGCCGTCCGCATTGTGGAACGTGACCGCCATGTGGCCGGCCGCCTGGCCGATGCCGCCGATCTGGTTGATGAAGTCCATGTGCCACACGGCCCGGCGGAACTCGCCGTCGGTGACCGCCTGCAGGCCCACGTCCCGCTGCATCGCCACGACGGCGTCGATGGCCTTGTCCTCCGCGGCCTTGAGCTGATCAGCGTCGATCCGGTCCGCGGCGAAGTCATCCCGTGCGGCCAGCAGCTCCGGCGGCCGGAGCAGGCTGCCGACATGGTCGGCGCGGAACGGTGGAACGGCTCGGGTCATGGCGTGATCCTCGGTGCAGAAAACATGCGGTACTCCCATTCTGTCGCCCTGGCCGGGCGGCTGCGGCTTCGCCTTGTGCTTCCGGCTGCGGCTACGCCTCGTGGATGATCACGCCTCGGATGATCGTGCCGGCGGGCCAGCGCCCACGGCCTCGAGCAGGGCACTGACCAGCAGATCCGGCGCAGTCGCCAGGGCCTCGTGGTCGGCCGCGATCTCCCGGACCGGCCAGCCCAGGGCCCGGGCCTTGTCCGCCTGGGGCGCGAACACCGCGGCCCAGTCCGTGCAGGAGACGAAGCTGCTCGGCAGCTGGCGTACCTCTGGGCCGAACCGCAGCTTGTCCGCGTCCAGCATGCGCGCAGGTTAACGAATCGTCCATCATATTGTCAACATGTTCGCAAACGATCTAGCATGGTCGGGGCGGGCGGCGCGGATGGCGAGCAGCGCTGGTAGCGGCAGGAGAGGCGGCGCGGATGGCCCACAAAGGCACCTCCAGTGAAGCGGCGGGCACGCTGGAGCGGGGCCGCCCGGTCACCGCGACCCAGCTCTCCTGGCGGGCGGACTGGATCCGGCTCAACACCGTACGGCTGATCGATCAGGCCGGGCTCGGCCACTACTCGAGCACCTTCTCCTGCGCGGAGATCTTCGCCACGCTGTACTACCACACGCTACGGCTGCGGCCTGGCGAGCCGGACTGGCCGGACCGGGACCGCTTCCTGCTCGGCAAGGGCCATGTCGCCACCGGGCTCTGGCCCATCCTGGCCGACCTCGGCTACTACCCGCAGGACTGGCTGAAGCAGTTCGGCGCCATCGGGTCGCCGCTCGATGATCACCCCAACATGCGGCTCGCCCCCGGCATCAACTTCAGCTCCGGCGCCCTCGGCCACAACCTGTCCGTGGCCACCGGTATCGCTCTGGCCGGCCGCCTGTCCGAGCGCGGCTACCGGACCTTCGTCCTCACCGGCGACGGCGAGCTGCAGGAGGGGCAGGTGTGGGAGGCCATCATGGCGGCCAGCCACTACCGGCTGGGGAACCTGGTCGCGATCGTGGACGCCAACGGCTTCTCCGGCAGCGGGCCCACCTCGGCGGCCATGAACATCGAGCCACTGGCCGACCGGTTCAGCGCGTTCGGCTGGCTGGCCAGGGCATCGAGGCGGACGTCTACGATGCGGCCTACCTCAAGCCGTTCGACGAGGCGGCCATCGTGGACGCCGCCGGGCGGACCGGCCGGATCGTCACGGTCGAGGACCACAACGAGATCGGCGGCCTGGCCAGCCTGGTCGCCGAGGTCGCCGGCCGCCGGCGGCTCGGCGCCGCGCTCCGCAACGTCGGCCTGCCCGACACCGACCTGGAGGTCGGCGTCCCCGCTGACCTCTACGAGTGCTACGGCCTCACCGTCCCGGGCGTGGTCACCGCCGCCCTGGAGCTGGTGCGGCCGTAACCGGCGAGCGAGATCCAGGAGTCCATCGAAGACTTCTGTGCCGACCTGCACCCGCGGGATCAGCTGCTCATCTACCTGGTCCGAAAGTAGAGCCTCCGCCGGGCAGGCGGCAGCACCCGGCGGCGCGTCAGCGCCGACGGGGTCGTGGCGGCCGGTGGAGTCAGCCGGTCGCGGTCAAGGGCTGGTCGTCGGGGCCGGTGGCGGTGGCCTGGATGGTGACCTTGTAGCCGAGGCGTTCCAGGCTGCGGACATGGTTGCGGGCCTGGCGGCGGACGTGCATGCGCTGTTCGTAGTAGTCGGCGCCCAGGTCGGTGTAGCGGGCGCTGGGGTCGGCCAGCAGAACGTGCATGATGGTGAGCACGGAGTTGCCGGTCGCGACCAGGGCCTTCTTTTTCGGCATGCGCTTGGCCAGGCGCCGGTAGCGGGCGCCCAGGAACGACTGGGTGCGGCAGGCGCTGATCGAGGCTTCGCCGAGGGCTGCGGACAGGTAGGGGTTGCCGCGGCCGGTGGCGTTGCTGCCTTTGCCTCTGGGGCCAGCCCAGGGAAATGACCCACAGCTATCCCCACTGCTGGCGCTGCAAACAGCCCATCATCTTCCGGGCCACGGAGCAGTGGTTTATTTCCATGGAGAAAAACGGTTTGCGGCAGAAGGCCCTGGCGGCCATCGGGCAGGTCACCTGGATTCCCCGCTGGGGCCGGGAACGCATCTACCAGATGGTGGAGCGCCGCCCGATTGGTGCATCTCCCGGCAGCGCTCCTGGGGCGTGCCCATTATCGCCTTTCACTGCCGGCAGTGCGGCCAGGCGCTGCTCACCCGGGAGCTCCTTCACGACCTCATTGCCCGGGTGCGGCGGGAGGGCGCCGACTTCTGGTTCGCTGCCCGGTTTCCGAGCTGCTGCCGCCGGGGACCCGGTGCCCCTGCGGTGGGGCCGATTTCCGTAAGGAAACCGACATCCTGGACGTCT
>CAWDRD010000033.1:0-9373 GCA_963804455.1 uncultured Actinomycetes bacterium
CGGCGTGTGCCCGCCAGCGCCGCGACCGGCTCCGGGTGCGGGGTGCGCAGCAGCCAGATGCCGCCGTCCGCGGTGCTGGCCACCCGGTACCGCTCGTCCTCGTCCGCGGCCAGGCCCTGCCAGGACTGGGCGGACACCTGCACGGCCAGGCCCAGCGACCGGGCCCGTTCGTACAATTGCCAGATCGGCAGCCGCCGGGACACCGCGCTGAACTCGTCCACCGCGAGCAGGATCGCCCGCCGCCCGCCGCGCCCGGCCGTTTCCCGCGCCGCGCCGGTTTCGCCCGCTCCGGCCGCCGCGTACCAGGCCAGCATGTCCACGAGCGCGCGGGCCTGCGCCTCGGCCACGGCGATCTCCGCGGTGCCCTCCAGGATGCAGTACCAGACATCGGCGTCCGCGAAGCTGCCTGGCCCGTCCAGCCCGGCGCCCAGGCGGCGGAGCAGGGTGCGGAACCGCAGCGCCACGTCACCGACCTGGCTGGCCGAGGTGCGCAGCAGCGCGGCGTCGTCCGCGGTGCCGCCGGCCGCGTACGCCATGGCCAGCCAGCCCGGGTCCAGCCGGGCCAGGAAGTCCGCGGAACTGCTGGGCGGTCCGCCCGGCGCGTCCACCGCCAGCCGGACGATGGCCTCCAGCACGTCGGCGTAGTAGGCGGCCGAGCCGGTGCCGTGCTCGATCATGTCGGCCAGGGTGCTGGTGAGCTGGTGCGGCGGCAGCTGCCACAGGCACAGGGCCGCTTCGTCCGGCCAGATCGCGGTGCGGGCCGCGCCAGCACCGCGCAGCACCCGGCGGACCCGGTCGGCGATCCGGCGCGAGTCGGCCCCGCCCTTGCAGTCCAGCACGACGAGCAGCGGCCGTGGCCCGGTCCCGGCCGCGTACTGCTGCCGCGCCCGGGTCATGAACCCGGCCCACAGCCGCAGCAACAGCGTGGTCTTCCCGGTCCCCGTGGTCCCGATGACCACCTGGTGCGAGCGCAACCGCGGGTACGGGATGGCCGCCAGCGCCACCGCTGGGTGCCGCACCGACCTGATGACGGCACCGGCCACGATGCTCCCGTCGCGGGAAATCAGCGGCACCGAGCCGGGCGCCGCGATCCGCGCCTGGGCGGTGCGCACCTGATGCCGCCACTGCCGCTGGTCGAACGCGGCCGGAGCGCTGGGCGCGAGCCCGCCGCTGCCGGTCTGCATCGAGTAGATTCGCCAGGCCCAGGCCAGGCCGCCGGCCAGCAGCCCAAGCGGGATCGCGGCCGGGGCGATGCTGACTGCCGCCAGCAGGTACCGGCCGGTCAGGGCGTCGTGCCACATGGCCAGCCAGGCCAGGTACGGGGTGGCGGCCGCCCGCTGGGCACCGCCGCTGACCGCGGCCGCGGCCAGCCACGCCGCGATCATCGGCACGCACCAGACCGCCGCGCGGTACAGCTGGCGCGGGGGCCAGCCGAGGAACCAGGCCAGGGTCATCGCGTAGGCGGCGACGAGCGTCACCGGCGCGGCCAGGACAAGGCCCGCAACGAACACCACCACCCGGAACAGCCGCCAGCCCAGCCGGAGGAGCCCACGCACGGTCAGGAAGGCGAGGTAGGCGCGGATCATGACGCTGCTCCGGGGTGCGCCGGGGGAAGACCGGACGCCAGCCCGGCGGCCGCGGGCAGGCTGCGGATCTCCACCCGGGCGGCGTTGCCGCCCAGCGTCGCCCGGGCCCGGCGCACCGTGGGCCGGGCCGCGACCGAGCACACGTACAGCACCCGGGCGTGCCGGGGCGGCTGGCCGGGGACCCGGACCTGCCCGGCCGGGCAGCCGTAGTCGCCGGTGCGGGTGAGGATCTCGGTCATGATGGCCGCGGTCCGCGGCACGGTCTTGCGGGTGAGCTCCGCCTCGATGGCCCAGCATTCGCCGGCCCACGGCACGGTGCTAGCTGGCCCCGTGCTGGCTGGCCCCGTGCTGGCTGGCGCCGTGCTAGCTGGCGCGGTGCTGGCTGACCCGGTGCGGGTTAACTCCGCACTGCCGGACTCCGCACTGTCCGGCCAGAGCACCTCGCCGTCCGGCAGGTGTTCCCGCAACGGGACGCGGCTGCCCATCCTGGCCCGCAGCCGGCGTTCGCTGCGCCAGTGCGCGCCCGCGGCGGCGTACTCCCGGGTGCCCTCCAGGGCGAGCCGGACCGCAGTCACCGCGCGCAGGTGGGCGAGCCGGGACAGGGCGGGCGGGGCGGCCCGGTAGGGCAGCCCGCAGGCGGCGAGCCCAGCCCGGGTCAGCCAGACCCAGGGATGGCCCGGCCCCAGCCGGGCGGTGTCCGCGTAACCGCGCTGCCGCCAGCGCGCGGCGAGGGCTCGCGCCCGCGGCTCGGTTATGCCGAGCCTGGCCGCGAGCTGGTCGAGTTGCACGCCGTACATGTCGGCGGTGAACAACAGCCCGGCGATGTCGTACTCGCTCACGTTTCTACTACATCACGTTGTCGTATTTGCTGTTAGGGCTGCTAGGCTGGTCGCGGCAGCAGATCATCCGTGCCGCAGGCGAGGTCGTTGGGGAAGACGCACCTCGGTTGCTCGCAGGGAGGTCTGGTGTCAGTTCGTGGCGTGCTGCAGGTCCATTCCGCACCCCCGGCGCTCTGCCAGCACATCGAGTGGGCAGTGGCGGGGCGTCTTGGCGTGCCCGTAGACCTACCGTGGGTGAGCCAGCCCGCGGCCCCGGGCGCGCTCCGGGCTGAGCTGACCTGGCACGGACCGGTCGGCACGGCCGGGGCCATCATGTCGGCCCTGGCCGGCTGGAACCGGCTGCGCTTCGAGGTCACCGAAGAGGCCAGCCCAGGGTGTGACGCGGTCCGCTACAGCTACACCCCGTCGCTGGGCACGTTCTGCGGGGTGACCGGCGCCAACGGCGACATCATGGTGCCGGAGAACCGGCTGCTAGCCGCCATGACCGTGGCTGGCGCCGCGCGCTCCGCCCTGCACCCCGTCTCGGGCACCAGCGTGGCCGCCACCACGCTCGAGGCCGAACTGGACCGGCTGCTGGGCCGGGCCTGGGACGCGGAACTCGAGACGTTCCGGTGCGCGGCCGAGGGCGCCCCGGTGCGCTGGCTGCACGCGACCGGATGACCGCCCGGCCAGGTGGCGCATCCGCGCAGAGACCGGCGGGCGGGCTCGCCTAGACTCGGCTGGATGACGCAGGCTGATCGTGTCCCCGGGCAGGCGATCCAGCGGAAAGTGATCCTGGACTGCGATCCGGGCATCGACGACGCGCTGGCCATTGCCTTCGCTTGTGGTCACCCAGGCCTGGAGCTGGCCGGAGTGACCACGGTCAGCGGGAACGTGGACCTCGGGAAGGTCACCGCGAACGCGCTCAGCGTGCTGGAACTGGCTGGCTGCGCGGAGGTGCCGGTGACGGCCGGCAGCGGGCGGCCGCTGTTGCGCGCCCTGCTGGATGCCCGGCACGTGCACGGCGAGTCCGGGCTGGGTGCGGCGCGGCTGCCCACTGCGGCCCGGGCGCCAGCCGATGGGCACGCCGTGGACTTCCTCATCGGGCAGATCGGCGCGGCCCCGGGCGAGATCACCCTGGTCGCCACCGGCCCGCTGACCAACATCGCGCTCGCGCTGCGGTACGAGCCGCGGCTGGCCGGCTGGGTGCGCGACTTCGTGATCATGGGTGGGTCGGCGGGACGGGGCAACGTCACCCCCGCCGCTGAGTTCAACATCCTGGCCGACCCCGAGGCCGCCGCGATCGTGTTCGCCGCGGGATGGCAGGTGAGCATGGTCGGGCTGGACGTGACCCTGCAGGCCCGGGCCACCCCCGCGGTGCAGGAGCGGATGCGCGGCCTCGGCCGGCTCGGCGCCGACCTGCTGCTGCCCGGCCTGCTCGGCTACCGGCACGAGACCAGCCACGGCGCCCCGGACGGTCCCGCCGCAGACGGCGCCGCCAGCGGGCCCGCGGTGCACGATGTGTGTGCGCTGGCGCTGGTGGCTGAGCCCAGCCTGTTCGGCAGCGTCCCGGCGCGGGTCGAGGTGGAGACCACGGGCCAGTGGACGACCGGGATGACCGTGACGAACTTCGCCGCGGCCGCAGACACCCGCAACGCCCAGGTCGCGATGTCCATCGACGTGCCCGCCTTCTGGGACCTGGTGCTGGCCAGCTACGCCCGGCTGCCAGCGGCGGCCCCCGCCCGTAGCTAGCGCAGCCGGCCGCTAGCCCAGGCGGCCGTGCGTGGCCCGTGCCGCGCTGCGCAGATACGTGGCCGTGCTCGAGGCCACCGGCCAGCCGCCCCGCTTCAGCTAGCAGGGGTAGTAGCTAGCAGAGCTCAGCCCACTGGGGCGTTAGCGAGCAGGCTCAGCCCGTTTCCAGGGTGACCTCGATGTTGCCGCGGGTCGCGTTCGAGTACGGGCACACTTCGTGGGCCGCCTCGGTCAGCGAGCGGGTGACGTCCGCGTTCTGGCCGGGGATGGTCACCTTGAGCGTGACGGCCAGCCCGTACCCGCCGCCCGGCACGGTGCCGATCGACACGTCGGCCTCGACCAGCGAGTCACTGGTGTCCACGCCCGCGCGGCGGCCCACGACGGCCAGCGCGCTCTGGAAGCAGGCCGCATAGCCCGCGGCGAACAGCTGCTCGGGGTTGGTGGCCCCGCCCGGGCCGCCCATCTCCTTCGGCGGCGCCAGCGTCACGTCAAGCAGGCCGTCGTCGGTGACCGCGTGACCGGACCGGCCGCCGGTCGCGGTGGCCCGGGCCGCGTACAGGGGCTTGACGAGCTGGGTAGTCATGATTCCTCCAGGGATACGGGGATCCGTGCCGCGTCGGCGAAGTCCCCTTCCAGCCAACTGGAGAACAACGTAGCGGCATTCCCCGCCACCACCCCGGCGGCCTGCTGCCAGCCGTGACGGAGCTGGCTGGCCAGGCCGGGGCCGGGTGCCGGGGTGATCGAGGATATCCAGGCCTCCATGATCGGCCCGGTTGCCTCGGGATGGAACTGCAGCCCCAGGTGCGGCCCGGTGGCGAAGGCCTGCACCGACACCGCGCCCGCAGCCAGCAGCCGGCGCCCGGGGGCGGCTCGAACCCGTCCCGGTGCCAGGCCAGCCACGGCCCGGGGGGTATCCGGGGGTGCGCCCCAGCCAGCTGCACCCAGCCAATCTCCGGTTCGGGCAGCCGGTAGACCCGGGCGCCCAGGGCGCGGGCCAGCACCTGGCCGCCGAAACAGATACCGAGCAGCGGGATGTCGTCGGTGAGCGCCCGGCCGGTCAGCGCCAGTTCCGCGGCCAGCCACGGCACCGAGTCGTCGAACGCGGTCTGCTCCGAGCCGAGCAGCACCACCCCGCGGAACCCGGACAGGGCTGTGGGCAGGGGCTGGCCGGTGCCCGGGCGGACGACGTGCAGGGCCAGCCCGCGGTCTCTGGCCCAGTCGGCCAGCAGCCCGGCAGGCGCATCTGGCTCGTGCTCGACGACCAGCAGGGGGCGGTCCGGCGGCATCGGGTCCGGCCCGGTCAGAGCGGGATGTTCCCGTGCTGGCCGCGCCGCTGCGGCGCGGCCGGCGATGGCCTGGGCCAGCGCCTGCCGGGTGGCGGCCGGCTCGATGACCTCGTCGACCACGCCGAGCGCCTGCGCGCGGGCCAGGCCGCCCGACTCCCGCTCGTGCTCCGCGGCCAGCTTGGCCTCCTCCTCGTGCCAGGTGCTCGGCGGGCACGTCGGCCAGCGTGCGCCGGTGCAGGATGCGCACGGCCGCGACCGCGCCCATCACCGCGATCTCGGCGCCCGGCCAGGCGAAGACCCTGGTCGCGCCGAGCGCGCGGGAGTTCATCGCGATGTACGCGCCGCCGAAGGACTTGCGGGTGACCAGGGTGACCCGGGGCACGGTCGCCTCGGCGAACGCGTGCAGCAGCTTCGCGCCGCGGCGCACCACCCCGTCCCACTCCTGGCCGACGCCGGGCAGGTAGCCGGGCACGTCCACGATCACGACCAGCGGCACGCCGAACGCGTCGCACATCCGGACGAACCGGGCCGCCTTCTCCGCCGAGGTGGCGTCCAGGCAGCCGCCCAGCCGCAGCGGGTTGTTCGCGATCACGCCGACGGTCCGCCCGGCCAGCCGGCCGAGCATGGTGACCACGTTCGGCGCCCAGCGCGGGTGCAGTTCGATGCCCGGGCCGTCCAGCAGGCCGGTCGAGCAGCGGGTGCACGTCGTAGGCGCGGCGCGCGCGACTCGGGCAGCAGCGTGTCCAGGGCGGGGCCGTCGTCCGGGCCGGCCACCCGGCCGAGGTCCACCGCCCGCTGGTCGCCGAGCAGCACCGCGAGCTCGCCGGGCCTGGCTCGATCGCCTCGGCGTCGGTGGCGGTGACCAGGTGCACGACCCCGGACCGGCGGCTGTGCGGCTCCGGGCCGCCCAGCCGGGCCATGTCCACGTCCTCGCCGGTCACGCTGCGCACCACGTCCGGGCCGGTGACGAAGATCCGGCCGTGGTCGGACAGGATCACCACGTCGGTCAGGGCCGGACCGTAGGCGGCGCCGCCGGCGGCCGCGCCGAGCACCACCGAGATCTGCGGGACCACGCCCGGAGGCCCGGGTCATCGCGGCGAACACGGTGCCCACCGCGTGCAGGCTCTCCACGCCCTCGCGCAGCCGGGCGCCGCCGGAGTGCCACAGCCCGATCACCGGCGCGCCGCTGGCCACCGCCTCGTCGTAGGCGGCGACGATCGCCGCGCAGCCCGCGCTGCCCATCGCGCCGCCCTGCACCCGCGGGTCGCTGGCGAAGGCGACGGCCGGCATGCCGTCGATGGTGCCGGCCGCCGGCGACCGCGCCGCTGTCGTCGTGCGGGGTGAGCAGCCGGACCGACCCGGCGTCGAACAGCGCCTCCAGCCGGGCTTCCGGGTCACGGGACGATGGCCGGGGGGGCTGCGCTGGCCGGGCCGCCGTTGGCGGCGCTCGCGCCTGGGCTGCCCGGGTAGGGGCGGCCGAGGCACGGCTGTCGACGACGGTCACGGGGAGCCTCCTGGCGGTAGGCGGAGACGACGGTAGGGCGGAGACGACGATGCGGGACAGCGGGAAGACGCGTTCAGGCGGCGGTGAAGACGAGCGCGACGTTGGCCCCGCCGAAGCCGAACGAGTTGTTCAGCGCGGCCATCGGGGCGCTGCCGTGCGGCGCCAGCTTCGCGCGGCTCGGTGGCGATGTCGATCCCGGCCTCGTCGTCGGGATCGTCCAGGTTGATGGTGGGCGGCGCGACGTGGTCGCGCAGCGCCAGGATGGTGGCCACCGACTCGACCGCGCCGGCCCCGCCGAGCAGGTGGCCGGTCATCGACTTGGTGGCCGACACCACGACCCCGGCGGCGGCGGCGCCCAGGGCCCGGGCGATCGCCTGCCCCTCGACCACGTCGCCGGCCGGGGTGGATGTGGCGTGCGCGTTGACGTGCACGATCTGCTCGGCGCGCGACGCCGGCGTCGGCCAGCGCCGGCTCGATGGACCGGGTCGATCCCGGTGCCGGCCGGATCGGGCTGGGCGATGTGGTGGGCGTCCGAGGAGTACCCGACCCCGGCCGCGATGGCGATGCACGGTGGCGCCGCGCCGGGCGGCGTGCTCCGCCGATTCGAGCACCACCATGCCTGCGCCCTCGCCGAGCAGGAAGCCGTCCCGGCCCTTGTCGAACGGGCGGGAGGCCCGCTCTGGCTCGTCGTTGCGGGTGGACAGGGCCCGCATCGCGGCGAACGCCGCGATGTTCAGCGGCATGATCGCCGCCTCGGTGCCGCCGGCCAGCACCACGTCGGCGCGGCCGGACCTGATCATGTCGATGCGCGTAGCCGATGGCCTCGGCGCCGGACGCGCACGCGCTGACCGTGGTGTGCACCCCGGCGCGCGCGTTCCAGCTCGATCGCGATCCAGCCCGCCGAGCCGTTCGGCATGAGCATCGGCACGGTGAACGGGGACAGCCGCTGCCAGCCCTTGTCGTTGCAGCGTGTCGTAGGCGGTGAGGGTGGACGCGACGCCGCCGATGCCGCTGGAGACGACCACGCCGAGCCGGTCCGGGTCCACGTCGGGTGATCCCGCGTCGGCCCACGCCTCCCGGGCCGCCACGATCGCGAACTGCTCGCACCGGTCCAGCCGGCGCGCCTGCACGCGGTCGAGCACCGTGGCCGGGTCGACCGCGGCGGGCGCGGCGATCTGCACCGGCAGGCCAGCGGCCCAGTCCGGGCGAGCTGGCTGGCCCCGCTCCGGCCGGCCAGCAGCGATTCCCAGGTCGCGGCGACGTCCCCGCCCAGCGGCGTGGTCGCGCCCAGCCCGGTGACGACGACGCGTGGTTCGATCTGCCCGCACTGTGAATCGCTCCCTTCACTCGGTGCCATGCGGCGCTGCACCAGCCCGCCGACGGCGGCGGCGCCCGTGCCGCTGGTCAGGCCGAGACCTCGGCGTTGCGCACGTAGTCGACGACGTCCTGCACGGTCTTGAGGTTCTTCAGCTGGTCGTCGGGGATCTCCACGCCGAACTTGTCCTGGGCCGCCACCGCGATCTCCACCATGGACAGCGAGTCGATGTCCAGGTCGTCGACGAAGCTCTTGTCCGGGGTGACCTGGTCGGCGGGGACGCCCGCGACCTCGTCGATGATCTCGCCGAGGCCGGTCAGGATCTCCTGTTCGGTCATGGCCATGTGATCGTGTTCTCCTTCGTGTGGTTACTGGTCGGCCCGGCGGCGGCACCCGCGGGCCGCGGCGCGGTCAGGGTACCGTGATCACCTGCGCCGCATAGCTGATGCCGGCGCCGAAGCCGAGCAGCAGGACGGCCGAGCCGGAGCCGACCTCGCCGCGCTCGATCATCGCGCGACAGGGCCAGCGGGATCGACGCCGACGAGGTGTTGCCCGAGTGGACGATGTCCTTGGCGTACCGCCTGATTTACACACACCATAGCGAGAAGGAATGTTATCAATACCCCTATTCTGAACAGCTTCATACCAACCTCCTTAAAAGGCTTGTTATCATCTTGCGATGACTTCCATTTTGCATCTTTGAAAAACGCAAACTGCAGGGGGACAGTAAACTGCCCATTCCCTCGAAACCCCATAATTTGTTCAGAAACCCCCACCACGGGAGCTGCCTGCGGCGAATATTATGGCAATTGGCTAACCAATTTCGGCTAGATTTAAAACCTACTTTTTCAATAAGTTAGCTATAGCCCAGAAGCGCCTAGCAGACGAGAAATACAAAATTAAGTAGCAAGAGATGGCTTGTACCAAAATCCATATATCAGGTGCGCGGTCCTCAGTTGCTCGGGTAGCCCTATGAGCCAACTCGTCGGCAAGTCAACGGCGTCGGCAGACCCTTCAGGGTGTAAGAGATCAAGGATGCCGCACGCGTTCCGCCAGGGCTCGCGCCCGCTGTCGCGCGATTTCCACGAACCGCGAATCCCCCGCAATCTGGT
>CAWDRD010000034.1:0-18784 GCA_963804455.1 uncultured Actinomycetes bacterium
GACGACGGCCCGGTGATCATCGGGACGGCGGGCCTGCAAACGCTCATCGACGCGCTGCGTGGCCGCGGCTATCAGGTGATCGGGCCGACCGTCCGGGACGGCGCGATCACCCTGGCCGAGATCTCCGCCGTGACCGAGCTGCCCGCCGGGTACGGCGACGAGCAGGAGGCCGCACACTACCGGCTGCGCGAGCGCGGTGACGCGGCCCTGTTCGGATTCGCGGCGACCGCCCAGTCCTGGAAGTCCGTGCTGTTCCCCGCGCGGGAACTGCTCTGGTCCGGGCAGCGCACCGAGGCCGGGCTGACCATCCGCCCACCCGAGCCGCCGCCACGGTACGCGCTGCTCGGGGTGCGGTCCTGTGACCTGCACGCGATCGGCATCCAGGACCAGGTGCTGCTCGGCCGGGCGGCCACCGACGCTGGGTACGCGGCCCGCCGGGAGGGTGCCTTCATCATCGCGGTGGCCTGCGGGAACCCGGGCGCCACCTGCTTCTGCGTGTCGATGGGCACCGGCCCGCGGCCGGACGCTGGCTACGACTTGTCGCTGACTGAGCTGCTCGATGAGAGCGGGCACCGGTTCGTGCTGACCGCGGGCAGCGCGCAGGGCGGTGAGCTGCTGCACGACCTGCACGCCCCGGCCGCGGGCCGCAGCGACCTGGCCGCGGCTGACGGCGTGATCACGGCCTCGGCCGCCCGGATGGGCCGCCACCTGGACACCGACGGCATCCGCGACCTGCTCTACGGCGCGGCCGAGCACCCGCGCTGGGACGACGTGGCGTCCCGCTGCCTGGCCTGCACGAACTGCACCCTGGTCTGCCCCACCTGCTTCTGCACCTCGGTCGAGCAGGTCAGTGACCTGACGCTGAGCCAGGGTGAACAGCATCGCGTCTGGGACTCCTGCTTCACCAGTGATTTCTCGCACCTCGGCAGCGGGACCGTGCGGGCCTCGACCCGGTCCCGGTACCGGCAGTGGATGACGCACAAGCTGGCCGCCTGGATCGACCAGTTCGGCATGTCAGGCTGCGTGGGCTGCGGCCGGTGCATCACCTGGTGCCCGGCGGCCATCGACATCACCCAGGAGGCGGCGGCGCTGCGGGCCCCGCTCCCAGCCAGGGAGGAAGGATTCCCGGGCGGCGGGGAGGAGCGCCCAGCCAGCGGTAATGGACCGGCGGGCGGCGATGAAGGACTGGCGGCCGAAGGAGCGGCTCCGGCCGAAGGAGCGGCTCCGGCCGAAGGGGGGACATCAGCATGAGAACCCGGACCATCGCGGACTACCTGGGCGACCATCCCTTCTTCGCGGGCCTGGACGAGGCGGCCGTGCGTGAGCTGGCCGGCTGTGCCCGCAACCAGCACCTGCGGGCGGGTGAGTACCTGTTCCGGGAGGGCGGCAGCGCCGAGCACTTCTACGTGGTCCTGCACGGCCGGATCGGGCTGGAACTGTTCAGCCCGGCCAGCGGCCCGCACGTGCTGGACTCAGCTGGCCAGGGTGAGGTACTGGACTGGCCGTGGCTCATCCCGCCGTACCGGTGGCTGTGCGACGCCCGGGCGGCTGAGCCAACCAGCCTGGTCTCGCTGGACTCGGCCTGCCTGCGCGGGAAGTGCGAGGCCGATCCCCGGCTCGGCTACGCCCTGGTGCAGCGGGTCGCCCAGCTGATGTCGCACCGGTTGCAGGCGACCAGGGTGCGGCTGCTCGACGTTTACGGCGACCCGTGATGACGCCACCCGGGCCAGCGCCGTCCGGGCCAGCGCCGTCCGGGCCAGCGCCGTCCGGGCCAGCGCCGTCCGGGACCGCGCCGTCCGGGACCGCGCCGTCCGGGCCCGCGCCTTCCCGGCCCGCGCCGTCCGGGACCGCGCAACCCGGGTCCGTGAATCCCATGCTGCCGCGGCCGTTCCTGGTACGCGGGTGCCGCCAGGACACTTCCGACACCGTCACGCTGGCCCTGGAGCCCGCGGACGGAGTGCCGCTGGCCTTCCGGCCCGGGCAGTTCACCATGCTCGGTGCGTTCGGCGCGGGTGAGGTGCCGATCTCGATCAGCGGCGACCCCGGGGACTGCGGCTTGCTGCTGCACACCGTCCGCGACGTCGGCGGGGTCACCCACGTACTGGCCACCGCAGCCAGCGGCGACGTGCTCACCGTGCGCGGCCCGTACGGGACGGGCTGGGACGTCAGCAACGGGATGGGCCGGGACATCGTCATCGTCGCGGGTGGGATCGGGCTCGCGCCGCTGCGCTCCGCGGTGCTGGAGATCCTGGCCAAGCGGACCAGCTACGGCCGGGTGGTGCTGCTCTACGGCGCGCGCACCCCGGCCGACCGGCTCTACCCCGGCGAGCTGGCGGAATGGGCCGCCGCCGGAGTCGAGGTGGCGATCACCGTGGATCGCGCCGACCCGGGCTGGGCCGGGCCGGTCGGCCTGGTGACCGCGCTGATCCCGGCGGCCTCGTTCGACCCCGGCCACGCGCTCGCGCTGGTCTGCGGGCCCGAGGTGATGATGCGGTTCGTGGCCAGGGCGCTGCTGGACAGCGGGATGGGCGCCGAGACGATCCGGATCTCGATGGAACGCAACATGGTCTGCGGGATCGGCCTGTGCGGGCACTGCCAGCTACGCGAGTTCTTCATCTGCACCGATGGGCCTGTGTTTGGCTACGACCAGCTCGCCGCGCTGCTCGCGGTGCGGGAGGTGTGAAATGCCCGGGAAGCGGCCCACTCTCGCCGTGTGGAAGTTCGCGTCCTGTGACGGCTGCCAGCTCACCCTGCTCGACTGCGAGGACGAGCTGCTCGAGCTGGCCGGTCAGATCGAGATCGCGTACTTCCCCGAGGCCACCCGCGGGGCAGCGGCCGGCCCGTACGACCTCTCCCTGGTGGAAGGGTCGATCACCACGCCGCACGACGCGGAGCGGATCCACGAGATCCGCCAGGCTTCGCGCAGGCTGGTGACCATCGGCGCTTGCGCCACCAGTGGCGGGATCCAGGCCCTGCGGAATTTCAGTACTGCGGACGATTTTCGTTGCAGCGTGTACGCGCACCCCGAATACGTGGCCAGCCTGGCGCAATCCACCGGCATCGCGGCCCATGTCCCGGTGGACTTCGAGTTGCATGGCTGCCCCATCGACAAGAAACAGCTGCTCGAGGTGCTGGCGGCGGCCATCCACGGGCGGCGGCCGCGGATCCCGGCGGGCAGCGTGTGCGCGGAGTGCAAGCGGCGCGGGCTGGTCTGCGTGAGCGTGGCGCACGGCACGCCCTGCCTGGGGCCGGTCACCCAGGCGGGCTGCGGCGCGCTGTGCCCGGCGGTGCACCGGGGCTGCTACGGCTGCTTCGGGCCGCAGGACAGCGCCAACCCGGCGGCGCTGGCCGGGCAGCTGGCTGACCTGGGCATGCCGAGGCCGGCCCGGGTCCGGGTGTTCCGCACCTTCAACGCGGCGGCCCCGGCGTTCCAGGCGGAGAGCCTCCGGCAGGAAGCCGGAACCGGGCCGCAGGACGGCGGTGCCGGGTGAGCAGCGAGGCGGCGGGCGGGGCGGCGGCGGGCCAGGCGGCGGGCCGGAAAACTCTGCACGTCGGTATGCTCGCCCGGGTCGAGGGCGAGGCGTCCATGACCGTCGAGGTGAGCGGCGGCCAGGTCACGGACGTGGAGCTGCGGATCTTCGAGCCGCCGCGGTTCTTCGAGGCACTGCTGCGCGGCCGGGCCTGGACCGAGCCGCCGGACATCACCGCGCGGATCTGCGGCATCTGCCCGGTCGCCTACCAGATGAGCTCCTGCCAGGCGATCGAGGATGCCTGCGGGGTCATCATCCCGGAGCCGTTGCGGCGGCTGCGGCGGCTGCTCTACTGCGGCGAATGGATCGCCAGCCACGCGCTGCATGTGTTCCTGCTGCATGCCCCGGACTTCCTCGGCTATGACAGCGCGATCTCCATGGCCAGTGAGCACCGCGACGCAGTGCAGCTCGGGCTGCGGCTCAAGAAGGCAGGCAACGAAATCCTCACCGTGGTCGGTGGCCGTGCCGTGCACCCGGTAAACGTGCGGGTCGGCGGTTTCTACCGGCTGCCCGGGCGGGAGGATCTGGCCAGGTTGCGGGAGACGCTGCTGGTGGCCCGGGACGACGCGCTGGCCACGGTCCGCCTGGTGGCCGGGTTCGAGTTTCCCGGCCTGGAGCTGGACTGCGAGTACCTGGCGCTGGCGCAGGACGGGCGCTATCCGATCGACGGGGGCACGGTGACCTCCAGCAGCGGCCTGTCGTTCCCGGCCGCCGCGTTCGAGGAGTACGTGACCGAGGAGCAGGTGGCCCGGTCCAACGCGCTGCACGGGCGGCTGCTCGGCCACGACCGGTACCTGACCGGGCCGCTCGCCCGGTACTCGGTCCGTTCCGCGGCACTGTCCCCGCTGGCCCGGGAGGCGGCCCGCGCGGCCGGGCTCGGGCCGGTGTGCCGCAACCCGTTCCAGTCCATCGTGGTCCGCGCGGTGGAACTGGTGTATGCGTGCGACGAGGCGGTGCGTCTGGTCAGCGAGTGGGACGGCGCGGCCGCACCGGGCGTTCCGGTGCCGCCGCGGGCCGGGACCGGCTACGGGGTGACCGAAGCGCCGCGCGGGATCCTCTACCACTGCTACGAGCTGGCCGCGGACGGCACCATCCGCAGCGCCCAGATCATCCCGCCGACCTCGCAGAACCAGCGCAGTATCGAGCATGACCTGCGGGCGTTCGTGCAGGACCGGCTGGACCTGCCGGAGGAGGAACTGACCCGGCAGTGCGAGCAGGCGATCCGGAACTACGACCCGTGCATATCCTGCGCCACACATTTCCTGGACCTGCGGGTGCACCACCAGTGATCCCCGGATCCCCAGACCCGGAGATCGTTAAATTCCCAGCCGCCTGGGTACACGATGGCCTCGTGGTGACAGTGCGCTCCCGGACCTGCGGGATCGGCCCGCGGAGCGGGTATAGACACATAAACTTCAGGCCAGCACACCTGCCCCTAGCGGGGTAAGTGTGCTAGCCATCACCACCAGATATGTGGGCGAGGAGGGATTTGAACCCTCACGTCCTTTCGGACACACGGACCTGAACCGTGCGCGTCTGCCGTTCCGCCACCCGCCCTGGGCGCGGAGACAGGTTAGCACGTCTTCAGCCAACCCCAGCCAACCCCCGAGCGCCGATACCATCAGATGCGGATAGGGGAAGGAGGTATCCCGGTGGGAGTTCTACAGCGCTTCGAGCGCAGGCTCGAGGGCATGGTCGAGGGTGCCTTCGCGCGGGCGTTCAAGTCCGAGCTGCAACCAGTGGAGGTTGCCAGCGCGGTACAGCGCGAAATGGATGACCGTGCTGCGATCGTCGCGCAGGGCAGAACTCTGGTGCCGAACGATTTCGTGGTGGAGATCGCCGACACCGACTATGACCGGCTCGAGGTGTACGCGGACTCCCTCGGCGTGGAACTGGCTACCCTGGCCAGGGAGCACGCCCGGGAGCAGGGGTACTCCTTCGTCGGGCCGGTCCGGATGAGGTTCGAGGGGGTCCCGGACCTGACAACCGGGACGTTTCGGATCCGCTCCGGGGTGATCCGGGGCACCACAGTCGAAGGGGGAGAAATTCGTCGGCCATCGAGCGACCTGCCCAGCGTGGAGGGATCATTCGGGGGACGGCCGCGGCTGCTCGTGTCCGGGCCCGAGCCAGGGCCGGACGGCAGCAGCCAGCGCACCTACGAGCTGAATGCGCCAGTGACCATGCTCGGCCGCGGCACCGATTGTGACCTGCGGCTCGTCGACCCGGGGGTGTCGCGGCACCATGCCGAGCTCCGGGTCGAGGACGGCGAGGTGGTGCTGGTCGATCTAGGCTCCACCAATGGCACCTTCGTGAACGGCCAGCCAGTGCGGCGCGTGACACTAGCTGACGGCACCCAGGTGACGCTCGGGCGGACGACCCTGGTCTTCCGCAGGGACGGCATCTACTGATGCCGTCCCTGGCCGCGCAGGCCCCCGCGCACCGTACGCTCCGCACAGGGAGTATGCCCCGGTAGGGCCCCGCCCTGACCAGGCAGCCCCCCCGACTCAGGCAGTAGCCCCGACAAGGCCGCAACGGCGAGGCACCCCAAGGACACATGACCCAATGAGCTCGCTGACCCTCCTCCTGATCAGGCTTGCGTTCCTCGCGGTCCTGTGGCTTTTCGTGATCACGGCGGTGGGGGTGGTTCGTACGGACCTGTTCGGGCAGGCCCCGTCCGGCCGGAAGCAGAAGCGGCAGCCCGCGCGGTCCCGCCCGGCCAAGCCTGCACGGCCGGCCCGGGGCGGGCGCGGCACCCCCCAGCGCCTGCTGGTCACGGCGGGGGCACTGGCTGGTACCAGCCTGGCCCTGACTGAGCAGCAAATCACCATCGGTCGGGCGAATGATGCCACGCTCGTGCTCAACGATGACTACGCTTCGAGCCGACATGCCCGGCTGTTCCCTCAAGACGGTCAGTGGATCGTTGAGGACCTCGGGTCAACCAACGGCACCTACCTCGACCGTCAGAAGGTGACCCAGCCGACCCCGGTGCCGACAGGCGTGCCGATCCGCATCGGCAAGACCGTTCTGGAATTGCGCAGATGACACTTGCACTCCGGTACGCGATCCGCTCGGACGTCGGCCTCCTCCGGGAGGGGAACGAGGACGCAGCGTACGCTGGCCCACGCCTGCTAGCCGTCGCCGATGGGATGGGCGGGCACGCCGCTGGGGAGGTGGCCAGCGCCGCGGCCATCTCGGCGATCTCCCGGCTAGACGACGACGTGCCCGGCAACGACCTGCTGGACGCACTCGCCGACGCGGTGACCGAGGCCAACCACACCCTGCACGACATGGTCGTGGCGGACTCGGTGCTGGAGGGTATGGGCACCACGCTCACCGCCATGCTCTGGTCCGGGTCCCGGGTGGCGCTCTGCCATATCGGGGACTCCCGCGCCTACCTGCTCCGGGACCGCGAGTTCCACCAGATCACGCACGACCACACGCTGGTCCAGACGCTGGTGGATGAAGGCCGGATCAGCCCGGACGACGTGGCGACCCACCCACAGCGCTCCATGCTGCTGCGGGCGCTGGACGGCCGGGCCGACGTGGAGCCGGACCTGTCCCTGCGCGAGGCCAAGGTCGGCGACCGGTACCTGCTGTGCTCGGATGGGCTGTCCGGGGTGGTCAGCGAAGAGACCCTGCACAAGACGCTGGCCTCGGTCAGCAATCTCGACGAAGTGGTGCTGCAGCTGGTCGAGCTGGCCATCCGGGGTGGCGGCCCGGACAACATCACCTGCATTGTCGCGGACGTGGTGGACAGCGCCACCGCTTCGTTGCCGCCCAGCGACGCCTCGGTGGTCGTCGGCGCCGCGTCCAACGGCAGCGGGGGCCCGCATTACCGCACCGACAGCCCGGCGGGCCGGGCGCACCTGCTGACCCGGACCGCCCCGCAGGTCGCGGTGGCCATCGCGCACGACGACCCGGCGCCAGGCGCGGCCACCCAGGCCGAGGACGAGCCCCCGCACCGGCGGCGGCTGCCGCTGGTCAAGACGGCCCTGGTCATCCTGGTCGTGCTCATCGTCGGGGGCGCCTACGCCGGCTGGCGGTATACGCAGAGCCAGTACTTCGTGGCGGTCGATAACGGCAAGGTCGTCGTCTACCGTGGTATCAACGAGAACGTCGCCGGGCTGAGCCTGTCCAGCGTGTACCAGCGCACCGACATCCCGCTGGCCAGCCTGCCCGGCATGGACCGCAGCTCGGTCCGGGCCACCATCCCGGCCACCGGGCTGACGGCCGCGCAGCGGATCGTGACCAGCATCCGGGGGGACTATCAGCGCTGCCAGACCGCCTACCAGGCCTTCCGGACCTGGCAGAACCTGAAGCCGGTGACGGTCAAGGTCAAGGGCAAGACCACCACGGAGCCCAAGCCGCCCGCGCCTGCCATTCCAGGTGACTGCCCGCCCATGCCGGCCTCCACCGCTGGGAACGGAGGAACATCTTCGTGAGCGCGATCGCCTCCCCGTCGGATCAGCCACTGGGTAGCACGGCTAGCCAGCCGGCTGTCCAGCCGGCTGGCGTGCCCGCGCCACGGGGACGGCGCCGGACCGAGCTGCTCATGCTGATCTTCGTGGTCGGGGTGGTCGAGCTGGCCTACGCGAACGTCGGCCTCGGCCTGAACGGCAAGATCCCGTCCGGCATGTTCGAGTACGGCGTGGCCTTTGCCATCCTGGTGGGGCTGACCCATCTGGCGGTGCGCTGGCTGGCGCCGTGGGCCGACCCGCTGATGCTGCCGCTGGCCGCGCTGCTGAACGGCCTGGGCATCGTGATGATCTACCGGCTGCAGGAGTCCGGGCGGGCGGGCAACTCCGGGGCCCAGATCTCCACCATGACCACGTCCACCACGGCCGTCCAGGTGCTGTGGAGCGCGGTCGGCATGGGCGCGTTCGTGGCCGTGCTGGCGTTCATCCGGCAGCCGCGGACACTGCAGCGGTACACCTACACGCTGGGCGCGATCGGCCTGGTGCTGATCGCGCTGCCCGCCGTGCTGCCCGCCTCGATGAGCGAGGTCCAGGGCGCGAAGGTGTGGATCATCCTCGGCGGCGGCCTCGAAGTACAGCCCGGCGAGTTCGCCAAGCTGGCGCTGGCCGTGTTCTTCGCCGGGTACCTGGTGACCAAGCGGGACGTGCTCGCCCTGGCCGGCCGCCGGATCCTGGGCATCGACCTGCCCCGGGCCCGTGACCTGGGCCCGGTCCTCATCGCCTGGGCGGTCAGCCTGCTGGTCCTGGTCTTCGAGACTGACATCGGCACGTCAGCTATTTTTTTCGGGCTGTTCGTGTCGATGCTGTACATCGCCACCCAGCGCACCTCGTGGCTGCTGATCGGGCTGGCCCTGTTCGTGTTCGGCGCGCTGGCCGCCAGCAAGCTCTTCGCGCATGTGGGCGAGCGGTTCACGATCTGGCTGCACCCGTTCAACTACGTGCACAACCAGTCCTTCCAGCTGGTCCAGGGGCTGTACGGGCTGGGCTTCGGCGGGGTCCTCGGCCGGGGCCTCGGCCAGGGGCAGCCCTTTTACACCCCGCTGGTGCAGAGCGACCTGATCGTGACCGCGTTCGGTGAGGAGCTCGGGCTGACCGGGCTGATGGCGCTGCTGCTCATCTACGGCCTGATCGTGCAGCGCGGGCTGCGCGCCGCGATCGCGGTCCGCGACCCGTTCTCCAAGCTGCTGGCGGGCGGCCTGGCCTTCGTGCTCGCGCTCCAGGTCTTCGTGATCGTCGGCGGGGTCACCCGGCTGATCCCGCTGACCGGCATCACCACCCCGTTCCTGTCCCAGGGCGGCTCCTCACTGGTGGCCAGCTGGATGCTGGTCGGCATGCTGATGCGGATCAGCGACACCGCGCGACGGCCAGCCCCGCAGCCCATCCAGGACGAGGGAATGACGCAGGTGGTGCGAGCCGGATGAACCGCGCCCTGCGCCGTATCTCCCTTGCCTGCCTCGTCATGTTCGTGCTGCTGCTGGTCAACGTGAACTACGTGCAGGGTTTCGAGGCCAGCAGCCTGGCCAGCGAGCCCGGGAACGGCCGGACCTTCTCCGCGCAGCTGGACTTCCAGCGCGGCCCGATCATCACCTCCGACGGGAAGGTGATCGCCGACTCCCAGATGAACAAGGCGGCCGGTGAGTACCAGCGGCAGTACCCGGCCGGTCCGGTGTACGCGCCGGTGACTGGGTTCGACTCGCTCTACAGCGCCACCGGCATCGAGCAGGCGGAGAACAAGGACCTGTCCGGGTCCGCCCCGGCCCTGGCCGTGCACAACCTGATCGACCTGATCACCGGCAAGCCGAAGAAGGGCGCCACGGTCCAGCTGACCATCAACTCCGTGGCCCAGCAGGCGGCCTACCAGGCGCTGCAGACGATGGGCCGGACCGCGGGCGTAGTGGCCATCAACCCGCAGACCGGCGCCATCCTCGCACTGGCGTCCTACCCGACGTTCGACCCGAACCTGCTGGCCACCCTGGACGGCACCCAGCTGAACAAGAACGACGAGGCGCTGCTGACCAACCCGAACCACCCGCTGATCAACAACGCCATCGACACGACGTTCCCGCCCGGCTCCACGTTCAAGATCGTGACCAGCTCGACCGCGTTCGGCAACGGGACGGTGGCCAACCCGGACACCCCGGTGTTCGCGCCGACCCAGCTCACCCTGCCGGATACCACGAACAAGCTGATCAACGACGGCGCCAGCCCGTGCAATAACGGCAGCAACCCGACCGGCAACGGCAAGGTGCCGATCATTTACGCGTTCACGGTGTCCTGCAACACCGTGTTCGGCAGCCTCGGCGAGCACCTGGGCGGGACGGCGTTGCGGGCCCAGGCGAACAAGTTCGGCTTCAACGACGCGAACCTGACCATCCCGCTGCCGGTCGCGCAGAGCAACTTCCCGCCCGTATCAGCGCCCAGCCTCACCGCGTACTCGGCCATCGGGCAGTTCAGCGACACCGTGACGCCGCTGCAGGAAGCGATGCTGGCCGCCACCATCGCCAACAACGGCACGCTGATGAAGCCCTACCTGGTGGACAAGGTCATCGCGCCGGACCTGTCCACGGTGTCTTCTACCACGCCGACCGTGCTCAGCCAGCCGGTGACCCCGACCGTGGCCGGCTATGTGAAGCAGATGATGATCCAGGTGACCAGCCAGCCGTACGGGACCGGGTTCGCCACGGCCGGGCTGAGCGCCACCGGGGGCATCCAGGTGGCCGCGAAGACCGGGACCGCGCAGAACGGCATCAGCAACACCGGCCTCGACGACGCGGTCTTCACCTGCTTCGCACCAGCCGCCAACCCGCAGATAGCTGTCGGCGTCGTAGTTAAGGGCGGTGGGTTCGGCGCCGACGCGGCGGCGCCGATCGCGGTCAAAATCATCAAGGCTTACCTCGCTTCGCTGGGGAAGTCATGAAGCCCATTGCCCTGGCGGACGCCGCGGGGCGGGGGATGAGCAGCCCCGCCTCCCGCGGCGGCATCCGGCATGGCCACTGGCGCCCGACGGACGACAACGACGCAGGACGGGTACTGACGTGCGAGATATGACACAACGGCGGCTGCTCGGCGGCCGTTACGAACTCGACGGCGTCGTCGGCCGGGGCGGCATGGCAGAGGTGTACCGGGCGCGGGACATCCGGCTGGACCGGATCGTCGCGGTGAAGACCCTCCGCGAGGACCTGGCCCGGGATGCGACCTTCCAGGCCCGGTTCCGGCGCGAGGCGCAGTCGGCCGCCTCACTCAACCATCCCTCGATCATCGCCGTGTACGACACGGGCGAGGACGAGGCTGGCCCGACCCATGTGCCGTACATCGTGATGGAGTACGTGGACGGCCGGACCCTGCGGGAACTGCTCCGGGATGACCGCCGGCTGCTGCCGGAGCGGGCCCTGGAGATTACCGACGGGGTGCTGCGGGCGCTGGACTACAGCCATCGCAACGGGATCGTGCACCGGGACATCAAGCCCGCCAACGTGATGCTGACCCGCTCGGCCGAGGTCAAGGTGATGGACTTCGGCATCGCCCGGGCCGTCAGCGACGCCCAGTCTACCATGACGCAGACCGCGCAGGTGATTGGGACGGCCCAGTACCTGTCCCCGGAACAGGCCCGGGGTGAGCGGGTGGATGCCCGCAGCGACCTGTACTCCACCGGCTGCCTGCTGTACGAGCTGCTCACCGGCAGGCCGCCGTTCACCGGTGACTCCCCGGTGGCGATCGCTTACCAGCACGTGCGGGAGAACCCCATCCCGCCGTCCCGGATCGACCCGGAGATCCCGGACTGGGCCGACTCGATCGTGCTGAAGGCCATGGCGAAGGACCCGGCGGACCGGTACCAGTCTGCCGCGGAGATGCGCACCGACATCCAGCGGGCGCTGTCCGGGGTGCCGGTCGCGGCCCCGGTGCTCACCCAGCCGGCCGACATGTATCCCCCCACCCAGCGGATGGGCGCGCCTGCGATGATGGCCCGGCCCGGCCCGACCAGCACCATGTCGCAGTACGGCGACGAGGGCTACGGCGGCCCGGACGGCGGGGCCGGCGCCGCGCGCTGTGGTGGATCCTCGGCATACTCGCGGCGATCCTGGTCATCGTGGGCGGCTACGTGCTGCTCAACGGGGGCAGCGGGAATACCACGTCCGTGCCGTCGGTGGTGAATATGCCCGTGGCGCAGGCCGAGGCGGCCATCAGCCACGCCGGGCTGGTCTCCACGGTTCACCAGGTGTCCTCGTCCACCGTCAAGGCGGGGCTGGTCATCAGCACCAACCCGCCGTTCGGCAACAAGGTGGCCCGGGCCAGCACGGTGACGCTGAACGTGTCGGCGGGCCCGCACAAGGTCAAGGTGCCGTACGTGGTGGGTGATTCGCAGACCGCCGCGACCAACTCATTGCAGGCCTTCAACGTGCAGACCAAGACCGACGCGAGCTCGACCAAGCCGCAGGGGACCGTTGTGGACCAGTCGCCGTCCGCGGGCACGCTGGTGGCGCCGGGCAGCACGGTCACCATCACCGTGTCCGGCGGTGGCGTGCAGGTGCCGAGCACCGTGGGCGACCCAGCGGCCACGGCGCAGTCGATCCTGAAGAACCTGGGCTTCAACGTCGTGGTGAACACGGTGCCGGGGCCGGCCAACGCCACCCCAGGCAATGTGTTCCAGCAGAACCCCAGCGACGGCGCCCAGCCGCAAGGCGCCACGATCACCATCTACGTGGCCGCGAACACGTCGGGCAGCCCCACGGGCTCGCCCACCGACAGCGGTTTCCCTAACCCGTCGGGCAGCCCCACCTCATCCGGCTTCGGCTTCCCCACCCCCGGGCAATGATGAGCTGACCGCTGAGAGCTGGCCCGGCCGGGGCCTGCCAGGCCCCGGCCGGCGTTAAACTCGGGCCAAGCCAGCGACCAGGAGATGACCGTGCCGAAGTCCCGAGTCCGAGCCAAGTCGGTTTACACTCCACCGCCGCGGCAGGCGAAGTCCAAGGTCAGCCCGCGCTGGCTGGTGCCTGCCATGCTCGGCTGCCTGCTGATCGGCCTGGCCTGGATCGCGCTCTTCTACGTCACGTCGGGCAGCCTGCCCATCAGCGCGCTCAGCGACTGGAACCTGGTGGTCGGCTTCGGCTTCATCATCGCTGGCGTGGTGCTGTCCACCAAGTGGCGCTGACGGGTTAGCGCTGACGGGTCAGCGCTGGCCGGCCAGCCGAGGCCGCTAGCCGAAGGCGGTGGCGGCGAGCTGGCTGTCCCGGGCCAGCACCGCGGCTATCAGCACGGCCACGACCACTACGGTCGCACTGGCCTGGACCAGTGTCCGGTACTTGCCTCGTGCGTATACGTAGGCAGCGGTCAGCAGCACTCCGGCTATCAGGCCGCCCACGTGGTCCTGCCACGCGATGTTCGGCACCGCGAAGCTGATCGCCAGGTTGAGCACGATCAGGATGATGATCGGCCGACTGTCCAGCCGCCGCCGCCTGGACATCACGAACCAGGCGCCGAACAGGCCGAAGATCGCGCCCGAGGCGCCCAGGGCCGGCGCGGCGGGCGCGGCGAACAGGTAGTAGAGCACGCTGCCGGCGAGCGCGCTGACCAGGTACAGAATGGTGAACCGAAGCCGCCCGAGCAGGCGCTCCAGTTCCGGGCCGACCAGGATCAGCGCCCACATGTTGAAGATGATGTGCGCTGGGCCGAACCCGGTGAGCCCGGGCTCGTGCAGGAACGCCGAGGTGAGCAGCCGGTAGGCCTGGTCGTGCGCGACCCCGACGCTCTCATGGATGGCCGGGTCGTAGGCGCTCCCGATCATGTCGAAGTAGTCGACGATCTTCGGGTAGATCCACTCCACCAGGTAGCAGGCAACGTTCAGCCCGACCAGCACCCAGGTAACGACCGCGCCGGACACAGCGCGGCCACCGAACATCGCCACCGGCTGGCGGACCCCGCGGTTGCCCTCCCGGATGCACTCTACGCACTGCTGGCCGACCGGCGCCGAGCGCAGGCAGTCCGGGCAGGCCGGGCGGTCGCACCGGACACAGGACAGGTAGGTTTCCTTGTCCGGGTGCCGGTAGCAGGTAGGAACGGCGGCCGCTCAGCTCCTGGTGCCGGGGTCCCGGGAACCGGGGTGCCGGAAACCGGTGTGCCTGGAGCTGGGACGTCCCGTGCGGGGAACTCGTCCACGGCCTAGCCTGCGGCTCCTGGCGCATCGCCCTCGCGGGTGATCTCGACCGACTCGAGCACGACGTCCTTGGCCGGCCGGTCCCTGCGGTCAGCGTCGGACGTGGCTGATCGCGTCCACGACCTCGCTGCCTTCGGTGACCTCGCCGAAGATGGTGTGCTTGCCGTTCAGCCAGGGGGTCGGCGACCGTGGTGATGAAGAACTGTGAGCCGTTGGTACCGGGGCCGGCGTTCGCCATGGCCAGCAGGTAGGGGCGGTTGAACGACAGGTCCGGGTGGATCTCGTCGCAGAACTTGTAGCCGGGGCCCCCGGTCCCGGTGCCGAGCGGGTCCCCGCCCTGGATCATGAAATCCGGGATCACCCGGTGGAAGACCGTGCCGTCGTACAGCCTGCCCCGGCTGGGCTTCCTGGTCCGCGGGTCCGTCCATTCGCGGGTTCCTTCGGCGAGCTCGACGAAGTTCCGCACCGTCTTCGGTGCGTGATCCGGGAAAAGACGGACCACGATCGTCGCCCTGATTGGTCCGCAGCTTCGCGGTGAGCGTGTTTGTCATGGCTGGCATCCTTGCATGATCCGGCGACACCGTGCCGCTTTCTCCCCCTGGCGGTTCTACCGCTGCTTCTCCTCGCACCCTACGGGGCGCACGGGGATGCCATGAACGCGGTGGCGGCCACCGGCTCCCAGCCGGGCGCACCGGATCCGGTACACAGTGTGGCGAACGCCAAGTGAACGGCAGGGTTGAGGGTGCGGGCTAAGGGAAGGGAAGGTGGCTGAGAGCAATCTCCGGGAGGTTCATCGTGTTCCGAAGCTCGACTAGGCAGGACGTGCAGTCCACGGACAAGGCCGAAGCCAAGCGTGCGCAGGTGAGCGCGCGGCTCGCGCAGAAGCTCGCGCAGAAGCAGGCGCAGATAGCCGGGATCCAGGCCCGGCAGGCCGCGGCGCAGCTCAGTGCCATGGCAGCGGAGCGTGCCCGCCAGGCCTCGGCTCAGGTAGGCCCGCTCGCCCAGAGCGCCATGAATCAAGTGGGCCCGCTCGCTGAGAGCGCGCAGGTGACGGCCAGGCGTGGCCTGTACCGGGCCCGGGTGTGGGCGGCGCCCCAGCTGGAGCGCGGGGCGGTAGTGGTGCAGGACAACCTGGCACCAAAGGTTTCTGACGTGCTCATCGCCACCGCCCGGCGGGTAGACCCCGACCAGAAACGCCGCCGCTGGCCCGGCATCGTAGCCGGGGTGGCCGTGTTCGCCGCTGGCGCGGCCGCAGCCGTGGTGGTCATCCGCAGCAAGCGTCAGGCCGCGCTGGCGGCCAGGCCGAGCACTGACCTGGACGCGCCGGATGAGGCGGGCGCCGACTCGGCGGAAGCCCGGGAAACGTCCGACACGGCCGACGCGCAGGCGGAAGCCAACGGCCGGGTCAGGACCCCCTGACCCGGCTGCCAGCAACAGCTGGATCTGACGCAGGGCGGGGGCCCGGCTAGGGCTGGGCCCCGTCACGCTTGCCTGCCCGGCCCGGTCATCCGCCCGGTCAGCTGGTGGTGACCTGCAGGCCGGGGATCTGCAGCGAGTCCGCGGAGATGAAGGGCTGGTCCGTGGTCACGTTGGTGAGGTTCAGCGGCACCAGCGGGGTCACCGAGTTCAGCAGCTGCACGATGGTGGCGAGCGGGCTGCTCGGGGTCAGCGTGACGGGCACCCCGAGCAGGTCGCCGGACAGCTGTGCTGCGTACAGCACGACGTTCCCGGTGAAATGCATGGACGACCCGCTTGTCACGGCCAGCGACCCGGTCTGCATGACGGTCAGGGTCGGGCTGCCGTCCAGGGTCAGCGAGTTCATCGTGAACTTCATCATCGGCACGGTGCTGCCACTCGCGGTCGGCACCTGCACCACTCCCACGTAAGCGGCGCCGAGAAGCTGTGCCGACCCGGTGACCAGGCTGAATTGAGCCTCGCTGACCTCCAGCCCGGCCGGGGCCTGCGCCGTGACCGAGGAGGCCTTCTGCGTGCCCGTGGTGCCCGGGGACGCAGTGGCACTGGCTCCAGGGGACGGATCCGCAGCGGGGGATGGCGCCGGATCCGCTGACGGGCTGGGGCTGGGCGACGGGTGGGCGACGCTGACGGGCACAGGATCGGGATGGGAATGATGCATCCCGCCCGCGCGGCCGCCGCTGGCTGCGCCGGGCTGGCCAGATGGCCCGGCAGCAGAGCGCTGAGCAGGAGAGCCGGCATCACGGCGAGCCCCATGATCCGGCTGCCGTGGCCGCCGCGGCCGTCTCCCGGCTCGGCCGGTGCCGGTCCGGCCGGAGATGGCTCAGCCTGCCGAGCCGGAGCCCAGCCAAAGGCAAGCGAGGCACCGGTCACCCCGAGCAGCATGCCAAGGAAGAAACCCCCTAGGTTCGTGGCGACGAACGAGGCCACCGCGAGCAGCACCCCGGCGATCGCGTAAAAGGCCCGCTGCACCGGGTGGAACCAGATCAGCAGTCCGCACGCGACCTGGGCATCGGTGGGCGGCATTGACATCCGCCGGTGGCGTCCAGCACCTGCCGGTGGCGTCATCCGCCGGTGGCGTCCAGCACCCGTCGGTGGTGTCGGGCACAATGCCAGATGTGCTGTTGAGCGAGCTAGTGCGCACGTCAGAGGCGGTAGCAGCGGCTACGGGACGCCGGGTCAAGATCGATGAGATCGCCAGCCTGCTGACCCGCGCGGAAGCGGACGAGATCCCGGTCACGGTGGCCTTCCTGTCCGGCGAGTTGCGCCAGCGCCAGATCGGCGTGGGCTACGCGGCGCTCAGCGGGTTGCTCCAGCCTGACGGTGCGGCCGACCCCGCGCCAGAGCCAGCGGCGGCGGCCACCATCGGTCCAGCGGCCACCATCGACCCGGCGGCCACCATCGACCCGGCGGCCATCACCGACCCGGCGGCCGTCACCGACCCGGCGGCCATAGACACCGTGGCCGCAGGTATCGAGGGCACGGATGCGCCGCTGACGCTAGCCGAGACCGATGCGGTCTTCGCTGCGATCGGAGCGGTCAGCGGGGCTGGCACTCAGGCCGAGCGGCGGCGGCTGCTCGGGGCCCTGTTCAGCCGGGCCAGCCAGGCTGAGCGCTCGTTCATGACCCGGCTCCTGAGCGGCGAACTGCACCAGGGCGCACTGGAAGGCGTGATGGTGGAAGCGGTGGCCCGGGCCGCCGGGGTGCCCGCGGCCGAGGTGCGCCGGGCGCATCTGCTGGGCGGCTCGCTGCCCGCGGTGGCCCAGGCCGCGCTCACCGCAGCCCGGCCGCCCAGCTCAGCAAGGACAGGTCCTGGAACAGCCAGCACGGGAACAGCCGGCCCAGGAACAGCCAGCCCAGGAACGGCTGAACCGGGAACAACTAGTCCGGCCGGGGCGGACCCCAGCCCGGCTGAGGCCGAGGCCGGGACCGGGGCCGCTGCGGCGTCCGCGGCGCTGCGTGCCTTCCGGCTGCAGGTGGGCCGCCCGTTGCAGCCGATGCTCGCGGCCGCCGCGCCCACGGTAGCGGCGGCCTTCGCGCGGGTGTCACCGGCGGCCGTGGAGTGGAAGATCGACGGTATCCGGATCCAGGTACACCGCCGCGGCGCCGAGGTGGCCGTCTTCACCAGGACCCTGGACGACATCACGGCGCGGGTGCCGGAGGTCACCGCCGCGGTCCTGGATTGCGCGGCGGAATCCCTGGTGCTGGACGGCGAGGCGATCGCGCTGCGCCCGGACGGCCTGGTCGCGGCCGTTCCAAGTCACCGCGGCCCGGGTCGGCAGTCAGTCCGGGGTAGACCAGCAGCGCCAGGATGTGCCGCTCACCCCGTTCTTCTTCGACCTGCTGCACCTGGACGGACGGGATCTCGTGGATGAGCCCGCCAGCGAACGGCAGGCGCTGCTGGCCGCGGTCCTTCCCGAGGAGCTGCGGGTGCCCCGGATCGTGACCGCTGATGTGGCAGCGGCTGAGCAGTTCTTCATCGACACGGTCGCCCGGGGGCACGAGGGGGTACTGGTGAAGTCGCTGAGCGCCCCGTACGCCGCGGGGCGCCGCGGCAGCGAGTGGATCAAGGTCAAGCCCCGGCACACGCTGGACCTGGTCGTGCTGGCCGCCGAGTGGGGCCACGGCCGCCGCCGCGGCTGGCTGTCCAATCTTCACCTCGGCGCCCGCGACCCTGTGACCGGCGGATTCGTCATGCTCGGCAAGACCTTCAAAGGCCTGACCGACCAGCTGCTCGGCTGGCAAACGGAGCGGCTGCTGGAACTGGCGGAAACCCCTGCGGCCCGGCCCGAGGGCGATCCGCGGGCCGCCTACGGAGTCGTGCGGGTCCGGCCCGAACTGGTGGTGGAGATCGCCTTCGATGGGGTGCAGGCCAGCCCGCGCTACCCGGGCGGGCTAGCGCTGCGGTTCGCCCGGGTGATCCGGTACCGCCCGGACAAGCAGGCCGCAGCGGCGGACACCATCGACGCTGTCCGCGCCTTCTGGGAGAGCACCGAGTCAGGCTAAGCCGCTCCACGCTCGGCCGTCCCACCAGTCCCATATCGTCACAGCAGCCTCATCTGGCCTTGTCAATCAGCGGTGGCTGAGAGGTGGCCTGGATCACTGGCGCAGATCCGGCAGGCGTACTTGACCAGATGGGTCATCCGGACCCGTCC
>CAWDRD010000035.1:0-4682 GCA_963804455.1 uncultured Actinomycetes bacterium
CCAAGCGGCGTCGACCAGGCCCGAGCAGTCGAAGCAGGTGGGCCCGCTACCGCCCCAGCAGTACGAGTCGCCAGCGTGGTCGATGGCCCAGTAAAAAGCCATCAGCCGCGGGGGCAGAGCACTCGCGGAGGCGGCTTGGTGGGACGCGGCGATCGGGAAGCGCCAGCAGCAGGGCTGAGCAGAGGGAAACGATGGACAATGGACGGAAAACGCGACGTTGGCCCACGACGGGGCTCCCAGATCGCAGGGTGCTTTCGGCTGTGGTGGCCACGGGTTCACGGTGACCAGCGAGCTCAGCGGAAAGCCCGACAAACTCAGCACCGTAGCTGAAACCCCTCGCAAAGTCCGGGGAAACGGTCAGTATGACTTAGCCATTGCGGACGGGGCTACCGCGGTACCGGCCGCGCTGCGCGCTCCGGCGCGCGTCCGCCCGGCCGGTTGCTGGCCGCTGGCCCCACCCCGCAGCGGCTTTCGCCAAATCTGGCTTGACCTGCGCTGATGTCGCGATGCCCGGCGAGACCCTGCGGTGGCCCGCCCGGTGCCAGCGGGCCATCACGAGGCCCTTATATACGGTCACACCGGCTCCATTCGGCGTGACCGTAAAAGTGACGTGATTCACTCCGTATCGGCGCGCCGGCGGCCGTCTCAGGCTGAGATCGCAGTGCCCGTGGCCGCCAAACCTGTGGCGCCGCGCTCGCGGCCGTCTCAGGCTGAGGGTTCGGTGGCCGCATACAGGTCCAGGTAACCCTGGACGGCGTCCCACAGGTAGTGCTCGGGATAACGGCCAGACCCACGGTGCTTACGCCGCCAGTCGTTATCCCAGTAAGAGGCGTGCACCTCGCGCAGGTGCCCGAACGCCAACCGCAACTCGGCCACGAGCTGATCCTGCCGGGTGTATTGGGACGGGGTGAACCGGGGAATGTCGCCGAACCGGCGCTCGGCGAGACCGCGGAGCACACCTTCATCAGGACCATCCTGCGACCAGAACCGGACCGGTCCGCGGATGCGATGGTTGGAGACCGGATCCTGATGGGACCGCCACCAGTACGCCAGGCCGCCCTTGTCCAGGCGGAGCTGATCGACCAGCCACTGCGTGCCCTGCGGGCTGGATTCCCAGGGCACCTCCTCTGGCGGCAGGTTCAGCACCAGGACGACCTCGACGAACTCCAGCGGATCGGTGCCCTGTAGCACCTCCCCAAATACGTACGCCTCCAGCAGGAACGGCTCCTCGAGCGGCCAGCCCTTCACCGACTCACACGCCGCGGCCAGGATGCGCAGCTTCTCCACCGCTCGCTGATAACGCATGACCCCATGATGAACCGTGTTTCCCGGCACTGGCTGTGGACAGTGAGCGTTATTCAAAACCGGAGCTTCACCGGCACGGTGGCCACGCGGGCATCTCAGCAAATCGAGATTCCGCCGCTGGGCCGCTTTCCGCAGTGCCGATAAACCATTCGATCGGAGCGCTGGAATAGACCGGCGCCATGATTGGCCGGCGCCGCGCCCGTCAGCGTCAGCCTGCCGCGGCGGTCAGCGCCCGGGTGAGCACGGCGCGGGTGTCCGCCGGGTCGATCACGTCGTCCAGCTCGAATGCGGCGGCGGCGCTGAGGCCCTTGCCGCGTTTGTAAGCCTCAGCTACGAGCTCGGCGTAGCGGGCCTCGCGGGCCTCTGGGTCGGCGATCGCCTGGAGCTCGGCCCGGTAGCCGAGGCGCACCCCGCCTTCTAGGCCCATCCCGCCGAACTCGCCGGTCGGCCAGCTCACCGTGAGCAGTGGCGCTTTCAGGTCACCCCCAGCCATGGCCATGGCGCCGAGGCCGTAGCCCTTGCGCAGCACCACGGTGCACAGCGGCACGGTGAGCCGGGCCCCAGCCAGGAACAGGCCGCCGAACCGGCGCACCGCTGCGGTGCGCTCAGTGGCGGGCCCCACCATGAACCCCGGGGTGTCACACAGCGAGATCACCGGGAGCCGGTGCGCCTGGCACAGGGCCAGGAAGCGGGTGGCCTTGTCCGCGGCGTCCGCGTCGATCGCCCCGCCGAGATGCAGCGGGTTGTTAGCGAGCAGGCCGGCCGGGCGGCCTGCGATCCGGGCCAGCGCGGTGATGATGCCCACGCCAAAGGCCGCCCGCAGCTCCAGCAGGCTGCCGGAATCGGCCAGGGTTTCGAGCACCGGCCGCACGTCGTAGCTGCGCACCCGGCTTTCGGGCACCAGGTGGCGCAGCCGCCGCTGGTCGGCGCACGCCCATCCCGCGGCCGGACCAGCGGACCGCCCCGCGGCCGGGCCCGCGGCCGGCCCCGCGGCGGGGTCAGCGGCAGGGTCAGCGGACCACCCTACGACGCCAGCCGACGGGACGGGGAAATAGGACAGGTAGCGCCGGGCGGCCTGCACCGCCGCCTGATCGTCGGGCACCAGCAGGTCGACGACCCCGTTGGCTACCTGCACCGGCATCGGCCCGACCTCGCCTGGTGCGACGGTACCGAGCCCACCGCCCTCGATCATCGCCGGGCCGCCCATGCCCAGGCTGCTGCCTTCGGTGGCGATGATCACGTCACAGACGGCGGCCAGCGCCGCGTTGCCAGCGAAGCAGTACCCGGAGACCACCGCGACCAGCGGCACCTGCCCGGACAGCCCCGCGGCCAGCCGGAACGTGGGCACGTCAAGGTGCGCCACCGCGCTGGTGTCGGTGTCACCGGGGCGGCCGCCGCCGCCTTCGGCGAACATCACCACGGGCAGCCGCTGCCGGGCGGCGAGCTCGAGCAGCCGGTCGGTCTTGCGGTGGTTCTGCAGGCCCTGGGTGCCGGCCAGCACCGTGTAGTCGTACGCCATCACGGCGCACGGCCGCCCGCCGACCAGGGCGGTCCCGGTAACCAGGCCGTCGGCCGGGGTGCGGGCGATCAGGTCATCCAGCGAGCGGCGGCGCCGCTGCGCGGCGATGACCAGGGCCCCATACTCGGTGAACGTGCCCGGGTCACACAGGTCGCCGATGTTCTCCCGGGCCGTCCGGCGGCCCGCGGCGTGCCGCCGCCCGACCGCCTCCGGGCGCGCCTCATCCAGCCCGATCCGGTGCCGCCCGATGACCTCGGCCAGGTCGGGCCGGATCAGCCCGGGATCGGCCTCAGTCTCGCCCTCGGCCGCCTCACCCACGCTGCCGTCCTCGGCGAGGAAGGCCACCGGCGCGTCCGCGTCCACCGTGTCCCCCGGCTTGACCAGGACCTGCTGGATGACCCCGGCCCGCGGGGCGGCGGCCACGTGCTCCATCTTCATCGCCTCGATGACGGCCACCACCGCGCCTGCCAGCACGGCGTCCCCGGGCGCGGCGGGCACCTCGATCACCAGGCCCTGTTGCGGGCTGGGCACCGGCACCGCTCCGCTCGGCACCGGGATGTCTGTGCCGGGCGGTGGGTTGTCCGTTGCGGAAAACACAAGGTCCGCGGCACGCAGCAGCTCGCCGAGGTGATCGTCCACGAAGGTGGTGTGCGCGGCGCCAGCGGCCAGTTCGGGGCGATCGAGGATGGCGCGGAGCAGGGCGAGGTTGCTGGGCACGCCGGCCAGGTCGAACTGGGCCAGGGCGTGCGCCGCCCGGTGCGCCGTGCTGCGCACGTCACCGCGCGGGTCGCTGACCACGATCTTGGCCAGCAACGGGTCGTAGCGCGGGGTGACCGGGTAGCCGGCGTAGCCGTGGCTGTCGACCCGGACGCCACGGCCGCCCGGCGGCTGGAACCGGGCGCCAGTACCCCGGTGCCGGGCCGGACCGTGCCGTCCGGCGCCACGGTCTCGGTGTTGACCCGGGCTTGCAGTGCGCAGCCGCGCGGAGCGGGCGCCGGTTCCAGCCCGAGGTCAGCCAGGGTCGCGCCGGCCGCGATGCGCAGCGCGGTCTCGACCAGGTCCACCCCGGTGACTTCTTCGGTGACCGTGTGCTCGACCTGGATCCTGGGGTTCACTTCGAGGAACACGAAGCCATCCGGGGTGACCAGGAACTCGGCTGTGGCCAGGCCCTGGTAGGCCAGGCTGGCGCCGATCGCCACCGCGGCGCGGAGCAGCTGCTCCCGGACCGCCGGGTCCAGGCCCGGTGCGGGCGCGATCTCGATCAGCTTCTGCCGGTGCCGTTGCAGGCTGCAGTCGCGCTCGCCGAGGTGGATGACCGCGCCAGTGCCGTCCCCGGCCAGCTGGACCTCGATGTGCCGGGCCCCGCGGAGTAGCTCCTCGGCGTAGAGCGCCCCGTGACCGAACGCATGCTCGGCCTCGGACGCCGCGCGCTGGTAGGCGGCGGCGAGATCGTCGCCGTGGCGGACCGGCCGCAGGCCGCGGCCCCCGCCGCCCGCCACGGCCTTGAGCATCACCGCGCCGCCCGGCCCCAGCCCGTTCAGGAACGCCTGCACCGTGGCCAGGTCGGCTGCCCCGTCGGTGCCGGGCAGCACGGGGATGCCCAGGTCGCGGGCATGAGCGCGGGCGCGGGCCTTGTCGCCGAGCAACGCCAGGGTGTCCGGGGCCGGGCCGATGAAGGTGATCCCGGCCCGCGCGCACCGGGCGGCGAACGCGGCGTTCTCGGACAGGAACCCGTAGCCGGGATGCAGCGCGTCGCAGCCGGCCTGGAGCGCGGCCTCGACTAGCTGCCCGGCGTCGAGATAGGCGGCCGGCCCGGCCCCGGCCAGCTCGATCGCCTCGCTGGCCTGGCGGACATGCG
>CAWDRD010000036.1:0-47914 GCA_963804455.1 uncultured Actinomycetes bacterium
CGGCCCGGCCGTCACGCGGTCTCCAAGCCGGGCGGCGCCGGGGCCCGGCCTGCGGCGCCGCAGCCGGGCGGTAGCCCGGCCGCCCCGCCGGCTGGGCAGGCCGCCCGGGTGCGGCGCGCGAGGCGCAGGACACCGGGGCACCGGGGGACTCCCCCCAGCCCGCCGGTGCCCCGGCCGGGCCCGCCCAGGCCGCCAGCCCGCAGGGCCCGGCGGGCGGGACCCCGCCCGCTGGCCCGCCTGCGGGCGGTGGCAGCGGGACCGGCGGCCGGCCTGCGGGTGGGGACGCGGCTCTCGCGGCGCAACTCTCCGAGCGCACCGCCGACCTGCAGCGGTTGCAGGCCGAGTACGCGAACTACCGCAAGCGGGTCGAGCGGGACCGGCTGGCCGTGCGTGAGCAGGCGCTCGCGAACGTGCTGAGCGCGCTGCTCCCGGTCCTGGACGACATCGGCCGGGCCCGTGAGCACGGTGAGCTGACCGGCGGCTTCAAGTCAATCGCGGAATCGCTCGAGGCCATCGCCACGAAGATGGGGCTGGACAGTTTCGGTGACCCCGGGGAGCCATTCGACCCGCGTGTCCACGAAGCACTGATGCACTCCTACTCATCCGAGGTCACCGAGCCGACCGCGGTCCAGATCCTGCAGCCCGGCTACAAGGTGGGCGAGCGGATCCTGCGCCCGGCCCGGGTCGCGGTCGCCGAGCCTAGCGACGGGCCAGCCGAGGGCAGCCAGGACGACGGCCGTCCCGCGAACCGCGGGAACCCGCCCGGCTCCGGTCAGCCACGGGGGACTCCCGCAGGAAACAACTGATGCCCAGGAGAGGTAAGTGAGCACGAAAGACTTCCTCGAGAAGGACTACTACAAGGTCCTGGGCGTATCCAAAAGCGCCACCCCGGACGAGATCAAGAAGTCGTACCGCAAGCTCGCCCGCAAGTACCACCCGGACGCCAACAAGGGTGATGCCAAGGCGGAGGAGCGGTTCAAGGAGATCTCCGAGGCCTACAACACGCTGTCGGACGCCAAGCGCCGCAAGGAGTACGACGACGCCCGCTCGCTGTTCGGCGGCGGGTTCCGCGCCCCGGGCCAGCGTGGCCCGGCCGGCGCGGGCGGCGGCTTCGGCGGCTTCGACCTTGGCGACCTGTTCGGCGGCGGCACCGGAACGGGCACGCCCGGCACCAGTGGCGGGCGGCTCGGCGACATCCTCGGCGGCGTGTTCGGCGGAGGTGGCGGCCGGACGGGCACACAGGCCCGGCCGCGCCGCGGGACGGACATCGAGACGGAAACCTCGCTGTCGTTCAGCGACTCGCTCGACGGCGCCACCGTCTCACTGCGGCTGGCCGGCGAGGGGCCGTGCCCGACCTGCAAGGGCACCGGGGCCAAGGCCGGAACGGTGCCGCGGGTCTGCCCGAACTGCGAGGGGACCGGCCAGGAAAGCCGGAACCTGGGCAGCTTCGCCTTTTCCGAGCCGTGCAAGGAATGCCGCGGCCGCGGGCTCGTCGTGGATGACCCGTGCCCGGCCTGCTCGGGCAGCGGGCGGGCGATGAGCACCCGGACCATCCAGGCGCGCATCCCCGCCGGGGTGGCCGACGGCCAGCGGATCAAGCTCGCCGGGAAGGGCGCGCCGGGTGAGCGTGGCGGGCCTGCCGGGGACCTGTACGTGCGGGTGCACGTCACCCCGCATCCGGTCTTCGGCCGGTCCGGCTACAACCTGACCGTCACCGTGCCGGTGACGTTCCCGGAGGCCACGCTGGGCGCGGAGATCAAGGTGCCCGCGCACCGCGGCGTGCCGGTCAGCGTCCGTATCCCGGCAGGCACGCCAAACGGCCGGACCTTCCGGGTGCGCGGCAAGGGCGTGCGGCGGAAGGACGGAACCAACGGCGACCTGCTGGTCACCGTGCAGGTGCAGGTGCCACAGCACCTGACCACGCAGGCCAGGGAGGCACTCCAGTCCTTCCGGGAGGCCACGGCCGGGCAGGACCCCAGGGAAGACCTGCTGCAGCGAGCAAGGAGCGGCTGATGTACCCCGCCGCCAGGAAGGGACGGAGGTGACGGCATGGGCAGCCCGTTCGGCCTGTCCGACGACACTCCCGTGTACGTCATCTCCGTAGCCGCCCAGCTGGCCGGGATGCACCCGCAGACGCTGCGGGCTTACGACCGGCTGGGGCTGGTGTCGCCCGGCCGGGCTACCGGCCGGGGCCGCCGCTACTCCTTGCGGGACATCCTGGCCCTGCGCGAGGTGCAGCGGCTCTCCCAGGAAGAGGGTGTCAACCTGTCCGGCATCAAGCAGATCCTGGAGCTGGAAGAGGAGCTGCGGCGGCACCAGCAGCGGCTCACCGAGGTGACCGCCGAGCTGACCCAGCTGCGGACGGAACTCGAGTCGACCCGCGCGGTGGCCGCCCGGCTGGCCGCGCTGCTGCGCAGCCGGTCGCGCCGGGCCCAGCTGGTCCCGGTACGCGATCCGGGTACCCGTGGCCCGGCCCAGCCGGACGGCCCGGAGCCAGGCGAGGAACGCCGGGCCCTGCCCGCAGCGGCCCGGCAGCACTCTGGTTCCGGCCCGTAACCGGGCCAGCCACTACGACTCAGCCGGGCCAGTACGCACGCGCCGCTCAGCGGCCGCGCACAACCCAGCGGCGCGGAAACAAGCGCCGCATCCCGAACGCTCCGGGGACGTCAGCCCCGGACCTATCGATAGATCCAGAAAGTAACCATGGACGACAAGCTCACCCGAAAGAGCCAAGAGGCATTGTCCGGCGCCGTCCGCCGCGCCAGCGCGGACGGCAACCCGCAGGTCGAGCCGCTGCACCTGCTCGCGGCCCTGGTCAGCCAGGAAGGCGGCACCGCGGCACCGCTGCTGCGCGCGGCCGGTGCGGACCCCACCGTGATCCTCAAGCGCACCAACGACCTGCTGTCCCGGCTGCCCAAGGCCGCAGGCAGCTCGGTCAGCGCCCCGGACATGACGCGGCCGATGCTGGCCACGCTGGCCACAGCGGCCAAGCACGCCCGGGAGCTGGGCGATGAGTACGTGTCCACCGAGCACCTGCTGGTCGGCCTGGCGGCCGACGGCGGCCAGGCCGCGACCGTGCTGCGCGAGGCCGGGCGCCACCGCGAACGCGCTGCTCGGCGCGTTCGAGAAGGTGCGCGGGCACGCCCGGGTCACCACGGAGGACCCAGAAGGGACCTACCAGTCGCTGGAGAAGTACGGCGTCGACCTGACCCAGCAGGCCCGCGACGGTGCGCTCGACCCGGTCATCGGCCGTGACTCGGAGATCAGGCGGGTGATCCAGGTACTCTCCCGCCGCACCAAGAACAACCCCGTGCTCATCGGCGAGCCCGGCGTGGGCAAGACCGCCGTGGTGGAGGGGCTGGCCCAGCGGATCGTGGCCGGCGACGTGCCCGAGTCGCTGCGCGGCAAGCGGCTGGTCGCGCTGGACCTGAGCGCGATGGTGGCCGGGGCCAAGTACCGCGGTGAGTTCGAGGAGCGGCTCAAGGCCGTCCTGAACGAGATCAAGCAGAGCGAGGGCCAGGTCATCACGTTCATCGACGAGCTGCACACGGTCGTCGGGGCGGGCGCGGCCGAGGGCGCGATGGACGCGGGCAACATGCTCAAGCCGATGCTGGCCCGTGGCGAGCTGCGTATGGTGGGCGCGACCACGCTGGATGAGTTCCGCGAGCGGATCGAGAAGGACCCCGCCCTGGAGCGGCGGTTCCAGCAGGTCTTTGTCGGCGAGCCCTCGGTCGAGGACACGATCGCGATCCTGCGCGGGCTCAAGGGCCGGTACGAGGCTCATCATGAGGTGCAGATCTCTGACGCCGCCCTGGTCGCCGCCGCGGCGCTGTCCGACCGCTACATCACCGCCCGGTTCCTGCCGGACAAGGCCATCGACCTGATCGATGAGGCGGCGTCCCGGCTGCGCATGGAGATCGACTCGCGTCCGGTGGAGATCGACGAGCTACAGCGGTCAGTTGACCGGATGAAGATGCAGGAAATGGCGCTCGCCAAGGAAGCTGACCCGGCCAGCAAGGAACGGCTGGAGCGGCTGCGCGCCGACCTGGCGGACCGGCAGGAGCAGCTGACGGCCCTGGTGGCCCGGTGGGACCGGGAGAAGGCCAGCCTGAACAAGGTCGGCGAGCTGAAGAAGCGGCTCGACGACCTGAAGGGCCAGGCCGAGCGGGCCGAGCGGGACGCTGACTTCGAGACCGCATCGCGGCTGCGGTACGGGGACATCCCTAACCTCGAAGCTGAGGTCGAGGCCGCGACCGCGGCCGCCGCCGGGGACGGCGGGGCCGTGGGCGGGGAAGCGCCGATGGTCAAGGAGGAGGTTGGCCCGGACGACGTGGCCGACGTCGTATCGTCCTGGACCGGCATCCCCGCAGGCCGCCTGCTGGAAGGCGAGACCGGCAAGCTGCTGCGGATGGAAACCGAACTGGGCCAGCGCATCATCGGCCAGGCCACGGCGGTGCAGGCGGTGTCCGACGCGGTGCGCCGGTCCCGGGCCGGGATCGCCGACCCGGATCGCCCCACTGGCTCGTTCCTCTTCCTCGGGCCCACCGGGGTAGGCAAGACCGAGCTGGCCAAGGGGCTGGCGGAGTTCCTGTTCGATGACGAGCGCGCCATGGTGCGGATCGACATGAGCGAGTACGGCGAGAAGCACTCAGTGGCCCGGCTGGTCGGCGCCCCGCCCGGCTACGTGGGTTACGAGGAAGGCGGCCAGCTGACCGAAGTCGTCCGGCGCCGCCCGTACTGCGTGGTGCTGCTCGACGAGGTGGAAAAGGCCCATCCGGAGGTCTTCAACATCCTGCTCCAGGTCCTGGACGACGGCAGGCTGACGGATGGCCAGGGCCGGACCGTGGACTTCCGCAACACGATCCTGATCCTGACCTCGAACATGGGCTCCCAGTACATCGCTGATCCGGCGCTGACCGAGGACGCGAAGCGGGAAGCGGTCATGAAGGTCGTCCAGGCCACGTTCAAGCCCGAGTTCCTGAACCGGCTGGACGACGTGATCCTGTTCGACTCGCTCACCACGGCGGAACTGAGCCGGATCGTGGACCTCCAGGTGGCGCGGCTGGGCCAGCGGCTGGCCGACCGGAGGCTGTCGCTGGACGTCACCCCGGCCGCCCGGGAATGGCTCGCGGTCACCGGGTTCGACCCGGTCTACGGTGCGCGGCCGTTGCGGCGGCTGATCCAGTCAGCGATCGGCGACCAGCTGGCCCGGGCCCTGCTGGCGGGCCAGATCCTCGACGGCGACCAGGTCCTCGTGGACATCGACCCAGCGTCCGACGCGCTGACGGTCGGGAAGGGTCACCTGTCGGCGGCCGGCGCCGCCGGGTCGGACGGCAGCTCGTCGAGCAGCATGTCGTAGGCGTCTTCGGGTAGCCCGAGGTCGTTGCGGATCCGGTACCGCAACCTCAGCAGCAGGTGCAGTTCGGTGCTATCACCGTCGGCCGGGACCGGGAGCAGCGGGACAGCTTCCTCCCGGCGGCCGGGGCGCCAGTCCCGGCCCGGCCCAGGCAGAGCTCAACGCCGGTAGTGGCCCAGCGCAGCGCCCCAGCCAGGTCCGCGCGGTCCACCAGTAGCTCGGCCACCAGGTCGTAGATCCGGGGATCCCGCGGCTGCTCGGTTTCGAGCTGCTGGATCAGCCCTTCGGCCTCGGCCGTCTTGTCCAGCAGGAACAGGGCCCGGGCCAGCGGCACCCGGGGATCGACAAAGGCGGGGCCACCATCGTCGAGCGCCAGCCGGAAGCCCTGCGCGGCTTCCGCTGGCTCATCGGCAAGCAGCCATTGTTCCCCCGCCCGGAGATAAGCCTCGGACCGGGGAAATTCGGCCGTCTGGGTACCAGCCTGGGCGAGGTCTATCATTTGCTCCGCCGCGGCCCGGTGATCACCGGTAGCCGCAGCGTCGAATTCGATCATGTCGAACAGGTCCCGAGTCAGCTCCACCACGCCTCGGGACGTACCCCGCCACGGCCCGCTTCCAACGCCGTGAACGAACTCAGTCACGCCGGAATACGGCTATCTGCGCGAACGCTCCAATGCGTCCCAGAACCCACGGCGCAGCGCGTGCCGGGTCTCGTCGTGCAGCAGCGAATCGATCGGCAGCGCCGAGTCCTGGAGCAGTCTGGCCTCCAGATCAGAGGGCATCCGGGGCTTACGGGCAAGGACAGCCTCCAGCCAGAGTGCCGGGGCCTCACGGGCCACCGACTGACCGAACTCGAACCCTTCCGCGTGCGCGGCCGCCGCCGCGTCCGCGAGCGGAATCCCCTGCGCCGGGGCATTGGCCGCCGCGTGCTGGCTGGCCTGCTGCGGGCTCCCGTAGGGCCCCTGCGCGGGAACGTACGCCTGCTGCGCCGGGCCCTCCTGGTCCTGCGGCCCGGGGCCGGCCGGGAACTGGCCGGGCATCATCTGCCCGTGGATCATCTGCCCGGGCGGCGCTGACGGCGGGACCGGTGCAGGCGGCAGGGACGGGGAGCCGGACGCGGGCACGCCAAACGGGCCGGGCGGGTAGGACCGGGGTGCTCCTGGCGTGAGCGGCCCGGTAGCCCCGCCGTGGCCAGGCGAAGTAGCCGGGGCCTGGCCCAGCAGCGTCGGGCGGGACGGGGCAGGCGGGCTGACCGGGCCGGGGGGTGCGGATCCAGGGTAGGAGTTACTCGGCGGCGCCGGATACACCGGCTGGCCAGCCGGGGACAGGTCCCGGTCCGGGCTGGACGACTGGGCGTGCGACCCGCGGACCCGGGAGTCCGGGGCACTCACAGCGGACGGCAGGCCCGGGGCGGCGTGCAGCCCAGGGGCGCCCAGTGAGCTGGGCTGGTTCTGCGGGCCAGGCTGGCTTGGCTGGCCCGCCAGCCCCTGCTGGCCCGGCTGGCCGGGCAGGTTCTGGCCGGGCAGGCCCGGCTGCCGCTGTGCCTGCTGGCCCTGAAAGCTGTGCTGGCCGGGGGCGCCTACCGAGGCCCCGTTCGCCAGTCCAGGGGCAGGCATGCCTGGGGAACCCAGTGGATCGGGCATGCTCCCGGCTGAGCCCGGGCCGTTAGCCGACCCGGGGGAGGCCGACGGCGTGGACACGGAATGCGCAGGCGGCTGGCGCCGCGGCAGCGCCTGCGACGGCAGTGCTTGCGACGGCAGGCTGCGACGGCAGTGCTTGCGACGGCAGTGCTTGCGACGGCAGTACCTGAGACTGCGGGGCCTGCGACGGCATCGCATGCGGCGGCGTGGCCTGCGGCGGCGGCGCTTGTGACGGCAGTGGCGGCGGGGCCTGCGGCGGCTGTTGCTGCTGCGGCAGTTGCTGCGGCGGCGGCGGGGGCTGCGGCGGCAGTTGCTGCGAGGGCACGGCCTGCGCCGGAGCCTGGGCGGGCATGGCGGGCTGGGCGGGCGGCGGCAGCGCAGACGGTGGCAGGCCCGGCGACGGCATCGGCGGCTGGGCGTTCGGCATGGGCTGGGCCGCTCGCTGGTACTCGGCCACCACCGGGGCGGTATAGATCGCGGGCGGCACCGGATTGGGGCCCGCGGCGAGCGCCTGATGACCGGCCAGCGGGCCGGTCACCGAGCCGTGCCCGTTGCTGAGCACCCGGCCCGCAGACATGGCGAGCTGGTACTGCTCCTCAGCCGGGAGCGCCTGCACGCTTGCGACCAGGTCGGTGTAGGGCCGCAGATGCGCCTCACCGATCTCGATGATGTCGTCGCACTCCTGGCGGAGGCTCCGCGAAATCGTCCAGTTGCCGCCCACCGTGATGTGCACGATGCCGACCCTGACCCCCAGATCTTGCACATCCGCGACCACCTGCGCCAGGTCTTCCTCGGCGCTGACCAGGACCGCATCGCTGATCGCGTTGTTGCGGGCCAGGGTGGCCAGGTCGCGGCGGATCTCGCCCTCCACGCCCTCACGCCGGCCCGGCTTCATCCGGCCCAGCCGCAGCTTCAGGCCAGGCAGGTCAGCCAGGGTGTCGTGCTCGGATGTCCGGCGCCCTTCAACGGTCGCCTCATACCAGTAGCAGCGCAGCAGCGGGAGCCCCGTACGTTCCCGGGCGATGCTCCCGAAGAACTCGAGCAAGCCCGCGTAATCCCAGGAAACGGACTCCCGGTGGCGGGTGCCGTGCACGGCCATTGCGCCATCCGCCAGCACGTAGCCCGCGTCTACGAACAGCGCGCACCGATCCACGCGACACCGTCCTTCCCTCGACGCGAGACGTTACCAGCGCCCAGCCGCCGCTGTGGTGGTTCAGCGCAGGTCTGCGGACTTCACGCTGAAGAGCTCGTCCACTCTGCCTGAAGAGGTCGTCCGCTCTCGGCAGAAGCGTCCCCAGCAGCTCCTCCTGGCCCGGCAGAATCTTCCGCCATGCGACTTCTGGTTCTCGGCGGCACCCGGTTCCTAGGACGTGCCATCGTGGACGAAGCGATCCGGCGCGGCTACGACGTCACGACCTTCTCACGAGGGCTGAGCGGCGAGCCCCGGCCGGGTGCCGAGGCATTGCACGGAGACCGTACCAGCTCCGCAGATCTGCACAGGCTGGCTGAACGAGAATTTGACCTGGCCATCGACACCTCGGTGATCGCGCCCGCGCACGTGGCCGCAGCCGCCCGGCTGCTCACGGACCGGGTCCGGCACTACACCTATGTTTCGTCGGCCTCGGTCTACCAGGACCGCCACGGCGAGCCGGTCACCGAGGACTCCCCGGTGCTCGACTGCCCCGCCGACGCGGCGGGGTCGGTGGAGACGCTCGGTTACGGCGAGCTCAAGGCGGGCGCCGAACGCGCCGTGGCCGCGGCCTTCCCGGGCCGGCACCTGATCGTCCGGCCTGGGCTGATCATTGGCCCGCACGAGAACACCGGGCGGCTGCCCTGGTGGCTGGCCCGGATAGCCCGGGGCGGGACCGTGCTCGCCCCCGGCGAGCCAGGCGCGCCACTGCGGGTGACCGACGCCAGGGACCTTGCCTCCTGGCTGATCGACAACACCCGGCGGGGCATCCCCGGGGTGGTCAACGTGCCCGGCCAGGACGGCACCACGCTCGGCGAGCTCCTGGCCGCCTGCGGCGATGTCACCCGGGCCGATCGCGCGGCCCGGCTCGAGCTGCGCTGGGTACCGGACCGGGTGCTGCTGGACGCCGGTGTCCGGCCGTGGTCCGAGCTGCCCATGTGGGCGCCGGACATCCCGGAGTTCGCGGACGCGTGGGCGCTCACTGGTGACCGGGCGCTGCGCACCGGCATCCGGTACCGCTCGCTCACCGATACCGTGCACGACACGTGGAGCTGGCTGCGCCGGGAGGCCACGGCGCAGGGCCGGCCGGTGCAGGAAGTCGAGCGGCGGCCGGGCATCGGCCTGGACCCGGCCCGGGAGCAGGAGATCCTGGCCAGCCTTAGCTAGCCCGGCACTGACTGGAGGCCGCGTCCGGGCCGCTGCGCCCGGTGCCGCTCACCCGGTGCCGCTCACCCGGTGCGCCACGCGGCGCCCACCCGGTGCCGCTCACCCGGCGGCGCCCGGCGCCAGATGGGTAGGCTCACCAGGCGTGACCGACCGCGATGAACTGCTCCAGGTGATCAAGGACAAGGCCGTGGTCCGCGGCGACTTCGTGCTCTCCTCCGGCCAGCGCGCCAGCTGGTACATCGACCTGCGCCGGGTGCTGCTGGACGGGCGGGCGGCCCCGCTGGCCGGCCGGGTCATGCTGGACGTGACCGCCGACCTCGACTATGACGCCGTGGGCGGGCTGACCCTCGGCGCTGATCCGGTGGCCACCGCGATGATGCACGCGGCCAGCGCCGCCGGGCGCCCGCTCGATGCCTTCGTGGTCCGCAAGGAGGGCAAGGCACACGGCCTGCAACGCCGGATCGAGGGCCCGGACGTGGCCGGCCGCCGGGTGCTCGCCGTAGAGGACACCTCGACCACCGGCAACTCCGTGCTCACCGCGGTGGACGCACTGCGTGACGCAGGCGCCGAGGTGGTGGGCGTAGCGGTGATCGTGGAGCGCGGTGCCCGCGACCGGGTGGCCGAGCGTGGGCTGCCGTTCCGCTCCGCCTACGTCATGGGCGACCTGGGCTTGGCGTGACTGCCAGGTCGCCGGCCCGGCGGCCTCCCGTCGCCCGGGTATCCACCGCCGGGCTGGCCCTCGCCGGGGTACCCACCGCCGGGCTGGCCCTCGCCGGGGTACCCACCGCCCTCGCCGGGGTACCACGCTGGGCTGCCCACCAACCGGATAGTCACTCCCAGGCTGGCCACCACCCGGGGGGCTGCCACCCAGCGGGTCGCCGGCCGGAGCCTGCGTCCCGGCCAGCGCCTGCTCGGCCCCATACCGGCGGAACTCACGCAGCCGGTACAGCACGAACGCGACGATGGCCACGATTACCACGGCCGCGATCAGGTAACCGGCGATGGACAGGCCGTGCGAAACGCTCTGCCAGGCCCCGCCCACGGCGTAGCCGACCAGGGAGATCGCGGTGACCCAGGCCGCCGTGCCGATGAGGCTGAGCACGCTGAACTCCAGCACGGGCATGGCGATGAAGCCAGCCACGATCGAGATGAACGTGCGCACGAACGGCAGCGCCCGGCCGACCGGCACGGCCCAGGCACCGCGGCCAGCGAAGAAGCGCTCCGCCCGGTCCACGTCGCCCTGGGTCACCAGCAGGTACTTGCCGAACCGGTCCACCAGGGGCCGCCCGCCGGCCCGTCCCACACCGTAGGAGACGAGCGAGCCGATCAGCTCAGCGACCGTGCCGAGGATGATGACGAGGACGATGTTCAGGTGGCCTTCGCCAGCCAGCACCCCCGCGAAGCCAAAAGTGACTTCAGAGGGAATCGGGACGCAGCATGCCTCGAGGAACCCGAACAGCAAAACGGCAGCGTAGCCCGCCTGGCTGAGAAAACTCTCCATAGCCCACTGTTGTACCGCATGACAGCGGATGACCAGGCACCCCCAGCGGATGCTTTGGAATGCCTTAACGACTGGCCGGATGGACCGGCCCGGCGCGGGGAGCGGCGCAGTACCCGGAATTCCGGGACTATGGACCCTCCGCCAGCCAGCGGCAGGCTGGTTCACTGAATACTGGTACCCACGAACACGACAGGAAGCCGATCGTCATGCCTATCGCCACCCCCGAGGTCTACGCACAGATGCTGGACCGGGCCAAGGAACAGGGCTTCGCCTACCCGGCCATCAACGTGACGTCGAGCCAGACGCTGAACGCGGCGCTGCGCGGATTCGCCGAGGCGGAGAGCGACGGGATCATCCAGGTATCCACCGGCGGGGCCGAGTACCTGTCCGGCTCGGTCAAGGACATGGTCACCGGCGCGGTCGCGCTCGTCAACTTCGCGCACGTGGTGGCGGCCAAGTACGCCATTAATGTCGCCCTGCACACCGACCACTGCCCGCCGAACAAGCTAGACGGGTACATGCGCCCGCTGGTCCAGCTCTCCCAGGAGCGGGTGGCCCGGGGCGAGGAGCCGTTGTTCCAGTCGCACATGTGGGACGGCTCCGCGGTGGCGCTGCCGGAGAATCTCGCCATCGCCAGTGAACTGCTCGATGCCTGCGCCACGGCGCGCATCATCATGGAGCTGGAGATCGGCGTGGTCGGCGGCGAGGAAGACGGCGTCACCGGTGAGATGAACGAGAAGCTGTACAGCACCCCGGACGACGCCCTGGCCACCGCGGAGGCGCTCGGCCTCGGCGAGCGGGGCCGCTACCTGCTGGCCGCCACGTTCGGCAACGTGCACGGCGTATACAAGCCGGGGCACGTCACCCTGCGGCCGTCCATCCTGAAGGAGATCCAGGAGGTCGTCGGGGCGAAGTACGGCCAGGAGAAGCCGTTCAACCTGGTCTTCCACGGCGGCTCCGGGTCGTCCCTGGAGGAGATCCGGGAGGCCATCTCCTACGGCGTGGTCAAGATGAACGTGGACACCGACACCCAGTACGCCTTCACCCGGCCGGTCGCCGACCACATGTTCAAGCACTACGACGGCGTGCTCAAGGTGGACAGCGAGGTCGGCGAGAAGAAGCAGTACGACCCGCGCTCCTGGGGCAAGGCCGGCGAGGCGGGGATGGCGGCCCGGGTCACCCACGCGTGCGAGGACCTGCTATCGGCCGGCACCCGGATGAGCTGACCCAGGGCGGCCGGGCGGCCGGCTGACGGTGCGGCTGACCGCTGCTGAGCCTGACCGCTGCTGAGCCTGGCCGCTGCTGAGCCTGACCGCTGTTGCGGCTGACCGCCGCCCGGAGCAGCCGGGTCCGGCTGGCTGCGGCGGGCAGCACATCAGTGGCGGGGACACGGCAGGATGGGGGCATGGAACGTCAGAACTTGCTGGGTGGGCCACCGGCCACGTACCTGCCCGAGGACCCGGCCGCCGCTGAGCTGGACCGGGGCGCCAACCCCGAAACCGTCGCGGCGCAGCATCCAGCCTGCCTGGCCGCCTGGGCGGCCCTGGCCGAGCAGGCCCTGGACCGCGGCGAACCGGTCACCGGGTACGCGTTCGCGCGGACCGGCTACCACCGTGGGCTCGACCAGCTTAGAAGGGCGGGCTGGAAGGGGCACGGCCCGATCCCGTGGGAGCACGAGCCGAACCGGGGCTTCCTCCGCTCGCTGCACGCGCTCGGCCAGGCGGCCGCGGCCATCGGCGAGACCGACGAGGCAGATCGCTGCGCCACGTTCCTGCGTGACAGCAGCGCGGCCGCTGCCGACGCCCTGACCAGCTAATCCCCGAGCCGCCGCCCCGAGCCGCTCCCCGGCCGCAACCCCCGGCCGCACTCCCCAGTAGCAACCCCGGCCGCAAGCCGTCAGGCCCGACGCCCGCCGCTGACAGCCTCAGCCGCCCGGCGGCACCCCCGCTGAGCTGCAACCCTCGGCCGCGAACCGCTGCGCGGCATGAAGTAACCTCGAACACCGCAGCCGGGGCCGCAGGCGGGGCTACCGGCGGGATGAGGTCTGGAAGGGGCTGGTCGGATGCCGGCCATTGTGCTCGTGGGTGCGCAGTGGGGTGACGAGGGCAAGGGCAAGGCGACCGATCTGCTCGGCAGCCACGTGCAGTACGTGGTCAGATACCAGGGCGGCAACAACGCCGGGCACACCGTGGTCATCGGCGACGACACGTACGCGTTGCACCTGCTGCCGTCCGGCATCCTCTCGCCGGACGTGATCCCGGTCATCGGCAACGGGGTGGTGATCGACCCCGCGGTCCTCCTGCACGAGATCGAGGACCTCGAGGACCGGGGCGTGTCCTGCGACCGGCTGCTCATCTCCGCCAACGCGCACCTGATCATGCCGTATCACAGCGCGCTGGATAAGGTGACCGAGCGTTACCTGGGCAGCGCGCGCATCGGCACCACCGGCCGGGGCATCGGCCCTGCCTACGCGGACAAGGTGGCGCGGACCGGGATCCGGGTCCAGGACCTGCTCGACCCAGGGATCCTGCGGCAGAAGCTGGAGCTGGTGCTGCGGGAACGCAACCAGGTCTTCACCAAGGTGTACAACCGCCGGAGCATCGACGCGGCCACCATCGCCGAGGACTACCTGCGCTACAGCGAGCGGATCAAGGGCTACCTGGCCGACACCGGCCTGGTGCTGAACCAGGCGCTGGACGAGGGCAAGACCGTGCTGCTCGAAGGAGCCCAGGCCACCCTGCTCGACGTGGACCACGGCACCTACCCGTTCGTGACCTCGTCCTCGCCGACCGCGGGCGGCGCCTGCGCGGGCTCGGGCATCGGGCCGACCCGGATCAGCAAGGTGATCGGCATCCTCAAGGCGTACACCACCCGGGTCGGGGCTGGCCCGTTCCCCACCGAGCTGACCGACGCCCAGGGCGAATGGCTGCGCAAAGCCGGCGACGAGTACGGCACCACCACCGGCCGGCCGCGCCGCACCGGCTGGTTCGACGCGGTGATCGCCCGGTACGCGACCCGGGTCAACGGGATCACCGACTACTTCATCACCAAGCTGGACGTGCTGTCCGGGCTGGAGCAGGTCCCGGTGTGCGTGGCCTACGAGGTGAACGGCAAGCGCTGCGATGAGATCCCGATGACGCAGACCGACTTCCACCACGCCCGGCCGGTGTATGAGTACTTCGACGGCTGGTGGGAGGACATCTCGGCCGCGCGCGAGTTCGCCGACCTGCCGCGCAACGCACAGGCCTATATCACCGCGCTGGAGGACATGATCGGCGCCCCGGTGGCGGCGATCGGCACCGGAGCCCGCCGCGACCAGACGCTGCAGCTGCGCCCCCTGATCTGAGCGCCTGCACCCGAGCGGCCCGGTCCGTGGCCCGGCCAGCGCCGCGGCCGGACCCCGCCGCCCCCGCCGGGCGCCCGGGCGCAGGTAGGCTCGCGCCGTGCGAGTCCTCATCCTCGGCTCCGGCGGCCGCGAGCACGCGCTGGCCCGGGCGCTGGCCGCCGACCCGGACGTGACCGATCTGCATGCTGCCCCGGGCAACCCGGGCATCGGTGAGCTGGCCCACCTGCACCCGGCTGATATCACCGATCCCGGGCAGGTGACCGGAGCTGGCCCGGGCGGCTCGGGCCGACCTGGTCGTGGTCGGGCCGGAGGCGCCGCTGGTGGCCGGGGCCGCGGACGCGTTGCGCGCCTCCGGCATCGCCTGCTTCGGGCCGAGCCGCCGGGCGGCGGCGATCGAGGGCTCCAAGTCCTACGCCAAGCAGGTCATGCAGGCGGCGGGCATCCCCACCGCGGAAGCGTACACCTGCCACACCGCCACCCAGGCCGCAGCCGCACTGGCCGAACTCGGGCCGCCGTACGTGGTCAAGGCCGACGGGCTGGCCGCGGGCAAGGGCGTGCTGGTCACCGACGACCTAGCCGCGGCGCAGGAGCACGCGCGGGCTTGCGGCACCGTGGTCATCGAGGAGTACCTGGACGGCCCGGAGGTGTCCCTGTTCGCGCTGGCTGACGGGGCTACCGCGGTGCCGTTGCTGGCCGCGCAGGATTTCAAGCGTGCCCGGGACGGCGACCAGGGCCCGAACACCGGCGGGATGGGCGCGTACGCGCCGCTGCCCTGGGCGCCGCCCGGCCTGGCCGGCGAGGTCATGGGCACGGTCATCCAGCCCGCCATCGACGAGCTGCGCCGCCGCGGCACCCCGTACCGGGGCCTGATGTACGCCGGGCTCAGCCTGACCTCGGCCGGCCCGCGGGTGGTTGAGTTCAACGCCCGGTTCGGCGACCCGGAAACCCAGGTCGTACTGGACCGGCTGGCCACCCCACTGGCGGGCCTCCTCGCCGCGGCCGCGTCCGGCTCGCTGGCCGGCGTGCCCGCGCCGCAATGGGCGCCCGGCGCCGCGGTTGCCGTGGTGATCGCCGCCGAGGGGTACCCGGACGCACCGGTCCGCGGCGACAAAATCAACGGCCTGCAACGCGCCGGCGAGACTCCCGGCGCCTACCTGCTGCATGCCGGCACACTGACCGACGGGGCGAACAACCTCGTGGCGGCCGGCGGCCGGGTGCTGAACGTGGTCGGCACCGGCGCTGACCTGACGGCCGCCCGGGACGCGGCCTACCAGGCGGCCAGTGCGATCGAGCTGCGCGGCGGCTGGTACCGCCGCGACATCGCCGAGGAGGCCGCCCGGGCCGAGCAGCAGGCCCTGGCCGCCCAGGCCAACCCAGCCCTGCGGGCCAGCGGGACGTGACGCCCGGCCGCTCAGATCGTCCCTGCCGCCATCCTCGGCCTGACCCGTGCGGGGCCGCCCTGTGGTGCGTCCATTTCGGCGACAGCGACGACGAGCGGGCCGCGCAGGCCGGGGTACGCCAGCAACCCACCCAGGCCGGGGTACGCCGGGAACCCGCCCAGGCCGGGGGGTACGGGAGAATAGAGGTGTGATCGAGCGCTACACGCTGCCCGAGATGGGCCGGGTCTGGAGCGAGGCCCACAAGTACGAGCTCTGGTGCCAGGTGGAGACCCTCGTGCTGGAGGCGCACGCCAAGGCCGGCACCGTGCCGGCCGAGTCGGTGGACGCGGTCCGCGCCGCTGACGCCGCCGACCCCGGAGGCAGTCGCCGCGGTGGAGGCGGTGACCGACCACGACGTGATCGCGTTCCTGACCGCCTGGGCGGACAACACCACCCCGCGCGCGGCCGCGGCCTGCGTGCACTACGGGATGACGTCCTCCGACCTGCTGGACACCGCGCTGGCGCTGCAGCTGACCGAGGCCACCGACCTGCTGATCGCCGGGGCCACCAGGCTCGTCGCGGCGCTGCGCGAGCACGCGCTGGCGCACCGCGCAGCACGCTGCGGGTCGGGCCGGACGCACGGCATCCACGCCGAGCCGGACGTCTGGGGGCACCGGGTCGCCGACTTCGCGTTCGCGATGGCCCGCTGCCGGGACCGGCTGGTCCGGGCCCGGGACGCGGTCGCGGTCGGCAAGCTGTCCGGGCCGGTCGGCACCTACTCCAACATCGACCCGGCCATCGAGGCCACGGTCATGGCCGAGCTCGGGCTGCGGCCCGGCCGACGTGGCCACCCAGGTCGTGTTCCGGGACGGCATCGCGCGAGTGGGTCAGCGTGCTGGCGGTCATCGCCACGGTCTGCGAGGCGATCGCGCTGGAGGTCAGGCACGGGCAGCGGACCGAGGTGCGCGAGCTGGCCGAGCCGTTCCGGGCAGGCCAGAAGGGCTCGTCGGCCATGCCGCACAAGAAGAACCCGGTCCGCTCCGAGCGGATCTGCGGCCTGGCCCGGGTCGTCCGCGGCTAGGTCATGCCGGTGATGGAGGGCATCCCGCTGTGGCACGAGCGGGACATCTCACATTCCAGCGCGGAGCGGATCGCGCTGCCCGACGCGGCCACCGCCACGGATTACCTGCTCGCACCTGACCACCGGGCTGGTCGCAGGGCCTGGTGGTGGACGCGGCCCGGATGCGGGCCAACCTGGACTCCACCGGCGGCCTGATCTACACCTCGGCGATCCTGCTCGAGCTGGTCGCCGCCGGGATGTCCCGGGAGGACGCGTACGCGCTGGTCCAGGCCGCCGCGATGGACACCTGGTCAGACCGGCACCCCGCTGCCGCGAGACGCTGCGCAAGCACGCGGCCGCGCGCGGCACCAGCCGCTGGACGAGGCCCGGCTCGACGAGGCCTGCCGGCCGGAGCGCTACGTGGCCCGGCTCGGCGCCGGTCTTCGAGCGGCTGGAGCCGGCTGGCATGAGCCAGCCGCTGCGCCTGCTGTACTCCGGCAAGGTCCGGGACGTGTACGAGACCGAGCGACGGGCGTGCTGCTGCTGGTCGCCATCGGACCGGATCTCCGCCTACGACCACGTGCTGCCGACCCCGATACCGGACAAGGGGAAGATCCTCACCCAGCTCTCCCTGTGGTGGTTCGAGCAGCTGGCCGACGTGGTGCCGAACCACCTGGTCGACGCGGAGATACCGGCCGAGTTCGCGGGCCGGGCGATGGCCTGCCAGCAGCTGTCCATGGTCCCGGTGGAGTGCGTGGCCCGCGGCTACCTGGCCGGATCTGGCCTGGCGCGAGTACCAGCGCGACCGGGGCGGTCTGCGGGGTGCCGCTGCCCGCCGGGCTGACCGACGGCTCGCGGCTGCCCGAGCCGATCTTCACCCCGGCGACCAAGGCGCCGCGCGGGCAGCACGACGAGAACATCCCGGCGGCGGCGGTGGCCGCGGCATGGTCGGCGCACGACGCTGGCCGCTGAGCTGGAGCGGATCACGCTGGAGGTGTACCGGCGCGGGCGCGGAGATCGCCGCGCCGCAGCGGCATCCTCGTCGCCGACACCAAGATCGAGCTCGGCTTCGACCCGGACGGGCCGGCTGCTGCTGGCCGACGAGGTGCTGACCCCGGACTCGTCCCGGTTCTGGCCGGCCGAGCCAATGGCAGCCCGGCCAGCCAGCAAGCGTCATTCGACAAGCAGATCGTCCGGGACTGGCTAGACTCGCCCGAGTCCGGCTGGGAACGACGGGACACCGAGCCGCCGCCACCACTGCCCGACCATGTGGTCGAGCAGACCCGCGCAGCTACATCGAGGCATACGAGCGCATCACCGGACGGCAGTGGCGATGACTGCCGTCAGCAGGCAATGCGCGATACGCGCCGCTGGGCTGGCGGAGCTACATCCGGCCCGGCATTGGCCGACTCTCCGGCAGCACTGTGCCGAAGAGCGAGCGGGCTGGTGCGATACTGGCGATACGGATGCACCGGGCTGCCCGCTGGCCCGGCCGCCTGCAGCGCAGCCTGCGTCTCGGGGCAGCAGCTTGCCGGGGCTGGCGGCAAGCCGTGACGCGCCATTCCCGACGGACAGGAGCTTCAGCCCAATGACCATTGGCCCCGAGACCTGCTATCGCGTACGTGGCGGCATCCCGCTGCAGGGCACGGTCTTCGTCCAGGGCGCCAAGAACGCCGCGCTCAAGATGATCGCCGCCTCGCTGCTCGCCGCGGAGGGCCGCACGGTGCTGCGCAACGTGCCGCCGATCGAGGACGTGCGCCGGGCGGTGGAGCTGGCCCAGGCGGTCGGCGCCGTGGTCAAGTTCCACGAGGCCGAGCGGACCCTGGTGGTGGACGCGTCGCGAGCTGACCAGCCCGGTGCTGCCCGGCCGAGATCGCCCGCCGGTTCCGCGGCTCGGTGCTGTTCGTGCCCGCGCTGCTGCACCGGCTCGGCGAGGCCGACGATCGAGGGCATCGGCGGCTGCAACCTCGGCAGCCGCAACCTCGACTTCCACTACCGGGGCTTCGCCCGGCTCGGCGCCACCGTGGACGAGGGCGACGACCAAGATCCACATCAAGGCGGACAAGCTGCGCGGCGCGCACCTGTACCTGGACACGCCCGTCGCACACCGGCACCGAGAACCTGATCATGGCGGCCTCGCTGGCGCCGGGCACCACGGTCATCGACAACTACCGCCCTCGAGCCCGAGGTGCTGGACGTCATCGCGTTCCTGACCAAGATGGGCGCGCGACATCAGCGGCGGCGGCACCGGGTTCGTGACGGTGCGCGGGGTCAGCGAGCTGACCGCGATCGAGCACACCGTGATGCCGGACCGGATCGACGCCGGGGTGTTCGCCATGGCGGCCGCCATCACCGGCGGCGAGCTGAGCCTGGTCGGCGCCTCCCTGGAGCACTTCGGCGTGGTGCGGTGGAAGCTGGAGCAGATGGGCGTGGAGTTCTCCGCCAACGGCGCGGTGCTCCAGGTCCGGCGCGAGCGCACGCTGCGCCCGATCAACGTGATCACCAGCCCGTACCCCGGGTTCGCCACCGACCTGCAGTCGCCGATCATGGCGCTGAGCTGCCTGGCCGACGGCACCAGCTACATCAGGGAGACCATCTACGACGGCCGGTACACGCCTGGTCGGCGAGCTGAACAAGATGGGCGCGAAGGTCGAGGTGGACAGCGGGAACGTGGTCATCGTGCACGGCCCGTCCACGCTCAAGGGCACCAAGGTCGTCGCGCATGACCTGCGCACCGGGGTCGCGCTGATCCTGGCCGGGCTGCGCCGCCGAAGGCGAGACGGTGGTCGCGCCCGGCTACCTGATCGACCGCGGGCACGGGAACATCGCGGAACGTCTCAGCGCCCTGGGTGCCGACATCACCGCCGAGGCAAGTGGCTGACCAGCAGTTCGTCTTGATGCCCCGGGCTGGTGCCCGGGGCATCATGCTGTCCGGGCCGCACGGTTCCCGAGCGATGACCCGGCCCTTACGGGCAGGCTAAGCCCACCATCATGATGAACGCACTGTAATCATATCGGCACTCACTGCCGCGGAAAATGTGACGGTGCTCGAAACTGTGCGCTGATTCCCTTTCGCTGCTGTTCGCCGGGCGCTACGACATATACGGCCGTGCAAACGTTGGCAGCGTACTTAAGGAACTCACCGTGACCTCTCAGCAGAAGATGCATCATGCCGTCGGCGGGTCGTTCCTGGCTGGGGCCGGTAACCGACTATGACGCCACAGCGCCAGCCGTCCGGCGAGCTGACCATCGGCATCGTCGGGCCACACGATCTGGTGGAGCGGATCATGCTGTCCGGCACCGGCACTAGCACCGGCCCGGCCCCGGCTGGCCCCGGGCACCCGGCCCAGGCCCAGCCGTCACCAGCGGGTAACGGAGGCCCGGGACCGTCGGCCCGGCGGCTGGTCGCCGCCGCGTACCGGAACGAGCAGGAAGCCGCGGACAAGGTGCTCCGGCTCGGCCCGGGCATCGACGCGTGCCTGTTCGCCAGCCAGGTCCCGCACGAGTACGCGCGGCGGGCAGGCACGCTGCGGGTCCCGTCCACCTACGTGCCGCTGAGCGGCAGTGCCCTGTACGCGGCGCTGCTGCGGGCGGCCCGGGACCTAGGCCCGGACCTGACCCGGGTGAGCGTGGACGTGCTCGGCCGGGCCGAGGTGGAGGACGCGTACGCCGAACTCGGCATCCCCGCCGACAAGGTGCACGTCCGCGAGGACGCCGCGAACGCGGCGACGCTGGCCGCCTTCCACGAGCGGCTGTGGCGCCGGGACGAGACCACGGTCGCGTTCACCTGCCTGCAGGCGGTGGCCCAGCGGCTGTCCGCGGCCGACGTGCCGGTGCGCGTGCTGCGCCCGACGGCCAGCGCGATCCGGGCCGCGCTGCGCACTGCCACGCTGCTGGCGGCCAACCGGCGGCTGGAAGAGGCGCAGCTCGCGGTGGCGCTGGTGGAAGTCCCGACGCTGCGCGACACGGCGCGGCGGTCCTCACCGCGGCACGCGCGGGAGGAACTGCGGCTCACCGTGCACCGGTTCCTGGTCCAGGAAGCGCAGCGAATGCACGCTTCGGTCAGCCCGCTCAGCGACCACTGCTTCCTGGTGACCGCGACCCGCGGCTCGCTGGCGGCCGCTACCGACGGGTTCCGGGTGCCGCCGTTCACCGAACGGGCCCGCACCGAACTCGGTATCGCCGTGGAGATCGGCATCGGCATGGGCCGGACCGCGCAGGATGCGGAGGCGCACGCGCAGGCGGCGCTGTCCCGGTCGCACGCGGCCGCCGGGGCTCGCGGCTTCGCGCTGGACCGGGAGGGGATCGCCCTGGTTCCCGCGCCGCGCCAGCCAGCCGCCCCGGTGGACACCACCCGGCCCCGCGGCCTGGAGACACTGTCCCGGCTCGCGGACAAGCTCGCCGGGAGCGACAGCGCGCTGGTGGTGGACGCGGAGACGGCGGGCCGGGTGCTGGGCGTTACCGCGCGGACCGCGCGCCGGCTGCTGCACAGCCTGGTGGAGGAAGGGCTGGCCTGGCCGCTGCCCCCGTCCCGGGCCCCCCAGCCCGGCCGTCCCCGCCAGTTCTACCGGCTCGTCACCGAAAAGCTGGAGCGCCCCCGGGCGACCACCCCTGGGGTCGCCGCCAGGTAAAGGAGGCGCCGTCTAGCCCGCAGAAGAACTGGAGCGGACCCCGGGCGACCACCCCGGGGGTCGCCGCTCGCTGAGTCAGTGGCGGCGGGGGTAGGCCCGGGCCACGGCCAGGAAGGCGTCGTTGGCGTCGTGGTCGCCGACCGAGATCCGGGCGCCCTCCTGGCCGAACGGCCGGATGCTCACGCCCACCTGCTCACACGCGGCCGCGAAATCCTGGGTGTCCGCGCCGAGCCGGAGCCACACGAAGTTGGCCTCGGTCGGCGGCACCGCCCAGCCCTGGGCGAGTAGCTCATCGCGGACCCGGGAGCGTTCCTTGACCACCGAGTCCACTCGTTCCAGCAACTCGTCCTCGGCGGCCAGGGACGCGATCGCGGCCGCCTGGGCGACGGCGTTCACCGTGAACGGGAGCATGGTCTTGCGCACCGCTTCGGCCACCGGCGGATGCGCCACCATGAACCCGACCCGCAACCCGGCCAGGCCGTACGCCTTGGAGAAGGTGCGCAGCACCGCCACGTTGGGGCGGGCACGGTAGAGCTGCATCCCGTCCGGGACGTCCGGGTCCCGGACGTATTCCGTGTATGCCTCGTCCAGCACCACCAGGCAGTCCGCAGGCACCTGGTCCAGGAACGCGGTCAGCTCCGCGGTGTGCACCACGGTGCCGGTCGGGTTGTTCGGGTTGCAGACGAAGATGACCCTGGTCCGGCTGGTCACCGCCGCGGCCATCGCGGCCAGGTCGTGCGTCTCGTCCCGCAACGCCGTCGTGACCGGGTCCGCGGCCGACAGTGCGACCAGGGTCGGGTACGCCTCGAACGAGCGCCAGGCGTACAGCACCTCCGCACCGGGCTCACCCACCGCCTCGAGCAGTTGCTGGGTCACCCCGACCGAGCCGCAGCCCACCGCGACGTGCCCCGGCGGGACCGCGAACCGCTGCGCGATGGCCTCGGTCAGCGCGACCGCGCCGTTGTCCGGGTAGCGATGGACGGTCGCGGCCGCCTCCGCGATGACCCCTGCCACCGACGGCAGCGGGCCGTACGGGGACTCATTGGAGGACAGCTTGTGCGACCGGCCATCCGGCCCGGTGACCTGACGGCCGGGCCGGTACGGGGCGAACCCGTCCAGCACGGCCCGGAAGCGAGGTGAGTCCTGGGACACCGATGTCCCCTCCCGTTGCTGCTTTACTGGCTGGCCGCCAACGGAAACCAATGGTAGCGGCGCTGCGCCCGCGGCCTGGCTGGGTGCCCGGGCGCAGTGGGTCTACCCGGCCGCGGGGACGGTAGGTAGAGTGACGCCGTGAACCGACTTGGCGATCTCGAACGCGCGATCATGGATGTGCTGTGGGAAAGCGCGACTCCGCTTACAGTCCGCCAGGTCGGCAGTAGGCTTACCGACCGGGATCTGGCTCACACCACGGTGATGACCGTCCTTGACCGGTTGGCCAAAAAGGGTTTCGCCCAGCGGAAGCGGGACGGTCGTGCCTGGCTGTACTGTGCGGCAGCAAGCAGGGAAGCGTACGTTACTGAACTGATGCTGTTCGCGCTCGACCAGACGGGCGACCGGTCAGCTGCGCTCGCAAGTTTCGCGCGTCGCGTGTCGGACAACGAGGCGCGCGTGCTCCGGCGTGCCCTGGAGAGCGGCGGAGATACCGCCAGGAGCTGATTGTCCGTGTTCCCCCCCGTCGTGATTCTGGCTATCGTGGCGGCTGGCCTGGTCCCAGCCGCAACGCAGCTTGCTGCGGCCCGGTGGCCGCGCCGGTCGCCCGCAGCGGCGATCCTGCTCTGGCAGGCGATGGGGCTCGGCTGGGGGCTGGCCGCGGTCGGCACGCTGGCCGCGCTCGGCGCCGATGCGGACCGGTCCAGCATCGCCGGGAGCGCGCTCACCGTGGCCAGCCGGGCAGTCCGGGACGTGACCTCCGAGGCGCAGCCGCCGGGCCTGGTCGAGGCGCTGCGGCTGCTCAGCCTGATGGCGTCGGCCGGGTTGCTGGTCCTGCTCTGCTGGGTGCTGCTCGCCGCGTCCACTGGGATTTTCCGTACCCGGCGCCGGCACCGGGCCCTGCTCAGCCTGCTGGCGCACGGGGACCCGAAGGTGCCCGGGGCGCTGGTGGTGGACTATCCCACCGCGGCCGCTTACTGCCTGCCCGGGCTGCGCTCCCGGATTGTGATCAGCGCGGGCGCCCTGGCCCTGCTCGACCAGGCTGAGCTCGCCGCCGTGCTGGCTCATGAGCGGGCGCATATCAGGGAACGGCATGACCTCGTGCTGCTCCCGTTCACCGCCCTTGACCGGGCCTTCCCCTGGTCGCTGTCGGTCCGGCGGGCCTACGCGGCCGTGGCGTTGCTGGTCGAGATGCTCGCCGACGACCACGCATTGCGGCAGCGGCCGGCCCGGGAGGAGCTGGTGACCGCCCTGATCCGGGTTGGTGCGGCCGGGGCGCCGGGAGTCCCGGCGGGCGCGCTGGCCGCCTCGGGCGGCCTGGGACCCGGTGGCCTGGGACCCAGCGGCCTGGGACCCAGCGGCCTGGGACCCGGCGGCCTGGGACCCAGCGGCCTGGGACCCGGTGGCCTGGGTCCCGGTGGCATGGGTCCCGGTGGCATGGGTCCCGGTGGCATGGGTCCCGGGGCATGGGTCCCGGTGGCATGGGTCCCGGTGGCATGGGTCCCGGTGGCATGGGTTCCGGCGGGATCCCTCCGGCTGGGATCGCCGGGTCTGGGCTGCGTCTCAGCACGGTTACCGGAGCCGAGCTGGCGGACTGCGGGGTGGCGGCGCGGGTGGAGCGGCTGCTGGCACCAGCGCCCGGACTCTGCGCGCCAGCGCTGGCCCTGGTGGCCGGGGTCGCCGCGCTGCTCGTCGCGATCCCGGCCCTGCTCCTGCTGGTCCCCCTGTAACCGCGCGGCACGTCGCAACCAGGGCACGGCTCGGGCGGCGTCAGGCGGGGGGCTGGTCGGTGACCTGGATGCGGACCCGGCGGAAGCCCTTGCCCTTGTTCTCGATCTTGACGACCTGGATGCCGCCGACCTGCCGAGTCGAGGCCACATGGGTGCCACCGTCCGCCTGCTGGTCCAGGCCGACGATGTCGATGATCCGGACATCCTTGACGTCCGGCGGGACCAGGTTGGTGGCGGTGCGGATGATGTCCGGAATGGCGAACGCCTCGTCGCGGGGCAGCACCCGGACATCGATCCGGCGGTCCGCGGTGAGCTCGGCGTTACAGGCGGCCTCGATCTGCTCCCGGAAGCCAGGCGGCACCTCGGTGAGGTTGAAGTCCATCCGGGCGGTCAGCGGCTCCATGTTGCCGCCAGTGACCAGGGAGCCGAAGTCGCGGAACACCACGCCGCCGAGCACATGCAGGGCCGAGTGGGTGCGCATCAGCGCGGTCCGCCGCTCATCCGCCAGCGCTCCGCGCACCGCGGCGCCTGCGGGCGGAAGCGGGTCGTCCTCGGCCGGGATCAGGTAGAGGTCGTCACCTTTGCGGGCGCCCATAATCCGGGTCTGCACACCGCCCCAGAGCAGGACGCCATGGTCCGGGGGCTGGCCACCACCGCCTGGGTAGAAGGCGGACTGGTCCAGCACGATCCCGTCTGGTCCGGCGGCCAGCACGACCGCGTCCCACTCGCGGAGCGTCTGATCGTCGAGCTCAAGCCGGTGCGTACGCCACTGCGGTTCGCTCATCGCTCGGCGAGGCGGTTACCAGGGGCCGTACGGGCCAGCGGAACTGGCCCCGCTGCTGCCACCGAACTCCCGGACCTTCGGCCGGACATCGGTGAGGTAGATGGCGGCGGCGACAAACGCCGCGATGGGCAGGATGCCGACCGCGCCGAATCCCCCGGACAGCACGCCGAGATACAGCCCGATCACCGCGGCAACACCCAGGATGATCAGCCACAACGGCTTGGTCTGCTTGCCCGCCGCCACGAACGCTTTCGTGGGACGGCGCAGCGCGTCCGCAAAGCCCCATACCTCGGCGACAAAGGCGGCGATCGCCAGTATCTCGAGGAACCAGTAGAGCGGGGACATCGCTCCTGCGTTCAGCAACACGCCATCAGGCTATCCGGTCCGGGCGGGTGTTGCGAGCAGAGCCCGTTTTACCCCGCCCGGACCTCTAATAACGGCTAGCTCTGCTCCGGGGCTGGCGTGCGCTCGCCCGTGGCGGCCGACGTCCCGGGCTCAGCCGATGCATCCGCAGCGACAGGTGCGTCCGCAGCGGGCGGGGTGTCAGCCGCAGGGGGCTCAGCCACCACCGGGGCGTCAGCGTCAGTCACGGTGGGGACAGCGGTCACCGCCGGGACAGCAGGTGTCACGGGTGCGCTGTTCATCACGCGCTCCCCATGCGCGGCGAGCTGGTCGTAACGGTGCGCCACCCTGGTCCGGGCGGTCGTCACGTACTCAGAAGCCCGCCGCGGCAGGGCGGTCAGCGACGCCTCGGTCTCGGCCCGCCAGTGGGCGAACCGGGCGGGCAGCTCGCGGACAGCCGCGGAAGCCACCACCCCAGCCCCAGCGGCCGCGTGCACGGGCTTGCTGTTAGTCATCTTGCGGACCTCGGTGCGCACCGCATCGGTCCGCTCGGCCATGCTGCGATTCATAACTCATTCACCTTCCTTGACCTGCTCGTCCGGGCAGGCTTCCGGACTGGGGCAGTCTCCTCCGGAGTGGACTCGCCGGCTACCGGCCCCGCGGCCGCTGACGGCGCTGCGGGCTTCCCTACCGCGGGCTCCACTACCGCGGGCTCCACGGCAGCGGGCTCCACCACAGTGGGCTCGACCAGGGCAGGCTCGTCCGCCCCGGCGCTGACCACATCCGGGGCGGCCGGCAGCCCGGCCGCGAGCACTCTGGCCGCGGGCACCGCGCCGTTAAGGGCGGCATCGCCCAGGACAGCATCGCCCAGGACAGCAGCAGCTGCCTCCTTGCGGAAGGAGTCGTAGATCTCCAGCAGCACCTGCTTCTGCCGCTCAGTGAGATCTGGCTCGGCCAGCACCGCGGCCCGGACACCCGAGTCCGCTGGGCGGTCCTCCAGGATCCCGGCCTGGACGTAGAGCGCTTCCGCGGAGATCCGCAGCCCCTTGGCGATCTGCTGCAATATCTCCGCGCTCGGCCGTCGCAGGCCGCGCTCGATCTGGCTGAGGTAGGGGTTGGACACCCCCGCCGCCGCCGCTAGCTGGCGGAGCGAAATCTTCGCCTGCTCCCGCTGTTCCTTGATGTATTCACCGATTGAACTGACTCGCATAGGACTCACAGGTCCAGTGAATCAAATAACGCTTGCAGTTGCAAACGCCCAGCAAGCGCCGGCCCCCGGCCGGTCAGGAAGGCCGGGCCGGTCACGAGGGCCGGGCCGGTCAGGAAGGCCGGCCGGTCACGAGGGCCGGCCGCCGGGGCCAGGGAAGCCGACAGCCCGGGTCAGTACGGCCAACAGCACCGGGGTAGCGAAGCCGGCCGCCCCGCGTCACTACGGCCAGCACCGCCGGGTCAGCTGGGTAGCGTGACCCGGACCTGGCCGACCACCCGCTCACCGCCCATGACCGGCACCTGGGCCACCCGGTCGAGCGCGGCGCTGTCCACGCCGGACCCGGCCGCCGCACCCAGCCAGCGCAGCAGCGCCACGGTCAGCGGGCCCCGCGGCCGGGCCGCCCCATCCTCGATCTTGAAGGCCCCGGCCCGGCCGTCGGCCAGCGCGAATCCCTGCACCCCCTCGGCCCCGGACTTGACCAGCAGGCCCGGTACTGCGGCCATCAGGTCCCGTTCCGGCCGCCTGGTCCCTGACGTCCAGTCCGGATAGGCGCGCATGGCATCGGCCACGTTCCGTTGTGGTGTTCCGGGCGGCGCGCTGACCAGAGCCTGCAGGGCGCGGGCCACGCCGGTCAGGGACAGCGCGAACAGCGGGGCACCGCAGCCGTCCACACCGGTGATCCCGGCCGGCTCACCGGCCAGGCCGGCCACGGCCTCACGCAGCGCCCGCTGTAGTGGGTGCTCCGGGTCGGTGTAGCCATCCGTGGGCCAGCCCGCGGCCGCGCAGCAGGCCAGCATCGCCGCGTGCTTGCCGGAGCAGTTCATGTGCACCCGGTCCGGCACCCCGCCGCCGCGCAGGAACTCCTGCTGGGCCTGCTCATCCAGCGGCAATGCGGGCGGACAGCGCAGCGCGGCCTCGGTGAGCCCGGCGCGGGCCAGAATCTCGCGCACCCCGGTGACGTGGAACTCCTCCCCGGAATGGCTGGCGGCCGCCAGCGCGAGCAGCTTGCCGCCGACGTCCAGCCCGGCCTCCAGCATCCCCGCGGCCTGCATCGGCTTGTTGACCGAACGCGGGAACATGGGCTGGTCGGCCTGGCCAGCCCGGAGCAGCACCTGCCCGTCGCTGTCCAACAGCAGCAACGAACCCCTGTGCTGTGACTCGGCGAACCCCGACCGGACGACCTCGGCGAGGACGGGTGGCTCAGCGACGGCCGCTCACCCCCAGCATGACGCGGGCCTCCCCGGGGCCCAGCGGTGGCCGCTGGGCCAGCTCAGCAGCGGCGGCCGCCCGCTGCACCAGTTCGGCATTGCCGGTGACCGGGCGGCCCCGGGCGAACGAAGTGGTGTCCTCCATACCGACCCGCAGGTGGCCGCCTGCGGCCAGCGCGGCGAACAGCACCGGCAGCGACGACCGGCCGATCCCCGTAGCGGACCAGGTGGCCCCGGCGGGCAGCGCGGCCACCGCGGCGACCAGGGTGGCGGCGTCTCCCGGCATCCCGCCGGGCACGCCCATGACGAGGTCACAGTGCACGTGACCGCCGTGCGGCGAGCCCAGCTCATCGAGCAGCCGGTGCAGCGCGGCTACCTGGCCCAGGTCGAACAGCTCGAACTCAGGCACGACCCCAGCGGCCTGGGTGCGCGCGTACAGCTCACGCATGAACGGCCACGGATTGGCGAACACCTCGTCCCCGAAGTTGACGGTGCCGCAGGTCAACGAGCACGCGTCGGGCTCGGCGCCGAGCACGGCCAGCCGGTCGGCGAAACTGTCGGTGACCGCGCCGCCGGTGGACAGCTGGATGATCAGGTCGGTGCTGTCCCGGAGCGCCTGCACGGTGTCCTTCAGCCGGGCCAGGTCCAGGGTGGGCCGGGCGACGGCGTCCCGGATGTGCACGTGGATGACGGCGGCCCCAGCCGCGCGGCATTCCACCGCCGTCGCGACAAGCTCGTCCAGGGTGACCGGGAGGGCCGGCACCGCTGCCTTGTCGGATTCCGCACCCGTCGGCGCGACCGTGATCAGCGTGTTCGGTGTCATGACGGGCAGGATGCATCCCCGGCCGGGCTCACGTCCAGCGTGCTGACCGGGCGCAACCCGTCAGCGCACCGCCGGTAACACCCGGCTGCGCGGGCCGACCGCATCCGGGCCGTACGGGGTGGACGGCGCCGAAGCCTGCACCGGACCTGGCTGCACGGGCCCTGGCTGTACTGGGCCCGGCTGCCCGTCGGCCGCTGGTGCACTGGCTGGCCGGCTGGTACCCGGCTCGACTCGGGCCGGGCTGGTCCGCACCCGGCTGGCTGTTGGCTGACCGGGCCGCAGCTGACTCGGCCGCAGCTGACTCGGCCGTGGCCGGCTCGGCCGTGGCTGACTCGGCCGCACTGGGCTCGGCCAGGTGGGCCCGGGTGAACGCCAGTGCCTCGGCCAGATCCGCCTGCCGCGCCTCGGGGGTGGCCGCACGGAAGGTCTTCACCTCGAGCACGATCACGCCCGGATAGTCGGCGGCGGCCAGCTGGCGCAGCAACGGCGCGCACGGCTGGGTCCCCCGGCCGGGCACGAGGTGCTCGTCCCGGTAGGCGAGCCCGGTGCCGTCGGCCAGGTGCACGTGAGCCAGTCTGCTGCCGAGTTCCCCGGCCATGGCGAGGGCGTCGGAACCGGACACCGCGGTGTGCGAGAGATCCAGGGTGACGTGCGGGTAGTCCATCGGCACCGGGTTCCAGCTCGGCGCGTACGGCGCCACCTCCGCGCCCCGGGCCCGGATCGGGAACATATTCTCCACCGCGAACACCACGTCGGTCTCGTTCCGCATGCGGGCCAGGCCCGCCTCGAAATCCCGGGCGTACTCGCGTTGCCAGCGGAATGGGGGATGCACCACGACCACCCGCGCCCCGAGTTGCTCGGCCACGTCCTTGGCCCGGACCAGCTTCCCCCACGGATCCCAGCCCCACACCCGCTGGGTCAGCAGCAGGCAGGGCGCATGCACAGCCAGCACTGGCAGCCCGTGGTAGTCCATCAGCTGGCGGAGTACGGTGACATCCTGGCTGACGGCGTCCGGGGTGACCATCACTTCGAGACCGTCGTAACCGAGGCGGGCCGCCATCTCGAAGGCGTCCGGCACCCGGTCCGGGAACACGGACGTGGTCGACAGCGCGACCAAGCGCCGCGGTGCCGTGTCCGGCTGGCTCACCGTGATTCCTTCCTCACTCTGTTCTACAACCGGCTTCCACCACCGGGGCTTCCCGCACTGCGGATCTCACCCTGGCCATCCCGCGCTGGCCAGCTTCGCTCCTCACCGTCAGCTTATGCCGCCTGCCGGGCAGTTACGCGCACCGCGCGTCGGCGGCTGGCTGTCGGCAGGTCCCGGTACCGTCCGAGATATGGCGAAGTCATCTGCTGGCCCGGCGTTCCAGTGCGTGGAGTGCGGCTGGCGCACCACCAAGTGGACCGGGCGGTGCGGTGAGTGCCAGGCCTGGGGCACGGTGGAGCAGGCCGCCGCGCCGCGGGTGATCCGCCGGGGCGGCGGGGCCGCACAGGCACCCGCCCGCCCGGCCGGCCCAGCCCTGCCCATCGGGCAGGTGGACGCCAGCGCCGCCGGGGCCCGCCGCACCGGCCTGGACGAACTGGACCGGGTGCTGGGCGGCGGACTCGTGCCCGGCGCGGTCATCCTGCTGGCGGGCGAGCCAGGCGTGGGCAAGTCCACCCTGCTGCTGGAGACGGGAGCCCTGGCGGCCGCGGCTGGCCCGGTGCTCTACGTGACAGGTGAGGAATCGGCCGCCCAGGTCCGGCTGCGCGCAGACCGGATCGGCGCGGTCGCCGACAACCTCTATCTCGCCGCCGAGACCGAGCTGTCCGCTTTGCTCGAGCACGTGGCCACGGTCCAGCCACAGCTGCTCATCGTGGACTCGGTGCAGACCATCACCGCGGATGGAGTGGACGGCACCCCGGGCGGGGTCACCCAGATCCGGGAGGTGACCGCGGCCCTGATGGCGGTGGCCAAGCAGCAGGCCGTGACCACCGTGCTGGTCGGGCACGTGACCAAAGACGGCTCGATCGCCGGGCCACGGGCGCTCGAGCACCTGGTCGACGTGGTCCTGTACTTCGAGGGCGACCGGCACGCGCAGTTCCGGATGGTGCGGGCGGTGAAGAACCGGTACGGCCCGACGGATGAAATCGGCTGCTTCGATCTGGGCGAGAAAGGGCTGACCGGGCTGGCCGACCCGAGCGGGTTGTTCCTGTCGCAGCAGCAGAACCCGGTGCCGGGTACCTGTGTGACGGTCACCCTGGAAGGCCGCCGTCCGCTGCTCGCCGAGGTGCAGGCGCTGGTGACGCCGTCCAGCCTGGACATCCCGCGCCGGGTGACCTCCGGGCTGGACGGGTCGCGGGTGGGCATGGTCCTCGCGGTCCTGTCCCGGCGGGCAGACCTGCAGATCGGCAGGCAGGACGTGTACGCGGCCACCGTGGGCGGAGTCCGGCTGACCGAGCCCTCCGTGGACCTGGCCATCGCGCTCGCCCTGGCCAGTGGCCTGGTCAACCTCAGCGTGCCGGGCTCGGTCGTTGCCTTCGGCGAGGTGGGCCTGGCCGGTGAGGTACGCCGGGTCAGCGGGGTTCAGCGCAGGCTGGCCGAAGCCGCCCGGATGGGTTTCCGGCGGGCCATCGTGCCAGCCGGATGGGCGGACCCGCCCAGCGGCAGCCAGTCAGGCGGCGAGCGGGGCCCGGGCCGCGCCGGAGAGCAGCCCGATGGCGGCGGCCCCGGGGGCCAGGCCGGCCCAGCCGGTACCCGGGAGAACGGGAGCGCCGGGGCCCGGGAGAGCGGGAGTTACGGGGGCCACCGCAGGCTGCACAGCGTCACCCCGGAGGACCTGCAGGATCTCAACCCGCTCGACGCCAGCCAAGCCGGTTCCAGCCCAGCAGGCCCCAATCCAGCAGGCGTTGGCCCAGCCAGCCCCGGCCGGGCCAACGGCCGGACCGCCGGGCCGGCCAGCCTCCGCCCCGTCGGCGACGCGTCCGCCAGCGGCCGCCCGGTCAGCGGCCGGGCGGCCGATCCGCTGCCCATCGAGGTGCGCGAAGTCCAGGACGTCCGGGAGGCGATGATGGCCGCCTTCGGCGGCTGACCCGGCGGCCATAAAACACCGGGCGGTTACCCACAGCCCCACCTAAACTAGGCGCGACTAGCAACCTTCCGGGGGTCCCGTGCCGTCAACCGACAAGGCCCGCGACGAACGCCGCCGGGCCGCGCTCGCGGCGCTGGCCCCCGGGACCGCGCTGCGCGACGGCCTGGAACGGATTCTGCGCGGCAACACTGGCGCGCTGATCGTCCTGGGCGACAGCCCTGCCGTGGACGAGGTGTGCACCGGTGGCTTCGAGCTCCGGGTGCCGTTCTCCGCGACCCGGCTGCGCGAGCTGGCCAAGATGGACGGCGCCATCGTGCTCGATGATGCCGCGGACTGCATCGTCCGGGCCGCGGTGCACCTGGTGCCGGATCCCACCGTGCCGACCGATGAGTCAGGCACCCGGCACCGGACGGCGGAACGGGTGGGCAAGCAGACCGGCTGCCCGGTCATCTCGGTCAGCAAGTCCATGCGGATCATCGCCCTGTACCTGGACGGAGCCCGGTACGTGCTGGAGGAATCCGCCGCGATCCTGTCCCGCGCCAACCAGGCCCTGGCCACCCTGGAGCGGTACAAGCTCCGGCTGGATGAGGTCGCGGGCACGCTGACCGCGCACGAGATCGAGGACGTCGCCACCGTCCGCGACGTGACCGCCGTGGCCCAGCGGCTGGAGATGGTCCGCCGGATCGCTGGCGAGATCGAGGGCTACATGGTCGAGCTGGGCACGGACGGCCGGCTGCTCGCCCTCCAGCTCGACGAGCTGATCGCGGGCAGTGATGCCGAACGGCAGCTCATTGTGCAGGACTACCTGCCGGCCGGGACGGGCGGGGAGCTGGGCGACCGGACCACGGCTGTGCTCGCCGGCCTGGATCGCCTGTCCCCGGAGGAGATGCTGGACATGGCGACGGTGGCCACGGTCCTGGAACTCGGTGGCCCCGGGATGCTGGACGAGCCGGTCGAGCCCCGCGGGTACCGCCTGCTGGCCAGGGTCCCCCGGCTGCCCGGGCCGGTCGCGGAACGGCTCGTCGGGCACTTCGGTGGCCTGCAGAAGCTGCTCGCCGCGAGCGTAGCCGAACTGCAGGATGTCGACGGTGTCGCCGGGGCGCACGCCCGGGCCGCCCGGGAGGGCCTGTCCCGGCTAGCCGAGGTGTCGCTGCTGGAACGGTATTCCTGAGGCCCACGCCCGGCCCGGCCCGGCCCGGCCCGGTCCTGCCCGGGCCGGTCCTGCCCGGTCCGGCGTCCTGCCCTGCCCGGGCGTGGCGTGGACCCAGGGGCGGGTGAGGCGCCCGCGGAAGCCTGCGCCCGGACCCTGCGCCCGGACCCTGCGCCGGACGTTGCGCCCGGACCTTGTGTGGTCGGAATTACGCATATAGAGCACACTATCCACCACGCAAGCCCCGGGAGCGGGGCGCGCGACCAGCCCGGGGACCGGGGTGCGTTACCAGCGGGGTCGCTGGGGGTGAATTCGGGTGGGCTGGGCGTTCAGGTGGGCTGGGCGTGCGACGATGTGACGTCATGGCCAGCCCCGATGTGACCGCGGTTCTCCAGTGGTACGCCACCCATCAGCGCGACCTGCCGTGGCGCCGCCCGGAGGCCACCCCGTGGGCCGTCCTGGTCAGCGAGGTCATGCTGCAGCAGACCCCGGTCGCCCGGGTGCTGCCGGTGTACACGGCGTGGCTGGAGCAGTGGCCAGTGCCTGGTGACCTGGCTGCGGCCCGGGCGGGCGAGGCGGTCCGGGCGTGGGCCGGCTGGGCTACCCGCGGCGCGCGATCCGGTTGCACGCGACGGCCCGGGCCCTGGTCGAGCGGCACGGCGGCGAGGTGCCCGCGTCGCTGGAGGCGCTGCGCGCGCTGCCCGGTATCGGGGCCTACACGGCCGCCGCGGTCGCCAGCTTCGCGTTCGGCCAGCGGCACGCCGTGCTGGACACCAACGTGCGCCGGGTCCTGACCCGGCTTATGAGCGGCCAGGAACTACCACCCCGCCACCGATCCGTCGCCGAGACCAGGCTGGCTGAGTCCCTCCTGCCGGAGCAGCCTGCCCGGGCGGCGCTGTGGTCAGTCGCGGTGATGGAACTGGGCGCGCTGGTCTGCACGGCTAGCCGGCCGCAGTGCGCCAGCTGCCCGGTCGCGGATAGCTGCGCCTGGCGGCTAGCCGGGCACCCGCCGGACGGTGGCACCCGGCGCAGCCAGGGCTACACCGGCACTGACCGGCAGTGCCGCGGCCGGCTGCTCGCGGTGCTGCGCGAGGAACCCGGGCCGGTGCCCCAGGGCCAGCTCGACGCCGCGTGGCCGGACCGGCTGCAGCGGGCCAGGGCGCTCGACGGCCTGATCGCGGACGGCCTGATCGATCCCCTCCCGGACGGCCGGTTCGCCCTCCCCGGCTCCTAGCGAAACCACCAGGGCTCCTAGCGAAATCACCAACGCGATGGGTAGTGCCTACCCGTGGGGCATTACTTACCGCACTCACCAATCGCCCACCGCCAAGGTGGCGTCGGCCGGGTTCGCTCACCGCTCCGTCAACGCAGTGAGCGGCGAGCCCGGAGGCTCGCCGCTCACGTGCGGTACTACTGGGACTGGGTAGCTCAGTCTTGCTGAGGCGCGACCGCGCCCCGCTCGGCTGCGGCGCTCCCGACCTCCTCCAGGGGCGCGTCCGGCACCGAGTCCGGCTTGGGCACGCCCTTGAACGTGAACTCGGCTTCCTCGCCGGTGCCCTTGACGTCCACGATGATGATCTGGCCGGCCTTCAGCTCACCGAACAGGATCTTCTCCGACAGGGCGTCCTCGATCGACCGCTGGATGGTGCGCCGCAGCGGCCGGGCCCCGAGCACCGGGTCATAGCCACGCTCCGCCAGCAGCGCCTTGGCGCCTGGGCGGAGTTCCAGGCCCATGTCCCGGTCCTTGAGCCGCTCGTCCACCTTGGCGATCATCAGGTCCACGATCGTGACGATCTCGGCCTCGGTGAGCTGGTGGAAGACGATCGTGTCGTCCACCCGGTTCAGGAACTCTGGCCGGAAGTGGTGCTTGAGCTCTTCCTGGACCTTCGACTTCATCCGGTCATAGGAGCCCTTGGACTCACCCGACCGGGCGAAACCGACGGACACACCCTTGGAGATATCCCTCGTGCCCAGGTTGGTGGTCATGATGATGACCGTGTTCTTGAAGTCCACCACCCGGCCCTGGGCGTCGGTCAGCCGCCCATCCTCCAGGATCTGCAGCAGGGAATTGAAGATGTCCTGGTGGGCCTTCTCGATCTCGTCGAACAAGACCACGGAGAACGGCTTACGGCGCACCTTCTCCGTCAGCTGGCCGCCCTCCTCATAGCCCACATACCCAGGCGGTGAGCCGAACAGCCGGGACACGGTGTGCTTCTCCATGTACTCGCTCATGTCGAGCTGGATCAGCGAATCCTCATCCCCGAACAGGAACTCCGCGAGCGTCTTGGACAGCTCGGTCTTGCCGACCCCGGACGGGCCAGCGAAGATGAACGACCCGCCGGGCCGCTTCGGGTCCTTCAGCCCGGCCCTGGTCCGCCTGATCGCCTGCGACAGCGCCCTGATCGCGTCTTCCTGGCCGATGACCCGCTTGTGCAGCTCATCTTCCATGCGCAGCAGCCGCTGCGACTCTTCCTCGGTGAGCTTGAACACCGGGATGCCGGTCGCGGTGGCCAGAACCTCCGCGATGAGCTCCTCATTCACCTCGGCGACGACGTCCATGTCGCCGGCCTTCCACTCCTTCTCCCGGGTTTCCTTCTTCGCGATCAGCTGCTTCTCGTTATCCCGGAGCGCAGCGGCCTTCTCGAAGTCCTGGGAGTCGATGGCCGACTCCTTTTCCCGGCGCACCTGCGCGATTTTCTCGTCGTACTCACGCAGGTCCGGCGGCGCGGTCATCCGGCGGATCCGCATCCGCGAGCCCGCCTCGTCGATCAGGTCGATCGCCTTGTCCGGCAGGAACCGGTCGCTGATGTAGCGGTCCGCCAGCTGCGCCGCGGCCACGAGCGCGCCATCAGTGATCGACACCCGGTGGTGGGCCTCGTAGCGGTCGCGCAGGCCCTTGAGGATCTCGATGGTGTGCGAGATCGTCGGCTCGGCCACCTGGATCGGCTGGAACCGGCGCTCCAGCGCGGCGTCCTTCTCCAGGTGCTTGCGGTATTCATCCAGCGTGGTCGCCCCGATGGTCTGCAGCTCGCCGCGGGCCAGCATCGGCTTCAGGATCGAGGCGGCGTCGATGGCGCCCTCGGCGGCTCCGGCCCCGACCAGCGTGTGCAGCTCGTCGATGAACAAGATGATGTCGCCGCGGGTCCTGATCTCCTTCAGAACCTTCTTCAGCCGCTCCTCGAAATCACCGCGGTACCGCGAGCCGGCCACCAGGGCGCCGAGGTCCAGCGTGTAGAGCTGCTTGTCCTTCAGCGTCTCCGGCACCTCGGCCTTGACGATCTTCTGCGCCAGGCCCTCGACCACGGCGGTCTTGCCCACACCGGGCTCGCCGACCAGCACCGGGTTGTTCTTGGTGCGCCGGGACAGCACCTGCATCACCCGCTCGATTTCCTTTTCCCGGCCGATCACCGGGTCGAGCTTGCCTTCCCGCGCGCCCTGGGTCAGGTTCCGGCCGAACTGGTCCAGCACCAGCGAGGTGGACGGCGCCGACTCCGACGGTGCGCCCGCCGCGGCGGGCTCCTTGCCCTGGTAGCCGTGCAGCAGCTGGATGACCTGCTGGCGCACCCGGTTCAGGTCCGCGCCCAGCTTGACCAGCACCTGCGCCGCGACACCCTCGCCCTCACGGATGAGGCCGAGCAGGATGTGCTCGGTGCCGATGTAGTTGTGGCCGAGCTGCAGCGCTTCGCGCAGCGAGAGCTCGAGCACCTTCTTCGCGCGCGGCGTAAACGGGATATGCCCGGAAGGTGCCTGCTGACCCTGGCCGATTATCTCCTCAACCTGCTGCCGTACGGCCTCCAGGCTGATCCCCAGCGACTCCAGGGCCTTGGCTGCCACGCCCTCGCCCTCGTGGATCAGGCCAAGCAGGATGTGCTCGGTGCCGATGTAGTTGTGGTTCAGCATCCTGGCCTCTTCCTGAGCCAGGACCACAACCCTCCGCGCCCGGTCGGTAAACCTTTCGAACATTCGCCTCGCTCCTCACAGAGCGGTTGGGGGGACCCAGATGTCCGGTGCTCCGGGGCCCGTCCCTTCCGCATGGTAGCCCGCGTGCCGGACGATGTGCTGCACGATGCGCGGCACATGTGGTTAGAGTTCCCCGGCGCGGGGGCCTTCATCCCATCCAACCCCTAGCAGGGGGGAAGGTGTTCCCTGTACGCCGCAAGCGAACGCCTGGCTGCGGCGCTAACCACCAACGCACACCAGGTACACGGAACGGGCAGGCCGGAAGTTCAGCACGCGGGCGCGGCAGAACGCGGAAAGCGCCAGCCCGGCCCGCCAGGAGCGGCGCTGGGAGCCCTCACCCGAGAAACCGGGAACCGGGAGCCCTCACCCGAGGAACCGAGAGCCCGGAGCCCGGAGCCCGGACTCGAGAAGCCGTCCGACCCCGGAAGCCCCGGGCTGGTGCGGTGTCCACATACCTTCGCCGAGTTGCCCCGAACCGCTGAACTGGCCGTGGCGCTCCCATCGACCTGGTGAACGTTGGTGGTCACCGCACTAGCAAGCGGCGGGGCTGGGCGAGAAGCCGGGGAAGCCCGGAAGATCCGGGGAAGCCCGGGAGTATAGAGGCGGGGAGCCCGGAGTATAGAGAGGCTCAGTAAGCCATGTGACACTAATCCGGGTGAAAGGCCTCAGTAAGAAGGCTGGGCAAGAAAGGAGCAAGGCCCGGAGACAACGCGGGGCCCGCACGAGTTCCGGGGCACAGCGCCAGGATTGGGGCGACTGGCGGGCCACGGACTCCTGCGGGCCCTCCGCTAGCTAACGAACTAGTGGGCGGCGTCGTACTCGTTGATGATCGTCGCTGGAATGCGGCCGCGCTCGCTGACCTTGTAGCCACGCTGCTTGGCCCAGGCCCTGATTTCTGAGCTGCGCTCCCGGCCGGGGCCAGTCCGTGGCCTCCTGCGCCGGCTACCGCCGCCGCCACCGCCACTTGACTTCCGGGCGTGGTCAACGTACGGCGCGAACTCCTTACGGAGCTTGCCCGCGTTTTCTGAACTGAGGTCGATCTCGTAGGCGGTGCCATCGAGACTGAAGGCCACGGTCTCGGTCGCCTCGCCCCCATCGAGGTCATCGACGAGGAGCACCTGAACCTTTTGTGCCATGGGAGCCAGCCCTTCCGCTGGAGCAAGTAAATTAGGTAGCCAAAGATATACCACGGCCGGTTGAGTTTGCCAATTCGCGTCACCAGAATCGCAGTGCGAGTTCTCACGGGGTCATCACCAGGCAACCTAGTCGGATGTTCTCAGTAACTCTCCGTAATCGCCCACGGATAGGGTGCCATCAATCAGCCCAGGTTGCCTATCACGTGCTAGTGCCGGGCGCTGCTTGGTTCAGAACATCCGCTACGGCTCGCCATCACGTTCGGGCGATGTGGCCGTGTCCGCACTTGCACTGCGCGCAATCCCGCCGTCACCGGAAATATCATCCGGGTACGCGTCATCCGGGGACTCCCGCTTCGGGCCCAGCTGATGCCGGAGGAACACTCCCACTCCGATCAGGAAGGCCACGCATACAACCAGCGGAGGAGTCAGCGCTGCCAGGTCACTGAGCATGACAGGCTCCTTTCTGCGCATCGCTGGCCAGCCCAGTCCGGGAGGCACCGTCACGTCCCAAGGCAGCGGCAGTGTTAAGAGCCAACCCGCTTTGGGCCATCGGGGCGAACCGCACTTATGCATTGTTGCTCATGCGCAAACAACCGAAGGCTGCGCCCCGCCTCTCCCGGGCCCGGGAGGACCCTGCTGGGGCCAGCTACCAGGCCGCCGGGCCAGCCATGGCGGCCCGGGATCCTCGATGGCGGACCGCGCGCCGCCAGACGGCCGGGTGCTGGCGAGGCGGCTGCGTGGGCCCGCTATGCGAGCAGCCCTGGCCGGGCTTTCCCAGCTCGGGCGTTCCCTGACCGGACAACTGTGGGCGGACGGCTGGGAACGGACACATCCTAGCCGGACGACTCTGGCCGGCGTTCGGTGGCCGGGCGTTCCGGCTGGGCGGGCCAGCGGCCGGGCCCCAGTGGGTCGGACCCCCTCCGCCTGGGCGGGCCATACGACCGGGAGGGGCCAGATAAAAAGGGCGGCGGACGGCTGTCGGCAGGCAGTGGCAGGATCCAGACGGTACCCCGGGCGCCGGCCGCCAGCCGCCGCCCGGCACCACAGCCAGCTGAGACCACAGCCAGCTGAGACCACGCCGCCCACGGCCAGCTAACCAATAACCTCACAGAGGACAGGCCAGAAGATCGGATGTTCTACGCTGACCTGCACATCCACTCGCGCTTTTCCCGCGCGTGCAGCAAGAACTGCACAATCCCGGAGCTGGCCTGGTGGGCGCGGCGGAAGGGCATCACTGTCGTCGGGACCGGCGATTTCACCCATCCGGCTTGGGCTGAGGAACTCCGCGATTCGTTGCGGCCCGCAGAACCAGGACTGTTCCAGCTCCGCCCGGAGCTGGCCGCCAACCTGGACCGGACCTCGCCAGGAAGCTGCGGGCAGCCCGTGCGGTTCATGCTGTCCACCGAGATATCCACCATCTACCGGGCCGGGGAACGCACCAGGAAAGTCCATCACCTGCTGTACGCGCCGACGCTGGACGCCGCCGGGCGGATCACCGCCGCGCTGGCGAAGATCGGCAACCTCGCCTCCGACGGCCGTCCCATCCTCGGCCTGGACTCGCGCCATCTACTGGACATCACTCTCAGCGGGGGCCCCGGTTGCTATCTGATCCCGGCACATATCTGGACCCCGTGGTTCGCGGTACTGGGCTCCAAATCCGGATTCGATGCCGTTGCTGACTGCTATGGCGATCTGGCCAGCGAGGTATTCGCGGTGGAGACGGGGCTCTCCTCCGACCCGCCGATGAACTGGATGTGCTCGTCCCTGGACGGCTACCGGCTGGTGAGCAATTCTGACGCGCACTCGCCGCCGATGCTCGGCCGCGAGGCGACCACGCTGGCTACCGGGCTGGACTACTTCGCCATCGAGCACGCCCTGCGCACCGGGGACGGCCTGGCCGGGACGGTGAACTTTTTCCCGGAAGGCGGCCGGTATCACCTGGACGGGCACCGCAAATGCGGGGTCCGGCTGGAACCCGCGGAATCGGCCAGCCTGGACGGCCGCTGTCCAGAGTGCGGCAAGCCGCTCACTATCGGCGTGCTGAACCGGGTGGCCGAGCTGGCCGACCGGGAGGCCGGGTTCCGGCCGGAAGGAGCGGCCGGCTCCACCAACCTGGTGGCCCTGCCGGGGATTGCCGGCGAGATCCTCGGCACCGGGCCGAAAAGCAAAAAGGTCGCCGGGGAGGTGACCCGGCTCGTTGCTGCGCTGGGCCCGGAACTGCTGATCCTGCGCGAGATACCAGTCCCGGAGCTGAGCCGGGCCGGCGGCAGCGCGCTCGGTGAGGCCATTTCCCGGCTGCGTCGCGGCGAGGTGCACAAGGAGGCCGGGTACGACGGGGAATACGGGGTGATCCGGCTATTCCAGCCCGGGGAACTCGACCGTGGCGGCGCCCTATTCGACCTGCCCGCCGCGGTGCCAGCCCCCTGGCTCGCCGCGGACCATGGCGCAGCGGCGGCCGCCGGGCCGGTCCCCGTTGCAGGGGACACCAGCGCCGCCGGGCTCCGGCCGGGGACGGGCTCCGGGCGGGCGGGCCCCGCCGCGGGCACCGGCCGCGCCGGACGCCGGCCAGAGGTGGACACGGAGACGGCGGGTTGCGTTGCGGAAAACGGTGCTGCGGCGGCCAGCCCGGCTGGCTCGCTGCTCGGCGGGCTGGATCCGGACCAGCGCGCGGCCGCGGCCGCGGCCGCGCCACTAATGATCATTGCGGGCCCGGGGACCGGCAAGACCCACACCCTGACCTGCCGGATCGCCGCCGCCGTGGCCGAGCAGGGAGTCCGCCCGCAGGCCTGCCTGGCGATCACGTTCACCCGGCGCGCCGCCGCCGAGATGCAGCTGCGGCTGGCGGCGCTGCTGGGGCGCCGGGCGGCCCGGCTCACCGTGACCACCGTCCACGGCCTGGGCCTGATGATCCTGCGCGAGCAGCACGAGCTGGCGGGCCTGCCGCCGGATGTCGGCGTCGCCGACGAGCAGGCTGTGCTGGCGGTCGCCACGGAACTGGCCGGGTCGCCGCGGGACGGCCGGGCCCTGCTGGCCGCCGCGGCGGCCGACCCAGAACGCCAGCAGCTGCTGCGCAAGGCACTCGCCGCACAGCACCTGGTGGACTTCGACGGCCTGGTCGACCTGACCGTGCAGCTGCTGGGCGAGCAGCCGGCCCTGGCCGCACGGCTGCGCGAACGCTGGCCGCTGCTCAGCGTGGACGAGTACCAGGACATCGACGCGGCGCAGTACGCGCTGCTGCGGCTGCTGGCCGGCGACGGGGCCGGCCTCACCGTGATCGGCGACCCGGACCAGGCCATCTACGGTTTCCGCGGCGCGGATGTGGGGTTCTTCCTGCGCTTCGGCGAAGACTACCCGGCCGCGAGCACGGTCCAGCTGACCAGGAATTACCGGTCCAGCCCCGCTATTGTCGCCGGGGCGGTGCAGGCGATCGCGCCGGGCACGTTGCTGCCAAAGCGGGTGCTGCGGCCGGTGCGCCAGGAGGGCGCACCGGCGATCACGTTCCACCAGGCGGCCGATCCGGCGGGTGAGGCCGCCTGGATCGCCGAGGCCATCGACCGGCTGCTCGGCGGGTCGTCGTTCCTTTCGCTGGACAGCGGGCGTGCCGACGGCCACGGGCAGGACGGGATCGGCCTGGCCGACATCGCCGTGCTGTACCGCACTGACGCGCAGGCCGCACTGCTCGGCCAGGGGCTGACCCGGGCTGGCCTGCCGTTTCAGAAGCGCTCGCACGACCTGCTCAGCCTGCGCCCGGGCGTCACCGAGATCGTCCTGGAAATGCAGCGTGCGGCCAGCGTACCGGCCGGGACGGCGCGGGACGCTGTGCAGCAGGCGCTGCGCGGCGCCGTGCACCGGCTGGCCGGGCAGGCCGGCCAGCCGGTGTATGACCAGTACGGGCAGGCCGGGGCCAGGCTGTCCGCCATGGACCTGCGGTCCGCGGGTGAGATCCTCAGCCCGCTCGCCCGCCGCTGCGCGGACGACCTGGAGCAGTTCCGCGCCGAGATCGCGCTGGACGCCGAGGTGGACGCCCTGGACCCGCGAGCGGACGCGGTCAGCCTGCTGACCCTGCATGCCGCCAAGGGGCTGGAGTTCGAGGTGGTGTTCCTGGCCGGCTGCGAGAAGGACCTGCTGCCCCTGTGGCTGCCCGGCAGGCGGTCCGGGGTGGGTCCCGGGGTGGGCGACGCCGTGGCGGAGGAGCGGCGGCTGCTGTTCGTCGGGATGACCCGGGCCCGCACTCACCTGCTGCTCACCTGTGCGGCGCGGCGGGGCAGGCATGGGACGGTCACGGACACCGGGCCCAGCCCGTTCCTGGCCGCGATCGATGCGGGCCTGCTGGACCGCGGTACGCCGCCGCGGCCCCGTCGCCGCGCCGACCGCCAGTTGCGGCTGCTCTGAGCGAGCCCAGAAGGATCTCAGAGCGACCGTAGATCGTCCTGGGACGGCCGGTGGGAGCTGTTGCCGGGCGGGCGGGCTCCCCTGGATCCGCTGGGCGGTCTGGGATCTCTGAGACCGTTTCAGGTGCATGAGCCGCGTCCGCTACAAGTGCATCAGCATCCGCGCGTTGCCTAGGGTGTTCGGCTTGACCCGGCCCAGGTCCAGGAACTCGGCGACGCCCTCGTCGTAGGAACGGAGCAGTTCCGCGTAGACCTCATGCGAAACCGGGGTGCCTTCGATCTCCTCGAAACCATGCCGGGCGAAGAAACCGGTCGCGAAGGTCAGCACGAAAACCCGGCGGACCCCCAGGTCACGGGCACTGTCCAGGAGTGCCTCGATGAGCCGGTGGCCGATACCGAGCCCCTGGCAGTCGTCCCGCACGGCCACCGTGCGGATCTCGGCCAGGTCCTCCCACATCACGTGCAACGCACCGCAGCCGACCACCTCGTGGTCGGTGGCTCGCTCCGCGACCCAGAATTCCTGGACATCCTCGTACAGCGTGACCGTGGCCTTGCGCAGCACCCGGCCGGACGCCACGTTCTCGGCGACCAGGCCGGCGATGGTCTTGACATCGCGGGTCTGGGCCCGCCTGATCGTGTGCTCCATCGACCTGACCGTGTGCTCCATCGAGCGCACACCATAGCCGGTGCAAGCCAGGGCCGGTGCCAGCCCGCCCAGAGCGGCCGGGCCCAGGAAGGGCAGGCAAAGCCGGGAGAGATGCAGCGCCCGTACCTTAACCACCTAGCGTAGGCGCTGGGTAACGAATTGCCGCGCCGCCCGCCGCCACGCCTGTGCCGCGCAAATCACGCGCCGATCACGGCCGTCCCCTTACCCTGGCAGGCGCCGTGATGAACTGCGGAAACACAGTCGGCACGGAGAGTGGCCAGGGCAGCGCGGGACGGAACGTGCTCGCTCCGCAGGCGACCGGTCACTGAGCCGCCAAAGGTTGAGCCGCCAAAGATGTTGTGAAGGGCTTACGGCCAGGCAAAAGATTCTGGCGTTCCGATGACTGGCTGACCTGCGTTCCATTAATGTCCATCGCTGTCACCGTGCTGCACCCCTCCCCCCGGGTGCAGCACGGCCCGCCGAGTTCCTGGCGGCGCCCCGGTGCCCCAGGAAGCCGGGGACCCAGTGTTCCCGGGGTGAGTCCGGGTGGGCAGACGCACCTGTGGCTGCGCCCACGCGGTAGGGCTTCTCCAGCCCGAACCCGTCAGCTAACCCGGCAGGCGGATGAGGAGAGGAGAGCAGGTGAAGCGCTTGCCCGCAGGCAGGCATCTGATGGACCGTGCCCGGCGGACCCGCAGTGCGATGCGCCAGCGTCGCTGGCAGCAGGCCGTGGTGCTGAGCAGCGTGGCGGCCGTGGCCAGCCTGGTGCTGCCCAGCGCGGCCGGTAACGCCGCGACCCGTGATCCGCAGCCGGACCTGAGCAGCCTGGTCGCCCAGGCAGGCCAGCTGGCCCATCAGATCGACGTGCTGAGCGAGCAATACGACGGCCTGCAAATTCAGCTCACCCAGGCGCGCAACGAAGCCACGATCGCCCAGGACACCTACCTGCAGGACGCCTCCCGGCTCGGCGTCGGCCAGGCCGCGGTCGGCCAGCTGGCGGCGGAAAGCTACATGAACGGTGGCCTGGCCTCCCCGCTGGAGATCCTCACTTCCAGCAACGCCCAGACGCTGATGAGCCGGGCCGCGATCATGCAGGAGATACAGCAGGAAAACAGCGACCGGGTCGCCCAGCTGTCAGCAGCGGAGGCGGCGGCCCGCCGCGCGCGCGAGACCGCGCTGCAGCAGACCAAGACGGTGTCCGGCCTGGTCACCTCTATGGCAGCCAAGAAGAGCGTCATCGAAAACAAGGTCAGGGTCCTGAACAGCGCTGCGTTCTCGCAGGCCATGAGCGTCTTCGACAAGACCGGGCAGTACCCGGACATCAACATCCCCACGGCCAACACGGTCGGCGCGGAGGCGCTGCGGTACGCGCTCACCCAGCGCGGCAAGCCGTATCAGTGGGGGGCGGCCGGGACCGGCGCGTACGACTGTTCCGGCCTGGTGATGTGGGCCTACGCTCAGGTAGGCATCAGCCTGCCGCACTACACCGGCGCCCAGTGGACCATGGGCGAGCACGTCGCCCGGGACCAGCTGGAACCAGGTGACCTGGTGTTCTTCTTCTCGGACATCAGCCACGTCGGGATCTACCTCGGCAACGGCCTCATGGTGGACGCACCCGCCACCGGCCAGCTCGTCCAGGTGCAGCCGGTGTTCTGGAGCGTCTACGTGGGCGCGGTGCGCATCGTCGCCTGAGGCGTCCGCAGAGGTAGCTGTAACCGGCCGGTGGCTTACTGCGGGCGGACCAGGGGGAACAGCGTCGTTTCGCGGATGCTCTGGCCGGTGAGCATGATCAGCACGCGGTCTATCCCGATGCCCACCCCGCCGGACGGCGGCATCCCGTACTCGAGCGCCTGCAGGAAATCCTCGTCGATCTGCATGGCCTCTGGGTCGCCGCCCGCGGCGAGGAGTGACTGCGCGGTGAGCCGCCGCCGCTCCTCCACCGGGTTGACCAGCTCGGAGTAGGCAGTGCCGATCTCGGTGCCGAAGGCCACCAGGTCCCAGCGCTCCGCCAGCCGCGGATCGTCCCGGTGTGCCCGGGTGAGCGGTGAGACCTCGACCGGGAAATCCCGGTAGAACGTGGGCTCCACGGTGCGTTCCTCGACCAGCCGCTCGTACATCTCCAGCACGATCTGGCCGTGGTTCCAGGCCGGCTCGACCGGCACGCCCGCCTGGGCGCACAGCGCCCGCAGCACCTGCTCGTCCGTACCCGGCCCGATCTCCTCGCCGAGCGCCGCCGAGATCGCGCCGTAGACCGTGCTGGACCGCCACTCCCCGCCGATGTCGTACTCTTGCCCGTCCGCCCGGCGGGCCACTGGGGCGCCGAACGCGGCCACCGCCGCGTGCTGGATCATCTCCCTGGTCAGCGTGGCCATCGTGTTGTAATCGCCGTAGGCCTGGTAGGCCTCCAGCATCGTGAACTCGGGGTTGTGGGTCGCGTCCACGCCCTCGTTGCGGAAGATCCGGCCGATCTCGAAGACTTTCTCGATCCCGCCGACCACGAGCCGCTTGAGGTAGAGCTCCAGCGCAATCCGCAGATAGAGCTCCATGTTGTAGGAATTGATGCGGGTGGTGAACGGCCGGGCGTTGGCGCCGCCGTGCACCGTCTGCAGTACCGGCGTCTCCACCTCGAGAAAACCCCGGTCATGCAGGTCCTGCCGGAACGACTGGATCACCGCGCTGCGGATCTCAGCCATCTGCCGGGCCGCTGGGTTGACAATCAGGTCGACATAACGTTGCCGTACCCGGGACTGCGCGTCGCTCAGCCCCTTGTGCTTTTCTGGGAGAGGCCGCAAGCCCTTCGCCGTGATGGCGTAGTGATCAGCCAGGATGGACAGCTCACCACGGCGGGAAGCGATCACTTCGCCCGTTACCCCGATGTGGTCACCGAGATCCACATCCCGTTTCCAGGCGGCCAGTGCGGCTTCGCCCACCCGGTCCAGGGATACCATTACCTGGATATCGCCCGTACCATCACGGATAGTGGCGAAACAGAGCTTTCCGCCTAGCCGGGAAAGCATCACCCGGCCAGTGACCCCGACCCTGTCCCCAGTGAACGTATCCGGGGCCAGGTCCGGGTAGCGGGCACGGACTTCGCTGATCGTGGCGGTGCGCGGGAAACCGACCGGGTACGGGTCCACGCCGGAGTCCAGCAGCCGCTGCCGCTTGGCCAGCCGGACCTTCATCTGCTCCGGCACGCCCTGGGGCCCGTGCTCTGAGCCGCCCTGAGCCGCGGCTGTGCTGGCTGCCGCCTGAGGAGGCGCGGACTCCGCCGCCTCCGGGGAGTTGGGCGCTTGCTGGGGCCCGGCCGCATCCGGCGGGCTGGACGCATCCGGCGGGCTGGACGCATCCGGGGGGCTGGACGCTTGCTGGGGCCCGGCCGCGCTGTCGTCTTCCACCCGCCTGAGGCTACCGGGCGGCGGGCGGCGAGCACCCGGGTGGACCACGGCGAGCACCCAGGCACCCGGGCGGCGGGGTGGGATACAGTCCGAGGCGTGCTGATCAGGGCTGGGCGCTATGAGCTGGACGACAACCCGGAGCGCGTGGACCGCAACACCGTCTGGCAGTTCCTGTCCACCGAGGCCTACTGGGCCCGCTGGCGGACCCGCGCAGACCTGGAGCAGCAGCTGGACAGTGCCTGGCGGGTCGTGGGCGTGTACGAGAACGGCACCGGCGCCATGGTCGGCTTCGCCCGTGCGGTGTCCGACGGGGTCGCCTACGCCTACCTGGCCGACCTCTACATCGACAACGCGTTCCGCGGCCAGGGCCTAGGCACCGAGCTGGTCGCCGCGATGATCGACATGGGCCCGGGCGCTGAGTTCCGGTGGACCCTGCACACGTCCGACGCGCACGGGCTCTACCAGAAGTTCGGGTTCGCCCCGCCGGACGGCAGGTACATGGAGCGGCCTTCCGCCCGGTGACCCGGCGACCGCCACCCGCCAGGCCAGGTCCAGCACCCGCCCAGGTCCAGCACTCCGGCCCAGGTCCAGGATCCGGAGGCGCCCGGCGCGTCAGGCGGTGAAGTGGTTCCGCTCGAACACCAGCCGCAAGCCGATCAGGGTCAGCCACGGCTCGTGCGCGTCGATGATGCTCACCTCGTCGATGACCAGTGGGGCCAGGCCCCCGGTGGCGATGACGGTGACCGACTCCGGATCGTCCGGCGCGAGTTCGGCGACCATCCGCCGTGCGATGCCCTCGATCTGGCCCGCGAACCCGAAGATGATGCCGGACTGCAGCGCCTCGACCGTGTTTTTGCCGATCACGTGGTGCGGCCGGGTCAGTTCCACCTTCAGCAGCTGCGCGGGCCGCCGGACAGGGCATCCACCGAGATCTCGATTCCCGGGGCCAGCGCGCCGCCGACGAATTCCCCTTTGGCGCTGACCGCGTCGAAGTTGGTGGAGGTGCCGAAGTCCACCACTACCGCCGGGCCGCCGTAGAGATGAACCGCGGCGACCGCGTTCATGATGCGGTCGCTGCCGACCTCCTTGGGGTTGTCCATCCGGACCGATACCCCGGTGCGCACGCCCGGCTCGACGATCAGCGCCGGGAGGTCGCGGTAATAGCGCCGGCACATCTCCCGCATCTCGTGCAGCACGGACGGCACGGTGGAGCACAACGCGATCCCGCCGATGTCCGGCTCTTTGACCACGGCGACGACGGAGGTTCCCATGAAGACCATATTCCCGGGCGTCGGGCTTGGTGGAGACTTCCTCGCCGCGCGCCTGCTTTTCGACCGGCAGCGATTCGCCCGTCAGTGACGCTTGCAGGACGAAAAGATCGCGCGATTCCAGAAGGCGCGCGTCCGCCGGGACGAGGTCTCCGGCCGACAGCCGTACGACGTCCCCGGCGGGCACGATGTCGCTTCGCCGGATTTCCTGCCACTTGGCGTCGCGCAGCACGGTAGCGGTAGGCGCCACCTGTTGCCGCAGTTGCTCGATGGCTCGCCGCGACTGATAGCTCTGTGTGAAATCGAGCGCGGTGCTGAGGAGGACGATGACGGTAATGATCGCCGAGTCCGCAGCGTCTCCGAGAAAGGCGGAAAGGAGGGCA
>CAWDRD010000037.1:0-15852 GCA_963804455.1 uncultured Actinomycetes bacterium
ATGCCGGTTCCGGGCCCGCTGCCCGCGCGCGATGCCGGTGTGCGAGACCCATCCACCGGACATGCTCACAGCGCCCGGGCACCGCGCGCTGTGCTGGCTCTACGCGCCGGGCGGCGGGGACGGCCCGGGTTCCTGCGGCCGGTCCTCCCGCCCGCGCCGGCGCCACCTGACCTGGCGAAGAGCATCGGTGTTTCGGCCACACCGTTCCTGTCGCCGCCTGGCCCGGGCCCGGGCCAGGTGAGTATGAAACTCAACCTGCGCTCAATCATCCAGCGCTATGACCAGATCGCCGACCCGCAGTGGAAGCTGTACCGGCAGTTCGGTTCGAAACATCGCCCCGTGCCGTGCTCAGCCCTGGTGCCTGGCGAGTACTGCCCCGCGGCCAGGCGGCCCGCGATCCGTAACGCGGTCGCCCAGTGGCGCGCGCCACTTCCGGTCGCGTCCAACAGCGGCAATCTCGGGCCTCCCGGTAGACTCCCGATCACGAGTGAGGGACCGGGTCGGCGCCGGTTATCAGGGTCCCCAGCGTGGGCCGCGCCCGACATGGAACCGTTCGGCGAGTGCATCCTGGTGGACCCGGGAGCGGCCCAGAGTTAGGCCCTCCGGTAGGCGGCCCGGATCCGGTCGGCGTAGCTGGGCAGGTCCAGCCCCAGCAACCGGAACCGGCCAAGCTGGTGCCGCAGGAAGTTGTTCGCGCCCATCTGGGAAAGGCGGCCTACGTCCCCGGCCAGCAGTGCGTGCAGCACGATGCTGCGGACCGCGGCCAGCACCGGGGATATAACGAAGCGCTTCGTGGCGCATAAGGATTTGCGGCCGAGGCCGCCGTGGCTGGATATCGCCCCTGGGGGGGATACGGTGTCTGGGTCGGGGCGCCACTGGTGTAGTTGCACGATCCCGGGATCGATGACGTCGAGCCCGGTGAAGAACCGGGTGACCTCGGCGTGGGTGCGCCGGGTCTGCGGGGTGCTGACGAGCTGATTGTAGCGCCGGGCGGCCTCGGCGGAGGCAGCGGCCTGGATGTCCTTGGCCGGGTGTGAGATCACCAGGTAGCTGCCGGCGGGCACGCTGTCCAGCAGCCGGGCCACGATCTGGTAGGGGTCGTTCTCATCGGGGATCAGGTGCAGGATCAGCAGCAGCATGATGGCCACGGGCTGGCTGAAGTCCAGCGTGCGTGCTGCTTCGGCCAGGATCGTGGCCGGGTCGCGCAGGTCAGCGTCGACATAGGCGGTGGCTCCGTCGGGACCGCTTGGCAGCAGGGCCCGGGCGTGCGCCAGCACGATCGGGTCGTTGTTGACGTAGACGACACGGGACTCCTCGGCGACCAGCTGGGCCACCTCGTGGGTGTTGTCCCGGGCCGGGATGCCGGTCCCGATGTCGAGGAACTGCCGGATCCCGCAGTCGCGGGCCAGGTAGCGGACCGTCCGGGCCAGGAACGCCCGGTTGGCGCGGACGCCGAACAGGATGCCTGGCTGCGCCGCGATGACCTGCCGCGCGGCGGTCCGGTCGGCTTCGAAGTTGTCCTTGCCGCCGAGCCAGAAGTCATAGACCCGGGCCGGATGCGCGACCGTGGTCTCGAATCTCGCGGCAGACCCGTCGTCGTGGCCGCGTGATCGGCTGGTCATCGGTATTCCCGTATCCTCCCGCGTTCTCCTTTGCTGATCCTCGCATAGCGGGCCACGCCGCGCGGCCCCGATGCGGCTGCACGTTCGGGTCAGGCCCGGCAGCGCAGTGGCTGCCCGCCGTTGAAGGCCACCATGTCGGTGAAACACACGGCGTCATCCAGCGGGCAGCCGCGCGGCTGCCCGCCGAGTTCGGCGTAGGCGCGGTGCAGGTTGCCGACGATGCGTTCGGGATCGCTGAGTTCGCCGAAGGGCCCAAGCTCGGTGGCCGCTGCGGCTTCCAGCGGGGTCAGGCCCGCGGAGCGTGCCGTGCGGGCTGCTTCCTGGACGAAAGTCAGGTAGCGCGCGGTGTCCTGGAGCAGTTCCGGGCCGCCCAGTGCTCCGTGGCCGGGGACGATGATCTCGGGGGCGAGTTCGCCGAGGGCGGGCAGCACGTCCAGCCACCCGGAGATCGACCCGGACAAGGCGAACGGGGTGCCGCCGTTGAACACGAGGTCCCCGGCGAACAGGATCCGCTGGCCGGGCAGCCAGGCCACGATGTCGTTGGTGGTGTGCGCCGGGGTGCCGAAGTGCAGCAGTTCGATCCGGTAGTCACCGGCGTGCATGTTCAGGCGGCGTTCAAAGCATATGGTGGGCAGCGCGCGGGGGATGTCCCCCCATTCCACCGGGGTGAACAGGCCGGCTGGCGGCGGGCCGCCGGCGCGGGCGAGCAGGTCGCGGCAACCGGAGTGGGCCACGATGACCTGCGCGCCGAGCAGGTGGTTGCCGTTGGTGTGGTCGCCGTGGTGGTGGGTGTTGACCAGGGTGGTCACTGGCTGGCGGGTCACGGTGCGGATCGCGGTGAGGTAGTCGCGGGTGCGTGCTTCGGTCGCGCAGGTGTCGATGGCCAGCAGCTGGTTCCCGCCGACGATGAAGCCGGTGTTGTTAATGAACCAGCTCCCGTCGGGCTGCAGATAGGCGAAGACGCCGGGGGCGATCTCGGTCAGGCTGGCCGCTCCCGGCCCGGTGTGCGCACTGGCCGCGATCAGGCCGGACTTATCGGCGATGCTGATGGCTGGCTCCCTGTTTCTCTGGCCGCAGTGGGCGCAGCGGCGGCCCGGTTACCACCTGGTGCTGCAGGCGGCCCAGGGCCTGCACCTCGAGCACGACTTCGTCGCCGGGCCGCAGCCATGGGTAGGCCTGCGGCCCGTACATGATCGCCAGTTCCTGGATGCAGCCCGCGCCGACGGTTCCGGACCCGATCACGTCACCGGGCACGACCTGGGTGCCGCGGCTGGCGTAGGAGATGAGCTCGCCGAAGCTCCAGTACATCGAGTCGAGCAGGCCCGCAGGAGTATCGCCGGCCGTTGACCTGGGCAGTCATCTCCAGCTTGAAGCCCGGCCCGGACCGGTACGGTTCGAGTTCATCGGGAGTGACCAGGTACGGGCCGCAGGAGGTGGCGGAGTCCTTCCCCTTGGCCGGGCCCAGCCGCAGCCGCATCTCTCTGGCCTGCAGGTCGCGTGCGCTGAAGTCGCACAGCACGAAGTAGCCCGCGATGTGCTTCTCGGCCTCCTCCGGGCTGAGGTCGCTGCCGCCCCGCCCGATGACCGCGGCGACCTCAAGCTCGTAGTCGAACTGGGCGCAGCCCGGTGGGATGGGAACCGGGTCGCAGGGGCCGAGGATGGCCGCCGGGTTGCTGAAGTAGAAGACGGGCAGCTGATACCAGTCCGGGTCGGGCGCGCCGCCGGACATGGTGGTGAGGTGCTGCTCGAAGGCGAGGAAGTCGCGGACCGACGGTGGCGCCGGGACCGGCGCCGCCATCCGGGCCGCTGCCGGGTCGGTCACCTCGGCCGGGTCGCGCAGCGCCTGCTGGCCGGCGGCGCGGAGCCGGTCTGCGTCGGGGAGCAGGCTGAGCAGCTCGGTGCCGGCCGGGCAGCCGTGGATCAGCCCGTCGGCGAGGACACCGAGCCGGTGCGGGCCGCCCGCGTGCTGGTAAGTGGCGAACTTCATCAGCTGACGCCCCAGAGCTTCGCGAACGCCGTCTTGAAGCTGCTGCTCCCGTACCAGCTGCCGGACTGCTGGCCAGCCGGGGTCAGGTCGAGCGACGCCACGTTGGCCCGGGTGAAGACGCGTTGCGGGATGTCCTCGCTGCGCAGGACCGGCTGGTGCAGGAGCATCCGGAAGACCTGGTTGGCGTACTGCCAGCCGAGCAGGATCCCATCCGAGCCGGTGTCCTCGTACAGGAAGTTCTTCGCGTGCAGCATCTGCAGGGAGCCCAGGATGCCCATGGAGCTGACCCCGATCACCTTGCTGGAGCGACCCGTTTGCACAACACCTCCCAGCGCGGCCTGCACGTCGGTGTCGAACTCAGCGAACAGGTAATCGATCTTGGGGTCCTTGAGCAGCGCGGAGCTGACCAGGGAGGGCAGGTTGCTCAGGTTGGCGGTGCTCTCCCGGACCAGGTGAACCGTGCAGCCGGGGCACAGCGTGCGGAACTGGGCCAGGGCGCCCGCGGTGATGGCCTGGACGGTGAGCGGGCTGTCGGTGATCTCGATGACCAGCACGTCAGCGTGGCCGCCGGAGTTGGCGATGATCCAGTCCGCGGACAGCGACATGGCCCGGGTCTGGTTGGTCTCCAGGAAAGCCAGCTGGTCGCTGCCTGCCACCGGCGTGCCGCCCGGGCCGGCCGGCGGCTCGTCGCCGAGCAGGACCGGGATGTGATGGGCGGCCAGGGCGGCGAAGCCCTGCTGGGCGAAGCCGTACGGGATCGAGTCGGTGACCACGGCCGCCGCATGCTCGGTGACGGCCTGGTTGAGGCAGGCCGTAGTGGTGGCCGGGCTCGCGCTGCCGTCGCAGACGTGCAGCCGGGCGCCCACGGTCGCCAGGGCCTGCTTGAGCCCGGTCTCCACCACCGGGAAGATCGGCACCTGCTGCGCGATTGGCACGTAATACACGGTCTTCCCGGCCAGCGCGCTGCGCACCCCGCTCAGCGGGGCGCCGGCCGGGGTGAAGGCGGCGGGCTGCTCGAACGTGGCGATCTGCGCTTCGGCCTTGGCCACCCCGGGCGATGCCGAGGCTCCGGCCTGGCCCGCCGTCGCCGCCGGGCTGCTGCAGGCAGCGATGAGGGCTGCGGTGCCCGCCAGGGCAAACGGGATGGTGAGCCGTGACAGGCGTCTCCTGGGCGAGCGTGCCCAGGACTGGATAATGGGCATGGCATTCTCCTGGTATGGGTTGAACGGGGTGGCCTTGCCGCGGCCGGGGACGCCGCGGCAGGCTGCGATCAGGGCGCCTTGCGGCGGAGCAGGGCGGAGACAGTGACCGCGGCGATGAGCACCGCGCCGTAGAACACGTCCTCGACCCAGCCGGTGTAACCCAGGAGTTGCAGCCCGAGCACCCCGGTGGCGAGGAAGTACACGCCGATGAACATGCCGACCGGGTTGAACTGGCCGGGCCGGACCGCGGCCATCCCGAGGAAGGCGGCGGTGATCCCGGCGGGCAGGTAGATGACCGAGGACGTGGGGTCGTAGCCGCCGACCGAGGCGACCAGCAGGACCCCGCCGATCCCGGACAGCAGCCCGGAGACGACGTAGGAGCCGAACCGGATCCGGTTCACCCGGATCCCGGCCAGCCGGGCGACCTCGCGGTTGGCGCCGACGAACGCGAGATGGCGGCCGAGCGGGGTGAACCGCATGACATAGGCGAAGATCAGGGTGGCCGCGAGCCCGTAATAGAAGGAGACCGGCAGGCCGAGGATCTCGGTGTTGGCCAGGCTGGCGAAGGCTGGCGACAGGCCGCTGACGGTGGATAGGTTGGCCAGCGCGAGCGCCACCCCGAGCAGCACGTTGGCCATGCCCAGAGTGACCACGATCCGGTCCACGCCCACCCGGACTACCAGGAAGCCGTTGACCGCCCCGGCGGCCGTGGTCACCGCGATGGCCAGCACGCTCGCCACGATGACGTTCCACCCGTGGTCCACGGCCAGCACCGGCACCAGGGTCGCGGCCAGCCCTTGCATGGACGCGAAGGACAGGTCGAACTCGTTGACGATCAGGGTCGCGAGCAGGCCCAGGCTGATGAAGACCAGCGCTTCCTGCGAGCCGAAGATCGTCTGCAGCGTCCCGACCTGGAGGAACTGCGACGGCTCGATGATCGCGTACACCCCGGCCATGGCCAGCCAGACGCCCAGGATCGCCCACCGCGACACCGGGCCGGGACCGTACCGGGCCGCCGTGCCCCCGCCTGGGCCGGCCGGCGTGGCAGGCGTCTCGTGCTGAGCAGGCGGCAGCCCGGGCTCCAGCCGGCGGCTGCCCGGCAGTGGTCACGGCGGGCCGCTGCCCGCCCGTCCGATCGATCATCGTGCCACCTCCGGCGGGGGGTCCTGGTGGGATGGGGTCGGCTCCTGGTAGGTGAGCCGGACAATCTCCTGCGCGTCGCACGGTCTGGCCAGCCGCGCCGCGATGTGGCCGCCGCGCAGGATCAGCACCCGGTCGCAAGCGATGGCCAGATCCTCAGCTTCGATGGACGCCATGATGATCGCCACACCGGACGCGGCCGCGCGGCGCACCAGCGCCAGCAGCTGCGCCCGCGCGCCGACGTGAACGCCCTGGGCGGGTTCGTGCAGGACCAGCAGCTGCGGGCCGGTGGCCAGCCACTTGCCGAACAGCGCCTTCTGCCGGTTTCCCCCGCTCAGCTGGCCGACCGGCTGCTGGCCGTGGCCCGGCCGGATGCCGAGGTCGGCGGCGGTGCGCAGGGCCAGCTCGTCCTCCCAGCCCCGCCGCACCCACCACGGCCTGCTGTGGCGCCGCAGCAGCGGGACAGCCAGGTTGTCCCGCACGCTGAGCGGCAGGGCCAGACCCTCGGTATCCCGGCGCTCGGGGACCAGCACGACCCCGGCATCCAGGCAGCGGTGCAGCGCGGGACGGGCCAGGTCGATGGTCCCTCCAGGCACGGAGAGCTGGCCGGCGGCGGCCCGGCGGGCGCCGGTCACCAGCGCGGGCAGCTCCTCCAGCCCGGAGCCGAGCAATCCGGTCACGCCCAGCACCTCACCCTGGGCGACCTCGAACGAGAGGCCGGCCAGGGCCCGCCCGGTCAGGCCCGCAATGTGAATGCGGCCGCCAGGTGTGCGCACCGTCCCGCGCTTCGGGGGCAGAGCGCGGGACGGTGCTCGGCCTGCCGCGGATGAGGGTGCCGCGTCAGACACGGAGGCGGCCTGCGACAGGCTGCGGGGAGTGGCGTTGAGCGCATTGTCGCGCGGGCCCGCCAGCAACTGCCCCAGCGCGGCCTGATCGAGCGTGGCGCTGTGCACACCGCCGGCGATCAGTTCCCCGTCCCGCAGCACAGAGACGCGGGCGGCGAGCCGGAATACTTCATCGACCCGGTGGGTGATCATCAAGACGGCCCCGCCCGCCGCAGCGATGCCTTCGATGAGCCCGTACAGGTGCTCCTGCGCAGGCCTGGGCAGCGCGCGGGTGGCTTCGTCGAGGACGATGACACCCTGCCCGGGGACCTGGTCGCCGATGGCACGGGCGATCGCGACTGTGCTGCGCTCTGCGGCGGGCAGGCTGCCGACCGGGGCGCACGGATCGAGGCTGCTGCCCAGCCGGGCCAGCGCGGCGCGGACCTGCTCGTGTTCGGCTGGCCAGTTCACCCGCCGCGACAGCCGCCGGGCGGTGAAGCGGCCGATACGGCAATTCTCAGTGACCGAGAGCCCATCCACCAGCCCCAGATCCTGGTGCACGAACGAGATGCCGGCGCTGGCCAGGTCGCGGGCATGCACCGGCAGACGCAGCGCGGCCCCGTCCAGCCCGATGACACATCCAGGATCCGGCGGGTAAACCCCGGCGAGCACCTTGACCAGCGTCAACTTGCCGGAGCCGTTATGCCCGACCAGGCAGTGGACCTCACCCGCGGCGACCTCCAGGCACACCTGCCGCAGCACCCGGGCCGAGCCGAACGTCTTCGACAGCCCCGCGATCGAGAGCCTCGGCGGCGCCCCAGGGCGAGCAGCCCGGCCCGGCGGGCCGGGCTCCGGCTCGTGCTGGCCTGTGCCGAAGGGCGTCATCGCCCTCGCCTCCATCCGGCGGGCCGGCTCGGTGTGGCCCGCATCACGCCCGTGCATCCACTTTGGACTAGAAGCCAATGAAATACTCTGATCTAAAATTAGACTTGAGTATGGAGAGGAAGGTACGACGTTGCGGACGGAGAGTCAAGACCCGGCGCCGGCATGCTCTACTGATCGCATGCCAGCCGCTCAGCAGCCAGCAGCCAGCCACCCGGTCGCTGTCCAGCCGGTGCACGCAGCAGATCCGGAGGGCACCCGGCCACCGCCCGCCGGCCGTCGCGAACGGCGCCGCCTCGAAGTGCGGGAACGGATCTACGCCGCCGCCGTCGCGCTGTTCGTCGAGCATGGATTCACCGAGACCACCATGGACGTCATCGCCGAACGGGCCGACGTGGCCCGCGCCACGGTGTTCAACCATTTCCCGCAGAAGAACGCTTTCCTGCAGGAGTGGGGCCGCCACCGGCGGGCGCGCGTCGCCGAAGTCCTCAGGGCGCAGCAGCTCCAGGACCGGCCCGTGGCCGAGCAGCTCCGCCGGTACCTGGAGGAGATGGCCAAGATCAACCTGGCCGCGCGGCGGGAAAGCGTCGTGCTGATGGACGCGGCCGCCCGCTACGGCGGCGTGCTACGCGAGCCATCACTCGACGTGGAACTGGCCAAGCTCATCGAACGCGGCAAGCAGACCGGCGAGATCCGCCCGGACATCGACCCCGCCCAGGCCGGCGCCATCCTGGCCGCCGGCTACTTCACCAGCGTACTGCGCTGGATCAGCACCGACCCGCCCCCGTTCAGCCTGCCCGAGGAGCTGAGCGGGATGCTCGACATCGTACTTCGCGGCCTGCTCGCCGCCCCGCCACGCTGAGCGAGGCCGCCGGGGAGCGGGCCGGATGAGTACCGGCCGGAGAGGCTGGCCAGCCGGGTCGCCTGGCTATCGTGTAGCGTCAGTAAGCGTCGAGGTTGCCAGGGGGTTGCCTGCAACCTGGTCGCCGGCGCGGGGTCGGGTTCGCTGAAGGCATCGGGCAAACGGCCGGGCGCCTCATCCGTGGGGAGCTCGAGCGGCTCGCCCGCGAGCAGGCGGCGACACTCGTCGCACGCGCGGCGCCGCCCGCGGCCAGGAACTCACGAAGAAGCGCGCGATTTGCGGCCGGCACCGGCCCAGCACGAGACCTCGTACTGGCTGGTATCTATCCCCGGGCCGGGCCGCCAGCGGTGGCACTGCACGACGCCCGGCTCGATGACCTCCAGGCCGTCCAGGAACCGGGAGACCCCGGCGAAGTCGCGCCGGGTCTGGGCAGTGTCGGCCGATGCGTTGTAGCGGCGCGCGCCCTCCGCGACCACCTCGGCGTGGATGTCGCTGGCCGGATGGGTGACGACTAGGTAGCTGCCTGGCGGCGTCGCGTCCATCAGCCGGGCGGCGATGCCGTAGGGGTCCTCGTCGTCGCTGGTCAGGTGCATCATCCCGATCAGCAGGACCGCGACCGGCCGGCTGAAGTCGAGGGTCAGCGCGGCGTTGTCCAGGATTGCGCCGGGCTGGCGCACGTCCGCCTCGACGTAGGCGGTAACGCCGTCATCCGTGCCGGTGAGCAGTGCGCGAGCATAGGCCAGCACGATCAGGTCGTTGTCCACATAGACGATCCGGACTCCGGCGCGATGTCCTGCGCGATCTCGTGCACGTTGGGGCTGGTCGGGATGCCGGTGCCGACGTCGAGGAACTGCCGGATGCCCGCCTCAGCGGCCAGGTAGGCCACCACCCGCTGCATGAAATACCGGTTAGCCCGGATGTCGCGCACGACCGTAGGCCGCGCCGATCGCCATATAGAGGCACTTGAGCGCGGCCTGCTCGGTCGGGAAATGACCGCTCAGGCCGGCCAGGTAGAGCAGGCCGGTGGCCACGAGCAGCCCGAGCAGCGCTGGGCGGGCCCACGCCGGGTCGCCTGGCCGGGCCCGCAGCAGCCACTCCTGCGCGGGTAACGTGGCAGTCATCGTCCAGTCCTGTCTGGGTAGTCCGGCTGGCCGCGGAAGCCCAGCTGGGTCTTCCGCGGCCAGCCGGACTACCCAGAGCGGAGCTCACGATGACTGCCACCGCCAGTGGCTGCTGCGGCCCCGCCAGGCGACCCGGCGTGGGCCCGCCCAGCGCTGCTCGGGCTGCTCGTGGCCACCGGCCTGCTCTACCTGGCGCCGGCCTCAGCGGTCATTTCCCGACCGAGCAGGCCGCCTCAAGTGCCTCTATATGGCGATCGGCGCGGCCTACGGTCGTGCGCGACATCCGGGCTAACCGGTATTTCATGCAGCGGGTGGTGGCCTACCTGGCCGCTGAGGCGGGCATCCGGCAGTTGTTCGACGTCGGCACCGGCATCCCCCGACCAGCCCCAACGTGCACGAGATCGCGCAGGACGTCGGCCGGATCTATGTGACAACGACCTGATCGTGTGCTGGCCTATGCTCGCGCACTGCTCACCGGCACCGGGTCGCGCGTTTCCGCCTACGTCGAGGCGGAGCATCAGCCAGCCCGGCGCAATCCTGGACAACGCCGCGCTGACCCTCGACTTCGCCGGCCACACATGCTGATCGGGATGATGCACCTGACCAGCGACGACGAGGACCCCTCGGCATGGCCGCCCGGCTGATGGACGCGACGCCGCCAGGCAGCTACCTAGTCGTCACCCATCCGGCCAGCGACATCCACGCCGAGGTGGTCGCGGAGGGCGCGCGCCGCTACAACGCATCGGCCGACACTGCCCAGACCCGGCGCGACTTCGCCGGGGTCTCCGGTTCTGGACGGCCTGGAGGTCAATGAGGCCGTGCCACCGCTGGCGGCCCGGCCCGGGATAGATACCAGCCAGTACGAGGTCTCGTGCTGGACGGTCCGGCCGCAAAATGGCACCTTCTTCGTGAGTTCCTGGCCGCAGGGCGCCGCGCGTGCGACAAGTGTCGCACCTGCTCGCACAGACGCTCGAGCTCCCCACGCATCAGGCGCCCGGCCGTTTGCCCGATGCCTTCAGCGAACCCGACCCCCCGCGCCGGCGACCAGGTACAGGCGGATTCCCCTGGCAGCCTCGACGCTTACTGACGCTACACGATAGCCGGCGACCCGGCTGGCCAGCCTCTCCGCCCGCGGTACTCATCCGGCCTCGCCTCAGCGTGGCGGGGCGGCGAGCAGGCCGCGAAGTACGATGTCGAGCATCCCGCTCAGCTCCTCGGGCAGGCTGAACGGGGGCGGGTGGGTCCTAATGCCGCGCGGTAGTACCACCAGCAGCCAGGATGGCCCCGCAGCTGGCCGGGTGTTTCCAGGGCGGATCTCGCAGTCTGCTTCGGGTTCGATGAGCTTGGCCAGTTCCACGTCGAGTGATGGCTCGCGTAGCACGCCGCCGTCAGCGGCGGCCGCGTCCATCGGCGCGACGCTTTCCCGCCGCGCGGCCGGTTGATCTTGGCCATCTCCTCCAGGTACCGGCGGAGCTGGGCGCCGGGCCGGTCCTGGAGCTGCTGCGCCTGGCTCAGGACTTCGGCGACGCGCGCCCACCGGTGGCACCTCTGCAGGAAAGCGTTCTTCTGCGGGAATGGTTGAACACCGTGGCGCGGGCCACGTCGGCCCGTTCGGCCGATGACGTCCATGGTGGTCTCGGTGAATCCATGCTCGACGAACAGCGCGACGGCGGCGGCGTAGATCCGTTCCCGCACTTCGAAGCAGGCGGCGCATTTGCGCGAACGGCCGCAGGCAGTAGCCAGGTGCCCTCCGGATCTGCTGCATGCACCGGCTGGACAGCGACCGGGTGGTTGGCTGCTGGCTGCTGAGCGGCTGGCATGCGATCGTGAGGCGCTCCAGGCACCAGGTCTTGACTCTCCGTCCGCAACGTCGTACCTTCCTCTCCATACTCAAGTCTAATTTTAGATCAGAGTATTTCATTGGCTTCTAGTCCAAAGTGGATGCACGGGCGTGATGCCGGCCACGCCGAGCGGGCCGGCAGAGGCGATGACGCCCTTCGGCACAGGCCAGCACAAGCCGGAGCCCGGCCCGCCCCAGGCCGGGCTGCTCGCCTGGGCGCCGCCGAGGCTCTCGATCGCGGGGCTGTCGAAGACGTTCGGCTCGGCCCAGGTGCTGCGGCAGGTGTGCCCCTGGAGGTCGCCGCGGGTGGAGTAGTTGCCTGCAGGTGGGCATAACGGCTCTGGAACGCTGGTCAAGGTGCTCGCCGGGGTTACCACCGGATCCTGGATGTGTCATCGGGCTGGACGGGGCCGCGCTGCGTCTGCCGTGCATGCCCGCGACCTGGCCAGCGCCATCTCGTTCGTGCACCAGGATCTGGGGCTGGTCGATGGGCTCTCGGTCACTGAGAATTGCCGTATCGGCCGCTTCACCGCCCGGCGGCTGTCACAGCGGTGAACTGGCCAGCCGAACACGAGCAGGTCCGCGCCGCGCTGGCCCGGCTGGGCCGCAGCCTCGATCCGTGCGCCCCGGTCGGCAGCCTGCCCGCCGCAGAGCGCAGCACAGTCGCGATCGCCGTGCCATCGGCGACCAGGTCCCCGGCAGGGTGTCATCGTCCTCGACGAAGCCACCCGCGCGCTGCCCAGGCCTGCGCAGGAGCACCTGTACGGGCTCATCGAAGTCCGCGGCGGGCGGGGCCGTCTTGATGATCACCCACCGGGTCGATGACCTTCCGGCTCGCCGCCCGCGTCTCTGTGCTGCGGACGGGGAACTGATCGCGGCCGTGTGCACAGCGCCACGCTGATCAGGCCGCGCTGGGGCAGTTGTCGGCGAGCCCGCGCGACAATGCGCTCAACGCCACTCCCCGCAGCGTGTCGCAGGCCGCCTCCGTGTCTGACGCGGCACCCTCATCCGCGGCAGGCCGCAGAGTCCCGCGCTCTGCCCCCGAAGCGCGGGACGGTGCGCACCTGGCGGCCGCATTCGCGTCCGGGCCTGACCCCCGGGCGGGCCCTCGCAGGCCTCTGGTTCGAGGTCGCCCAGGCGGTGCTGGGCGTGACCGGATTGCTCGGCTCCGGTCGGAGGAGCTGCCCGCGCTGGTGACCGGCGCCCGCCGGCCGCCGCCGGCCAGCTCTCCGTGCCTGGAGGCCATCGACCTGGCCCGTCCCACGCTGCGCCGCTGCCTGGATGCCGGGGTCGTGCTCGAGCGCCGGGATACCGAGGGTCTGGCCCTGCCGCTGGCGTGCGGGACAACCTGGCTGTCCCGCTGCTGCGGCGCCACAGCAGGCCGTGGTGGGTGCGGCGGGGCTGGAGGACGAGCTGGCCCTGCGCACCGCCGCCGACCTGGGCGTCCGGCCGGGCCACGGCCAGCAGCCGGTCGGCCAGCTGGGCGGAAACTGGCAGAAGTTCGGCAGATCGCCGGCCGCTGCTCGTCCTGCACGAACCCGCCCAGGCGGCATGAACGTCGGCGCGCGGGCGCAGCTGCTGGCGCTGGTGCGCCGCGCACCCGCATCCGGTGTGGCGATCATCATGAGGTGGAAGCTGAGGATCTGGCCATCGCTTGCGACCGGGTGCTGATCCTGCGCGGCGGCCACATCGCGGCGCCGTGCAGACCGTGCGACGCGCAGGGAGTATACCAGCTACACCTACCAGGAGCCGAGCCCATCCCACCAGGACCCCCGCCGGAGGTGGCACGATGATCGATCGGACGGGCGGGCAGCGGCCCGCCGTGACCACTGCCGGGCAGCCGCGGGCTGAGCCCCGGGCTGCCGCCTGCTCGGCGCGAGACGCCTGCCGCGCAGGCGAGGCCAGGCGGGGCACGGCGGCCCGGTACGGTCCCGGCCCTCGCCGCGGTGGGCGATCCTGGGCGTCTGGCTGGCCATGGCCGGGGTGTACGCGATCATCGAGCCGTCGCAGTTCCTCCAGGTCGGAACACAGACGATCTTCGGTCCGCAGGAAGCGCTGGTCTTCATCAGCCTGGGCCTGCTCGCGACCCTGATCGTCAACGAGTTCGACCTGTCCTTCGCGTCCATGCAAGGGCTGGCCGCGACCCTCGGCGCTGGTGCTGGCCGTGGGTGGAACGTCATCGTGGCAAGCGTGCTGGCCATCGCGGTGACCACGGCCGCCGCTTCCTGGCCATGCCCGGTGGGCGTGGACCGGATCGTGGTCACTCTGGGCATGGCCAACGTGCTGCTCGGGGTGGCGCTCGCGCTCGGCCTCCTTATCCACCGTCAGCGGCCTGTCGCCAGCCTTCGCCAGCCTGGCCAACACCGAGATCCTCGGCCTGCCGTCTCCTTCTATTACGGGCTCGCGGCCACCCTGACCTTCCGCCTATGTCATGCAGTTCGCCCGCTCGGCCGCCATCTCGCGTTCGTCGGCGCCAACCGCGAGGTCGCCCCGGCTGGCCGGGATCCGGGTGAACCGGATCCGGTTCGCTCTACGTCGTCTCCGGGCTGCTGTCCGGGATCGGCGGGGTCCTGCTGGTCGCCTCGGTCGGCGGCTACGACCCCACGTCCTCGGTCATCTACCTGCCGCCGGATCACCACCGCCTTCCTCGGGATGGCCGCGGTCCGGCCCGGCCAGTTCAACCCCGTCGCCGTGTTCATCGGCGTGTACTTCCTCGCCACCGGGTGCTGCGGCTGCAACTCCTGGGTTACACCGGCTGGGTCGAGGACGTGTTCTACGGCGCGGTGCTCATCGCCGCGGTCACTGTCTCCGCCCTGTTCCGCCGCAAGGCGCCCTGATCGCAGCCTGCCGCGGCGTCCCCGGCCGCGGCAAGGCCACCCCGTACAACCCATACCAGGAGAATGCCATGCCCTATCCAGTCCTGGGCGCGCTCGCCCCAGGAGACGCCTGTAGCGGCTCACCATCCCGTTTGCCCTCGCACCGCAGCCCTCATCGCTCCTGCAGCAGCCCGGCGGCGACGGCGGGCCAGGCCGCAGACCTCGGCATCGCCCGGGGTGGCCAAGGCCGAAGCGCAGATCGCCGCGTTCGAGCAGCCCGCACCTTCACCGGCCGGCGCCCCGCTGAGCGGGGTGCGCAGCGCGCTGGCCGGGAAGACCGTGTATTACGTGCCATCGCGCGGCAGTTGCCGATCTTCCCGGTGGTGGAGACCAGGCCCTGGCGACCGTGGGCGCCCGGCTGGCGTCGGCAGCGCGAGCCCGGCCACCACTACCAGGCCGTCACCGAGCATGCGGCGGCCGTGGTCACCGACTCGATCCCGTACGGCTTCGCCCAGCAGGGCTTCGCCGCCTGGCCGCCCATCACATCCGTCGGCGACGAGCCGCGGCCAGGCCCGGGCGGCACGCCGGTAGGCAGCAACCAGCTGGCTTTCCTGGAGACCCAAGTATCGGCCTGTCCGCGGACTGGATCATCGGACTCCGGCGGCCACGCTGACGTGCTGGTCATCGAGATCACCGACAGCCCGCTCACCGTCCAGGCCATCACCGCGGGCGCCCTGGCCCAGTTCCGCACGCTGTGCCCCGGCTGCACGGTTCACCTGGTCCGGGAGAGCACCGCCAAGAAGCGCCTGAGCGACCTGCCCTCCAACATGAGCTCCGCGCTGCTCAAGGACCCCGAAGATCGATTACCTGTTCGCTGAGTTCGACACCGACGTGCAGGCCGCGCTGAGGAGGTGTTGTGAACGGGGTCACTCCCCGGCAATCGGGGTCGGCCTCCATGGGCATCCTGGCTCCCCGATGCTGCACGCGAACAACTTCCTGTACGAGGACACCGGCTCGGATCGGATCCTGCTCGGCTGGCAGTACGCCGACCAGGTCTTCCGGATGCTCCTGCACCAGCCGGTCCTGCGCAGCGAGGACATCCCGCAACGCGTCTTCACCCGGGCCAACGTGGCGTCGCTCGACCTGACCCGCTGGCCGCGTATGGGAGCAGCAGCTTCGAGCAGGACAGGCGTTCGCGAAGCTCTGGGCGTGCGCTGATGAAGTTCCTTTACCAGCACGCGGCAGCCCGGCTGGTGTCCCTGGCCGACGGGCTGATCCACGGCTGCCCAGGCCGGCACCGAGCTGCTCAGCCTGCTCCCCGACGCAGACCGGCTCCGCGCCGCCACCACGGCGCTGCGCGACCCGGCCGAGGTGACCGACCCGGCAGCGGCCCGGATGGCGGCGCCGGTCCCGCGCGTCGGTCCGCGACTTCCTCGCCTTCGAGCAGCACCTCACCACCATGTCCGGCGGCGCGCCCGACCCGGACTGGTATCAGCTGCCCGTCTTCTACTTCGGCGACCCGGCGGCCATCCTCGGCCCCTGCGACCCGGTTCCAT
>CAWDRD010000038.1:0-9574 GCA_963804455.1 uncultured Actinomycetes bacterium
CAGGCCAGGCCTGGCGGCCCGGCCGGGCAGGCTGTGGGACAGGTGGGTCAACGATGTCTCCCTCGCTGGCGGCGGGCCTGCGCACGCGGTGCCGGCCCGGGCGGGGCCGGGTGCCCCGCCGCTGGCAGTCAAGGGGGCGGGTCTTGCGATCTCGTTGCGGCTGCCTGGGAGCTTCCTTTCCGGCGGTCCGGGCTCCGGGGCCCTCCCGGCAAGCATCAGGCGGCCGTAAGGCCACCGTTCAGGTTCTGCTTTCCGCGCCCGCGGCCAGCGGTAGCCGGAGGTGGAAGGCGGCCCCCTGGCCGGGCCGGGTGTCGACGGTGATGTCTCCGTCGTGGGCGGCGGCCAGCGAGGCGGCGATCGGCAGGCCGAGCCCGGCGCCGCCGCGGGCGCGGGAGCGGGCCTTGTCGGTCCGGTAGAAGCGCTCGAAAACCCGCGCGGCCTGTTCCGCGGTCATCCCCGGCCCGTTGTCAGCGACGATGATCTCCCCGGTCCCGGTGGTACTGGTCACGGACACGGTGACCGGTGACCGCGGCGGGGTGTGCTGCAGGGCGTTGCCGATCAGGTTGTCGATGATCTGGCGCAGGCGTTCCTCGTCGGCGTGGACGATGACCGGGGCGCCGGCCAGCAGGGTGATCGGGCGGTCCGGGTTGACGATGCGGGCAGCCTGGACCGCCTGCGCCGCGATGCTGGCCAGGTCGACGGGGCGCTGGTCCAGGGGACGGTCGGCGTCGAATCTGGCCAGCAGGAGCAGGTCTTCGACCAGCCGCCCCATCCGGCTGGCCTCGCGGGAGATGAGAGTCATCAGCCGCAGTAGCTCGCCCGGACTGGCCGCGTCGCCCTGCTGCACGCCGAATTCGGCCAGTCCCCTCACTGATGTCAGCGGCGTGCGCAGCTCATGGCTTGCGTCGGCGACGAACTGCCGCATCCAGTCTTCGGACTCCAGGGCGCGTGCCTCGCCTTCCGCGCGCCCGTTAGGCGGCCTCGATCCGGCTGAGCATGGTGTCCAGAGCGTCGGCCAGCCGGCCCACCTCGGTGCTGCGGGACGGGTGGTCGATGCGCCGGGAAAGGTCACCGCCAGCGATCGCCGCGGCCGTCGCCTCGATCCGGCCGAGCGGCGCCAGGCTGGCGCGCACGAGCGGCAGCCCGAGGCCGGCCAGCGCCGCGAGCGCGATCGCCCCGGCCAGCGCATCGGCTATCTCCAGGCGCGTGACGGTGCTGTCGAGCGTGTCGAGGCCGAAGGCGATGATCGCGTGCCGCCCGCCGGAGAGCGGCTCGACCAGGACGCGCCAGGAATGTGCTGGCGCGCCAGCGGCCGGGGCGGTGAACGGGCTCCCATCATCCCGTAGCTGGGCCGCGGACAGCTGCGGGCCGCCGGCGTCGTGCAACGGTGTCTCGGTCCGCCGCACCTGCCCGTCTGCGCTGACCACCTCGACCAGGAACTGCGTGGGCAGGGTCTGACTGCTGCCCGCCAGGCCGGGTGGGCAGATGGGATCGCTCCAGTTCCCGGGTGGCGACCGCCGCGAAGTCGCGGAGCTGGGTGTCCGTCCTGCTGTACAGGTAGCTGCGCAGCAGCGCTGTACCGAGGAAGCCGGTCACCAGGCAGGTCAGGGCGACGAGGATCGCGGCGGCCGCCATGACCCTGGCGCGCAGCGACGCGTCCGCGAGGGCTCGGCAGGTCCGGGGCACGACCCTGCGGAGTCTCCGCCCGGCCGCCTGCCCTGCCCCGGGCTCACGGCGGTGGGATCCGCAGCACATAGCCGACACCGCGGATGTTGTGAATCAGGCGTGGCTCATCCTGGTCGACCTTGCGCCGCAGGTAGCTGACGCAAGGCTCTACCACGTTGCCGTCGCCAGCCGGATTGTGGCCCCACACATGATCGAGTATCTGGCCCTTGCTGAGCACCCGGCCGGCGTTGACCATCAGGAACCGCAGCAGCCTGAACTCGGTGGGCGTCAGCGCGATGAGGGCGCCGCCCCGCCATACTTCATGGCTGTCCTCGTCGAGTTCCAGGTCGGCGACGCGCAGCCGGGTGGCCGTGGTCGCTCGGCTGGTGCGCCGTAGTACCGCCCGGATGCGTTCCAGCACCTCCTCCAGGCTGAACGGCTTGGTGACGTAGTCGTCTCCGCCCAGGGCGAGGCCGGTGACGCGTTCGCGGACACCGTCGCGTGCGGTCAGGAAGATGACCGGAACGTCCACGCCGGACGACCGCAGCCTGCGCACCACCTCGAACCCGTCGCCGTCCGGCATCATCACGTCCAGCAGGACCAGGTCGGGCCTGGACGCCGCCGCGGCGCGCAGCGCTTCCGCGCCGCTCGCCGCGGTCATCACCTCGAATCCGGCGAACCGGAGCGATCCGGCCAGCAGTTGCAGGATCGTTTCCTCGTCTTCGACGACGAGCAGCCGCGCCTCACCGGGGCCGCCGGTAGCGATAGACGTCATGACCTCACGGTGCGCTGGCATCCTTGGCGATCGCTGAATGCCCGCTGAAAGCGCCCTTCAGGCTCATGCGGGCCAAAGTCTGTGTCCATCTTGTGTCCATCTTGCGGCTTGCTGGGCGGAAGCTTGCGGGACCGCCATGCTTGATTCGTTCGTAGCCAGCGAACAGCCGCGCTCCAGCCGTTACGCATCGTAACCGCCGATCCTGCAGGCATGAGATCGCCTGATTTTCTGGTCAGCTCGACCGGGCCCGACCGTCGCTGGCCACCCGGCACTCCGCCTGGTTCCTCGACACCGAGCTGCTGGTGCCGGCCGAACGGGCGGGACTGCGGATCCATGAGGTGCCGGTGGATTGGATCGACGATCCGGATTCCCGGGTGAACGTGGTCAGCACCCGCCCTGGCCGAACCACCAGCACCGATTCCGATAGGAGCTCCCTGTGACAGTCATCACGACCCAGCCGCCGTCCGCGCACGGTGGCCACGGCCAGCCGCGCCGCCGGATCGCCCGGCTGCTGCGGGGCCGGCCGGAAGATCCGGCCTGGGCACGGCCTGCACTGCTGGCCCTGCTCGCGGCGACAGCGGTGCTGTATCTGGCCGGCCTGAGCCGCAACGGTTGGGCCAACGCCTTCTACGCCGCCGCCGTCCAGGCTGGCACCCAGAGCTGGAAAGCGTTGTTCTTCGGGTCCTTCGACGCCGCGAACTTCATCACCGTCGACAAGACCCCAGCCTTCCTGTGGGTCATGGAAATCTCCGCCCGCATCTTCGGCCTGAACTCCTGGAGCCTGCTGGTGCCGCAGGCACTGGAGGGCGTCGCCACGGTCGGGGTCCTCTACGCTACGGTCCGCCGCTGGTCTGGGCCGGCCGCAGGCCTCGAGAAGCTCGTGTCCGAACACAAGATCCACTACTTCGTGGGCCGGAACCAGGCCAGCTTCGGCGGTGGGACCGGCGACGCGGCACAGATCACCGCCTGGGTGGCGAAGCACTTCACCAGCCAGACCATCGCTGGAATCACCGTCTACAACCTGACCGCCCCCGTCTCGTCATGACCGGCGCGGGCGCCGCTGGGGTCGCTCCGGCCTTCTGTGAGCTTGCCCTGAGCTTGCGCTCAGCGGCTGCTCGGGCCTGGCCTGCATCGTTGTTATCAGCCCGGGAGGAGCCGACAATGCGAAGGCAGAGAAGAGGCAGCCCCGTGGGTGACAGCGCACCAGGGCTGCCGCGGAGGTGGTGGCGCTTCCGGCTGCCTCCGGCGCGTCCTGGCCACGGCATCCCGCTGGACGCGTCGGGACCTTCCCAGTCGGCTGGGTGGCCTGCTATGCGGGTGATCGCGATCCTGCTCTTCCTGGCCATCACGGCGGTGGCGGTGGCGCAGTACGGCCCGGGCCGGGGGCCTGTCGCGGTGGCGTGGCTGGCTGTCGGCCCGCTGCTGGCGTCCCTGGTGCTGCCGCCGCGGATCACCGCCGTACTGGCGGGCTGGGCGATGCTGCTGGGCTCCGGGCTCATCGCAGGCCAGCCGGCCCGGCCCGGCACGCTCGTGTCGCACCTGGGCGTGCTCGTGCTGCTGGCTGCGTTCGCCGTCGTCAACTCGGCGCTGCGTACCGCGGCGCAGCGGCGGCTCAGCCAGGTCCGTGCGGTGGCCCGGGTGGCGCAGAGCGCACTGCTGCGCGAGGTCCCGGCGACCGTCGCCGCGGGGCGGCTGGCCTCGCGCTACATCTCGGCCGCAGCGGAGGCACGGGTGGGCGGGGACCTGCTCGAGGTCGTCTCCGAGGGAAGCCACCCGCGCTGGCTCATCGGGGACACCCGGGGGAAGGGACTGCCGGCGGTGCGCCTGGCCAGTGTCGCGATGACCAGCTTCCGGGACGCCTGCGCCCAGCCAGGCCTATCGCTGCCAGAGATCGCCCGGGTCGTGGACCGGTCAGTCGACGCGGGCCGCGGGAGACGAGGACTTCGTGACTGCCCTGTTCGCCGAGTTCGACCCGCGCGGCTGGCTCGAGCTCGTCACCTGCGGGCACCCGCCGCCGCTGCGGCTGACGGCGGACGGCAACCTGCAGGCGCTGACTCCCGCCGCGTACGCGACACCGCTGGGCCTGCACCCCGACATCCGGCCGTCCACGTTCTCGGTGGGCCCGGGCGACCGGCTGGTCTTCTACACCGACGGCCTGCTCGAGGCCCGCGACCGGGCGGGCCGGTTCTTCCGGCTGGACGACTGCCTCGACACGCTGCGCCGCACCGATCTCGAGACAGCCGCCGACGAGTTGCTCGACCGGCTCCGTGCCCATACCGGGCGCAAGCTCAACGACGACGTCGCGATGCTGCTCTTCGAGGCAACATCCCCGCCGGCCCAGCTGGAAGAGTCCGTGCTGGGGCTACCTGCTGGGGTCGGCGTGTCTTACCGGCTTGGGTAACTCAGCACCGTGTCATGCTCGCGTGCGGCGGGCACCGAAATGGTCATAGTCAGGCCGCCGCCGGGGGTTTCGGCCGGCTCCAGCGTGCCGCGCATCGCCTCGGCCAGGCCCCGGGACACGGTGAGCCCGAGCCCGACGCCGGTGGTGCTGGTGTCGCCGAGCCGCTGGAAGGGTGCGAACATCCGGTCCCTGTCGGCCTCGGGGACGCCCGGCCCGTGGTCGGTGACGCGCACCTCCACCCGGTCGCCGCGGGCGCTGGCGGTCAGCAGCGGCGGCGATCCGGCGGGGGAGTAGCGCAGCGCGTTGGCGGTCACGTTCGCGATGACCCGTTCCATGATCGCTGGGTCGGCTGTGACCTGGGGCAGGCCGGCCGGAATGCCGACCGTGACCGCCCGGGCCGGGGGCCCGAGGCTCTCCAGCGAGCATGCGATGATCTCCCCGAGATCGGCCGGGCGGGGAAACACCGGCATCGCCCCCGCCTGCAGCCGGCTCATGTCGAGCAGGCTCGCGGTGAGATGGGCGAGCACGTCCAGGGACTCGTCGGCGGTGGCCAGAAGTTCGTTGTGGTCGTCTGCGGTCAGCTGCAGCTCACTGGAGCGCAGGCAGCTGACGGCTGCTTTCGCCGCCGCCAGCGGGGTGCAGGTCGTGGCTCACCGCTTCGAGCAGCGTGGTCCGCGCCCGGTCGGCCGCTGCGATTGGCCGGGCCGCCTCGGCCTCCGCGATCGCGGCCGCGGCCTGCCGGGCACAGCGGGTGGCGGTGCTGGCCAGCGCGACCGCGATCACCGCGACGAGGAGGGCGAGCGCACCGGCGGCCGGGGTCAGCCGGCTGCGCAGCATGGTGAGCAGGAGAGTGAGCACCGTCACCAGCGCCGCGGCCAGGGCATATCCGGCCAGCCAGCGCCGAAGCGGCTGGCTGGACCTGCTGGGGGCGGTGCGGAATTCACCACTGAAGCACTCTGCCATATCGCCTCCCTTGCCGATCCCTGTGATTCAGCTAAGGATTTCGCGCACGCTCACCGCGCTCATCGATGCCAGCGCCTACCTGTCCCCCCGGCTAGCGTCACCCGGATCCTGGCTAGCTGCCAGGCGCTCGGCAGGCTCCCGCCCGCGGGCCCCAGTGGGTCGGGTGCATGAGGGCCCGGAGGCTACTCCGGCCAGTCCGAATTCTCGATGATGTCCACGAAGTTGGCCCGCTGATAGCCGGGGACGAACCGTTCCAGGACGTCCGCTTTCACGTTGCCGAACGTGGTTTCCGGCTTCGGGGCGATGCCGTCGGTGAACGCCTGCAAGATGCTGCGCTTGAAGGCCGGGCGTGGGTGCAGGGCGGTGATCTCGGCCCGGTCGGCGTCGCTGATGTCGTGGTACCCGATGCCGAGCACGTCGTATTCGACCCCCGCGGTGACCAGAGCGACCTCCGGTTCCATGAATTCCGGGATACCGGGTGTGGTGTGCAGGGCAATGGCGGTCCACACCCTGCGGATGCTGTCCTCGGGCACGCCGTGGCCCTGCAGGAAGCGGCGCGCTTCGCCGGCGCTGTCCACCTCGAACCGCCGGCCGCTGCTGCGGAACTGCTCGTTCAGGCCGAGGTCGTGGAACATCGCCCCGATATACAGCAGTTCCGGGTCGAAGCTGAGCCCCCGGTTCCCGCCCTGCAGGCTGCCGAACCAGAAGACCCGCCGGGAATGGTGATAGACGAGGTCGGTGGTGGCCTCGCGGACCAGTTCGGTGGCCGCACGGGCCAGCTTCGTGTCGGGGACCGTCACCGCCGCCGCGGTCTGTCCGCTCTTCAACATCACTGTCTCCTCATAGATGCGGGAAGCGAGGCGCGTGGCGCGTCGTGCCGCCTATCGCTGACGATCCCGCACCGGCGCAGCCCGGTCTGCCCGGCTGTGACCCTGATCGGATGCCGATGCGGTAGCTGGCCTGTTCCCGTCCTCTTGTTACCAGCCTGAGTCATATTCCAAGCGTCGCCCGCCGCCCGCGGCGCGGCATCACCGCCAGCGCCCGCCGTCCCCGGACGCTGCCGGTCATCCCCGCATTACCGCTAGCAGGTAGCGAGGCCGGGTGCCTGCCGTGACGACAGTGCCATGCCGGTGCGTGATCGTGAACGACAAGCAGTACGGCGCGGCCGGGAACGACCGGATAACGGAAGGGAGCAGGCTGGTGGCCAGCACTGACCGGGCACAGGAAAACATGAATTACGTGCGCAGGCTGCTGAAGACCAATCAGCCTGAATTCGCCGCGCTGCTTGAACGGCTTGAACGGGAGTTGTCGTGCCCCAGATGCTGGGACACGTTCCCGGGTCATGGCCGTGGCTGCGTCGTCACCGAGGCGCAAACCCTGCTAGCGGTACCGCGGGGATGACAGCCAGCGTCCAGGGCTGACGGGCGCTGGCGGTGATGCCGGATGGCCGGCGGCGGGCGATGCTAGCCGAAAGCCAAACCGGTAGGAAGGAGGCTGGGATGGAGCGCGCGGACTGGCTGGAGGGCGGTTTCGACTCCGCTCAGGCTCGATTCCTCATGGTGACCGCGATCACGCATCACCGGTTCAGCTCCCCGGCCTGGGGAGAGCACGAGGTCAGAAGGCTCCATGCGGAGCTGATGGAGATCGATGTTTCGGCGGCGCGGGTGCTTGCACCCAGGCGTGGTTCCCGGGGGCTGGAACCGCCGGCCTGCTGAGCAGGCGGGGTTGTGGGAGCAAGGGGCTTCCTGATGGCCGCTGTGCGGCGGGGCCTGCCGCAGGCCGCTGCCCGGGTGGCCGATGATCGTGGGGTGCCGACATCATCAGGGACACCGGGAACGGCGCCGGAGAGCCGGGCCGCACCCGGGTGGTGCTCGCCGACGACGATGTCTTGCTGCGTGAGGGCCTGTCCAGCTTGCTCGACCGGTCGGGGTTCGAGGTCGTCGGCCAGGCCGGGAACAGCCCCGAACTGCTCGCCCTGGCCCGTTCGGCCCGGCCGGATCTGGCGATCATCGACATCCGGATGCCGCCGGGGCACGCGACCGAGGGCCTGCAGGCGGCCCGGGTGATCCGCGCGGAACTGCCCAGCACGGCGATCATCGTGCTGTCCGCGCATGTGGAGGTGGACGAGGCGATGGACCTGCTGGCAGGCGGTGAGCGCACCGGCTACCTGCTGAAGAGCCGGATCACCGACGTGGCCGAGTTCATCGCCACGGTCGGGCGGATCACCGCGGGCGCCTCGGTGGTGGACCCGTCGCTGGTGCAGGAGCTCGTCCGGGCCCGGCGGCGCCGTGATCCACTCGATGCCCTGTCGCCGCGGGAGCACGAGGTACTCGCCCTGATGGCCGAGGGCGCGTCCAACGCGGGCATCGCCCGCCGGATCTACGTCACCGAGGGCACCGTCGAAAAGCACGTCCGCAGCATCCTGACCAAGCTCGGCCTGCCCGAGAGCGACACCGAGCACCGCCGCGTGCTGGCGGTCCTTACGTTCCTCGACGCCCGCTAGCCTGCACTACGGCGGAATTTCCTGCTAGCCGCAATGCGGCAGCGCGGTATCCCGGGCAATCTGATCGCATGCCGCTGCGGTGCCTGCTAGTTGATGACAACGACGCCTTCCTCCAGACAGCCAGCGTTCTGCTGGAGCAAGAAGGCGTGACGGTCGTGGGCGTGGCCTCCAATACCGCCCAGGCCCTCCGCCAGGCCCGCGCGCTGCGGCCCGACCTCATCCTCGTCAACATCGGGCTCGGCGACGAGAGCGGCTTTGACCTGACCCGGCTCCTGGCCCGCGACGGCAGCAGCGGCGCCGACGTGATCTTGATCTCCACCGGAGCCGAAGCAGACTACAGGGAACTGATCGACGAAAGCCCAGCCGCCGGATTCCTGGCCAAGTCACAGCTATCAGCACAGGCCATCAGCCAGATCCTCGGCCACACACCATAAAGGCCGTGCCAGAACCAAGGATTCAGCCACTCAATCCACCAGCAACTCGCCATCACGGACACAGGCGATCCTGGCGTCGCTGACAGAGCGAAGAGCGCCGCCATGCAGACGGACCCCACCCTCGGTCATCTCTCGACCCATGACCTCAAGGCGATCATCAAGGCCGCGTCTTCGTCCGCCGTCACCTCCGGTCTCGCCCCGGCCGCGCGCGGCGGCTACTCGGCGCCGATGACCGTGAAGTCCTGGTTGACGAAGACGTGGTGCGGCCAGTTGACGCCGATGTAGTGAACGTTGTACTCGCCGTTGCTCAGCTTCACCACCCGGTCGACGATGCCCCCCGGGTAGGCGGCCAGCGCAGCTTCGGTCGCCTTATTCGCTGTCGTTCCGCTGACGATCGTCCCCGACCCCTGACTCCAGTTCGCCGGGATCTGACCGACCTGCTTTGACGTGGTCGGTGCACCGCGCTGGAAGGGGATCACCTTTGCCGCCGAGGAAGCCGCAGATCCGCCGCTGCCAGGCGGTTGCACGATGACCTGCGCGGCCGTGATGGTCGTATCGCTGATCGTCCCAAGTACGAGGACGCGTTCGCCCTTGGTCATGGCACTCGCCGAGGTCGAGCTCGTCCCCTTCTGGTATGTCGTGGAGGACGCCTCGTCGACGGTCACCTTCTGACCCGCTGATGTCGTCATGGTGAAGCCCGACGTGGACACGCTGCCGACCGTGCCGGATGCTCCCCCTGCGGCCGGTCCGGACCGAGCGTTGGATCCCCCGCCGCCGGATCCGAGACCGCCAGCGGAGCCGCTGCTGGCAGCGGCTGGCGCTGCTGGCAGCGG
>CAWDRD010000039.1:0-23043 GCA_963804455.1 uncultured Actinomycetes bacterium
CAGCCGCCCGAGACTCGCCTGGTGGCGGCTATCGACGTGGAATGGTCCAAGAACTACCGGATCCGGGGCGGCAACGTCCCGTTCTGCTACTCGGTGGCCTGGCTTGCCCTGCCCGCCAGCGATACCAGCACCAGCCTGGACACGACCCGGTTCTGGTACACATCCGCCTACGTGGAAGACACCAGCCAGTGCCCGGATCTGGTCACCGGCGCGGACACCGCGCTGGCCTGCCTCATGGGGAACGCCAGCCTGATCGCCGGCCACCAGCTATGCAGCGACCTGGCCGTCCTGGCAGCCGCGGCCCCGGCGCATCCGTCCGCTGTCGCGGCCGCGGTCGCCGCGTGGCGGCAGCGGCGAGAAGAACCCTCCGGCCAGCCGCGTTTCCTTGACACCCGCTATGACGCCGGGCACATCCTGGCCTGCCAGTCACGCCGGCTGGTCGATGCCTGCGCCGACCTGCGGCTGGATGTGACACAGCCCGAACTGCGCGGCGCCTCCATGACCGCGCTGCACCGCCGCTGGCTCGAACGCGGCGACGTCGCCGCGCGGGAGAAGATCACCGTGCTGAACCTGCGGCACTCCCTGTCCACCGCCCTGATCGCGGCCCGCGCCGCCGGGCTGGCGCACTGGCAGCCCGGCCTGAACGTCAACCGGCTGCTCGCCGGCGAGCTGGGTTCCGCGTTCGGCTGGCTGGCTCACCCTGTGTTCACCGCGCTGCTGGGGGACCGAGATGCTGGCGTGATTGCGTCGTGCTGGCCATCGAGGGCACGCACGCCTCGGGCAAGACCACCCTCACCCACGCCCTGGCGGCCTACTACCGTGAGCGCGGCATCCACGTCGCCACCGTCGAGGAGCCCGCCCGGCACAGCCCGTTCATCGAGGAAATCGTCGTGCACGACAAGGGCGCCTTCGACCTGGAGACCGAGGTCGACCTGTTCGCCGCCCAGCTCTCGGCGCAGCTGCGCGCCGCCCGGCAGCACACGATGATCATCGCTGATAAGACCATCGCGAACGTGATGGCCTACGCCTGGCTGGTGCTGCAGACCCCACCCGGCAGCCGCGAGGCCGCCGTGCTGGACGCGATGAAAGCGTTCTGCCAGGCCTGGGCCGGCACCTACGACGCCGTGTTCTACTGCTGCGACCGGTTCGGCCAGCACCAGGAAGGCGACCCCTACCGGTCCAAGGTCTTGGACCTGCAGCCGGCCGCCGACCGGGTCGTCCGCTCGACGTGCGCCACTGTCGGGCAGCGCGTCATCGACATCCCGCCCAGCATGACTACCGCCGAGCGGGTCAGCTGGATCGCCGCCCGCGTCACCAAGCTCGGCATCACCAGGGACGTTCCAGCTGCTTCATAAGCCCGGCTCCGAACGTTCGGGACGGGCACGACGCTCGGTAAGCCTCTCGCCGTACCGGGCTGGCGCGATCCGGCTACGGTCTTGCCCGGCCGCTGTTACCAGCCGTCGAGGGAGAACACTGCCCCCCGGCCGACAGCGACCAGCGCGGCTGCGGTGTAGGGTACGGTGTTCGCCGGCGGCCGGGCAGGGTCGGCCCAGTGCAGGCCTGGCACACTCTGTGCGGTTCCAGGTTGGCTGGCTCGCCGTGCCAGCGGCTGGCGGTGAAGAAGAACCCGATCCGCGCCTGGCCCAGCGGGTTGCGGTGGTGCACGACGTGGCTGAACGCCAAGTCGCCTGGATGGAGGAGCACGCCGACCTCCTCACGCGCTTCGCGGATCACGCCCTGGACCACCGACTCCCCGGCCTCCAAGTGCCCCGACGGAGGGCATAGCTGTCTGTCGGCATAACCGGTGCCCGACCGTTCCAGCAGCAGGATCATCCCGTCGCGACGCCGCAGGAGAGCGTAGACGTCCACGATGCAGCGGTAGCGGTCGCTCACAACGGCTGGGTCCGGTTCGCGAATCCCCTGGCTGCCGCGGAGATCGTGATTACCTGTCACCTCGCAGAGCATAGTGCTGATCATGTCGGGCGAGCCGGGGCTTCCATCGCCCGCAGCGCTGCCACACGGAACTCTCCGGGTCCCCATTGAGCCTCCCCGTGAGCACGACGGGACTCTGGCCTTATGTACGAGCGCTGCCTGCGGGTACCGCCGCTGCCACGAAGGTCCCGCGGCCCTGCCGGGTGATGATCAGCCCGCGCTCGCGCAGCACTTCCATGGCGTGGCGCAAAGTCATGTAGGCGACGCCGTACTCCCTTGTCAGCTTGCGTTCACTGGGTAGCCGGCAAGTGAACTCGCCGGCCTGGATGCGAGCGGCGATGGACCCGGCCACCTGGAGGTAGGTGGGCTGTGGGTCACCAAGCGGATCAACCCGGGGCACGGACCTGAGGATAGCACCCTTAAGCACGTATTGCTTATATAGCTATCAGTGCTCTAAATAGCGATATCTAGCGCTGGCCGTAGAAATGCCCGAATGACCGGACCAGGTGGCGGTGGTCATGCGGCCTGTCCTCGTGCCCGTCGGGCCAGCGAATGGGGGCCGTCCCGACCGCGCCGGTACCGGCACCAGGCCACGATGGTGACCAGCCGTCACCGATCGTCGTCCCAGGCGGCGGCCGGCGAGCAGACCCGATGGCCTGCCAGCAATCAGATGCGGCACAGGCCGCAGGCTGATCCGGCTATCTGAGGGGTCATCCTTTGCGGAGGACCTGAGCGGCTTCGGCGAGTTCCCGGGAGAGCTGGTCGAGCAGGCTCGCTACATCCTCGATCCGGTCAGGGCCGATGGGCAGCTGGCCACTGATGAGCGCTAGATCGGTCATGACGCCGCTGATAGTGCCGGTGGCCATGTCCGCCTGTGCGGGGTTCTCGGCCCGCCGGATCTGGTCATAAAGCGCTGTCATGGTGCCGTCGGTGGCGAGGGTATGGTTGAACGGCCAACCAGAAAACGCGATCTACATCGGCACTGCCGGTCTCGGCGCTTGAGATGACACCAAGCGAGGAGCCAACTGCTTCGGCCAGCTGGGCCTGGCTGAGATTGGCCCGGTTCCGGGCTTCGGCCAGCTCCCGCGCCAGCACCCGCCGAAGGGCGGATGACTCGGTGGATTCTCCTGCCTGCTCGCCCACCCGGTGCACCTTTCATGAGGAGTGGTCCTGATCAGAAGTCCCGCCCCCACGACCTTGAGACCGGAATTGACACACTGGCAAAACGGTGTCCGGTGGGTCACTCCCCGTCCTGGGAACATGTGTTTCCCGGCGTCAGTGCAGCAGCGACCTGCGGAGACTTCAGCCGGTGAACGGAGAGCGTTTCCGCTGGGATCGCATTGCCCTCTGATGCTTTCTTGGGCCATCGCTCGGCCGTTGCTGACGGCGGTGGGGCCCGCGCCCTGGACCTCACCGAGCCCATGGCGATCTTGCTGCTGGGCGTCCTGGACTACATTCCCGACACCGGGGAGGCACGGGCGATCGTGCGCCTGCTGCTCGGCCTGGTCGCGGTCGGCAGCTTCCTGGTGCTCTCCCACCTGGCCGCCGAAGCATGCGTCGGCGCGATGACCGAAGCTGTCGCCTCGTGGAACGAGCGCGGCTCTCCGCCCATCACCGTGCGCACGCCGGGGAACTCACCGGGTTCTTCGACGGCCTGGACCTCATCGAGCCCGGCGTCGTGTCCTGCCCCCGCTGGGCGGCCCGACCCTAGCCCGTTCGAGGCGGTGGACGTTTCGCATTTCTGTGGTGCCGCGCGCAAGGGCGGCGAACAGTGGTCATCGCGGAGCCTGGGCCGCTGGAATTGGCCGTCCTGATCGCCCTCTGGGGCGCGGATAGACCCAGCTGGCACATAGGTCGCGATCATGCGGCCGGGCATGCCACAGTGGGTGATCGCGCTCGGCGGACCGCTATCGTAGCCCTGGCTGGAGGAGCAGTTCGTGCAGGCGCAGGCTTGTCGTGGCAGGCATGATGCGGCTTCCTTCGGTGAGCCACCACTTGTACAGGGCGAGGTAGTGCCGTTCCCGCCGCGGGATGGTGCGGTCGCTGCCGTGGACGGCGGCTATCCGCCCGTCTTTTAGCAGGTACCCGGCGACGGCGGTGTGGTCCATGACCAGTTCTGCGCCGGAGCTGTAGCGGATCCGTGTCGTCTTGGCGGGGTCGGTGACGTGCCAGCTTGTCAGGATGAGCGCGTCGAGTTCGGTGTCTGCGGCCAGGCAGGTGACGTGCGCCTCGAAGACCGATTGTGGCGCTTCGCCGATGCGGCGCAGCGAACGGCGGGCGGCTGGCTGGGCAAAGCGGCTGAGGATGCTGAGGGAGTTGATGCCGGAATCGATCCAGCTGTTGCCCAGCCGTGATGCGGCTGCCTCGAAGTTGCCGGAGTAGGGATCGGCGAAGGAGGCCTCCGCGGCGACCGCGACGCCGAGGTCGCCCGCGCTGCCCGATGCAATCTGCGCGGCCCAGGTGACTTCGGGGGAGAAGGCCATGTGGTAGGCGACATCGACGCTCTGGCGGCTGCCGATGTCTTCGAGCACGCGGCGGGCGTCGGGGAGGGTGTCGGCGGCTGGTTTCTCGACCAGGATCCTGGCGGCGGGAAAGCAGCCAGCGGCCTCGGCGCAGACGGCGGCGTGGGCCGGTGTGGGCGTGGCGATCACGACGATATCGGGCTCGTGGTGAGCGCTGGCGTCGTGCAGCGTCTTGTACACCGGCACCGGGTGCCCGCGGAATGTCAGGCCGGGCCTGGGTGCGGTGTCGATTCCGGCGACGACGTCAGCGCCTGGTGTCCGCTCCAGCACTTTCAGGTGCGTCTGCGCCACTTCTCCGAGCCCGGCGAGGATGATCGTGTGGCGGGTTACGGTCACGCGGTCGCCTATGCCTGGCCGTGATCTGGTGACGGCAGGACAGCGAGCCACCGCGCCCTGGCGGAGTCCTCGCCCTCCAGCCATCGGGTGGTGCTGGCCGGGTCCGGGGCGCTGCCGTTGCCGGTCCACCAGTTCACGATCTCGCTCCAGAATCGGTTGCCCTGCAGGTCGCTGACTATAGCCGCGAGGCGGGCCGCGGATTCGCGGGCTGCTGCGATGTCGCCGCGTTTGAGCTGGTTCAGGGCGCGGGCCACCTCGCACCACACGAGCCCGCCGCGGTATCCGCGGTCCTGCGCCAGGGTCAGGCCGCGTTCGATCTGGCTGGCGGCTTCCGCGGGGTCGCCCAGGTTCGCCTGGGCGACGGCGGTGGCGGCGTGGATCTTGACGAGTTCGACCGTGCTGTGCAGCGCTTCGTTGACTTCCAGCGCGCGTGGCCGGAGTTCTTGCGCATCGCCGGGCCGCGACCAGGACAGGGTCTGGATCAGGTCGGTGAGGGCCTTGCCCTCGGCGGCGATGTTGCTGGTCTCGCGGGCCAGGCCAAGGGCCTCCCGGTAATGAGCCTCGGCGGCGCCGAACAGGGCGTTGACGCGGTGCACGTGGCCCTTCAGCCGGAGCATTTCGCCGCGCAGGTCCGCCGGCTCGGCGGCGAGCTGGTCCAGGGCGGAGAGTGCTCCGGCGAATCTGCCCTGCAGGAAGCTGTAGTCGGCGAGCCAGTACCCGGCGTCGTCCCTGAAGTCGCCGGGCGCCTGCCAGAGTCGCTGGTAGTCCTCGGCGGCGGCTGCGTAACGCCCGGCGACGCGCAGCGCGTTGGCCCGGTGCAGGAGCAGGAACCGGTGCAGGCTTTGCGGGCTGCCTGGGTGGCTGAGCGCGGTGTCCATCAAGGCGACGGCGTCCTCCAGGCGGCCGGACCGGCGTTCCCCGCGCGCCCTGCAGGCCGAGGATGAGCGCGGTCACCGGGCCGTCGCCGCCGGCGGGCAGGTCGGGCAGCAGGCCCCAGCCGCCGCTGGTGGAGGGTTCTGCGCCGCGCCGGGCAGCCAGCCGGGGAACTGCCCGGTGAGCAGCGACAGGTCGATGGCTTGGCGGACGGCGGCTACCTGGGTGCTGCGGTCCCCGGATACTGCCGCGGTCTGGGCTGCCTGCTCCAGGTAGCTGCCGAGGCGGCTGGCTGCCTCGGCCCGTTCCCTGGGTGACCAGGAGTCGCGGAGGTCCTGGTCGGCTTCGCGGATGGCTTCACGCAGCATCGTGTGCAGGGAGTAGGGCCAGCTGCGGTCGGGGTCCATCTCGAGGAACGGCCGTCCTATGAACCGGGCCAGGGCGGCGTCGGGGACGTGCGGGCATGCGGCCTTGAGCATGGCGGGATTGAAGGCGTCGAGTAATGCGGCGGCGCGCAGCAGGTCGCGCTCATCCCGCTCAAGGTCACGGAGTATCTTTCCGGCCACCTCTGGCAGCGGCTGGCCGAAATTCTCTTCCACTGGTGTCTCCCCTCGGGCGAGGCTGTCGAGATACATGGTGACCGCCAGGTCCAGGTACAGCGGCAGGCCGCCGCTGGCGGCGGTGATCCGCTGGCGGATCCCGGCGGGGATCGCCGGCTGGTCTTCGCGGGTCAGCGCTGATACCAGGTAGGCCTCGGCGTCGGCCGCGGAGAGGTAGCCGACCAGGTGCTGGCGGGGTTCCTCTCCCTGGTGGCCGGCGCGCAGCAGGGGCCAGCGGCGGGCGCCGGTGAAATCCAGTTCGGTGGCCTGCCGCAGATCGGCCCAGTCCAGCCTGTTCCTGCCGGTCACGACGAACAGCACGTTCGGCATGAGGAACACCGAGCGCTGCACCAGCCGCTCCATCTCCCGGGTCGCCCGCGCCGTGACCTCTTCGAAGGTGTCCAGGAGCACCACCGCCCGGGGGTGGGGCGGGGGAAGGCGGCTGAGATCCCAGGCGAGGAGATAGGGGAAGTAGGAGAGGGTCTCGGCGTCGGGGTCGGCGTCCAGGAGGTCGCTGAGCAGCTCGCAGTTGCGGAGGATCCGGTGCCCGGTGACTGCCCGCCTGGCCTGGGTGTACAGCAGGCCGCCGAGGACGTGGGCGGCCCGGGCCGCGCCTGGGAGGGCTGAGCCGAAGGCGTCGGTCAGGGTCGAGGTGATCTGCTCGGACAAGCCGATGCTGCGGGCGGTGCGGCGCAGCGCCGAGTCGCGGGTGATGAACTCATCGAGGGGCTCACCGGGATGCGCCCGCTCCCAGTACACGCTGAACGCCACATCGAAGGCGTGCCAGCTGCCCGCCAGATGCCCCAGGCCCGCGCGCAGCCGCAGCAGATAGGTTTCCATGTCAAACGCGGCGGATTCAGCGAAGTCGAACCTGATGGCTGCCCGCTCGCGGTCCCTGCCTTCCTGGTGGCGGCCCGCGAAGCGGCGTTCCAGTTCCTCGGACAGGGTCGTCTTCCCGATGCCCCCGACGCCGTAGTACACCAGCACGTTCTTGCGCGGCGTCGCCCGGTCGGTGACCGGGGAGACACCGGCGCTGGCAAGAGTTGTTCCCAGCGTTCGCAGCGCTGCGTCGAACGCGCCGACTTCCGGGGCGCGGTCGGTGAATACCTGCTGGGCGGCCACCGGGGATTGCGGTGCCAGCGTGAACGCCGCTCGCAGTGAGATCTTCGACATGGGCGTGGCCTTCAGCGCCGTCCCGGCCAGCCGGCAGTGATCACCGCAGGCGCTGCGGGGGTTGCCGTTGCCGTGCGCGCCTGCTGTCCGGGCGCCGGGTGGCTGCTGGTCACGGGTGGCTGCTGGTCATTGGTAGAGCTCTCCGATGTCTGGCAGGTCGAGGCGGATGATGTAGCTGGCGTGCCCGGGCAGGTGCGGTCGATCAGGAACCTGACCCGTTCGCCAGCCCGGATGGTGCGCAAGCCTTCGGTCACGATGTCGGTGTAACCGAAGGAATAGGTGATCCCGGTCTCGTCGTCGCGGACCAGGCAGGTGCCCGCGTGCGCGCCGGGCCCGGCTGCGGGCGGCGGCTGGCCGGTGACGTGCCCGAAACGCTGACTGCGGGTGTCGTGGCCGGGTGCGTTGGCGGGGCGGCTGCCGGGGGTGCTCATGTCAGCTTTCCTTTGCGCAGCGGAAGCCGATGACGCTGCTGGTTCCGCGGCGGCGGTAGGTGCCTTTGGAGGATGCCTGCACCGCCCGGTAGGGGTTGTCGAACGAGCCGCCGCAGACGACAGCCTCATCTGCGTCTTCCAGCACGGTGCAGGTCCACTCCCACACGTTCCCGCCCAGTTCCCGGATGCCGAACGGGGAGGTGTTGCGTGGGTGGGCGTTGACGGGGGTGGGCAGGGCTGCGGCGAGCCGGCCGCGGTCGCGTTCCTCCCGCCACGCCGCGTAGGTGATCAGCGGGTGATCAGACCAGGAGTCAGCGCAGTTCACTGCCGACAGATCGACCTCATCGCCCCAGGGGAACAGCCGCCCGTCGAACCCGCGGGCGGCGGCTTCCCATTCCAGGGAGGAGGGCAGCCGCTTGCCCTGCGACCGGGCGAAGGCATAGGCGCTCCACCAGCTCACCGCGACCGCCGGATGGCGGTCGTAGGCGGGATCGGCGTAATAGGCGGGCACAGGCAGCCTGTCCATGCGGGGCTGATGGGTGCACCCGTCAGGCATGCCGGGGTGGTCCCAGGTGGCTGACCCGTGGCGGCTTACGGCATCGAGGAACCGCTTGTAGGACCCGACGGTGACCGGGTACTCATCCAGCCGGACTGGCCTGTCGATCCGGCGCAGCATCAGATGATGGCCTGGGCCCACCAGGTACACGCCTGCGGGCACCACGCCGTCACCCGCCGCGCCGTCGGGGACGGGCTGATCAGTGAGCTGGCTGCGGCGGCGCAGGAACTCGCGGACCTCTTCGGTCAGCCTCGGATGCGGCGCCGCGGCGAGCGCGGCATCGCGCCCGGCGGGGTGCGGAGAAACTCCGCGGCCAGCAGTTCCTGATAGGCCGCATGCCGGAACGCCAGGGCCGCCCCGGCCGGGTCGGCGGCCCGGAACAGGTCCCGGAGCCGGAAGCTGGCAGCATCGACATGCCCGCCGTCGAACGCCGCCGATGCCCAGCCCGTTGACCAGGTCCACGAGGGTGAACACGGTGACGCCGCGCAGGAACGCCAGCCCGAAGTAGCTGATCACCGCGGGCAGCAGCTGCGGGCCTGCCACTGCGGTGATGTGCTGCCACAGCAGGTCCGCCAGGTTGCTGGCACCAGCAGGCGGTCCACCCGGCGCGCTGCCCCCCGCCTGCGCGGCGGCGGCCTGGTGCCTGAGCTGTTCTGCGAGCAGCGATCCCCTGGCGCGTCGTCGTGCAGGCGCAGGACTGAGAACCGGGGAACGCGCCGCGGATCGACTCCGCGGGCGTGCAGTTGCTGGGCCAGTTTCTCCGAGATCAGGCTGGTGCCATCGAGCAGCCGGCGCACTTGCGGGGAGTCTTCCAGGAACGACACCCGTGAGGTCATCACCACGGCTGATTCCGCGGACAGCACCTGGGCGACCTCGGTGAACAGGGCGAGCAGCCCGCCGGGGGTCAGCTCGGGCACGGCCTCATCGAACGCGTCCAGGGCGGTCAGCACCGACCCGGCGCGGGTGAAGTAGCAGAACACCGGGAACACGTACGCGGCCTCCAGGTGCATGTACGGGGCCAGTGTCCGGGTGACGAACTCAGCGAACGTTTCCTCGCGGCGTTTGAGGCTCAGGTCGAAGAAGAACCGGTACCGCCGGGCGCCGTCCAGCGGATCGGCGACCAGCTGCTTGAGCAGGGTGGTCTTGCCGCCGCCGGGCGGCCCCACGATGAGCAGGTTGCCCCCATCGGCCGCGACGTGCCCGAGCAGTTCGCGGGCGTCCCCGGCTGCGGAGACTTCCATCTCCCCGGACAGCTCATCAACGGTCAGCAGGTCACCCTCGAGAGGCACGGCCGGAGCATCCAGCCGCGGGTACAGCGCCGCCACGTCGGCCAGGTGACGGCCGCAGTCGGCGAAGGCGTCCATGAAGTGGTCATAGGCCAGCACCTGGCAGCCGTCCCTTAACTCCGGGGGCAGGTCGCCGCCCTCGTGTTCCAGGACCAGGAACCGGGCGTGCCCGGGCCAGCCCGGCCGCCAGCAGCTGCCGGCCGGCGGCGGCCAGATCCCGGGCGGCTTCGCCGGCGTCCCGGCTGAACAGCACCTCTGCGTGCTCGGTGCGCAGCCCGCGCTCGCGGGCAAACAGCTGATAGACGGTGTGCTGCGACAGCTCAGCGCGCCTTGCCAGCCGGAAGTCGAGCGTCACGTACAGCCCGGCGAGGAATTCCGCCTTCGCCGCGGCGGCGGGGGACAGCCGGGGCGCGTGGCCGCTGAGCGCCCCGCTGCCGGTGGTCGTGTACCAGGCCAGGACGTCCAGCAGCCGCCTGATGGCGAGCAGCGCGTCCTCGTCGGCGACCGGGTACCCGTCGTGGGCGGAGCGGTTGCGCAGCCGCTGGATCTCGTGCAGCGCGTCGATCACCCGGTGGCTGCGGATCCAGGGCCGGCATCCGGCGATCAGGTCCCGCAGCGTTTTCCCGGCCGGGGTGCCGGGCGCGCCGTGATGGATCCACAGCTGCTTCAGCAGCCGCTCGGTGATCTTCCCGACCAGCGCGATCGCGTTCTCCGGGTAGCCATCCGCAAGGGCACCGGACCGGCCGCTCAAGGTCGAGGTGAAGGTAGGCGGCGATCCGGGCGTGGGCGTCTAATTCCGCTTTCAGCCGCAGCAGCCGCGGGTCCAGCCCGGCACTCACGGCGCCATCCCCCGGCGCGGGCAGGGACGCCTCTGCCGGCCCGGCCGGGGCAGTGTCATCCGCCACGGCGTACCTCCCGCCACCCATTGTCGTCCAGCACGCTGCGGCGCGCAGCGATCTCTGGCTGTAACTGGACGGTTCAGCCCGGATCACGCCGGTCTGCTGCGGGATAGCGGTATTCGTCGCTGAGGCGGGCGGCGTCGGTGGGCCAGGCGCAGCGGGAGTGCTCGATGGGCGGTGCGCGGCGTCGTAGGTGGTGAGGTGGCTGACCAGCACCGTGGTCGCGGCCGGGATGCCGAAGGCCTGTGCCTCGAACGGGTTGGCGCCGCGGGCCCGGGTGTTCTGCAGCACGGTGGCGATGGCCCGGCCGGTGACCTGCTGCACCGCTTCGGGCCACGGCATGCCCGGGTCCAGGCCGCGCAGCGCTGCCCCGGCGTCGTCGCGCGAGGCCGGGCAGCCAGCTGACGTGGATCTGCACCGCCTGGCGGTCAGCGGCGGCGGTGTAGACGGCGCGGCGGACCCAGACCGGGCTGGCGCCGGACTCCAGCGGCAGCGCGATGTTGTCGGGCGGCGGTCTCCTGGTACACGTCCAGCTGGCGCAGTACCAGCATCGCCGCATCGAGCGTGGTCCCGTCCGGGGCGGGGGCGGCGTAGAGGCGGCCGGGCACGGTGAGGCGGGGCCGTTTGCGGCGGACGATGTGGCCGCGGCCGCGGATGGCGCGGGCGTAGCCCTCCTGGCTGAGCACGGCCAGCGCGTTCTGGGCGGTGATCACCGAGACGCCGTAGGTGGCGGCGATCTCGTTGCGGGAGGGCAGCAGCGCGCCGGGCCCGTAGTAGCCGTCCTTGATCTTGTCCCGCAGGTCGCTGGCGATCTTGGCGTACAGCGGCACGCCAGCGCGGGACGGGCTGGGGTCCATCGTGGTCGCCTCCTTGGTGAGCTACCCCAGGTTAGCCGATGCGACCCGGCAAGGGCAAGCCAGACGGATTCGAGTTGACATAGCAACGTGGGTGATGCATGGTGGACCTGTCCGGTCCGGGGCCGGATCGCACAGGCCGGAGGGCCGCCGCGGGGAGGCGTACTGATGGACGCGCACATGACGGGGAAACACAGCCGGGCAGCCGGCACCGGGGACGCGGCCAGGGGATTCCTGGCCTGGTTAGCTGCTGACGCCAACCCGGTCCTGACCAGGATCATCCAGGCCTGGCTGTGGCAGCCCGGCAGCGGCGGGCTGGGCGTGGCGCCCGCCTCCGCCTGGGATATCGCGCTGCTGCGCGCGGAGATCCTCGCCGCCTGGCCACCGCCACCGGGCTCGCGTGAGCCGGAAGGGCGGGCCGCCCGGTGAGGCACCCGGCCGCGATACCGGCGCCTGCCCCCAGTTCCTGGCTGCTCCGGTGCTATCGCGCGCCGGGAGGCTCCGCACATCTCAGCTGCGTTTGCGCCCATCTCCATCGTTAAGGAGTGCCAGTGATCTCCTCGCTCGTCACTGCCACCGTGCTCAGCAGCGTCGCCGCGGCGTCGGCGGCGCTGTACCTGCTGCCGGTCCTGCTCGGCTGGGCCCGCCACGTCCCCGATCTCGGCGCGGTCGCTGTGATCAACGTCCTGCTCGGCTGGACCCTGGTCGGCTGGGTGATCGCCCTGGCCTTAGCGCTCCGGTCGGTGCGCCCCGCCGGCCCGGTCGTGCAGGTCGTGCAGCACTTCCCGCCGTCCCCGCCGGCCGGCCCGGCTGGGCAGCTGCCTGGTGCCGGGTGGGCAGGCCCTGCCGGGCCGCCAGCCCGGCCCGGCTCCGCGCCGCCGCTGCTGCTCCCGCCGCGGCCCGCTGCTCACCAGGAGGACGCCAGCCATGAGCAATGACATCCACGGCGGCGCGTCTGCCTGGGCATCCAGGCAGAAGGCTCGCGCCGCGGCGGCCGGGCTGATGCGTGGCGGCGGCTGGGTGCTGGCCGCGAAGGCTGCCGGCAGGGGGCGGTCATGGGCGTAGTACGGCGGGTGACCCGGTCCGCGGCCCCGCCCGCCGGGATCTTGGCCGCGGCGGCGGTGCTGGGCGTCCTGGCCGCGGCAGCGCCGTGGCTGACCTGGCATGCGGCCAGCTGGCCGCCAGGCCACCACCTCCCATCCCCGGCCGGACGGCTCCTTCTCGACGTCATCGCCTGCGCCGGCTGGGCCGGCTGGGCCGTCTTCCTCATCGATGTCCTGCTCGAAACCGTCCTGCAGGCCCGGCACCTGCTGGGCCTGGCCCGCGGCCAGGCAGGTGCCGGGCGCGCTGCCCGGCTGCGCGAGCGTGCCGCCGGGCTCAGCCCACCGCGCGCACTGGGCCGGCACTTCGTGCCGCGCGATCCTGCTCGGGCTCATCGCCGCCCTGCGCGGCATCAGCAGGGCACCGGGCAGCGCCCATGACCACTGGCCGCCGCACGCCACCGCGGCCGCCGCCGCCGGGCCGGCAGCGCGCCGGGCCCAGGGCCCGCTGGCCCCGCCAGGCAGCCGGGCAGCAGCCACGCACCTGACGCGCCGCCCGGAGCAGGCATCTGTCCAGCTGACCGTCCCCGGCGCCGCCGCTGGCCTGGCCCTGTCCGGCGCCGCCGCTGGCCGGGAAACCGCGCGTGCACCTGCCGCTCGTGCGGGCATGCTGTATGTGGTTGCGGAGGGTGACAACCTGTGGGACATCGCCGCGCGCCACCTCGGCGACGGCGAGCGGTGGCGGGAAAAGATCTTCACGCTCAGCCGCGGCAGGCCCCAGCCGGGCGGGCTGCGTCTGACCGACCCTGATCGCATCTACCCCGGGTGGGTCCTGCTCCTGCCGCCCTGCCCTGCTGCCCCGCTCCGGCCCGCCGCGCCCCTGCCGCACCCGGCGTCCCCGCCTGCGGCCGGGCAGGTCCTTGCGCTGGCCGCAGCCAGCCTGCGGCGGGCTGGGCAGCGATCGCCTGGCCCGAGCCGGGCGGGCGGGACGGCCAGCCCCCGCACCGCCCCTCCGGCGGCCCGGCGCGGCGGCGCGGGGATACACCTGCCCGGGGGCGGGCTGGCCGGGCCGGCCTGGCCGCTGCGGTCAGCGCCGCCGTGGTGCTCGCCGGGGTGCAGCGCCGCCGCCGCTACCGCCCGGGCCGGACGGCCAGCACCAGCCTGGGGCCGGGTGAGCCGCCGCTGCCCGCGGTCATCAGCGCCCTGCGCCGCGCCGCCGCCCGGCACCCGGCCGCGAGCACCAGTGCCAGGCCCCTGGCCCGCCCGGCACCGGGCCCTGGCAGCCTGCCCCGCCCAGGCCCCCCAGGCGCCGGCCCCGGCCGCGGCGACCATGCTCACGGCACAGACCCGCACGGCCATGACCCCGCGAGCAGCCCGCAGGCACCCGGCGGCGGCAGCGGCCTGCCGCACGCCGCTGCGGGCGTGATGCCCCCCTCAGCTGCCTTCCCGCAGGCGCCCGTCCCGGCAGAGCCCGGGACGGTCCCGCTCGGCATCCGCGACGGCCGCGAAGTCTCCGCCGGTATCGCCGCCATGGGCGGCCTCGGGCTGACCGGGCCAGGTGCGGCCGCAGCAGCCCGCGCGATCCTGGCCGCCCTGCTGACCCAGGGGCTCCCCGGCCAGCCACCCGGCCCAGCGGAGGTGATCATCACCGCCGATGCTCTCAGCGTCCTGCTGCCCGGCCCCGGCGCGATACGCGTGCCGGGAGTGACGGTCACCGCCACCCTGGAGCAGGCTCTCGGCCTGGCCGAGGCCCTGCTCGTGCGCCGGGCCCGCATCCAGGAAAGCAGTGATGACCCATGCGCGGGCCCGGGCACCGTGGCGCGGCCGGTGCCGGCCGCGGCGGCGCTGATCGCCGTGGCGCCGCGGGCTGGCGGCCGGCGGCGCGGCGTGCTGGCAGGCCGTGCGGCCCCGCCCTGGCGGGGCTGCTGCTCGGTGACTGGGTGGGGGTCACCTGCCGGGTCTCCGCCGGCGGCCCCGTCACCTCCGCCGATCCCGTCCTGGATGGCATCCAGCTGTTCCATCTCGCCGCCGCCGATACCGCCGCGGTGCTCAGCCTCTTCCAGGCCGCCTGCGGCACCCCGGCCGGTGAGTACTACCCCGCACCGGTCCCCGGCGGCCCCCAGCCGTCCTGGCCCGCTGGCGAGGCACCCCGCGAGCCCGCGGCTGCTGCCAGCGGCATCCCGCTGTCGGCACCTGCCGCTGAGGGCAGAAAGGACCCGCCCGGGGACATCCCGGCAGACGCGGCGCCAGAGCCCCCTGGCGGCGCCGCCAGCCCGGCCCGGCCGCACACGGCGCAGAGCGCGCCGCTCCCGGCCAGCGCCGCCTCCGGCCCACACCCAGGCACTGGCCAGCCCGCCGCACGGCCCGCACCCAGGGAACCCCGGCCCGCAGGTGACGCTGGCCTCCCGCAGCAGAACGGGACCACACCGGATACCCCAGGCCGGCGGGTCATCCGGGTGGAGATCCTCGGCCCGCTGCGGATCACCGCCCGCGGGCCAGGAGATCGGCGGCGGGCTGCGCAAGGCCCGCGAGCTGGCCGCGTTCCTCGCCGTCCACCCCGACGGCGTCACCGGGGAGGCGATCAGCGAGGCCCTGTGGCCCGGCTCGACGCCCGGCCACGGCGCCGCGCCAGCGCAACCTCGCGCTGCGCAAGGCTCCGCGACCTGCTCCGCACCGCGGCCGGGCTGACCGAGCCCATGCTCGATCATCCTCGCCGCCGGACGCTACCGCCTCGACCCGGCCCTCATCGCCACCGACGTGGCGGACTTCCAGGCGCGCCCTGGAACGCAGCCCGCCACGCCACCGATGACGCGGCCTGGCTGGCGGCCTGCCAGGACGCGGCCGCGCTGTACCGGGGCGCCGCTGGCCGACGGCGCCGGGTACGACTGGGCCGAGCCCTACGCCGAGACCGCCCGCCGCCGCGCGCTGGACGCCTGGACCACCATCGCCGAACTCCTCGAACCCGCCGACCCCGACCAGGCGCTGGCCGCGCTGGAGACCGCGCTCGGCCACGACCCGTTCAACGAATACCTCTACCAGCGGATCATGCGCCTGCAAGCCGCGGCGGGCCGCCCCGAGCGCGGTCCGCCGCACCCTGCGCCTGCTGGAAACAAGGCTCACCGAGCTCGGCGTCACCCCCGGCGCCCAGACCCGCCAGGCCGCCGCCGCGCTCCTCGGCGCCGCCGGCCCGCCACCAGGACCTGTAGGATCCGGGCCTTAGTGCGCAATTCCGGATGATCATGAGCACTGTACGCGCAAAATCCGGGATTCCTGCGCAATGGCTGCGGGTACAGCTTGCGTTACTGCTCGGTTTTAGGGCACAGTCCGGCCCGCGTGAGGGTCGGCGATCCGGTTGCCTGGGTCCGGTACGACGACGGGTTAGTGCAGGAGTTCCGCTGGGCGGCTGCGGCTGGCGGATTTCGCCGGGTCGGTTCCGTGGCGGCGGTTCAGGTGCGTTCGCGGCGGGCAGGCCCATTACTCGGGGTCGTATGCCTCGGCGACGACGGGCGGGTTGTGCTCTATGAGAGCCGGCTGGAGCTGGCCAGGCTGCTGCTGGCCGACTTCGACCCGCAGGTGCGGCAGATCTACGCCCAGCCGTTCCGTCTTGCGGCCCGCGATCGGCGGCCGGGTCCGGCATCATGTGCCGGACTTCCTGCTGGTGTCGGCGGCCGGGGACGGCCCGGCTGGTGAACGTCAAGCCGGCCGGCGCGGCTGCAGGACCCGAAGATCGCCGAGGCACTGGCCTGGCCGGGCGCGCTGGCCGAACGGCATGGCTGGGAGTACGAGGTGTGGTCCGGGCGCGGATGCGGCGGTGCTGGAGAACGTCCGGTTCCTGGCCGGGTACCGCCGCCCGGGCGTGGTGGCCGCCGCCGAGGTCGAGCGGGCCTGGGAGTGCGTGCGGGACGGTGAGCAGCTGGCGGATGCCGAGCTGCGGCTTGCGGGCGGCCGACCGCGGCATGAGGCCCGGCCCGCGCTGCTGGCGCTGCTGTGGGCCGGGAGGCTGACTACGGACCTGACCCGGCCGCTGTCAGGTGAGTCGGTGCTGCGCAGGCGGCCGCATGACGGGCTGGACGACGCCGCTGCGGCCGGGGCTGCCGGTGAGCTTCGACGGCGAGCAGTTCACCGTCGCCGAGATCGAGGGCAGCCGGGTGCATGCTGCGCGCGCACCGGGACGGCGGGCGCGCCGTCGTGGCGGCAGGTGGACACTGGTCGCGCTGCTGTCGCACCCGAGCACGCGGATCCTGGTCGCAGTCGCCGGAGCCGCAGGCAGCGGTGGCGCACGTGCTCGGCGGCCTGGGCACGGACGAGGACGATGAGCTGACGGCCCGGTACCGGCACGTGCAGGAGGTCCGGACCGGCTACCAGCACGGGTGCGCGGAGCTGGCGCTGGACGGCGAGCCGCGGCCGCAGTACGCGCCGGGCGTGCCGATGATGGCCCGGTACCAGGCGAAGGCGGCCGAGCTGGGGGTCGGGTGAGCACGGTACGCCGCTGGGTGATGCAGGCCCAGGACGGCCCGGCCGGGCTGGTGGCCGAGCGGCCGGCCGGCGCGGCGCCTGGACCGGGCCGATCCCGCGCTGGCTGGACGCGGCCCGGCAGGTGATCGCCCGGCACGTGCCCCGCAGCCGGCCGGTCCGCGGGCCTGCTGCTGGCCGAGATCGAGGAGCGGCTGGCGCAGCAGCACGGGCCCGGCGTGGTCCCGGTGCCGTCGCGGACGACGGGGTATGAGCTGCTGCGGGAGCTGGACCGGGGGACGAACGCGTTCACCGGCAGCACGAAGGGCAAGCGGTCGATCGCGAACCGCCCGCAGGGCGCCTACGGGCGGCTGCGGGCGACCCGGCCGGGCGAGTACGTGATCCTGGACACCAACCGGCTGGACGTGTTCGCGATGGAGCCGGTGACCTGCCGCTGGGTGCAGTGCGAGCTCAGCGTCGCGATGGACCTGTACTCGCGGGTGCATCACCGGGCTGCGGCTGACCCCGGTGTCCACGAAGTCGGTCGACATCGCCGGGGTGCTGTTCGAGACGGTCCACGCCCCGTCGCACGCGGACGGGAGGACGGCGGGGCGCTGCCGTACTGCGGGGTGCCGTCCGCGGTGGTGGTCGACCCGGGCAAGCTGGTCGACGCGCAGGGCAGGCCGCTGCTGCCGTCGGTGGCGGCGGAGACCATCGTGTTCGACCACGGCAAGGTGTACCTGTCGAACCACATCAGGAGCGTGTGCGAGAGGTTCGGCATCTCGCTGCAGCCCGCCCGGCCCTACACCGCCGACCGACAAGCCGGTGGAGCGGTGGTTCCGGACGCTGGGCGAGGGGCTGCTGGCCGCGCTGCCGGGCTACAAGGGGCCGGACGTTTACAGCCGGGGCGAGAAGCCCGAGGCATGAGGCGTTCTTCTTCCTCGATGAGCTGGAGCAGGTCATCCGGGAGTGGTACGGGCGTGTATCACCGCAGCCGGCACCGCGGCCTGGCGGTGCCGGAGTTCCCAGGGCTGGAGCTGAGCCCGCTGGAGATGCTGGAGCACGGGATCACCCGCGCCGGGCCGCTGATGATCCCGGCCCGGCCGGACATGGCGCTGGAGTTCCTGGAGGTGGAGTACGTCACCATCCAGCACTACGGCGTGGAGGTCGACACGCTGCGCTACAACGGTGAGGCGCTGAACGACTTCCGCAACCAGCGCAGCACCATCCGCGGCCCGCACGCCGGGAAGTGGCCGGTCGCCGTTCGACAGCGGGGACTTCAGCCGCGTCTGGTTCCAGGACCCGCGCGACAACTCCTGGCACGAGCTGGCCTGGGAGCACGCGGCGGCGCTGGGCAGGCCGTTCAGCCGGGAGGCCGCCGCCTACGCCCGCAGGCTCGCCGCCGCCACGCACCGGTTCCCCGACACCGAGGCAGGCCCTGGCCGAGCTGCTGGACCGGTGGGGAGCGGGCCTGACCGCCAACCGCACCGAGCGGCGGATGGCGATCCGGCTGTCCCAGGAACGGCTGCGCCTAGCCGGAGACGACAGCCGCCGGGAAGACCGGGGCCGGGCGCTTCCCGCCGTCGCGCAGGTCACCGCCCGCCAGCAGGACGCGCGCCGGCGGCATGGCGGCGGAGGCCGACGGCGGGGATGACGACGAGGACGCCGAGTGCGACGCGGCGTTCCCCGGCGAGGAGGGCACCGGGCCGTCCGGCGAGGATGACTTCTACGCCGACGCCTGGGAGACGCGGTGAGCGCCGTCGGCGGGCCGGACACGTTCGAGGGGGATGACCGGCCGTACTCGCCGACCCGGCTGCGGGGCTGGCTGGAGTTCGTCAGCGGCCCGGACCGGCCTCGGCCCGAGCAGTTGCCGGCTGCCCGGATCGCCGCGCTGCCGGAGCGGGAGCGGGTGCGCTACAACGACCGGCGGGCGGTCTGGCACGCCAACATCGGCCCGATCCGGACGCCGCAGCTGCTGGCCGTGCACGAGGGGCTGGCCGAGATCGTGGAGGCTAACCGGCACGACGGGGACAAGGCCAAGCCCGCCGCCCTCGTTGATGCTTACCCGGGGCTGGGCAAGAGCACCGCGGTGCGCGAGTACGGCCGCGACTACTGGCAGGCTCAGGTCGCGCTGCGCGGCGAGACCACCCCTGACGGGCACCGCCGGGTTCCGGTGATCTACATCGCGCTGACCGGCAACACCCACATCCGCGGGCTGAACGCGGCGATCTGCCGGTTCTACGGGCTGCCCGAGCGCGGCGACGCTGACACCCTCGCCGAGCGGGCCAAGGACGCTGTCTTGAGCCTGAGGACGTCCGTCTTCCTGGTCGACGACGTCCACTTCCTGGCCCCCAGCCACGCCGATTCGAACGCGGTCAAGATGGCCAACCACCTGAAGTTCCTGGCCAACACCTTCCCGGTCACCCTGATCTACGTTGGCGTCGGGGTCGCGGGCACGGGGCTGCTGACCGAGGGCCGGGCACCGCAGCAGGCGCTGCACGCCCAGTTCAGTCGGCGGACCACGGTGCTGAGCATGTGCCCGTTCCAGGTCTACGACGAGCCGGGCCGCGAGGAGTGGCGCCGCCTGCTGCTGTCGGTCGAGCGGCAGCTCGTGCTGGCCGGGCGGTATCCCGGCATGCTGGCCGACGACCTGGCGGACTACCTGTTCGCCCGATCCACCGGCCACTTCGCCTCCCTCATGGCGCTGGTCAGCCGGGGCTGCCTGCGCGCCATCCGCACCGGCGCCGAGCGGCTCGACGCCGGCCTGATGGACCAGGTGAGCAACGACGCCGCCGCCGAGGCCGACCGCAGGGAACTGGCCGCCGCGATCGAGGCAGGGCTGCTGACCGCCCGCCCCGCCTCCCGCACCCGGACAGCAGCGGCCCGGTGAGCAGCTGGACAGCGGACCGGCTGCCGATCAGCGTGGCGCCGCTGCCCGGCGAGGCGCTGGAAAGCTGGATCGCCGCCTACGCCCGCCGCCTGCACACCACCGGCAGCGGCCTGATCGCCCACCTCGGGCTGGGCGGCAGCCGCATCGCGCACATGGCGCTGCGACTGCATGACCGCGAGGCCGCCGCCCTGGAGCGGGCCACCGGGGTCAGCAGGCAGGCGCTCGCCGCGATGACGCTGCAGCCGCACGACGGCCTGGCCATCGCGATCACGCCGGGCCGCCGCGCCCTGGCCGCCCGGTTCCCGGCCGGGCGCTTCGGCAACGCCCGGACGCGCTACTGCCCGCAGTGCCTGGCCCTTTCCCGGGGCCGTGGCCCGGTCACCTGGCGGCTGCCGTGGTCGTTCGCCTGCCCGCTGCACCAGGTGCTGCTGCTCGACTTCTGCCCGGCCTGCCGCCGCCCGCCGCGCCCGTGGAACGCCCGCCGCCTCGGCCCGCGGGCAGGCGGCGCCTGCACCCGCGACAACCCGGTGACATCGGCCCGCCGCGGCGGCTGCGGGACTGACCTGACCAGCGCACAAGCAGTCCCGCTGCCGGCCGGGGGCCTGGTCCTGGCCGCCCATCAGCGCCTGGCCGCCCTCATGACCAGCCCGCCCGGGACCCGGCCCGCGGCGGTGACCGAGCTCCGGTGAGGTCTACGCGACGGCCTGGCGCGCGCTGCGCGGCCTGCACGCAATCCCCGGCCAGGCCCCGCCGGCGGTGCACTCCGTGCTAGACGAAATCGGCGCCGCGCTGCCATGGCGAGACGACGCCGAGCCCGGCGATGATGCCCGCACTGCGGCCATCGGCGCCACGCTGGCCTACCTCGCGCTCGATGAAGCCGGCCCGGGAACGAGGAGCTGTTCGGCTGGATCCTGCATGCCGACCGCTCCCTGCTGAAGAACCGGCGCGTATGTCCCCGGCATCGGGGCCGTGGCACGGCGCTGGGCCCGGTGCGGCCCCGGCATGGTCACCAAGGTACTCGGCGGCCTGGACCGCGACGCTGGCCTGCACGCCCGGCTCCGCTACGCCAGCGCCACCCCGAGGCCCCGCTGGCCCGCCTTGTCCGCCGGGGCCATCACCCGCCGGGCGGCGATGATCCCCGCGATGCTGTGGCCGGGCTGGACGCTGCGGCTGCTGCCAAGGTTGCCCGGCGGCTCCGCCGCTGACGGCGACGCACCGCTCAGCGCCTCATGCGGGTCATTCCGGCGCGGCTGCGCCAGCTACCTGCTGCTCCCGGGCGGGCCGCCGCAGCTGAACTTTGAGCGGGCCAGCCCGCTGCTCGGCAACCACTCCTACGGCACCGACCGCACCGCCCTGGAGCGGATCATCTACCGTGAACGCGACCTCACCCCGCTGGCCTCTGTCCTGGCCCAGCTCGCTTACGCCCTCGACGAGCACGGCGGTCCCATCGACTACGCACGCCGCCGCGCGCTGTTCACCGGCCCGGAATCGGTCGCGCTGGACCAGGACGCCTGCACCCGGCTGCGCCTCCAGCACGGCTGGAGCAGAAGCTATGCTCCCCGCCTGGCGGTCCAGCGCTGGTACCTGCTCATGCTGCTCACCGGCGAGCACCTCGTCATTTCCGGCGCGAGGAAGCCGTTCAGCTGGCACTGCGGCAACTTCCGCTACAGCGCGCCCGGCCCGCTGCGCGCGTTCCTCCGCCAGCAAGCCGAGATCAACCTCGCCCGGCACGGCATCAACGAGCCCGTCACCTGGGAACCGCCCGCCGACTGGGCGCCTGGCCAGCCTGGCCCGGCATCGAGCCCCGCCAGCCTCGCCGGAGGCGATGCTCGCCGCTGTGCTGGCCGGGAGCGGCTCCGTGCACGAGGCGGCCAGCGCTCTCACGCTGACTGCCGAGCACGTCCGGCTCTACTGCGAGGTTGCCGATACTGGCCCGCCACCCGCCACCGCCAACGGCCTGGCCGTCTCTCCGGCCCGGGCCGAAGTCCTAAGCCCGGCCCGGCTCCGGGAACTTTACGAGCACCAGAACCTGCCCGTGACCGAGATCGCCGCCCTGGCCGGCTGCGCCACCGCCACCATCCGCAGGCTGCTGCAGACTCGACGGCGTGCCCCAGCGGGCCGCCTACCGCAGGCCGCCGCCGGGGTCGGGGATCACCCGCGAATGGCTGCACCGCGAGTACGCCGTCAAGCTGCGCAGCATCGACACACTCGCGCGCGAGCGCGGCGTCTCCGCGCCTTACCTGAAGAGCCTGGCCAGGAACTGGGGCCTGCCGGTCCGTCGGCACAGCGACTTCAGCGGCATCGGCCACCTGGACCTGCCCGCACCACCGTCGCCGGCCATGCGCGCCGTCACCATGCGCACGGGCGCCCTCGGCCGGCTGGAGCTGATCACCCGGATCCCCGGCCACGACAGCATCGCCGCCGCGGCGCGCGCCCTCTACGGCGGGCGCAACGGCGCGCTGCAGCAGATGATCGCGCAAGATCGAGACGACCGCCGGATTCCGCATCATCGACAGGTCCACCACGCCTCTGTCCTCCACGGAAGATGGCCGTGAATTTATCCGCGAAGCGCTTCAGGTCCTTCAAGCCGGACGGGAGCAGACGACGGCGCAGCCGCAACGAGAAGGGACATGAGGTGCCAGGATCCTCGTTTGCCGCGCTGAGGCTGTCCGGCTCTACGGGGGTGCGGTCTGGCAGGCCGGGTGCGGCCATGTCGGCGGCGCGCACCCGGCGGGGGCGCTGCGGTCACCAGGGCCGTGTGCCGGCCGCTGCCTGGAAGGTGCCGGTGGGTGCGTCTACTGCGAGCGTGGCGAGCGCGACGATTATTTCTGCGCCCTGCTCGACGGTGCTGTTTCCTGAGTGGTGGTTGAGGTCGGTGTCAACCCCGATTCGGATGGGCGCATTCCCGCTCTGCTCGAGGCCGTCCGGTTGATGTCGAAACAAGTGGGCGGAGAAGTTGCCATTCGGGGCAACGCCGACCAGGCCGCCTTCGGTCTCGCTTGCCTGGTGCGTGGCATTGAGGAATTCCTGATGAATATCGTCGAGCAGCCGGACAATCCGCGCATCGCCCAGCTTATGGAAGTTTGTTACCAAAGCCATCTTGCCGTCCATCGGGCGCTGGTCAAGGCCGGGGCTCACCTCACCTCACTGGGCGATGACCTGGCAGGCCCGGACGTCACTTCCCCTCGCATGTTCGATCG
>CAWDRD010000040.1:0-12475 GCA_963804455.1 uncultured Actinomycetes bacterium
AGTTTGATTGTATGCGGACGGGTCTTCGACCCCATTGAGCCGAGTAAAGCTCGGCATTGCTGCTGTCTATGAAAACGCTGCTGTCCAATGCCGCCGCGATATGGAATTTGCTCCTGCTGCTGGCGGTGATCGGTACACTCGCCTGGTTCTTCTACTGGTTTGGTTTGCGAAGGCTCATCCGAGCCAGGAGGATTGCGACCTCGCGCGACCGAAGAATGCTAAGAGAAGCCGCGGAGCGGGAAGTGGAGCGGGAGCGGTAAGTGCAGGCGCGAGCGTCCCGGCTCGTGCGGGTGCGCCTGTTGTGTCTGCATGCGTGAAACGCAAGGTCCCTCGACTGGCGCTCGGGATGACAGTTTGTTACGGGATGACAGTTTGTTACGGGACGAAAACCCTATTCCAAATCTCGCCAATTCATCCCCACTCCAATTTCGACTAGCAGGGGAACGGTGAGTGCGTGAACCTTCTCCATCTGGTCGCGTACCAGAGTTCGCATCACTTCGACTTCAGCTTCGGGAACCTCGAACACCAGTTCGTCGTGCACCTGCAGCGTCATTCTTGACCGTTGGAGATAATTTAGCTTCGATTCGAAAATTTGCCCGTGGCGGGGAGCTGACGTACGGAGCAGCAGCGGGCCGCCTGATGGGCTTCCTCGCGAGCCGGGCCGCCGTGCTTACCGGCACCGTGCTGGGGTCGCGGCGGGCGGCTCAGGTCAGCGCCGGGCCCGGGTGGTGTCGGTATCGCGGCAGGACGGCATCGGGCTGGTACTGCTCGACCGGCCAGAGGCGCTGAACGCGTTCACCGTCGAACTGGGTCGGCGCTGGCCGCCGCCCTGGCCGGGCTGGGCGCCGACCCGTCCGTGCACGGTCGTGATCCGGGGCGCGCGGGCAACGTCTGTGTGGGCGGCGACCCACCGAGGTCGACGGTTCCGGCGGGCGGGCCGGACGCGCCCGGCCGCGTTCGCACTTCGGCCGGGCCTGCGAGCTGATCGCGGAGCTGGACGTACCGTGCTCGCTCCGGTCGAGGGCTACGCCATGGCGGGTTCGAGCTGATGCTGGCCAGTGACATCGCGCTGGTCGCCGAGCACGTCGCGGGCGCGGCCGGCGCGGCCGGGGTGGCGCGGTTCCAGGCCCGGGGAGCGTGACATGAGCGAGGCGCTGATCAGCGACGGGCCGGTACTCCTCGACCTGGACCAGGCCGGGTCGCCCGGATCCGGCTGGAAGTCGGCCTGCGGCGTCCAACGGGATGAACGTCGAGCTGCTGCAGGCCCTGCACGCGGCGCTCATGCGCTGCCACGGCCTGGCCCCGGTCCGGGTGGTCGTGCTGAGCGGGAGGGCCGGCATTTCTGCGCGGGCGGCGACGTGCGGGCGTTCGCGGCCCAGGGCGACGGGCTCCCGGACTACCTGCGCGAGGCCACGGCGTGGCTGCAGCTGGCGACGTCCGCGCTGATCCAGTTGCGGGCACCGGTGCTGGCCCAGGTGCACGGATACGCGGCGGGTGGGGGCGGGCTCGGCCTGGTTTGCGCGGCGGATCTGGTGGTCGCCGCGGAGTCCGCCCGGTTCTTCTCGGGCGCGGTACGGGTCGGCATGGCACCCGATGGAGCTTCAACGGTAACGCTGGCCCAGCTGGTGGGGCTGCGCCAGGCGATGCGGATCCTGCTCACCAACCCCACCCTCACCGCGGCCGAGGCCCTGGACCTGGGCCTGGTCACCGAGGTGGTGCCGGACGGGCAGCTGGCCGCCCGGGTGAGCGAGCTCGCGGCGGAGCTGGCCGGCTGCGCCCCGCTCGCGCTGGCCGCGACCAAGCGGCTGGTCTGGGCCGGGGTGGGCGCGACAGTCGCGGAGCGGCTGCCAGAAGAAGCCCGCACGGTCGCGGAGCTGTCCGGCACCGCTGACTCGCGGGAAGGGCTCGCGGCGGTGATCGAGCGCCGGGCGCCGGAATTCATGGGCCGTTAGCGACCGGGGTGGCGGCCTTCCGCGAGCGCCGCGCGCCGGTGTTCCGGGGACGGTGAGCCGGACGACGTCGCCAGGGCTCGGGGAGGGCTCAACCAAGCCCTCGCGGGGCTGGTGCGCGGCACGGATCCGGGCACGCTCCCCGCCGCTGCCATGGCGGCTGTGGCCGGACGGCCATCCTTGCTGGCCGGAAACGGATCACATACGCTGCTTTTTAATCCTAGTTAAGGAGGCGCCGTGGTAGCGGATGTCGAGCGGCGTCGCGCCCTGCTCCGCGACCGGTTCCCGGGATGGACCCCGCGAACCCTGCACGACCGGCTCGACGAGTGCTCCGCCGCCTACGGCGACCGCCCGTTCGTCATCACCGACGACACCACGATCAGCTACGCCGAGGCGGCGTGCTGGTCCCGCCGCCTGGCGGACGGCCTGGCTGCGCTGGGCGTCCGGCCCGGCGACCGGGTGGGCATGGTGATGGCGAACTACCTGGAGTTCATCCCGGTCAAGTTCGCGATCTCCCGGGCCGGCGCGGTGGCCATCCCCTTCAACTACCTGTACCGGCGGGACGAACTCGGCTACGTGCTGGCCCAGTCCGAATGCAACGTGCTGGTGCTGATGACCGGGTTCATGGGCCTGGACTACCTGGGCATGCTGGACGAGATCGCCCCGGGATGGGATGCCGCGGGCGAGCTGTCCCTGGCCGCGCTGCCGCGGCTGCGCCGGGTGGTGCTGCTGTCCACCGACGGGCGGCACCGGGACGGGGTGCCCGAGGTGGCTGGCCTGGCCGCGCTGGGTGACCAGAACCCGCGGCGGCGGCAGGCGCGGCCGTGCGGCCGGAGGACGTCGGCGACATGCTGTACACGTCGGGCACCACCGGGTCGCCCAAGGGTGTGATGGTCACCCACGACGCAGTACTGCGCACCGCGTACGCCTCCGCGCTGACCCGGGCCTACGAGGACGGCCGCCGGGTGCTGTTCTCGCTGCCCTGCTACCACATGTTCGGCTACGTCGAGGGCCTGCTGTCGGTCATGTTCGTGGGCGGCGCGATCATCCCGCAGACCAGCTTCGACCCGGTGGGCTACCTGCGCGGGGTCCAGCAGCACCGGGCCACCGACATCCTGTGCGTGCCGACGATGGCCGTGGCGATGATCGAGCACCCGGACCGGGGCGCGTACGACCTGTCCTCGCTGGCCGCGATCCTCTGCGGGTCGGCGCCAGCGCCGGTGTGGATCTGGGAGAAGTTCCGCTACGACCTGGGCATCAGCGAGATCGTCACCGGTTACGGGATGACCGAGTGCGGCGGGGCGATGACGCTGACCCTGCCGGAGGATCCGCTGGAGCTGTCCTCCACCACCGTCGGCCGCCCGAAGCTGGCGGGGGTGGCGGGGCTGCCCGGCGGCGACCTGGTCCAGTACCTCACCGTTGACCCGGTGACCGGCGAGCAGCTCCCGGAGGGCGGCGAGGGCGAGCTGGTCTCCCGGGGCCGACCACCATGCTGGGGTACTGGCGCAAGCCGGAGGAGACCAGCGCGGCGCTCGCCGGCGGCCTGCTCTGTTCCGGCGACCTCGGCCTGGTCGGCCCGGATGGCTACCTCCGGGTCACCGGGCGCAGCAAGGAGCTGTACAAGAGCGGCGGCGAGCTGGTCATGCCCCGGGAGATCGAGGAGATGCTGAGCTCGCACGAGGACATCAGCCAGGTCTTCGCGATCGGCCTGAACGACGAACGGTGGGGTGAGGTCGGCTGCGCGATCGTGGTCCAGCGGGCGGGCGCCACCATCACCGCGGACGACATCATCGCGCTGTGCAAGGAGAAGCTGGCCCGGTTCAAGGTGCCCAAGCATGTCATCTTCCTGGACCAGGCGGAGCTGCCCACCACGCCCACCGGGAAGGTACAGAAATACCGGCTGGTGCAGCTGGCTGAGCGCCGGCTGGAAAGGAGCGGGCCGTGACCAAGCCGCGCGCCCTGACCGAGCCGCGCGCCGTGACCGAGCTGGGCGTGACCGGGCGGCCTGGGCGGCCCAGCGAGCCCGGCCACGGAGCCGCGGACTACTCCGCGCTGATCAGGCCACACCAGGTGCACGGCTCGCTGTACACCTCACCTGCGATCTTCGCCGAGGAGCTGGCCAAGATCTGGTACCGACCTGGGTCTTCGTTGGTCACGAGAGCGAAGTCGCCCAGCCCAACGACTACGTGCGCAAGAAGCTGGGCGGCCAGGACGTCATCATGACGCGGAGCCGGGACGGGGCGGTGCACCTGCTGCTGAACCGGTGCGCGCACCGCGGCAACCAGGTCTGCGACGACGCCCAGGGCAACTCGGGCTCGTTCCGCTGCCCCTACCACGGCTGGACCTACCGGAACACCGGGGAGCTGCTCGGCTACCCGTTCAACCGGGGCTACGGTGGCAAGGGCGCGCTGGAGCGCCCTCGGCCTGGCCCGGGTGCCGCGGGTCGCCGCCTACCAGGGCTTCGTGTTCGGCAGCTTCGCGGCCGACGGCCCGGCGCTCACCGAGCACCTCGGCGCGGCGGCCGGGGAACTCGACCGGCTGGCCCGGCTATCCCCGGAGGGCCAGGTGGAGCTGACCGCAGGCTGGCTCAAGCACCGGACCCGGGCCAACTGGAAGCTGCTGGCGGAGAACGAAACCGACGGCTACCACCCGCAGTTCGTACACGGCTCCATCTTCAGCGTCACCGACAGCCCGATCGGCGCGCTCTACAGCGACAAGTCCGCGGCGGTCACCCGGGATCTAGGCCACGGGCACAGCGAGAACGATCTGCGCCCGGAATTCCGCAAGCTCGCGGAGCCGATGCGGTGGTTCGGCACCACGGCCGGGCGGGTCCCGGAGTACGCCGCGGCGATGCGGGCCGCCTACGGTGGCGCCGCCGAGCAGATCATGATCGAGGGCGGCCCGCACGTGATGATCTTCCCGAACCTGTTCGTGGCTGAGATCCAGGTGTTCAACATCCAGCCCGTTGCGGTGGACGAGTGCGTGCAGTACTCGACCGCGGTCCAGCTCACCGGGGCGAAGGAGCTCAACCGTCGGATGATCTCGCAGTCGATCGGGTCGGTCGGGCCGGCCGGGATGCTGCTAGCCGACGATACCGAGATGTACGAGCGCAACCAGGCGGGTGTGGCCGCGCTCCAGCCCGAGTGGCTGGACATCAGCCGGGGCGTGGCTCGGGAAAGCACCGATGAGAACGGGCATCCGGTCGGCGCGGCCACCGACGAGGTGGGCATGCGCGGTTTCTGGGCGCACTACAAGGCACTCATGGAGGCGTGATGACGGCGGCCGATGCGGCCACCCACCCGGCCCTGACCCGCACCGAGGTGGAGGAATTCCTCTACCTGGAGGCGCGGCTGGCCGACGAGAACGACTACGACGCGTGGGAGGCGCTGTGGACCGACGATGCGGTCTACTGGGTCCCGGCGGGCCGGGCCGACGCCGACCCGCACACGTCCGTGTCGGTGATCTTCGACAACCGCCGCCGGATCTCGACCCGGCTCAGCCAGCTGCGCACGGGTAAGCGGTACGCCCAGGCGCCCGCGTCCAGCATGCGCCGGCTGATCTCGAACATCGAGATCATCGGCCCGGCCGGCCGACGGGGACACCGAGGTCGCGGCGAACTTCCTGGTGCTCGAGTCGCGGCCGCGCGGCCTGCAGACGTGGGCCGGCCGGACCACCTACCGGCTCCGCCGGGTAGACGGGGAGCTGCGGCTGGCGTACAAGAAAGTCGTGCTGGTGAACCTGGATGAGCCCCTTCCCACCCTGGGCTTCCTGATCTGATGCCGCCGTCCGGTCCGGATGGACGGCCGCCCGGGCTTTCCCCGGACGCGGCCGGGATCGTCGGCAGCGAGTTCGCCGCGGTGGCCGTCAGCCTCGACGACCTGGGCAACGGGACCCGGCTGCGGCTGCAGGACATCCGCACCGGCCGGGTGCGCTTCCTCGATCCACTGGAACTCGAGGCCATCATCTGGCTGCCGGATGAGCACCTGGCCGCCCTGCTCGACCCCTCGGCTGGCCGCTGGCGCGATGATTGCTGAGCTGGACGACATCTCATGAACGGAGCACGCCGATGAACCGCGCCGCGATCGTCACGCCCCTGCGTACCGCCGTGGGCAGGTTCGGCGGCACCCTGCGCCCGGTGCCCGCTGCGGACCTGGCCGCGGCTGTGGTCCGGGCGGTGGTGGCGCGGTCCGGTATCGATCCCGGGCGGATCGAGGATGTGGTGCTGGCCCAGTCTTACGCCAACTCCGAGGCGCCCTGCATCGGGCGGTGGGCCGCGCTGCACGCCGACCTGCCGATCGCCGTGCCGGGCCTGCAGATCGACCGGCGCTGCGGCGGCGGGCTACAGGCGGTGGCCACCGCGGCCATGATGGTGCAGACCGGCGCCGCTGACGTCGTATTGGCCGGCGGGGTCGAGAGCATGAGCAACATCGAGTACTACACGACGAGCAACCGCTGGGGCAGCAGGTCTGGCCACGCGGTCCTGTATGACCGGCTGGACCGGGGCCGGGAACGCTCCCAGCCGGAATGGCGGTTCGGCCCGATCAGCGGGATGATCGAGACCGCGGAGAACCTGGCTGCCCAGTTCAAGATCAGCCGTGAGGCGGCGGACGAGTACGCGGTGCGCAGCCACCACCGTGCCGCCCGGGCCTGGAAGGACGGCGTATTCACCGACGAGGTGGTGCCGGTCGAGGTCCCGCAGCGGCGCGGCGAGGCCGTGGTGTTCGATCATGACGAGGGCATCCGGGCTGACTCGACCCCGGAAAGCCTGGGCAAGCTCCGCCCGATCATGAGCGGCGGCACGGTCACCGCGGGCAACGCGGCGCAGCAGAACGACGCCGCCGCGGCCTGCCTGGTCGTGGCCGGGGACAAGCTCAGCGAGCTGGGCCTGCAGCCGATCGCGTACCTGAACGGCTGGACCGCGGTCGGCTGCGAGCCCGCGACCATGGGCATCGGCCCGGTGCCCGCCGTGGCCAGGCTGTTCGCCCGGCTCGGGCTCGGCTTCGACGACCTCGACCTGATCGAGCTGAACGAGGCGTTCGCGGTTCAGGTGCTGGCCGTGCTGCAGGGCTGGGGAGTCAGCCTCGAGGACGTGGACAGCCGGCTCAACGTGCACGGGTCCGGGATCTCGCTGGGCCACCCGATCGGGGCGACCGGCGCCAGGATCATGACCACCGCCCTGCACGAGCTGCGCCGCCGCGGCGGCCGGTATGCGCTGGAAACCATGTGCGTGGGTGGCGGCCAGGGGGTGGCGGCCGTGTTCGAAGCGGCATGACCGTCGCTTTTCTGGGCGCAACGGCCCGGCTGACCTGCGGGGACAGCCCACCCGGACCAGCTCATCGGGCCTTGACCGGGCAGCGTCCTTGACCGGACAGCATTTTTTTATCTATGTTAGAAAAAATATGAGCCGAGCGGCCAGGAGAACCATGCCAGGAGCCGGGGACTACGACGCGCTGGTCATCGGCGCGGGCGCGGGTGGGCTGTTCACCGCGGCCCGGCTGGCCCGCCTGGGCTACCGGACCCTGGTCGCCGAGCGGCTAGGCAAGGTCGGCGGCCGCGCGTCCACCGACGACATCGACGGGTTCAAGGTCAACAACGGCGCGATCGTCATCGAGACCGGCGGCATCACCGAGCAGACCTGCCGGGAAGTCGGCGCCGCGTTCGACATCCGCGAGCCCCGGCCGCCGATCCTGTACCGGATCGGCGGCAAGGACGTGGACGTCACCGGGGGCGGCTGGGGCTTCCTGCTGGGTAAGCTCACCCGGCACGGTGCCCGGATCGTCAGCGGCCTCGGCGCCGCGCGCAACGACAGCGGGCTGCCGGAGGATGAGATCTCCACGGCGGACTGGGTCCGCACGTTCACCAGCAACGAGAGCGTGCACGGGATCTTCCGCAACATGTGCGCCTCCGTGTTCGCGGTCAGTTCCGAGGAACTCCCGGCCCGGGTGTTCCTGACCTACTTCACCCGCAGGAGCGCGTTCAAGCGGTTCGGCTTCCACCCGGAGGGCACGATTGGCCTGTGGCGGGCTCTGGCCGGGTCGATCGAGCGGCACGGCGGCGAGGTCCGGCTCGCCACCGTGGCCGAGTCGATCGAGGTCCGGGACGGCGCAGTGACCTGCGCCGTGCTGGCCAGCGGCGGCCAGCGCACCGAGGTCCGGGCCCGCTTCGTGGTCAGCGACATCGGCCCGGCTGCCACCGTGGCGCTGGCCGGGCCGGGCGCGTTCGGCGGCGACTACCTGGCCGAGGTCAAGCGGGCCGACCGGCCGTGCGCCATGATCGCGGTCAACTTCGCCAGCACGGAGCGGCTCCTCGACGTGCCCGGCATGCTGAGCCTCGCCACCACGCGGCGGCTCGCGTACATGGCCAACTTCACCGACCTGTGCCCGGAGATGGCCCCGCCGGGCTGGAACCTGTACGTGGCCACCGGGGTGCCGCAGCCCTCGGTCGGCGACTTTGCCGCGGACACCGAGACCGGCCTGCTGCTCGCCGACATCGAGGATGTGATTCCGGGCTTCAGCACCCGGGCCCGGGTGCTGTCCACGGTGATCACCCGGGACGACTGGCCGCCGCAGCGCGCGGTGGCCGGCTTCGACCTGCGGCCCGCCACGCCCATCCCGAACCTGTGGAATGTCGGTGACGGGGTCAAGGAGTACGCCAACGGCGGGACCACCGCGTGCGCCGAGACCGCCAAGCTCGTGGTGGACCAGATCACCGCGCGCTTCCCGGTGATGGCATGACGATCTATACGGCGTAGGACACTGCAGAGGTGCTGCATCCCGTGGACGGCCGCGCTGGCCTACGCCGGCTATGCCGTGGGCGCCAACTGGCAGTCCATTGTCAACGGCTTCCAGATCCCCACCTACATCATTGGCGGCCTGATCATCATCGCGCTGGCGGTAGTGGTGTGGCGGTACATCCGGCAGCGCCGGGCCGTGCAGGCGGCTGAGCCAGACGCAACAGGCCAGCAGCGGCTGGACCCGGTCGGCCAGACCCCCGGCAGCGCATCGTCCGGCTGAAGGGGCCGAGGCGCTGGTGGCCCGCTGGTCAGGCCTGCTGGGCCCGGGCCAGCCGGCCGCGGCGCAACGAGTACATGGGCTCGGCAAGTTCCATGCTGGCGAAGGAGGGCGGCCAGTCGGCCGGGCTGTACCCGGCATCAAGATCGCAATGGTGCAGTTCGACCTCGACCAGCCGCCGGGTCAGCAGCTCGGCGGCGGGGAAGGCGGCCGAGTCCAGGATCTGCACCGGGATGTACCAGGCCAGGTCGGGCAGTTGCCGGCTGATGGTCCGCAAGGCCATGGCTGAGCTGGCCAGGTCCGCCGCGAGCTCTTTCGGGCTCAGGCCCGCACCGTACTCGATATCAGCGTCCCTGGCCTGCACGCTGGCGTAGGCGGGGCGGTCCTGCCCGGTCCGCGCCCCGACCAGCAGGTTACGCATGGCGTCCGCGCCACGGGCCAGGTGCGCCAGGACGTGCGCCCGGGTCCAGCCGGGCAGCAGCGACGGGCCCTGCAGGTCCGGCTCGGTGATGACCCGGGCCGTGCCCAGCAGGCGCTGCGTGGCGTGGTCGATCTGGTCGCTGAGCTGGCGGTGCGCGGTTTCCACGCCCCCACTGTAAGGAAGGCACGGCGGCCGCGTCTGCCCGGCCGCCGCGGCCAGGTTCACTCACCGCCAGCGGCCCGGCCCGGGCCAGTACTGGGCGTAGCCGGATTCCCAGTGGCGCTGCATCCGCCGCCGGAACCGGCTGGCCAGGACGATCCCGGCCACGCCGGCCACCAGGCAGAAGACGAGGAGCAGCTGGAGGAAGGCGAACAGGAACCAGCCGCCGCCGGAGACCACCATCACGGCGATCAGCCCGAGCAGGAGCAGCGGCAGCACCCGTGGGCCACGGTGGTGATGGGCGACCCCGTGCGGCGCGGCCGGGTGCGGGCGCTGCGCCGCCCGTGGCACCAGGCCTGGCTCCGGCAGGTCGGTCATGACCTGGCGGAGGTCACCGAACGTCTTCGCCTGCAGCGCGGCCGATATCCGCTCGTCCAGCTCGTCGGAGCTGAGTCGGCCGTCGGCGAAATGCTCGCGCAACCGCCCGGTCACCCGGTCGCGGTCGGCGTCGGAAGCTCGGATGCGATCATCCATGGCCAGTCCCCTGTCGTCTACTCGTCGTCCTGCTCGCCCGGCATGTCACCGGCCAGGATCTGGTACATGCCGCGCCGGGTCCGTTCCAGCAGCTGCTCGGCGGCCTGGATCTGTTCTGGGGTGCCCGCGTGCGCCATCTGCATGATGCTGCCGCCCAGCCGGGCGGCCTGGAGGAACAGGCCGGGCACCTCCCCCGGCTCGTCCTGCGTCATTCCCTCCCAGGCCGCGCGGGCGGTCTCGGGATTCTCCTCGACATGACGCCGGCCAGCGTCGGTCAGGCTGAACGTGCGGCGGCCGCCGGATTCCTCGCCCTCGATCAGGCCCTCGTCCGCGAGCTGCTGCAGAGCCGGGTAGACCGCCCCTGGGCTGGGCCGCCAGGCACCACCGCTGCGCTCCTCGATCTCGGACATGATCTGGTACCCGTTACGTGGGCCTTCGCGGAGCAGAGCCAAGATCGCGGCGCGCACATCGCCGCGGCCGGCTTTTGGCCCACGCGCGGCGCCAGGCGGGCCCGGCCACCAGCCGCCCCACTGGCCGCCGAATCCGCCGGACCATTCCCTGGGGCCCCAGGCCCGCCCGGAGGCCCGCTCCCGCGGCCCGGCCCGCCAGCCCGGGCCGTGCCCGCCTGACATCGTCCGCACCGCGTCCTGGACCTGTCCGAGCAGGACGCTCAGGCACCGGCCAAGCTGGTATGGATGAGGATTGAAGTCTTCGGCCGCTGACCACGTTCCAGGCATCCGGCCCTCCCGATGATCCACTCGCGATACGATCCCGATATATCGTCAGACTACGACACGGTTGGGCCGACGGCAACACAACTCCTGGCATAGCTGCTCTGGCCGTCCGGGGCCGCTGGGTGTGACCAGGCCGGTCTCGTGGGCGATGACCACGAGCTGGGTCCGGTCGCGGGCCTGGAGCTTCCTGAGCAGCCTGCCGACATGGGTCTTGGCGGTGGCGGGGCTGAGGTAGAGCCGCTCGGCGATCTCCGCGTTGGACCAGCCCCGAGCCGTCGTACTGGTGGTGGAGGATGGTGGCATGCCGCTGCAGAACCGGGTCATGCCCACGGGTGAGATCGTGGCAGACCCTGGCCGCGGCCTGATGATGGGCAATCGCGGCTGCCTGCACGGGCCGGACCGCGTGCTGGGCACCAGCCGCTGGCGGTCCGTGTCGTGGATCTGCTGCGTGCTGGACTGGCAGGGCGTCCGGCGTGATCCGATGCCGCCGGGCCGGTGGACGGCGCTGTTCTTCCTGGATGAGGCGACCGCGCTCGCCGCGGGCCACCGGCCGTGCGGGTACTGCCGCCGCCAGGACTACCGGGATTTCGCTGAGGCATGGCAGGCAGCACAGCAGCTGAGCCGGCGGCCGCGGGCACTAGAGATGGATGTGGCCCTGCACCATGAGCGGGTGGACCGGCACCGGCGCCAGATCACGCACCGGGCACCAGCGGGTGAACTGCCCGATGGTGTCGTGGTCCGGGCCAGCGGCGGCGTGGCGCTGCTCCTGGGCGGCCTGCTGCTGCCATGGTCGTTCACCGGGTACGGCGACCCGGCCGGGCTCCGCTTGCCGACGATGGTGGCGGTACTGACGCCGCCGTCGGCAGTGGCGGCGATCGCGGCCGGCGACCGGCCGCTGGTCCACCCGACCGCGCTGGCCGGATCCCCGCCGCACGGCGGGGCGCCGGGCGGGGTACGCGGCCACCTCCTGGCCCGGGCCGGGCCGCTAGATGCTGTCGGGTGATTCTTGCTGGAGTCCGTACCGGGCCGCGACCGGGTTCCACACCTGGATGAACGCTTGCTTGGCCGAGCCGGCCTGCTTGTCAGCGTGGTACGCGGCCGTATAGGTACTCGACTGGGCCCCAGCCGCGCAGCCGGTGGCCAGCTGCTGCCGCGCCCAGTCCAGGTAGTCCCGGTCCGCGTTCAGCGAATTGCTCAGCACCGCGAGCAGCTCGGACTTCACCGCCGCGCCGCCCGGAAGAGCGGCGGTGGACAAAGCCGAGGCCTGGCTGTTCTCAGCGCTGCGCTGATTCACGACGTTCTGCAGCTGGCTGACCGCGGTGGGCAGGTTCGTGCACGCCTGGACCTGGCCGACGGCCTCTTGCAGCGCCGTCCGGGTGGACGCGCTCGAGCCCAGCAGCGCGCTCACGGCGGCGGCCTGCTGGGCGGCCTGGGCTGACGGCGACGGCGACGCCGATGGCGGCGGGGACGGCGACACTGACGCGGCCCGGGAGGGCGTCGCAGTGGACGCGGCCGGCCTGCCCGGCGACGGCCGCCCGGACAGGACAACGGCGATGGCGACCGCCGCCACCGCGACGACGGCGAGCGCCACGACGGCGAGAAGGAGCTTCAGCACGGCGTGGCCGCGCCGTGGCGGCTGAGAATCCGGTCCGCCCCGGCCGCTCGGAC
>CAWDRD010000041.1:0-16767 GCA_963804455.1 uncultured Actinomycetes bacterium
ACGGTGAGACACCGCGACGGCCCGCACCGCGGTTACACCGGCCGGGGGGAGGTGAGGGAGTCCAGGAGGCGCTGGACGTTCTCGTCGAGATCCCGGGCGGCGTCGGCAGTCCCGGACAGGTGCCGGAGCAGGGCCTGCTGGAACAGCCCGTCGAAGACTGCGTAGGCGGCGCTGGAGGACAGGGTGATCGGCCGCCCGGCGAGGTCGGTGAACTTGCTGACGATCCGCCAGATCATCCGCTCCAGGCTCTGGTCGATGTCCAGCACATCGCTGCGGTAGGAGGCGTCGAACAGGCTCTGGTTGCGCAGGTCGTACCAGAGCCGGTGCATCGTGGCTTCCTCGACCAGGGTGGCCGCCATGGCTGCGCCGAAGCCCCGCTTGAGCTCGTCCGCGGACACGGCGGTGGCGACGATGTTGTCGTACCGGGTGACGCATTCCGCCTTGTACTGCCGCACGCAGTAGGTGATCAGCTCGATCTTGTCGCTGAAGTAGTAGTGCAGCACCCCGTGCGAGAAGTCCGAGTTCTGCGCGATGTCGCGCAGGCTGGTGCGGGCATAGCCCTGCTCGGCCAGGGTCTGCAGTGCGGCCGCGGCAAGCTGGGCCCGTCGCTCGGCGAACTTGTCGACCTGCCGCCGGGCGATCCGGTCCCGGTTCCGCTCTGCTACCTCAGTCACAACCTGGGCCACCTCAGTCACAACCTGGGCCACCTCGGCCACTGTCACGGTCCCATCAGCCATGGTCCCATCAGCGTCGCGAGCCCCGCGAACTGCGACTCAAGTGTACCTGTGGCATTTCCCCGCGATCTTGACAGGTGACCAAATTTCTCTGGACGATCGTCTGACTATCCCTTGACAGTTGTCAAGAGAGGCGTTCAGGCTATGACTCGCGTCACATGATCCGCCGCCGGGCGCGGCTGGCATGCGGGCCGGTACCAGCCAATGAGGGCCAACGGGGGCTATGGCGCCCCCCGGAGAAGGGGAGCGTGCCTGATGAGTGTGTACGAGCTGACCGGGCGGAAGGCCCTGGTGACCGGCGGGGCCCGCGGGCTCGGCGCCGGGATGGCCGAGGCGCTGGCCCGGGCCGGGGCGGCCGTGGTCATCGGTGACATCCGGGAGGACCTGGGCAAGGCGACCGTCGATGCGCTGCGCGAGGCGGGCGCGACCGCGGAGTTCGTGTCCCTGGACGTGACCAGCGACGCGAGCTGGGAGCAGGCCATGGCGCAGGCTGTCAGCTTCCTCGGCGGCCTGGACATCCTGGTCAACAACGCCGGGGTGGAGATCTCCAGCCTGCTGGTCGACCTCGATGCCGGGGACGTCCGCCGGATGCTCGACGTCAACGTGCTCGGCACCGCGCTGGGCCTCAAACACGGCCTGCGCACGATGCGGCCGGGCGGCGCCGCGGGCGCGGGCGGCGCCATCGTCAACGTCTCCTCGGTAGCGGCGACGATCGCCTTCCCGGCCATTGCCGTGTACTCGGCCACCAAGTCAGCCGTGGACCGGCTGACCCGGGTCGCCGCGGCGGAGTCCGGCAAGCTGGGTTACGGGGTGCGGGTGAACTGCGTCTACCCCGGCCTGGTGCCCACCGAGATGGGCGCGCAACTAGCCCAGGACATGGCCACGCTGGGCCTGTGGCCGAGCGCGGAGGCGGCGGTCGGGGACGTCATCGGGCTGACCCCGCTGGGCCGGCTCGGCGAGGTGGCCGACATGGCCGACGCGGTGGTGTTCCTCGCTTCCGACGCGGCCCGGTTCATCACCGGGGCAGGCCTGCCGGTCAACGGCGGCATGGGCACCTGACCCGCGCCCGCCTGCGGCCCAGCATGACGACGATCAGGAGGCGAACCACCCATGAGCCCATCCATGAACACCGACAAGCCCGTTGTGGTGTACGGCGCGTCCGGCTACACCGGCCGGCTGGTCTGCGAGTACCTGCGCGAATTCAACGTGCCGTTCATCGCGGCCGGCCGGGACAAGGCCCGGATCGCCGAGGCGCTGGACAAGGTGCCCGGCATCGACACCGTCCCGCACGAGATCATCGAGGTCGCACACGAGGTCGGGCCGCTGACCGAGCTGTTCGACGGCGCCCGGGTGGTGTGCAACACGGTCGGCCCGTTCGCGCAGCACGGCAGCGAGGTGGTGGAAGCCTGCCTGGCCACCGGGTGCCACTTCCTGGACACCACCGGCGAGCAGGACTGGCTGATCCGGTGCGATGAGGAGTACGGGCCGCGGATGGCCGAGAAAGGCCTGCTGCTGGCGCCGGGGGTGGCGCAGATGTACACCACCGGCGAGATCGCGGCCCAGCTCTGCCTGGAGACGCCGGGCCTGGACACGCTGGACGTCCTGGTCTTCTGGAAGGGCTTCCCCACGATCGCCTCGACCCGGACCATCCTGGTCAATGCCGCGCTGGCCAAGGCCTACTACCTGGAGCAGAACCAGTATGCGGAATGGCCCGCCGACGCCGGCCTCTACGACGTGACCGTGCCCGGCCAGCACGAGACCGGGCTCGCCCTGCCCTGGGGCGGCACCTCGCACCCGGTGTGGTTCAGGCGTGATCCGCGGGTGGCCAACGTGAAAGCGCTCGGCGGGGTGTTCAACCGGCCGCTGATGCTCGGTGTCCCGCAGATCGTGGCCGCGGCGCTGAGCCAGATCCAGGACCTGTCCGCGGAGGACAAGTACAAGGCCCTGTCCGAGCAGGCCGCCGCCGTGATGAACCAGATGCCGCCGCGGGAGAGCACCCGGGTCAACACCTCGCTGGACTCGGTGCACGCCTCCGGCCCGATGGCCCGGGCGCACTGCGTCATCCACGGCAACTGCAACTACAAGCAGACCGGCCTGCTGCAGGCCTACGCCGCATACTCGCTGCTGCAGCAGCCGCCGCGGCGGACCGGGTTCGCCTCCGGCTGCCAGGCGTTCGGGCACCGCGAGCTGCTGGGCGTGCTGCGCAGCTTCGGCCTGGTGATGGAGCCGATCCTGACCGTGCAGCACTGACCGGGCAGCACTGACCGTGCAGCACTGACCGGGCAGCACTGACTGCCACATACTGAAGGGCGGCCCGGCCGTGCGGCTGACCGACTTCCTGGACAAGGGCGCTTCGCTGGGCCCGGCCGCGCCGTGCCTGACCATGGCCGGGCACACCCGCAGCTACGCCGACGTGCAGCAGCTGTCCTGGGTCATCGGCCGGGCCCTGGCCCGGTCCGGGGTCCGGCCCGGCGACAAGGTGGCGGTGCTGTCCGGCAACGACCCGGTGGCCTTTTCCTGCGTGTTCGGCATCGCCCGGGCCGGGGCGGTGTGGTGCTCGGTCAACCCGCGCAACGAGGCCACGGAAAACCGGGAACTCCTTGACTTGTTTGACTGCGCCTGCCTGATCTTCCAGGGTGCGTTCGCACCCCTGGTCGCGCGGATCGCCGCGGACCTGCCCAAGGTCGCCACGCTGGTCTGCCTCGGCCAGCCCGGCGCAGCGGTGCCCGGTGCCATTTCCTTCGATCAGTGGCTGGACGGCCTGCCGGGGGAGCCGTGGCAGGCAGACCCGCCAGATGACATCGCCATGATCGCGGGCACCGGCGGCACCACCGGCAAGCCCAAGGGGGTGCTGCTGACCGGGCACAACATCGAGACGATGACCGCGCTGACGCTGATGAGCTACCCCTTCCGGGGCCGGCCGGTGTACCTCGCGCTGGCCCCGCTCACCCACGCCGCCGGGGTGCTCTGTTTCCCGATCATGACGCTCGGCGGCGAGATCGTCATCATGCCTGCCCCGGACCTAGCCGAGTTCGCCGCGCTGATCGGGCAGCACCAGGTGACCCACGCGTTCTTGCCGCCGACCCTGATCTACCTGCTGCTCGATCACCCGGCGCTGGCCACGGCCGACCTGGCCTCGCTGCAGTGCCTGTGGTACGGCGCGGCCCCGATGTCCGCGGCCCGGCTGGAGCAGGCCATCAAGGAGATCGGCCCGGTCCTGGGCCAGCTGTTCGGGCAGACCGAAGCACCGATGATGATCTCTACCATGGCCCCGGACGATCATTTCCACCCGGACGGCACGCTGGCCCGGGAGCGCCTCGCGTCCGCCGGGCGGCCCACCCCGCTGGTGACCGTGGCGATCATGGACGACGAGGGCCGGCTGCTGCCCGCGGGCCAGCGCGGCGAGATCGTGGTCCGCGGCCCGCTGGTGATGGCGGGCTACTACCGTGACCCGGCGGCGTCCGCCGAGGCGGCCCGGCACGGCTGGCACCACACCGGCGACATCGGCTACCTCGACCCTGGCAACTACCTTTACATCGTGGACCGGGCCAAGGACATGATCATCACTGGCGGGTTCAACGTGTACTCGGCCGAGGTGGAGCAGGCCCTGCTGGCCCATCCCGCGGTCCTGGACTGCGCGGTCATCGGGCTGCCGGATGACAAATGGGGGGAGCGGGTCACCGCGGTCATCCAGCCCTACCCGGGCCAGCAGGTCGACCGCGCCGACCTGCGCGCGTTCGTCAAGGGCCGCCTGGGCAGCGTGAAGACCCCCAAGCAGGTCGAGGTATGGCCAGACCTGCCCCGCTCCAAGATCGGCAAGGTACTCAAGGCCGAGGTCAGGTCCCAGCTGCTCACCCAGCCTGGCCCCGGGCCGGCGCACGCTTCATAGCACGGGGTTTGGCGCCGTCAAACTCGGGCCAAGCGGGCGTGATCATGGGCCAAACCCATACCAAGCGCCGCTAGGTATTAACCAGTGTTACTGGTGGTGCCCAGTTATGGAGTGGCTAGCCGACCTGGTGCTCCAGGGCGCGGCGGGTGAGCACGCGGGCCAGGTGCTGGCGGTAGCTGCGGTCCGCGTGAATGTCCTCGGCGGGGTCGGTGCCCTCGGCGGCCAGTCCTGCGGCCTCAGCCACGCTGGCCCCGCTGGCCAGGGCCTGCTCCACGGCGCGCGCCCGGACCGGTACTGGGCCCATGTTGGCCAGCGCGACCCGGCCGCCGATGGCTGCGACGCCGACGATGGCCCAGTCGTTGGCCCGCCGGACGAACTTCTGATATCCCCACCCGGTGCCCGGCTGCCGCGGCACCCGGACCGCGGTGAGCAGCTCACCGGGCTCCAGGCTGGTCTCGAAGAACCCGGCGAAGAAGTCGTCGGCGGCCACGGTCCGCGTGCCGTCCGGGCCGCTGATCTCGACCGAGCCGCCCAGCGCGACCAGCGCCATGGGCAGGTCCGCCGCCGGGTCGGCGTGCGCCAGGGAGCCGCCGATCGTGCCCCGGTGCCGGATCTGCGGGTCGCCGACCTGAGCCGCGGCGTGGGCCAGCAGCGGAGCCTGCGCCAGCACCAGCTCGGACCCGGCGACGTCGGCGTGGCAGGTGGTGGCGCCGATCACCAGGTCGTCGCCATCAGCCCGGATGCCCGCCAGCTCCGCTACCCGGCCGATGTCGATGAGGACCTCCGGCACGGCTAGCCGCAGCTTCATCATCGGCAGCAGGGAATGGCCGCCCGCCAGCAGCTTGGCGTCGTCACCGTAGCTGGCCAGCAACTCCAGGGCGTGCCCGGCCGACTCGGCCGCAACATAGTCGAACGGCGCGGGAATCATGCGCTCAGCTCCCTGTCCCCGGCAACGGCGTTCCCCACGGCCGCCGCGCCCGGATCCGTGCTCATCGCGCCGGTGCTCATCGCGCCGGTGCTCATCGCGTCGGTGCTCATGAGGTCGGCGGCCGCCAGCACCGCGCGGACGATGTTGTGATAGCCGGTGCACCGGCAGTAGTTGCCCTCCAAGCCCTCCCGGACCTCCGCCTCGGTGGGGTGCGGGTTCTCCGCCAGCAGGCCCGCGGCCGCCATGACCATGCCCGGGGTGCAGAAGCCGCACTGCAGGCCGTGTTCCTGGCGGAACGCCTGCTGTACCGGATGCAGCTGGCCGTCCGCTGCGCCGGCGGCCAGCCCCTCGGCCGTGGTGACCTGCTGCCCAGCGGCCTGCACCGCGAGCACGGTGCAGGATTTCACCGACTTCCCGTTCAGCAGCACGGTGCAGGCGCCGCAGGACGTGGTGTCGCAGCCAACGTTGGCCGCGCGCAGCCCGCACTGCTCCCGCAGGTAGTGCACGAGCAGCAGGCGCGGCTCCACGTCATCGGACCGCGGCTCCCCGTTGACCGTGAGCTCGATCTGCATTCAGGCGTCCTCTCCCGTAACTTCCTGTAGCGCCCGCCAGACCCGTTGCGGGGAGGCCGGCATGTCGATGTGCCGGACGCCGAGGTGGGCGAGCGCGTCCACGACCGCGTTCTGCACGGCGGGCGTGGCGCCGATCGTGCCGGCCTCGCCGATGCCCTTGGCCCCGAGCGGGTTGTAGCTGGTCGGGGTGGCCATGTCGGCGAGCTCGAAGCTGGGCACCTCGGTGGCGGACAGGAACGGGTAGTCGGCGAAGCTCGCGGTCAGCGGGTTGCCGTCGGCGTCGTACACCACCTCTTCCAGCAGCGCCTGGGCCGCGCCCTGGGCGATGCCGCCATGCCGCTGGCCCTCGGCCAGCAGCGGGTTCACCACGGTGCCCGCGTCGTCCACGGTCACTACCCGGCGCAGCACCGCCTTGCCGGTCTCGGTGTCCACGTCGACCACGGCCACATGCGCCCCGAACGGGAACGTCGGGCCGGGTGCGGTGAAGATGGTCCGCACCAGCAGCCGCTCGGTCTCGGCCAGCTGGGCCAGCGGGACCGCGGCGTCCGGGTCACCGGCCACCGCGAACGCGCTGCGCTCCGGCTCGAAGACCAGGTCAGCGGGATTGGCCTCGAGCGCCGCGGCAGCGCGCTCGCGGGCCACATCGATCAGCTCCCGGGACGCCTGCTGCACCGCCGCGCCGCCCTGCTGCAGGCTGCGCGAGCCGCCGGTGCCACCGCCTTCGGGGATCAGGTCGGTGTCGCCCCACTTCACCGTGATCCGCTCCACCGGGATACCCAGCTCGTCGCTGGCCAGCATCGCCCACACCGTGGCGTGGCCCTGGCCGTGCGGGGAGGTCCCGGTCAGGATCGTCGCGCTGCCGTCGGGGTGCACCTCCACGGTGGCGTTCTCCCGCGGCCCGCCCGCCTCCATGCCCGGGCCGGTGATCTCCACGTAGCAGGCCAGCCCGATACCGAGCTGGACCAGCTCACCCGCGGCGCGCCGTTTCGCCTGCTCCTCCCGCAACGAGTCGTAGCCGGCCGTGGCCAGCGCGACCTCCAGGGCGGCGGCGTAGTCGCCGCTGTCGTACACGGCGCCGAACGCGGTCGTGTGCGGCTCGGTGAACTTGGCCAGCAGGTTCTTCCGCCGCACCACGGCTGGGTCCCAGCCGGCCTCGGCCGCGAACAGGTCCATGGCCCGCTCGATCGCGGCGGTGGCCTCGGGCCGCCCGGCCCCCCGGTACGCGCCGACCGGGGTGGTGTTGGTCACCACCGTGCGCGCCACCGCCTCCGCCCGGGCGATCGCGTACGGCCCGGGCGCCATCAGGATGGTGAGCGCGGGCAAGAACGCGCCCAGCCTCGGGTACGCCCCGGCGTCCTGCAGGATCTCCAGCCGGTAGGCGGTCACGGTGCCGTCCCGGCGGCCGCCGATGGTCACGGTCTGCCACTGCGCCCGGCCGTGCGTCATCCCGAGCAGGTTCTCGTTGCGGGTCTCCGCCCAGCGGGCGGGCCGGCCCAGCTGCCGGGCCACCCAGCAGACCACCGCCTGCTCCGGGTCGGCGCCGAACTTGGCGCCGAACGCGCCGCCCACGTCCGGGGTGATGACCCGCAGGCGGGCGGGGTCGATCGCGAGCATGGCCGCCAGCGCCTCGCGCGTGCCCTGCGCGCCCTGGTTCGGGATCCAGGCCGTCAGCCGGCCGTCCTCGCCCCAGACCGCGGCCGCGGCCCGGGTCTCCATCGGCGCGGGCGCCACCCGCTGATTCACGATGGCGGCGCTGACCACCACCTCACAGCCGTCGAACAGGCCAGCCTGGAGCGTGGCCGCGTCGCCGAAGGTCGCGGCCACGTTGCTGCCGGTCTCGGGGAACAGCACGACGCGCGCGCCGTCCGCGGCTTGCGCCGGGTCAACCACGGCGGGCAGCGGCTCGTACTCGGCATCCACCAGCTCGACCGCGTCCTCGCCCTGGTAGGCGTTCTCCGTGACCACCACGGCCACAGGCTCGCCCACGAAGCGGACCACGTCGCGGGCCAGCAGCGGCTGGCCCATCCGCCCGTCGATCATGCCCGGCATCGGCGGGGCGAGCAGCGGCAGATCGGCCAGGTCGGCGCCGGTGAACGCGGCGATCACCCCGGGCGCGGCCAGCGCCGCGCTGACGTCGATCGACCGGATCCGGGCGTGCGCCATCGGGGACCGGACGAAGAACACGTGACACTCGGCAGGCAGCCGCAAGTCGTCGGTGTAGACGCCGCCGGTGGTCAGGAAGACGGGATCCTCGGTCCGCAGGACCCGGGTACCCAGAATGCTCACGCCCGATCAACTCCCTCCGGCCGCCCGGCCCGGCAGCGCACGTGCCAGGGTAGCCCGGCCGGATGCGCCCCGCGCGGGGCAGGCTCCGTCCCGCCGGGCCAGCAGCCGGACCTGCCGGCCCCGGATCTGCCGGCCCCGGACCCTGCGAATGATCCGCACATCATCCCGCTGGCGTCAAGCAGCGCACCCAGCGCCGGTGCACCCAGCGGCCGCGCACCCCAGCGGCGGGAGCCCGTGCTTGGTAGCCTGCACTGAACCCGCGACGCTGAGCTACGGTCGCGGCTCTCGGGAAGGTCGTCATGCCGGGCAGCAGATCGTCGGCGGGCGCCGCGGCCGGGCCAGCGCCCACGCTGTCCCGGCGGCACGCGGCCGGTGCACCCAGCGCGCGGGGCCTGCTGCTCACGCTGCTGGGTGACCTGGTGCTGCCGGATGACGGCACGGCCTGGACGTCGGCGGTGCTAGCCGTCTTCGCCCGGCTCGGCGTCGAGGAGAAGGCCACCCGCCAGGCGCTGATGCGCACGGCCGCGTCCGGCTGGCTAGACGCGCAGAAGGCGGGCCGGCGCACCCGGTGGCGGCTCACCCCGGCGGCGCGGCGGTTGCTCACCGACGGCGCGCAGCGGATCTACTCGTTCACCGGCCCGGCGCAGGACTGGGACGGCCGGTGGCTGCTCATCCAGGCCCGCATCCCGGAAGCGGACCGGCGGGCCCGGCACGTGGTCCGCACCCGGCTCAGCTGGGCGGGCTTCGGCTCGCTGGGCCCGGGGCTGTGGATCAGCCCGCACCCGGACCGGGCCGGTGAGGCGACCGATGCGCTCCGCGAGGCAGGCCTGGACCAGGACGCGCACGTGTTCGTGGCGACGCGGGAAGGGCTATCCGACGAGCGGGTCATGGTGGCGGCCGCCTGGGACCTCACCGCGATCGAGGAACAGTACGGCCAGTTCATCGAGGAATTCGCAGCCGCCGCCCCGGACGACGTGCTGGCCCGGCAGGTACAGCTGGTGCACGCCTGGCGGCGGTTCCCGTCCATCGACCCGGTCCTGCCGCAGGAGCTGCTGCCGGCCCGGTGGAGTGGGCTGACCGCGGCCAGGCTGTTCGCGGACCGGCATCAGCGCTGGGCCGCCGAGGCCCGGCTGGACTGGAAGCGCCTCAACGGCCTCGGCTGACTGCCCCGGCCAGGCTCGCGGCCCCGGGTGGCCCGATGTCTTGTTCGCAACGGTGACGGCGCATAGGGTCAGCCCAGCATCTTGGGTAGAGGCACGGCCGGTCTGCCGAAGGAACCCGACCGCGGTGGGAGCCAGGCTCGCCGGATCGTGGATTCGGAGGAGCCTGCCATGAACCTCCTGACCACCGCGCTGGCCCGGGCCTGGTCCCTGCCGCCCACCCGGAACCGGGTCCGGCTGGACCGCGCCCTGCAGGTGCCGATGTCCGACGGAGCCGTGCTGATCGCCGACCACTACGCGCCGGTCACCCGGCGGCCGGCCGCAACCGTCCTGGTGCGCACCCCGTACGGCCGCGGCTTGCCGTACAGCCTGCTCAACGGGAAGCTGATCGCCGAGCGGGGCTACCACGTGCTGGTGCAGAGCTGCCGCGGCACGTTCGGCTCCGGCGGCACGTTCGAGCCGATGCGCCGGGAGGCCGCGGACGGCCAGGACACCGTGGCCTGGCTGCGCCAGCAGCCCTGGTTCGACGGACGGCTGGCCACCTTGGGCGCGAGCTACCTGGGCTTCGTGCAGTGGGCGCTGGCCATGGACCCGCCGCCGGAGCTGACCGCCGCCGTGGTGCTGGTCGGCCCGCACGACTTCAGCCGGTCCGCGTATCATCACGGCGCGTTCGACCTGTACAACTTCCTGTCCTGGTCCGACATGATGGCGCACCAGGAGAGCGTCAGCCCGGTCCGCGGCATCGCCCGGATGGCCACCACCGACCGGCGGCTGCGGCCCGCCTTCACCGGACTGCCGCTGCTCACCAGCGCCCGGCAGCTGCTCGGCGACGGGGCACCCTGGTTCGAGAGCTGGCTGGAGCATCCGCAGCTGGACGACCCGTTCTGGGCGCCGTTGCAGGTCGGCGCGGCGGTGCAGCGGATCTCCGTGCCCACCCTGCTCATCGGCGGCTGGCAGGACCTGTTCCTGGAGCAGACGCTGGAGCAGTACCAGATCCTGGCCGGGCGGGGCGTGCCGACCCGGCTCCTGGTCGGGCCGTGGACCCATCTGCAGGCGGCGGGTGGCGCCACGGTGGCCGAAAGCCTGACCTGGCTGGACCGGTACACCGGCGGCGGGACCCCGTTCCCGGACCGCTCGGTGCGGTTCTGGGTCGGCGGCGCGGGCCCGAAGGGGGCGGGCGAGTGGCGCGAGGCCGCTGACTGGCCGCCGCCCGGCGCCCGTGAGCAGCGCTGGTACCTGGGCCCGCACGGCACGCTCGGCCCGGAGCCGCCTGCGGGCGACCTGGACGCCCAGTTCCGCTACGACCCGGCCGACCCCACCCCTCAGTCGGCGGCGGCATCCTCGCGCTGAACGCCGGGGTGCGCGACAACCAGGCTGTCGAGGCCCGCGACGACGTGCTGGTATTCAGCAGCGCCCCACTGGCCGCCGCGGTGAAGATCATCGGCGCGGTGACCGCCGAGATCTCGGTGACCCGGGACAACCCGTACGCCGACCTGTTCCTGCGGCTGTGCGACGTCAACCCGGGCGGCCGGTCCCGCAACGTCTGCGACGCCATCGTGCGGCTCACCGACGCCGACCCGCTGGAGGGACCCGTCCGGGTGCCGCTGCCCGGCCTCGCGCACCGGTTCGGGCCTGGGCACCAGATCAGGCTCCAGGTCGCGGGCGGCGCGCATCCCCGGTTCGCCCGCAACCCAGGCAACGGCGGGGTGGACGCGGGCCCGGGCGACCTGAAGGGCACCGAGTACCACATCGGCCCCGGGTCGGCGCTGCTGCTGCCAGTCCAGGCCGACTAGACGACTAGAACTGTGGATAGGGGAACGTGGCCGCGGTCATCGCACACGAATAGTGAGCCCGGGCCCGGGCGCGGATGTGCGTGTGCGAAAACCGCGATCAGGGGCAGCGGCTTGCGTACACGCTCTGAAAACCGGCTGCGGAGCACGAAAAGTGCTACGGATGATTGACGAAGTGACCGTGTAACGTAGAACATAGGGATATCACAGAAGCAGCGGAAGGACGATCATGACCAGCCAGGCCGCTGGACCGCCCCCCGCCATGCCCAGGGTTGACTTCCAGGTGCATCCCGAGCACTACCGGCACTGGCGGCTGGCGTTCGACGGGCCGGTCGCCACGCTGACCATGGACGTGGACGAGCAGGGCGGCCTCGTTCCCGGGTACGAGCTGAAGCTGAACTCCTATGACCTCGGCGTGGACATCGAGCTGTACGACGCGGTGCAGCGGCTGCGGTTCGAGCATCCCGAGGTCCGCGCGGTCGTGCTGACCAGCGGCAAGGACAAGATCTTCTGCGCGGGCGCGAACATCCGCATGCTGGCCGCCTCGCCGCACCCGTGGAAGGTCAACTTCTGCAAGTTCACCAACGAGACCCGGAACGGGATCGAGGACGCCACCGCCAGTTCCGGCCAGACCTAGGCTGGCCGCGCTGAACGGTACCGCGTCCGGCGGCGGCTACGAGCTGGCCCTGGCCTGCGAGCACATCATGCTCATCGACGACCGCTCGTCCGCGGTGTCGCTGCCCGGAGCTGCCGCTGCTCGGCGTGCTGCCCGGCACCGGCGGGCTGACCCGGGTGGTGGACAAGCGGCATGTGCGCCGCGACCTGGCCGACTACTTCGCCACCAAGGCCGAGGGCGTCGGCGGCAAGAAAGCTGTGGCGTGGCGGCTGGTGGACGAGGCCGTGCCGCGGGCCAGCTGGGCGCAGGCCGTGGCCGCAGCGGGCCGCGCGAGCTGGCGGCGCCGGTCGGCCCGGCCCGCGGACGCCGGGGTATCGCGCTGATCCCGCTGGCCAAGGCGCGCACCGAGGAGCGAGATCTCCTACTCCTACGTGACCGCCCGGCTGGACCGGGCCCGGCGGCGTCGTGGAGATCACCGTCCGCGGGCCCGGACGCCGACGCGCCGGCCAGCATCGCCGCCGCAGGCTCGACCAGGGCGCCAGCTTCTGGACCCTGGCGATGACCCGGGAGCTGGACGACCTGATCCTGGACCTGCGCACCAACGAGCTCGAGCTGGGCACCTGGGTGCTGCGCACCGAAGGTGACCCGCAGCGGGTGCTGGCCTACGACCAGCTGCTGCTCGACAACAGCGACGACTGGCTGGCCAACGAGATCATGCACTACCTGAAGCGGACGCTGAAGCGGCTGGACGTGACCAGCCGCAGCCTGATCGCGCTGATCGAGCCGGGCAGCTGCTTCGCCGGCTCGCTGCTCGAGCTGGCGCTGGCCGCGGACCGGTCGTTCCAGCTGTCCGGGGTGTTCGAGGAGATCGACTCCCTCGATGGCGAGGCGGGCGCGCCGAGGCGTGCCCCGAACCGGCGACTGCGGGCCGGGGGTCGCCCGGGCTAACCAGCCCGCCGCGATCACCGTCGGCCCGATGAATCTCGGCCCGCTGCCGATGGGCAACGGGCTGACCCGGCTGCAGACCCGCTTCCTCGGCGACGCCAGCGGCCTGGCCGCGGCGGAGAAACGGGCCGGGCGAGCCGCTGCAGGCCGCCGACGCCGAGCAGCTCGGCCTGGTCACGTTCGCCCCCGACGACATCGACTGGGACGACGAGGTCCGGATCGCGGTCGAGGAGCGGGCCAGCTTCAGCCCGGACGCGCTGACCGGGCTGGAGGCGAACTACCGGTTCGCCGGCCCGGAGACGATGGAGACGAAGATCTTCGGCCGGCTGACCGCCTGGCAGAACTGGATCTTCTACCGCCCGAACGCCTCCGGGCCGGACGGTGCGCTGCGCAAGTACGGCACCGGGCAGCGTGCCGACTTCGACCGGAAGCGAGTTTGACCGCCGTGACCACGGCACCCGACTACACCGAGAAGATCCCGAACAACGTCGACCTGCGCGAGGACCGGCGGCTGCAGCGGGCGCTGGAGTCCTGGCAGCCGAACTTCCTGCAACTGGTGGGAGACGATGGGCCCGACGCTGCCCACCCAGGACGTCTACCTGCGCACCGCGGTCAACGTCGGCCGCGAGGGCTGGGCGCACTTCGGGCACGTGCCGATGCGGGACTACCGGTGGGGCATCTTCCTGGCCGAGCGCGACCCGGGACCGGCGGATCGGCTTCGGCGAGCACAAGGGCGAGCCGGCCTGGCAGAAGGTGCCCGGCGAGTACCGCGCCGACCTGCAGCGGCTGATCGTGATCCAGGGCGACACCGAGCCCGCCTCGGTGGAGCAGCAGCGCAACCTGGGCGCCACCGCGCCGAGCCTGTACGACCTGCGCAACCTGTTCCAGGTCAACGTCGAGGAAGGCCGGCACCTGTGGGCCATGGTCTACCTGCTGCACGCCTACTTCGGCCGGGAGGGCCGGGAGGAGGCCGAGGAACTGCTGCACCGCAACTCGGGCAGCCCGGACTCGCCGCGGATCCTGGGCGCGTTCAACGAGGAGACGCCGGACTGGCTGTCGTTCTTCATGTTCACCTACTTCACCGACCGGGACGGCAAGTACCAGCTCGGCACGCTGAAGGAGTCGGCCTTCGACCCGCTGTCGCGGACCTGCGAGTTCATGCTCAAGGAAGAGGCGCACCACATGATGGTCGGCACCACCGGCGTCGACCGGGTGGTGGAGCGGACCGCGCAGCTGATGGTGGAGCACGACACCGACGACGTGGCGCGCGCACGGCGCCATCCCGCTGCGACGTGATCCAGAAGTACCTGAACTTCCACTACTGCGGTGTCGCTCGACCTGTTCGGCGGCGAGACGTCGACCAACGTGGCCAACTACTACACCGCCGGGCTGAAGGGCCGCTGGCTGGAGGACCGCCGCAAGGACGACCACCAGCTCACCGACGACTCGATCATGGTGGACGCGCTCGACGACGGCGCAGATCAGCCAGACCGAGGTGGCCGCGCTGGTCGGGCTCAACACCGACCTGCGCCGCGAGTACATCGCCGACTGCCAGAGCGGGGTCAACCGGTGGAACAAGATCCTCGCCGCGGCCGGGCTGCCGCAGCGGCTGAAGCTGCCGCACGTCGCGTTCAACCGCAAGGTCGGCGCGTTCGCCGGCGATCGAGGCCACGCCCGGACGGCGAGCTGCTGACCGCGGCGGAGTGGGCGCAGCGCAGCGGCGAGTGGCTGCCCACCGAGGTGGACAAGACCCACGTCCGCTCGCTCATGCAGCCGGTGCACGAGCGCGGCAAGATCGCGGCCTGGATCGCCCCGCCGCGCAACGGGATCAACGGCAAGCCGTTCGACTACGACTACGTGCACCTCACCTGACACTGGGTCCTGGCGCCCGATGGGGCGAGAAGCGGGGAGGGCAGCAGCAATGCCGCAGCTGTTCAACGCGTGTGAGTACCTGCTGGACCGGCGGCTGGCGGCGGGGGACGGGCCGCGGCACGGCGCTGACCGGCAGCGGCCGGTGAGCTCAGCTACGCCGCCCTGCACGACCAGGTGTGCCGGACCGCGGCCGTCGTTGCGCGGATATCGGGCTGCAGCCCGAGCAGCGGATGCTGATGCTGATGGCCGACTCGCCGCAGTTCGTCGTCGTCTACCTCGCGGCCCTGCGGATGGGCGTGGTCCCGGTCCCGGTGTCCACGATGCTGCACGCCGACGAGGTGGCCGAGCTGCTGCGTGATTCCCGGGCCCGGTTCCTCGCCGGCGACCCCGGAGTTCGCCGGCACCGCGGCGACGGCCGCGGCCGCCGCGCCGGAACTGGCCGGGCTCCTGGCCGACGGCGAGCCGGGCGGCCCGGTCCCGGTGCACCCGATCAGCGCGCTCGCCGCCGGGCCGGCCGACGACGCGGTGTACCCGACCACCGCTGACTCGCCCGCGTTCTGGCTGTACACCTCGGGCACGACCGGGACGGCCAAGGCCGCGATGCACCGGCACGGCTCGGTCCAGGTGGTCTGCGAGACCTACGGCACCCAGGTGCTCGGCATCCGGCCGTGACGACCGGTGCCTGTCCGCGGCCAAGGCGTTCTTCGCCTACGGCCTGGGCAACTCGGTGCTGTTCCCGCTGTCCGCCGGCGCGGCCAGCGTGCTGGAGGCCGCCCCGGCCCGGCCCGACGCTGATCGCCGCGCGCCGCGCAGAAGCACGGCGCCACGCCTGTTCTTCGCCGGGCCCGACGTTCTTCGCCAACATGCTCCGGGCCGGGCTGCCCGGTGACGCTCTCGCGGGGTGCGGCTGGCCGCCTCGGCCGGCGAGGCGCTGCCCGCCAGCCTGTATGAGCGGTGGACCGGGCACTTCGGGGTGGACATCCTGGACGGCATCGGGATGACCGAGATGCTGCACATCTTCCTGTCCAACCGGCCCGGGCAGGTCCGGCCCGGCACCACCGGCGTGGCGGTGCCCGGCTACGAGCTGAAGCTGCTCGACGAGGCCGGGCAGGACCGTGCCGCCCGGCACACCCGGCACGCTGTACGTGCGCGGCGAGTCGGCCGCGACCGGCTACTGGTCCCGCTACGACGCGTCCCGCCAGGTGTTCCAGGGCGAGTGGCTGCGCACCGGCGACACCTACGTGCAGGACGCCGACGGCTACTACGCCTGCCTCGGCCGGACCGGCGACATGCTCAAGGTCAGCGGCATGTGGGTGTCCCCGGCCGAGGTCGAGGCCCGGCTGCTGGCCCACCCGGCGGTGGCCCAGGCCGTGGTGGTCGCCGCGCCCGACGCCGACGGGCTGGAGAAGCCGGTCGCCTTCGTGGTCCTCGAGCCCGGCCGCGGCCACCGAGGACGAGCTGATCGAGTTCTGCCGGCCGGGCTGCCGTCGTTCGAGCGCCCGCGCCGGGTGGTGTTCGTGCCGCGGCTACCCGACCACCGCCACCGGGAAGATCCGCCGGGTGGAGCTGCGCCGATGGCCGCGAACGTGTTGCTGGCCTGAGCGGTTGGGGCTGAGCGGTTGGGGCTGAGCTGTTGGGGCTGAGCCGGGACCGAGCTGAGGAGGAGCGATGACGCTGCACTGGACCAAAGAGGACAGCCCTCGCTGGGACGCTGACAAGCAGCGGCTGCTGGGCCCGGCGGAACTGGCCCTGGTCGGCCTGGACCAGCCTGCTCCCGGGGCGCCGGTCGCGGGGACGAGTGGTGGCGGGTCACCGACGACGACGGGAACGTGGTCGGTTACGGCAGGCTGGACAGCGAGTGGAGAGAAGCCATCGCCTTCGCCCGCCAACGGGAGGCCGAGGGGCATCAATGAACAGCTTGCGGCTCTGCGGCGGGTCAGCGACGACAACCGCCACGCTCGCGATGAAGCAAACG
>CAWDRD010000042.1:0-5332 GCA_963804455.1 uncultured Actinomycetes bacterium
CGTCCGTTTGCGTTACCGGCGCGCAGACGCGAGACGCCCATGGCCGGACCCGGGCGGCGCGGTCAGGCGGTCATCCGGCGTAATGGGTGGCGTGCGGCAGCCCGACGACCACGGCCTCAGCCACCCGGGGGTCGGCGGCGTAGACCGCCTTCTCCACCTCGATCGAGGTGACGTTCTCCCCGCCGGTCTTGATCACGTCCTTGTACCGGTCGGCGAACCAGAGCACGCCGTCCTCGCCGAACGCGCCGACGTCGCCGGAGTGGAACCAGCCGCGCGCAAAGGCGGCGCTGGTCGCCTCCTCGTTGCGCCGGTTCACTGGGGACTTGAACTGCCCCGATGTGGCGCTGACTAGGCGGTACGCGGCAGCCGCGGCCGGTTCCTGACCATCCTGGGTCGCGGCCGGGCTCGCGCCTTAATGACGGAAGCCCCTCCTACGCTGAGCCCGTGCGGACAGGCGTGCTGGAGGCGAGCGGTGAGGATGCTGCGGTCTTAGCCCGGCTGGGCGCGGCCCTCACTGCCCGGGCGGGCAGTGACCGCGCAACCCGGTCCGCCAGGACCGGGTCACCTGCCTGGTGTGCGCGGACGCCATCAGCTGGCTTCGAGCGCTGCTACTGGTGTGAGGCTCAGCTCACTGGTGTGCCCGGGCTGGCCGACGCGACCGGGTTCGCCAGCTACGCGGTCGCTGGCCAGCCATCTGGCTACCTGATGCAGGGCTACAAGGCTCAGCCGCCCGTGCCGGAACACCGCATCGTCGTAACGTTACTCGCGGCGCTCGCGCTGGGCGGGCACGCCAGGTGCCCAGCGGCCGCCACGGGTGTCCCGGTAACGCACTGGACGAGCGTGCCGTCGCTCGCGGGCCGGCCAGGTGAGCATCCGCTGCATGGGATCACCCGCCGGTTCGCGCCCGGCCGCGAGGCCCCGCTGGCCAGCGCGGTCCGGGTGGCGTGCCCGCGCACCGTGCACCCTGGGCATTTCCGCGCCCTCGCTCCGCTCCCGACCGGATCTCACGTACTGCTCGTGGACGACACCTGGGTTGGCGGGGGGCACGTGCAATCCGCCGTGCTGGCGTTACGGGCGGCAGGCGCGGCGCTGGTCTCGGTGCTGGTGATCGCCCGCTGGCTGAATGTAGGCGCCAACGACTACGGCGCCAACGCGAAGCTCCTGCGTGCGCTGGCGGGCCGGGACTACGACCCGGCCCGCTGCCCGTGGACGGGGGGCGGCTGTCCTGGAGACGGGGACGGGGTGGCCGGGTAGCGCCCTGGCCGGCCACGATCGAGGTGCCGTGCTGCGGCCGGCCGCCGCTGTACTGTGGCCGGTGAAATGCTCAGCTGGGCCCTGATTGCCATGGAGGCTGGCGTGCCGGACGACGAATTCCCGATTGCCTACACGGCGGTGCCGCTGGGGGTACCGGTGCTCACCAGGAACGGGGAGCAGTTCGGCATCCTGGAGCACGTCCTGGAGATCCCGCAGCTGGACGTATTCGACGGGATCGTGGTGTGGGTCGGCGGCGGCGCCCTGGCTGGGCGGATCCAGCGCGAGCTGAGCCAAGGCGACCAGGCCGCCGCCTGGAACACCGAGCGGCTGTCCCGGTCGGGCAGGCTGCGGTTCGTCGACGCCAGCCAGATCGCCGCCATTACCGTGGGCTATGTCCGGTGTGACCTCGATCATTCGCAGGTCGCGTTGCTGCCGGAGCCGGACGGCGCGCCCGTCTATCACGTCAACATGATCGGTGAGACCGGCCCGGCGCTGCACGACCGGATCGGCCGGATGTTCCGCCGCCCGCACTGGACCCGCGAATAGCCGCCACGCCTGCCGACCTGATCACCAAGAGCGGGACCATCTCGCTTGGTGCCGAAGGTGAGCTGACCAACGGGAGTCACCCAGAGCCTGCGCCTCGGCCTGGCCCGGCCGCTGGCTGACCCGGTTACCCGGCGGCGGCGATCTCCTTGGCCGCGGCGGCCAGGTCCGCCTCGGCCTGGGCGATGCGATCCCGGCGGGTGGCCGCCCACCGCCGGGCTGCGGCTGTGCGCCGCCGCACCCGGCGCGCGTGCTCCCGGACCCGGCGCGGGCTCGCGCCGCCGGGCACATCCCGGGCCGCGACGGCCGCAGACGGGTTCCGTTGCCGCGAGTGAGCAGGTCCGCGGTGACCGGCAGCGCGGTCCCGGTGATCTGCTCGGCGGCGGCGGCGAGCGCCGGGCACGGTCAGCTCGGTGCCGCCGTGGTCCAGCGTGGCGGCCACGGCCCGGCCGACCACCTGGTAGGCGGTCCGGTAGTCGAGCCGGAACCGCTGCGCCAGTTCCTCGGCCAGGTCCGCGGCGGCGGTGAAGTGCCGGGCCGCCTGCTCGGCCAGGACGTCGGTGTGCACGGTGAGCCCGGCGACCACAGCGGTGCCGAGCCGGACCAGCCGGCCGGCCAGGTCGAGCGCGCCGGCCACCTCGCCGTAGGCGTACAGCCAGTTGTCGGTCCGGGCGGACGGGGTGAGCCCGGTGGCCAGCAGCCCGGTGAGCCGGCCGAGCAGGGTGCCCGCGCCGCCGCGGAGCACCGGGAGCGCGTACGGGTTGCGTTTCTGCGGCATGAGCACGCTGGCGCGGCACAGCGAGGCGTCCAGGGTCAGGTAGCCGAACGCAGGGCTGGCGAAGATTTCCAGGTCGCTGGCGAGCTGGCTGAGGGTCGCGCGCGGCCTGGGCCGCGGCGGTGACCGCATCGGCTAGTGCGTCCGCCGACCACATCGCGTCCCGGGTATGCGGGCCGACGGCGCTGAAGCCGAGCCGCCGGGCCAGCCGGGCCCGGTCCATCGGCAGCCGGGTCCCGCCCGCCCCGCCTGCCCCCGCGGGTGAGACATCCGCCCGGCCGTAGGCGGCCTCGATCCGGTCCAGGTGCCGCACGGCCTGCTCGGCGAAGCCGCCCAGATAATGCCCGAACGTGGACGGCTGCGCGGGCTGCAGGTAGGTGGTGTCGGCCCAGAGCGTGGCCGCGTGCCTGGCTTCCTGGGCCGCCGTGGCGGCGGCGAACGCGGTGACCGAGGCGTGCAGGCTGAGCAGCTGGTCCCGCAGCACGAGCCGGAACGCGATCCGGCCCGCCTCCCGGCGGGTGCGGCCGAGGTGCAGCCGGCCCGCGGCCGGGCCGAGCACCCGGTCCAGTTCCCGTTCCCGGCTGTTGTAGGCGTCGCCGTACACCGGGTCGTACGGGAACTCGGCGGCAGGCACGGCGAGCAGGCCGAGCAGCGCGGTGCACAGCGGCGCGGCCTCGTCCCGGCGCAGCACCCCGCAGTCGGTCAGCTCGACCAGGTGAGCCAGATCGGCCAGGGTCAGCCCGCGGTGCAGCAACGGCGCGTCGCCGATCTCCAGCGCGTATCCCGCTTCGACCAGCTCGGGAGCAGGCCCGCTGGTGATCCGGCCTGCCGTACCCAGGTAGCCCGCGGGCGGCCGCCCGGTCACAGCCCGGCCCCGGTCACAGCCCGGCCCCGGTCACAGGCCGGCCCCGGTCAGGCCGGCCCCGGTCACAGGCCGGCCCGGTCAGGGTCCCGGCGTCGGCCCGGGCCGCCGCCGCGGTGAACAGGACCGGCGCACCGCCGCTGACCAGGAACACCTGCGGGCCGCGGACCCGGCCCGCCTGGCACTCCGCGATCAGCGCGGCCATGGCCTTGGCCCCGAAGGCCGGGTCGAGGAACACGCCCTCGGTCTCCGCGACCAGCCGCGCGGCGGCCTGCCCGGCCGTGGACGGGGTGCCGTAGCCCGGCCCGATCCAGCCGCCGAGCACCGCGGGCTCGCCGATCGCCGCGCCCACCCCGGCCAGCGCGGCCGCCCCGGCGGCCAAGGCCGCGATCCGGTCCCGGCACTCGGGCACCGGCCGGGCTCACCGTCACCCCCCGCACCTGGTAGGGCGCGCCGGTCAGCGCCGCCCCGGCCAGCAGCCCGGCCTGGGTCCCGCACGAGCCCGTGGCCAGCCACAACCCGGACGGCTGCGCGCCCAGCGCCGCCAGCTGGGTGGCCAGCTCGGTGCTGGCCCGCAGGTAGCCGAGTGCGCCGAGGGGCGTCGCGCCGCCGCGCGGGACCAGGTACGGGCGGCGGCCCGCGGCCCGCAGCTCCGCCCCGGCCGCCTCGATGCCCGCGTCCACCGACGTCCGGTCCGCCACCCCGGTGAACCGCACGTCCACCCCAAGCCACCGGTGCAGCCGCATGTTGCCCTCATCAGCGGCACCTGTGCCGTAGCAGACCACGTGCGGCTCGATCCCGTAGCGCAGGCAGGATAGGGCGGCCAGCATGGTCCAGTTCGACTGCGGGCCCGCCCCGGTCACCAGGCAGTCACACCTCTGCCCCAGGGCGTCGGCCAGGATGAATTCCAGCCCGCGCAACTTGTTCCCGCCCAGCCCGACGCCGGTGAGGTCATCCCGTTTGAGCAGCAACGGCACACCTAGTACCCGCGACAGCCGCGGCGCGGGGTGCAGGGGTGTCGGTTCCAGGACCAGTCCGACCCGCGGGCGGCCGCCTGGCGGCCCGGGTCAGGTCCGGGGCGGTCCGCCTGTGGCACCGCGGTCACCGCGGCACCGCCCGTACCACCCCGCAGGACTGCCGGACCCGGTCCACAAATGCCGCGCACGAGCCGAGTGAGCCCTGAACCTGGAGGAGTTCGCTGAGCTCGTCGTCGGAGAGCGGGTCCAGCCGGGGATCCGCGCGCAGCGCGGTGCGGAAGTCCTGGCCCCGGTCGAGGCCGGTCATCGCGGCCCCGTACACCACGTCATGCGCGGTGTGCTTGCCGAGCCGGCCGGCCAGCGCGCGCATGACCGGCTCGGACAGCAGGTAGCCGCGGTGGCTGCCGATGTTGGCGAGCATCCGGCCGGCGTCCGGCTGCAGGCCGTCCAGCATCCGGGCCGCGGCGGACACGCAGGCCGCGAACGCCATCCCGGTCTCGGGCACCACCAGCCACTCGGTCTTCCAGGCCCGGCCGTCCCGCTCGTGCTCGGCCAGCATCCCGTCCAGGGCCAGCCCGGCCTGCGCCCGGACCACCCGGGACAGGGTGACCAGGTGCTCGGAGATCTCCGGGTTCCGCTTGTGCGGCATCGTGATCGAGCCGACCGTGCCCGGGGTGAAGGCTTCGCGCAGTTCCCCGATCTCGGGCCGTTGCAGCTGGTACACCTCGTTGCCGATCTTCCCGGCCGTGGCCGAGATCGCCGCCAGCAGCCAGATGAACTCCGCCACCCCGTCCCGGGCCGTGATCCACGGGACGACCGGCACCCCCAGCCCCAGCTCCCGGGCAAACCCCTGCAGCAGATCCAGCGCCCGCTCTCCCCAGAACTCCATCGAGCCGAGCGCCCCGCCCAGCTGGACCACCT
>CAWDRD010000043.1:0-5295 GCA_963804455.1 uncultured Actinomycetes bacterium
CCTGTTCCACGGCCAGCTCACCGCCGGCAGCTTCCTCGGTTCCTACAGCTTCCAGGGCACCGACTTCATCTTCGCCGTGGCGGGCGAGGAACTCGGCTTCGTCGGCTGCGCGACGATCGTCGTGCTGCTGGGCCTGGTGATCTACCGCGCGGTGCGGATCGCGGCCCGCGCCGACGACGCGTTCGGGCTGCTGGTGGCGGCGGGGATCGCGATATGGTTCGCGATCCAGGCGTTCATCAACATCGGCATGACGATCGGGATCGCCCCGGTCACCGGGCTGCCGCTGCCGTTCGTGTCCTACGGCGGGTCCGCGCTGTTCGCCGACATGATCGCCATCGGCGTGCTGCAGTCCATCCACCGCCGCCACCGGGTGTTCAGCTAGTGCCGGCATCCGGGCGGCCGCGGCGGCCCCGGCCCGGGCGGCGCCGGGCGTTCGCTGCGGGCTGACCACGGGGTGCGTAACGCACCATGCCAAGGCGCGCATACTGAAGACATGAGGCCTTGGCGCGCGGGCAGCCGGGTGCTGGCCACCGGCACGGTGACGCTGCTGGTCGTCGTGCTGGCGCCGGCCGTGCTGCTGTTCGGTGAACTGGTGAACCGGCGCTACCTGCGCGGCCTGCGCATCGACAGGGACCGGGTCCTGGTGCGGCGGCGCGGCTGGCCGGGGCGGCGCGGGACCGTGGTGATCCGGCGCGCCGCCCGGGGCCGGCCGCCTACGCGATGGCTTGCCGGGACCGCCGGGTGGCCCGGTGGGTGCTGGCCAACCCGCTCTGGATCGCGCTGACCGCCCCGTCCCGGTGGCTGCTGGACCGCCTGCGGCCGCGTGCGGGCGGCCGGCGGGGCCGTGGCGGGAACGGGCCGCCGGGCGCCGGGGTGCGCGAACCGCGGCGCCCGATGCCCGACCTGCCCGCCGGGGCCATGGCGCTCCCCGAGCCGGGGCCGTTCTCCTGATCAGCGGGCCGGCCCGCCCCGGCTGAGCACGGCCCTGGCCAGGGCCCGGGCGAGTACGGGCTGCACACCCTGCAGGTCTTCACGGTGACCCGCGCGGGCATCAGCCGGAGCGTGGTCTTCGACACGCCCGGCGTGTTCGCTACGTTCGGCCTGGCTCCCCGGCTGGGCCCTGCCCCGGCCCTCACCTGACCGCGCCCGGCCGCACCGTTCGTGATCATTACTTTGGTGCCCCCGGCAGCACCGACGTCATGATCACGAACGGGGGAGGGGCGCGGCTACAGCTCTGTGTGCAGGGCGCGGGCGGTGGCGGCCAGGGCCTCGGTGGCCTGGTGGTGCAGCGAGCCGCCGAAACTGATCCGAGCCACCCCGGTCGCCGCAAGTTCCGCGACTGACGGGCCGCCGGGGCGGCTCATGGCGTTGACCGGCCCGGCGATGCCGGCGACCAGCGCGGGCAGCACGCCGACCGGCGCCAGCATCGGATAGCAGCAGTCCGCCCCGGCCGCCAGATAGCGGCGGCCCCGTTCGGCGGCGTCGGCGGCCGCGTCCCCGGCGCCCGCGGGCCGCGGCCGGACGAACACGTCGACCCGGGCGTTGAGCACCAGGGCCTCACCGGCCGCCTCGCGCACCGCCGCCAGGAAGTCGGCCTGGCGGCCCGGGTCGGCGAGTTCCCGGCTGGCCGGATCGGAGTCCTCCAGGTTGCAGCCGACGGCCCCGGCCTCGGCCAGCCGCCCGGCAATCTCGGCCGGTGCCAGCCCGTACCCGGCCTCGATGTCGGCCGTCACCGGGACGTCCACGCAGCGGGCGAGCCGGGTGATCGCCGCGAACATCTCAGCCGGCGGGGTGTCCTGGCCGTCCGCGTAGCCCAGGGTGGCGGCGACCGCGCTGCTGGAGGTGGCCAGGGCGCCGAACCCGGCATCGGCGAACACCCGCGCGCTCGCGCAGTCCCAGACGTTCGGCAGCACCAGCGGCTGCGGCCCGTGGTGCGCCGCGCGGAACTGCCGGGCCGCCGTGATCACTGCGTTCACAGTTCGTACGTCCCGGGCACCCAGGTCCTGGTGCTGACCCCGACGGTGTTCCAGGCGTTGATCGCGACCAGCAGGCTGACCAGGGCGGCGATCTCCTCCGGCGAGTACTCGGCGGCCACCTGCGCGTAGTCCTTGGCCGGCACGTGATCGGCGGCCATCAGCGTCACCGACTCGGTGAAGGCCAGGGCGGCCCGCTCCCTGGCGGTGAAGAACGGCGTCTCCCGCCAGGCGGGCAGCGCATAGATCCGCTGCTCGGTCTCCCCGGCGGCCCGGGCGTCCTTGGTGTGCATGTCGATGCAGTAGGCGCACCCGTTGAGCTGCGAGGCCCGGATCCGGACCAGTTCACGCAGCCGGTGGTCGAAGTCCACCTGGTCGAGCTGCTTGGTCGCGGCGCTGTCCAGGTGCGCCAGCGCGCGGGCGAACGCCGGGGCGTGGGCGTCGAAGTCGAGCCGGACCCGCACCTGCACGGTGGTGGTCATGGTGAGCTCCCTCGCTCTTGATCTCTTGTCCTCGTGACTTCACACTAGGAGGAAATCAGCCCACAAGTGAGGTCCACTTTCGTGCCAGATTCTTGGGCCATTTTCGGCCTCGACCTGCACCTGGATCTGGCCGGCCCGCAGGTGCGAGCGGGCCTGGAGGGCGCGCTGCGCGAGGCCGTGCGGGGCGGGCGGCTGCTGCCGGGGACCCGGCTCCCGTCCTCCCGGGCGCTCGCCACGGACCTGGGCATCGCCAGGAACACGGTCGCGGACTGCTACGCCCAGCTTGTCGCGGAGGGCTGGCTGGCGGCCCGGCAGGGATCGGGCACGTGGGTGGCCGACCGCACCCCCGTTGAAGCCCTCGGCCCGGCGGACGCTTGGGCACGATCTTGCGGGGAGAACTCGCCCTTACGGTCCCGGGGGACATCCAGCGGGATCTCGCCGGCCCCCGTCAGTACCTTGCTGCTGCACGCGGCGGGCCCCGCCTGAAGGCTGTCGCCCGGTCGCCTCGGCCGGTACTCAGGCCGGTCGCCTCGGCTGGTACTCAGGGCGGAGGCACGACGAGCCGACAGGGTGCTGCTCACCCCGCAGCGGAGCTCTATATGAAGTTCAGGCGGCCGTTTCTGGAAATGTGCCGCATGAGATCTGCGTAAATTCCTTATCTGGAAACTCATGACGCGATTCCGGGAAACGCGCGATGCGGCCAGTCGGCGCCGAGGCCGCGAGGCGGATTTGGACGACAAGGCCACCGCCGTCGCGGGCAGCCGCGGCCAGTTGCCCGCTGTGGGTCTGGACGATGGACCGGACGATGGATAGGCCGAGCCCGGCACCCTGAGGGTGGCCGGTCCGGTTGCCGCCGAGCCGCCGGAAGGGCTCGAACAGCGTGTGGAACCTGCTGCGGCGGGACGGGTGGCCCGGAGTTGCTCACCACGAGTTCGACCATGCCGGGCTCGCGGGTCGCCCGAGTGGCCACGGTGACCCAGCCGCCGGGGTGGTTGTGCCGGATGCCGTTGCGGACAAGGTTGAGCGCGAGGCGTTCGAGGAGGATGGGGTCGCCGGTGGTGGGCGCCGGGTCGGGTGCCGCGTCGACACTCACGCCCGCGGCGGCGGCTTCGCCGGCCGTCTCCTCCACGGCGCTTGCGGCGATGTCGGACAGGTCGACGGGCAGCCGGTCGATGGCCTGGTTCTCGCAGCGGGCCAGGGTGAGCAGGCCGTCGAGGATCAGCTCGCTGTGGGCGCTCGCGGCGAGCACGGTGTCGATGACCTGGCGGAGTTCCGCGGGGACGCGGTGCTGGGCCACGGCGACCTCAAGCAGTGTCCGGTTGGTGGCCAGCGGGGTGCGCAGCTCATGTGAGGCGTTGGCGGCGAAGTGGCGCTGGCCGTCGAAGGAGGCGTCCAGCCGCTCCAGCATGGCGTCGAACGTGTCGGCGAGTTCCTTCAGCTCATCCTGGGGCCCGTCCAGGGCGATGCGCTCGTGCAGGTTGCTCCCGGCGACCCGCCGGGCGGTGTCGGTAATGTGCCGCACCGCGCGGAGCGCCCGCCCGGCCATCAGCCAGCCGAAGCCCACGGCGGCTATCGCCACCACGGCCAGGGCCAGCAGGGATTCCCGCACCAGCGAGCTGAGAATCTCGCTGCGGTGCTGATCCAGCTTCTGGCCGAGAGCCCGCATTTCAGCCTGCGTGAGCCGGATGCCCAACGGGGGGGTGGGCACTGCACCCGGGTGGAGCGATTGCGGCTGCGTCCCGATGGGTGGGAAGATCCCCTGGGCGAGGTGCCCGCCCGGGAAGTTGCTCGTGAAGATGACGTAGAGGATGCCGATCAGGTATTCCACCGGCGAGCAGGAACATCCCGCCGTAGAGCAGGGTAAGGCGGGCCCGCATGCTCAGCCGCGGCCGTCGCCGCCAGATGCCCGGCCGGCGCCGCCGGGCTGCGATGAGGAGCCTCACGGGATTCGGTACCTCGCTCCCGGGATCGTCTCGATCGGCGAAGGGTCGCCCAGCTTGCGGCGCAGGGTCATGATCGTGACGCGGACGACGTGCGTGAACGGATCGATATTTTCATCCCATGCTTTCTCAAGGAGCTGCTCGGCGGACACGACGGTTCCCCCGCCGCGCAGCAGTTCCTCCAGGACGAGGAACTCCTTGTGCCGCAGCGACAGTGGCCGCGCATGCCGTGACGCCTCATGGCGGGCCGGATCGAGCCGGACTCTCGGCACGCTCGAGGACCGGAGGCTCGGCCGGCCGCGCCCGCCGTCCCAGCGCCCGCACCCGGGCGACCAGTTCGGCGAACGCGAACGGCTTGGCCAGGTAGTCATCGGCGCCGAGATTCAGCCCCGCCACCCGGTCGGAGAGGTCCCCGGCGGCCGTCAGCATGAGGATCCGGACCGTGGCTCCACCGTCGCCAGGGCACCGGCACACCTCGTCCCCCTGGACGACCGGCAGGTCCCGGTCCAAGACGACCACGTCGTAATGGTTGCCGACGGCCAGCGTCTCCTGCGCCGCCTGCCCGTCGAAGACCACGTCCACAGCCATGGCCTGGCCCCGCAGCCCGTCCGCGATCGCCTCCGCCAGCGGCCGCACATCCTCCACCACCAAAACCCGCACCGGCACCTCCTGCCGCCCGCGCACATGACCTGCCGGTCCCAGTTTCATCAGGGCTAGGTCAGATCCACGTCAAACGCTGATCCGGGCTTGCTGAGCGGCGGGCGCAGCTCATGCAGCAAGGCGTTGACGCTGGCTTGACAGCCGCCCGGTGAAATGTCATGCCGTACGCCGCGGCACCCGGCATTGCTGAGCAGCACGGGAGGAAACACTCATGCGCAGGCCACAAGCCAGCCAAAGGGC
>CAWDRD010000044.1:0-138605 GCA_963804455.1 uncultured Actinomycetes bacterium
ACGGCGCCATCATCACCAACGGCAACCTCTACTGCCCCGCCACCCCGCAGCCACTGCTGCACCTGGGGCCGCCAGCCCCCGCCGCCACCCCCGAAGACATCACCGCGCACGACACCCGCACCGCCGAGCTCGCCCGCCACAAGCTCGGCCGGTGCACCGCCGACGACGCCGACGGCTACCACCGCGTCACCTGCCCCGCGGTCATGGGCAAGCTCCGCTGCCCACTGAGGCCCGCCTCAATGACCCTGGACCGGTCCCGCCCGGAGATCCTGACCCCGCCAGCCTGCCCGCCGGCCTGCTGCACCCAGCAGACCCTCACCATCCCACCTGGCGTCGCGGCGAAGACCCGGCAGAAACACGACTACCCCTCGGCGGCGCACCGCCGCTCCTATGCCCGCCGCACCACCGCGGAACGGGGCTTCTCCACGATCAAGGACCCCGCCACTAACACCGTCACCCGCGGCTGGTGCCGCCTCATGGGCCTGACCCCGCTCGCGTTCTGGCTCGCCGCCCTGCACGCCATCCGCAACCAGCGCATCCTCACCGCCTGGAACACCCGCCAGGCCGATAACCAGCGACGCGCCACCGCCGGGCTCCCGCCCAGAACCCGCAAACGCCGACGGAAAACCACCCTGGCCAGCCTCACCGCCCCGCCATAACCAGGCCTGCACACCGCGCCACAGCCCGCCGCTCACCAGCACGCCACCCGCCGGCCCCGCACGCCTCCAGCCAGCCAGCAAGACCACCCGCAGCCACCCACGAGCCACCCAGGACAGGAAAACAAGATCAACTCAGGCCATGCGACCAGGCCGCAAAATGTCAGAGCTAAACGTGAACATGGTCCCCACTGAAACGTGAAGACCACCAGGCTCCCGCGATAGGACTCGAACCTATAACCTACCGGTTAACAGCCGGACGCTCTGCCGATTGAGCTACGCGGGATCAACTGGACGGACTGGCAAGCCGGGAACCTCGGTCCCGCCTTACTGCCGTCGCGGGGATAAGGGTAGCGCACCTGCGGCGCTGCTCGTGTGCCCAGGCCGCCGGCCACGGCTGTTTGCCCGCCCGCAACCAGGAGTACGCCTGCGCATCAGGGGAAGGTCAACCGGCGGGATTACTCAGCTGAGAGAGGTTCCTTATGCGGTACCGGATTAGCTTCCTCACTGGCTTCGCCGCTGGCTTCGTGGTTGGCGCGCGGGCCGGCCGGGAGCGCTACGAACAGATCAAGAAACTGGCCCGCAAGGCAGCGGACAGTCCCGCGGTCCAGCAGGCGGCCGGCGCGGCCCAGGCCCAGGCGGCTGGACTGGCCAAGTCCGCCAAGGACAAGGCGATGCAGCAGGTCCCTGGGCTGACGGCAAAGGCGAAGAACGTCGGGGAAACACTGCATGATCGTGTCCCGGCCCGGTGGAACCGCAGCGGCGGCAATGGGGGCACCTCGAACGGGGCACCGTCCACGTCCGCGCCAGACGCCACGGACAGCGCGACGCAGAGCTGACCGTCACGTCCACGGCTCCGCGGCGGGCCGGGTACCAGCCCCGCCGCGGAGCCAGCGACCGCTTATTCCCGGCGATATCGGAACGCCGTTTCACCCACCGACGGACACGGTATAACGGTCGCATGAACCCACTCTCGGGCGTTCTCTCCGAATCCTGGGCCCTCTACCGGCGCTTTGCCGCACATTTCCTGCTCATAGCTTTTGCCATCTACATCGTGACCGCGGCCATCGTGGCCCTGCTCACGCTGGCCGGGCGGGCCTGCACGTTCGCTGGGCGGGATCGTCAACTTCATCGGCTTCTGCCTGGTCCAGGCAGCGCTAGTCAAGGCCGTGCAGGACGTCCGGGACGGCCGGGTCGACCTGTCCTTCGGGCAGACCGTCTCCGCGGCGCTGCCCTTCGTCCTCTCGGTCGCCCTGGCTGCCTTTCTCGCCGGAATCGGGATTGCCATCGGGTTCGTGCTCATCATCGTGCCCGGGCTTATCCTGCTCACCTTCTGGTCGCTGATCGTGCCGTGCATCGTGATCGGCGGGGCCGGCCCGATCGCTGCCTTCCGGCAGAGCTGGCGGACCGTGCGCGGGTACGCATGGCACGTGTTCGGCACCTACATCCTGGTATTCCTGCTCCTGATCGTGCTCGACATCGTGTTGGGCCTGATCCTTTTCGCGCTGCCCGGGGCCGCCAGGGGGTTCATCAGCAGCGTGGTGACCGGCACGCTGGTCGCGCCGTTCACCGCACTGGTCGTGACGCAGATCTACTACCGGCTCACGGCGGCGCACGGCGCCGTTCCGGAGCCCGGTCAGCCAGGGCCGGTCTGGGGCGCGGAACCGTCCTGGCCGCCGCCGCCAGGATCTGGCCCGGGCGCGGAACCGGCCTGGCCGCCGCCGCCAGGATCCGTCCCGGACGCGGAACCGCCGCCCTGGCCGCCGCCATCGCCTCCGCCAGCGTCGTCCTCCTAGCGCGCAAGGGCTGCCGGGCCGCTGCCCCGGCAGCCCTCCGGCTGTGCTAGCTCACCGTGGACGCGCGGCGGAAACGGCCGCCCGTTGCAGCCGGCCCGCAGTCACCATGCAGGGCCCCGGCCCGCAGGTCGCCGGTCCCTCCAGTAGTCACAATGAGACAACAGGAGCCGGGGCAGGCACAAGACCGGCCGGGCCAGTCCGGAGTAAGTACAGAGCGAAGGCCGGGTGAGTGCCGGGCCGAGGACCAGCGCCAGCTGCTGAGCCAGTGCTCAGCCAGCGCCGACCGAGACCGCGGCCTCGAGGAAACGCAGTGTGGCGCACACCGTCTCATATCGCCACAGGGCAACGGTGCGCTCGAATCCCCGGGCGGCGTCCAGGCTGTCCCGCAGCGCGGCAGCGATCGGGACCAGCTGCGCGCGCTGCGCTTCCAGCAGCGGCTGCGGATCGGCGCCGGCCCGGTACAGCAGGGCGAGCTTGACCATCAGCTCCGAGCGCACCTCACGGGTGTGCGAAACCGGCCGGGCCAGCCACGCCGCGCTGGCATCGAGCCCGGCCGGGGTGGCAGTGACCAGCGAGCGGGCCGGACCCTGACTGGTGGGCTGCTGCCCGGCCGGGCGCACCAGCCCAATCGACTCGAGCCGTTGCAGGGCCCGGTAGATCAGTGGCTTGGGAACCTGCCAGACCCGGCCGATCTCGCCATCCCGGCCGAGCAGCCGGGCCAGGGCGAATCCGTGCGTGGGTGCCTCACCGACCAGGCTCAGGACCAGCCATTCGGTCAGCGACAAGGACGGCGACGACTCACCATCGTCCCCACGGACATCCATTTCCCCAGGCTAGTCCCACCGGCCGGGGACGCTAAGCGCGCACGCCTGGGCAGCGCCCTGAACTGCACAATTGCCCCCCGCGAAAGCTGAGACGGCCGGATACCATCGGGGCTGATAGGACTTGCCGCGCCAGGGACCAGGGCGGGGGTCAGCCGTGGCATGCAAGAAGATCCGTTACCGGGACCGGGTTAGCGCGCTGCTGGCCCTGGCCCGGACCGGCCGTCACGGTCAGCGCCGGCCCAAGGATGAAAAGCGCGTCTACCGGTGCCCAGAATGCTACGGATGGCACCTGACCTCGAAACGGTGATGCCGTCCGGGTCAGCCGAGGTACCCACGGCGCATCCCTGCACGTGACCTAGGTCAACGCAGGGCGGCTCAGGATGGCGATGATCGACCGGGCGGCCAGGTTCACGAACGGGATTCCTCCGGTCCGGACGGCGAGCCTTGGTGACACTGGGGCAGCTCAGGCATTACTGTCACAAACTGGCCAGGTATTGACGGGCCGGAACGCGCCGAGGAGGGCTCAGCCGACCATCCGGTGGGGGATCATGCCCAAGCCAGTTCGCGGTGGCCAGCGGTACATTCCCGGCTTGGACGGGGTGCGGGCACTGGCCGTCCTAGCCGTCGTCGCCTACCACCTGGATCTCAGCTGGGCCGGGGGCGGCTTACTCGGGGTTGGTGTTTTTTTCACACTGAGCGGCTATCTCATTACCGATCTGCTGCTTGGCCAGTGGGAAACGCACGGCAGGCTGCTGCTGGCGGATTTCTGGCTGCGCCGGGCCCGGAGGCTGCTGCCCGCCTTGTTCGTCATGCTGGCGGTGGTCGCCGCCTGGATCACGGTACTGGACCGCTCCCAGCTTCCCGCTATCCGCGGGGACGTCGGGGCGGCGGCGGTCTACGTGAGCAACTGGTGGCTGATTGCCCAGCACAATTCCTACTTCGCCCGGTTCGGCCCGCCGTCTCCACTGGGCCATCTGTGGTCACTGGCGGTGGAGGAGCAGTTCTACCTGATCTGGCCGTGGCTGCTGTGGCTCGGGCTGCGCTGGCAGCGCGGGCGGCCCCGGGCGGATGAGGCTGGCAGCAGCGACCCTGCTGCTCGCCGCCGCCTCCGCGGTGGCCATGGCCGTGCTCTACCGGCCCGGGTACGACCCGACGCGGGTCTACGACGGCACCGACACCCGGGCGTTTGCGGTGCTGATCGGCGCGGCGCTGGCCTTCGTCTGGCCCAGCGGCATCTGGGCAGCGACGTCAGCAAGACCGGCCGCCGCATTCTCGATGGCATGGGAGCTGCCGGGCTGGCCATCGTCGTGGTGCTGATCTGGCGCACCAGTGAGTACACAGCGTTCTTGTACCGGGGCGGGATGGTTCTGCTGTCGGCTGGCACCGCGGCGATGGTGGCGTCGGCCGCGTCACCGGCGAGCAGGTTCGGCCGGGTGCTCGGCAACCGGCCGCTGCGTTGGATCGGTGTCCGGTCCTACGGCATCTACCTGTGGCATTTCCCCATCATCGTGATGACGACCCCGGCCAGCGGACGCGACAGCCTGGCCCGCGGCGCTTTCCAGGTCGCGGCGGCTATCGGTGCCGCCGCGCTGTCGTGGCGGTTCATCGAGGAGCCAGTCCGCCGTGGCGCTGTCGGTCGGTGGTGGGCCCGGATCAGGTCCACCGGATGGCATCCGGCGGACGCCCGGCGGGGGGTCAAGCTCACCGTGGCCGGGGCCGTCGCAGTGGTGGGGCTGGCCAGCTGCGGCCTGGCCGGAGTGGTCCGGCCACCGCTCACCCCCGTGGCAGGCACCCGGTCATCGCCGTCTCACGCGGCCGCTGCGGCCTCCGCTTCCGGTGCGCCCGGCTCGCGGGCGCCCAGCGCGGCCGCCACAAGCCCGTCTCCAGCCGCCGCCGGTGGGCCACCGCGCACCGCGTGCCGGGCGGTAGTGCACATCGGCGATTCCACCTCCGAGGGCCTGATCTCCCCCAGCTACCTGCCTATGCCCCAGCAGCGGATCGCCGCGCAGTATGCCCAGGTGGGCGTGACCCAGTTCATCCCTGAGATCTCTGGCGCCCGGTCGATCGTCGAGACGTATGAGAACCAGCCCAACGCCTACACCGTGGCGCAGCAGCTGCTGCGCGGCGGATACCGGGGCTGCTGGGTACTTGCCCTGGGCACCAACGACACTGCCGATGTGGCCGTCGGCTCGCCGGTTGGCCTGAAGGCCCGGATCAGCGAGATGATGGCGCTCATCGGGAACCAGCCCGTCATGTGGGTGAACGTCAGATCGCTGCTTGCCGCTGGCGCCTACTCAGAAACCAACATGCAGCAATGGAATAGCGATCTGATCCAGGCCTGCGCGCGGTACCCGAATATGCGGGTTTATGACTGGGCGTCGGTGGTCCAGAGCAGCTGGTTCATTTCCGACGGCATCCATTACACCTCTCCCGGCTACGCCGCCCGCGCCCAGGGGATAGCCAGCGCCCTCGCCGCCGCCTTCCCCCAGAACACCACCGCAGGCAGTACCCGGGCTGCCAGATCCGGTAGCCCGGCCAGCGGGAAGTCGCCCGCCTGCCTCGTCCGCTAGCCCCACTCCACTGGCTGTGCTCGCCAGTGGTCAGCGATCTGTGGCTTTGCGCGGCGGGTGGCCGGGCCCTGAGGCACCCTGCGGTGCGGTGTCGCTGACTTCGCGGGGGCAGCGGGAGAGGCTAGCCCAGGTACTCGCGGAGCATCTGGGCCCGGCTGGGGTGGCGCAGCTTGGCCAGGGTCTTGGACTCGATCTGGCGGATCCGCTCCCGGGTGACGCCGAACTCCCGGCCCACCTCCTCCAGCGTGCGCGGGTGGCCGTCCATCAGGCCGAACCGGAGCTGGATGATCTTCTGCTCACGCGGGCCGAGCGTGTCCAGGATCTGCTCCAGCTGGTCCTGCAGCATGATGAACGCGGCCGCCTCGATCGGCACCACCGCGTCGGCGTCCTCGATGAAGTCGCCCAGGTCGGAGTCTTCCTCGCCGATCGGCGACTGCAGCGAGACCGGCTCCTGGGCGATCCGCTGGATCTCCGCCACCCGCTCGGCGCTCAGCCCCATCTCGGCGGCGATCTCGTCGCGGGGTGGCCTCACGGCCCAGGTCCTGGTGCAGCTGGCGCTGGACCCGCGCCATCTTGTTGATCGTCTCCACCATGTGCACCGGGATCCGGATGGTGCGCGCCTGGTCCGCGATGGCCCGGGTGATGGCCTGCCGGATCCACCAGGTGGCGTAGGTGGAGAACTTGTAGCCCTTGGTGTAGTCGAACTTCTCCACCGCGCGGATCAGGCCCAGGTTGCCCTCCTGGATCAGGTCCAGGAAGACCAGGCCGCGGCCGATGTAGCGCTTGGCGATGGATACGACCAGGCGCAGGTTGGCCTCGATCAGCCGCTGCTTGGCGCGCAGCCCGTCCGCGGCCAGCTCGTCCAGCTCGGCGCGCTGCGACGTCCAGCAGCGGGAAGCCGCCCTGCAGCTTCTCCTCGGCGAACAGCCCGGCCTCGATGGACTTGGCCAGCTCGCACCTCATCCGTGCGCGGTCAGCAGCGGCACGCGGCCGATCTCGCGCAGGTAGATGCGGACGAGATCGCCGGTGCCGGGCCGCTGCGCCGCTTCCGGTCGGCCGCGCCGCCGCGGCGGCGTCCGCCGCGTCGTCGGCGGGCGGGTCAACGATCTCCACGCCCTCGTCCGTGAGCAGGCGCACCACATTGTCGAAGGCGTCGGCCGGGAGATCAGCGGCATCGAGTGCGGCCGTGATGTCAGCCGCGGTGACGGAGCCGCGCTCCCTGGCCCGTGCGACCAGCTCCGCCACCTGATCCGCTGACAGTCCGCCACTGGGAAGTAACGTAAGGGTCACGCAGACCAGTGTGCGCCACGAAGCCCGGGGTAACGGTGGTGATTAATTTTGTCACCTTCAGGCTAGTAGCGCCGGTGCCATTTGCACCGATGTACATCTGATCCCTGACGCTGCCACCTGCCACAGCACTGCCCGCCGTGTCAGCAGCCACCAGGACGACACCGGCCAGGCGGGCTCAGAGCGCCCCGGCCGCCCGCTCCAGCAGCGCTTTCCGGCGCTGCTCCAGGCCACCAGGTCGCCGAACATCCGGTTGTATTCCTGGCGTGCTCCACCGGGCTCAGCCGCTGCAACCGCGACTTGAGCTCCGCTGATCTGCCGGCTCACCGCCAGTTCCTCCACCCGGGCCAGGACCGCCTCGGCGTACCGGGCGTCCGGTTCGCCGTCCTTGCGCGGCGCCTCGATGGCCTCCACCGCCAGCCGGGTGACGAACTCCCGGGCCCGGTCGTTGGGGGCGGCCTCGATCAGCCGCGCGGCCCACTCCCGGGCCGACCCGGCGCTGGCCACTCCCCCGCAACCCGCGATCAGGTCCCGGACGGCGGCGTGCACGGGCACGGTGAAATCGCTCGCGCCAGCAGCGCGTCGAAGGCCGGGCCGCACAGCGCCGGGCCGCTGGATGGCCAGCTTGAGCGCCTGCCGCTCCAGGTTCGACCACCGGGTCGTTCCCGTCGTACCGGTGCTCACCGGCCGCTGCGGCGGGCGGGCTCGGCCGCGGCCCGGCTCGCGGCCGCCGCGCGCGGCCGGAGCCCGGCCGCCGGCCCGGCCGCCGCCCGCCCCGGGCGCCGCGGCCCGGGCCTGGCCCGGCCCGATCCGGGCAGCGCACCCGGTCCAGCACGAACTGCTCGTCCATCTGCCGAGCCGGCGTCATGCCGAGCCACCGGTCCAGGCTGACCGCGTACCGGTCGCGCAGGCCGCGGTCCTTGATCCGGCCGATGATCTGCGCGGCCGCGTCCAGCGCGGCCAGCCGGCCCTCGTTGGCGTCCAGGTTGTGCTTGGCCGAGCTCGCTGCGGATGGCGAACTCGAACATCGGCACGCGCTGCGCGATCAGGTCGCGGACAGCCACGTCGCCCTGCTTGAGCCGCAGGTCGCACGGGTCGAGGCCGTCGCGCTGCACCGCCACGATAGGTCTGGGTGACGAACCGCTCCTCCAGGTCGAACGCGCGCAGCGCCGCCCGCTGCCCGGCCGCGTCGCCGTCGAAGGTGAAGATGACCTCGCCGAGCTGGAAGTCCGCGTCGATCAGCAGCCGGCGCAGGATCTTGATGTGCGCCTCGCCGAACGAGGTGCCGCAGGTGGCCACCGCGGTGGGCACGCCCGGCCAGGTGGCAGGCCATCACGTCGGTGTAGCCCTCGACGATGACCACCTGACGGCGCTGCGCGATCTCCCGCTTGGCCAGGTCCGCGCCGTACAGCACGGAACTCTTCTTGAACAGCGGCGTTTCCGGGGTGTTCAGGTACTTCGGGCCGTCCTCGTCCGGGTTGAGCTTGCGCGCGCCGAACGCGATCACGTCCCCGGTCAGGTCCCGGATCGGCCAGATCAGCCGGCCGCGGAACCGGTCCACCGGGCCGCGGCGGCCCTGGCTGGCCAGCCCGCCGAGCAGCAGTTCCTGCTCGGTGAAACCGCGGCCGCGCAGGTGCCGGGTCAGCGCCTCCCACTCGGCCGGCGCGTACCCGACCCCGAACCGCGCGGCGTCGGCCAGCTCGAATCCCCGCTCGGCCAGGAACGCGCGAGCCGTGGCGGCATCCGCCCCGGGCAGGCGTTGCTGATAAAAATCGGCGGCGGCCTGATGAGCCTCGAGCAGCCGGCGGCGCTGGCTGTGCTCCCGCCCGGGCACCTGGCCACCCTGCTCGTAGCGCAGGTCGAGCCCGGCCCGCGCGGCGAGACGCTCTACCGCCTCGACGAACGACAGGTTGTCGATCTTCTCCACGAACTTGATGACGTCGCCGCCCTCGGCGCAGGAGAAGCAGTACCACAGGCCGCGCGCCGGGGTGACGTTGAACGAGGGTGTTTTCTCGTCGTGGAACGGGCACAGGCCCTTGAGCGAGCCACCGCCCGCGTTGCGCAGCTGGAGGTACTCCCCGACCACCTCGTCGATGGCCGATTTCTCGCGGACGAGCGCGATGTCCTCGTCGCGGATCCGGCCCGCCACTGGCACCCTCCGCCGCTCGCTGCTGCTCCCGTTCGCGGCGAGTCTAGTCCTGGGCACCGACCGCTGGCCGTCCGAAACGCCCGCCGCACAGGCGCCGAGCCGGATCCGGGAGCGGCTGGTACCGTCACGTCGTGCGCGGGCCGCTGGTGCTATGGGACATCGACCACACCCTGATGGACGCGGGCGGCACCGGCTGGCGGCTGTACCAGCAGGCGTTCCGCGACCTCTTCGGCGCGGAGCTGATCCGGGCCCCGGCGCTGGCGGGCCGGACCGACCGGGCCATTGCGCTCGACGCGCTGACCCTGGCCGAGGTGCCGCAACCGCGGGCCCGGCTGGAAGAGTTCCAGCAGCACGTGGCCGGGCTGGCGCCGGGCCTGGCGAGCCTGCTCCGGGAGGCTGGCCAGGTGCTGCCCGGCGCGGCCGAGGCGCTGGCCGCGCTGGCCGGCCGCGACGGGCCTGGCCGGCCATGCCGTCCAGTCGGTGCTGACCGGCAACATGCGCGCGCTGGCCGAGGTGAAGCTCGCCACGCTCGGCCTCGACCGCTACCTGGACCTGCGCGTCGGAGCCTACGGTGACGCCCACGAAATCCGGGCTGACCTGGTCCCGCTGGCCCGGGCGAGCGCCGCGGCCGCCTACCGCGCGGACTTCGGCGGCCCGGCCACGGTATTGGTCGGGGACACCCCGCTAGACATCGGGGCGGCCCGGGCCGCGGGCGCGCGCGGCGTCGGCGTGGCCACCGGGAGCTCGACCGTGGCGGACCTCACCGCAGCGGGCGCCGACGCCGTGCTGCCCGACCTCGCCGACACCACCCGCGTGCTGGCCGCGATCCTCGGCAGCTAGCGCCGAGACACTTGGGCCCTGCTTACGGCGGCGCCGCGGGGGTACCGTGAAGGAGATGCCGGACGGCTGCGCCGGCAGCGCACCAGGCAGCGGAGTGAACGCGAGGCCGACGATGCTCAGGCGGATACTTCTTGCTCTCGACAGCTCCGAGTCCGGGCCCGTCGCGGTCAGCTTCACCATCGCGCTGGCGGCCAGCGGCGCTGCGGTGCGCATCGTGCACATCAACGAGTTCCAGCTGGGCGGCCGGGGACTGGCCGTGGAGAGCGCTGAGGAAGCCGGGCACGTGGTCGAGGCGGCCGTGGCGCAGCTGCGCAGCTGCGGCATCCAGGCGTCTGGGCATGCGTCCATGGCTACCTGCTCCGGGATCGCGGACTACATCGTGACCGAGGCGGCCAGCTGGCCCGCTGATGCCATCGTGCTCGGTTCCTGCCGGCAGCACGGCCTGCGCCGGCTGCTGGGCCGCGGAGTCCGGGACCGGGTCATCCGGCTCAGCCACCTGCCGGTGCTTACCGCTCCTGCCCCGCTCAAGGTGGTCAGCACCGGCCTGGGCGCGCGCCCGGGCAGCCTGGGCCGACGCCGCCGCCGGGCGCGCCCGCTCAGCCGGCTGGGATCGCCCGGCCAGCCGCCCCGGTAGCCGCCGGGCGCCGCGCCCGGTGCGGCCCCGCCGGGCGCGGCGCGGCCTGGCCCAGCCTCGCCAGCACCGCCCGCGGGGTGCCCGCGCAGACCCCCGCGGTCGTCCCGGGTTAACCCAAGCGTTACAGGCCGCCACCTACCCGAAACCGCCTCCCTGTTTACTCATAGGAGACGGAGATTCGTGACAGTTGACGAGGTGGTCGATGAGAAGCACCGTGCAGGGCGGTCCGGGCCTGGCAGCACCGGTCAGCGCGGAACTGCCGTACGCCGTCCCGGAGCCCGGCCCCGCGCCGGTCACCCTGGCTGAGCAGGTGGCCGCCGACGGGGTGCGCTTCATCCTGGCGACGTTCGTGGATCTCAACGGCAAGCCGTGCGCCAAGCTCGTGCCCGCCGAGGCCACGGCGATGCTGGAGACCGAAGGCGTGGGCTTCGCGGGCTACGCCGCGGGTGCCCTCGGCCAGCAGCCCAGCGACCCCGACCTGATGGCCATCCCTGATCCCGCCTCCTACACCAGCCTGTCCTTCCTGCGCCCGGGCCTGGCCATGGTGCACTGCGACCCGTACGTGGAAGGCCGGCCATGGCCGTTCGCGCCGCGGATCATCCTGCGCACGGTGCTCGGCCAGCTGGCTGACCGCGGCCTCGCCGCGCAGGTCGGCGTGGAGGCCGAGTATTTCCTGGTGCGCCGGGACGCCGCGGGCCGGCTGACCGTGGCCGATGAGCGCGACCGCTCCGCGCGGCCCTGTTACGACGCTCGCGACCTGACCCGGATGTATGAGCACCTCACCGAGGTGTCGGCCGCGATCAACGGCCTGGGCTGGTCCAACTACGCGAACGACCATGAGGACGGCAACGGGCAGTTCGAGCAGAATTTCAGCCATGCGGCGCCGCTGACCACCGCCGACCGGCTGGTCTCGTTCCGCTACCTGGTCCAGGTGCTCGCCGAGCAGCGCGGGATGACCGCGACGTTCATGCCCAAGCCGTTCACCGACCGCACCGGTACCGGGCTGCACATGCACATGTCGCTGTGGCGGGACGGCGAGCCGCTGTTCCCGGACCCGGCGGACCCGCGCGGGCTCGGCCTGTCGGGGATGGCGTACTCGTTCATCGGCGGCGTGCTCGAGCACGCGCCAGCGCTGCTCGCGGTGGTCGCGCCGACGGTCAATTCCTACAAGAGGACGACCGCCGCGGCACCTGCCTCCGGCGCGACCTGGGCCCCCACGTCCGCGACCTACGGCGGTAACGACCGCACGCACATGATCCGCGTGCCCGACGGCGACCGGATCGAGGTGCGTGCCTGCGACGGCTCCGCCAACCCCTACCTGGCCATGGCCGCGCTGCTCACGGCCGGCCTGGACGGGATCGACCGGGGCCTGGACCCGGGCCAGCGCGGCGGCGGCCCGGGCCATACCCTGCCGCCCACCCTGCTGCACGCGGTGCAGGGGCTGGCCGACGATGACCTGATCAGCGGCTGCCTGGACGTGGCCGGTTCCGGGCGCCAGGTGGCCGAGTACTACCGCCAGGTCAAGCAGGAGGAGTTCCTCCACTGGCACGCCCAGGTCAGTGACTGGGAGACGGACAGGTACCTGACCGCGTTCTGAGGTGCGGCGGGCAGGGAAGGAACGGCCAGGGAGGATCCGTGTGCGGCATCGTGGGTTTGCAGCTCAGGGACGGCCCGTACCAGGGGCAGCTCGGTGAGCTGATCGCGGCCATGCTGGCCGAGGTCAGGGAGCGCGGTCCGGACTCGGCCGGGGTCGCCCTGTACGGGGACGCCCAGCTGTGCCGCCCCGGCTGGGCCGCGGCCACCGTGCTGGCCGGCCAGGTGCCAGCCAGCGACCTGGCCGCGCTGGTGACCCGGCAGCTCACCGCGGACCCACTGGCCGTGGGCCCGCTGGCTGGGCCGGGGCCGGCGGGTAGCCCGGGCCGGCGGCTGGCCCGGCGCCGGCTGCTGAGGTGACCGAGGTCGCCGCCGTGCGGGTGATCACCGCACCGGTCGCGCAGCAGGCACTCACCGCAGCTGTCCGGGCCGCGCTGCCCGGCGCCCCGCTGCTCGGCACGGGGCCGGACCTGGCGGTGCTCAAGGGCATCGGCGATCCCCTCGCCCTGGCGGAGTCGTTCGGGCTGGCCAGCCGGACCGGCTACCAGGCGGTGGGGCACACCAGGATGGCGACCGAGTCGGCAGTCACCGTCGCGCACAGCCACCCTTTCTGCGTGCGGCCGGGCTTGTGCGTGGTGCACAACGGCTCCTTCGCCAACCACGACACCATCCGCCGTCAGCTTGCCGCCGAGGGCATCAGCTTCGACACCGACAACGACTCTGAGGTCGCCGCCGCGTTCATCGGAGCCTGCCTGGACGACGGTGACGACCTGGACAAGGCGCTCCGCAGGGTATGCCAGGCCTTCGACGGCTTCTACACGCTGCTGGTCACCACGCCGACCGAGTTCGCTGTCGTCCGGGACGTGATCGCCTGCAAGCCAGCGCTGATCGCCGAAGGGGCCGGGTGGGTCGCGATGGCCAGCGAGTACCGGGCGCTGTCCGTGCTGCCCGGGATCGCCGCGGCACGCGTGTTCGAGCCGGCCCCGGAGGAGGTCTACCTGTGGTCGCGGTGAGCCAGCCGGCCGCGCTCCCTGGCGCCGGGCAGGATGCCGCGGCCCCCGGCGCCGGGCCGGCTGCTGCCGGGGATGGCGCTGGGCTACGGCTGGACGCGGCCGCCCTTGGCGTGCGCGAGGTGAATGCCCGGCTGCGCCAGCTGCCGCCCGGCACCGCGATCACGGTGGCCAGCCCCGGTGGCCGCCACAACCTCGCCGTCGGGCTGGACTGCGAGCTGACCGTGACGATCGACGGCCCAGCCGGCTACTACGCAGGCGGCCTGGGCAAGCTGGCCGCCGTCACGGTCAACGGGCCGGCAGGCTGGGGCGCGGGGAGAACCTGATGTCCGGCGTGGTCCGGGTACGCGGTGACGCCAGCCAGTCTGCCGCGGCGTCCGCGCACGGCGGGCTGGTGATGGTCGAGGGAAACGCGTCGCTGCGGGCCGGTATCTCACTCAAGGGCGCCACCCTGGCGGTGGCCGGGGACGCTGGTGCCTTCTGCGGATTCCTGGCCCAGGCCGGCACGATCCTGATCGGCGGCGACGCCGGCGACGCGCTGGGCGACTCACTCTACGAGGCGGTGATCTACGTGGCGGGCACCATACGGAGCCTTGGCGCCGATGCCAGGGTGGAGGAACTCAGCGATGCGGACGTGACCGCGGTCCGCGACCTGGTGCAGCGGACCGGCTTCGACCACATCGACCCGGAGAAGGTGACCCGGGTCGGCTCAGCCCGTCAGCTCTACCACTTCACCAGCCAGCACCATGCCGCCTACTAGCCCGCTGCCGGGCAACCACACGTTCCCGCCCGAGGTGGTCGCGGACATCCAGCAACGGGCTGGCCTCGGCCGATACCAGATCCGGGGCGGCGGGGCGCGGCGCTCCCTGCCGACCTTCGACGACCTGCTGCTGCTCACCGCGAGCGCGTCCCGGTACCCGCTGGAGGGGTACCGGGAGCACTGCGAGACCCGCACCGTGCTGGGCGCGCGGCACGCGAGCGAGCCGGTCGTGCTCGACATCCCGGTGACCATCGCCGGGATGTCCTTCGGCGCGCTGTCCGCCGCCGCCAAGCAGGCACTCGGGCGGGCCGCCTCGGCGACGGGGACCTCCACCACCACCGGCGATGGGGGCATGACCGCCGAGGAGCGGGCCGCCTCCAAGACGCTGGTGTACCAGTGCCTGCCGTCCCGGTACGGGTTCAACCCCGACGACCTGCGGGCCGCTGACGCGGTGGAGATCGTGCTGGGCCAGGGCGCCAAGCCGGGCGGCGGCGGGATGCTGCTGGGCCAGAAGGTCGGCCCGCGGGTCGCCGCCATGCGGACCCTGCCGGAAGGCATCGACCAGCGCTCGGCGAGCCGTCATCCGGACTGGACCGGCCCTGACGACTTGCGGATCAAGATCGAGGAGCTGCGCGAGGCAACCGGCTGGCGGGTGCCCATCTACGTGAAGATGGGCGCCACCCGGGTGGGCTACGACGTCCGGCTCGCCGTCGCGGCCGGCGCGGACGTGGTCGTGGTAGACGGGATGCAGGGCGGCACGGCCGCCACCCAGGACGCGTTCATCGAGCACACCGGCATCCCCACGCTGGCCGCGGTGCGGCTGGCCGCCGACGCCCTGGCCGACCTGGGCGTGGCCGGCGAGGTGCAGCTCATCGTCTCCGGCGGGATCCGCAGCGGCGCGGACGTGGCCAAGGCCCTCGCGCTGGGCGCCGACGCGGTGTCCATCGGCATGGCGGCCCTGATCGCACTCGGCTGCAACAGTTCCGCCTACCCCGGCGCGGACGGCGCACCGGTCGATGTGACCGGCGACTACGCCGCCATGGGCACCGCGCCGGGCTACTGCGCGGGCTGCCACACCGGGCGCTGCCCGGTGGGCATCGCCACCCAGGACGATCTGCTCGCGGGACGGCTCGATGCCGGGCTGGGCGCCGAGCGGGTGGCCAATTACCTGCGCTCGCTGGTCATGGAGACCACGATGCTGGCCCGCGCCTGCGGCAAGTCGGACGTGCACCGGCTCGAGCCCGAGGACCTGGTCGCGCTGACCGTGGAGGCCGCCGCGATGGCCCGGGTCCCGCTGGCCGGCACCTCCTGGATCCCTGGCTGGCCACCGTGACCCACGGCAGTGCCCGGTCCGCGGACGTCGTAGTCATCGGCGGCGGCATCACCGGCGCCGCGGCGGCGTGGTGGCTCACCGAGCGGGGCGTGCGTGACGTGGTAGTACTGGAGCGGGGCACCGTGGGCTGCGGCGGGACCGGCAAGTCGAGCGGGATCGTCCGCTGCCACTACGGGGTGCCTTCCCTGGCCGCCATGGCGTGGAAGGGCCTGCGGCTGCTGGAGAATGCGGCGGACGTGCTCGGCGACGACACCGGATTCCGCCAGACCGGCTACGTGGTCGGCGTGGGCGCGGAGAACGCCGCCGCGCTGCACGCCAACCTGGCCATGCAGCAGTCCCTGGGCATTGAGACGGCAGCCATCGGCCACGAGGCGGCAGCGGAGCTGTGGCCCGCGGCGGACCTGTCCGACTTCGCCGCGTTCGGCTACGAGCCACGGGGCGGATACGGCGATCCCTACCGGACAGCACAGGCCTTCGCGGCCGCCGCGCGGCGGGGCGGCGCAACCATCCGCCAGGGCACGCTGGCCATCGAGGTGATGTCGCGCGGTGGCCAGGTGACCGGAGTGCGGCTGGCCGACGGCACGGTGCTGCCCGCCGGGTCGGTGGTGCTCGCGGCCGGCCCGTGGTCGGTGGCGCTGGCCGCGCCGCTCGGCGTGGACCTGCCGATCCGGGTCTGCCGGGAGCAGATCCTGCTCGTCGCGCCCGGCCGGCCGCTGGGCCCGGTTCCGGTGCTGTCCGACCTGGTCTGCCTGCAATACATCAGGACCGAGGCCTCCGGCGAGCTGCTGTGCGGCAACAGCGATCTGCACACGCTGGAACTCACCGACCCCGACAGCTACCGCAACGGCGCGGACCCGGACTTCGTCGAACGGGCCGCCGGCAAGCTCGCCCGCCGCTTCCCCGGCCTGCCGGATGCGGCCGTCTCGTCCAGCTACGCGGGATGCTACGACGTCACCCCGGACTTCAACCCGGTGATCAGCCGGACCGAGCTGGCCGGCCTGGTGGTCGCCGCCGGCTTCAGCGGCCACGGGTTCAAGATCTCTCCCGCGGTCGGGGCGCTGGTCGCGGACCTGGTGTGCACGGGTGCCAGCGCGGATCCGGATATCCCGGAACGCGATTTCCGGCTCTCCCGCTTCGCCGAGGATGACCTGCTGGCCAGCCAGCATCCTTACGCCGGGGCCGGCCAGCTGCGGTGACCGGCGGGCCGGTCACCGCCAGCGTCCCCGGGTGCCTTCCGGGTGTGCCTTTCTGGGTGTGCCTTCTGGGCTGTGGCGGGCCGGGCATATCGTCCCGGCCGGGCCTGGCCGAGCGTCCCGGGCCGCCCGGGACATAGTTCCCTGCCGGCCATGGCCCGGCGGGAGGTAACGTCGGCTCATGCAAGGCCTGTGATCAGGCAGCCGACTAAGCCGTGAGGCGATCATGCGCAGGCGGATACTTCTCGCCCTCGACAACTCAGCCGCCGGGCAGGTGGCGCTCAGCTTCACCATCTCGCTAGCGGATGAGGGCACGGCAGTCCGCGTCGTACACGTGAACGAGCTCCAGGCCGGCGGCCGGGGCGTGGCGGTGGAGTCCCGGCAGGAGGCTGCCCGCCTGGTCGACGATGCCATCGGCGACCTGCTCTCCAGCGGGGTGGAGGCCACCAGCCTGAGCCGCGTGGCACTCAGCTCCGCAATAGCCGACCAGATCGTGGCCGAGGCCGCCCGCTGGTCGGCGGACACCATCGTGCTGGGGTCGCACCGCCGCCGCGGCCTGAGCCGGCTCCTCGGCCAGGGCGTCCGCGACCGGGTCATCCGGCTTACCCACCTCCCGGTGCTCACCGCGCCTGCGCCGCTCACTGTGCTGGCACCCGACCTGGCCGGTCACGCCCCGCAGAGCCGCCCGGGCGCCGACACCGGCCAAGCCCGCTGACCCGCCCGGTACTGCTGACCCGCCCGGCACTGCTCCTGCCCGGCTGACTGGCCCCCGGCTTACCGGCTGCCCGGCTTTACCGGCCGCCCAGGCGGGGCCGCGGCACCAGCGCGCCCATCGGGCCACCACGATCGGTCGCCGCGGATTCCACGATGAGCCCCGAGCCGTGCGTCCGCCGCCTGAGTTCCCCGGCCAGCTCACCTCCTGCGGCCAGGCCCGCCCCGCGGGAGGGGCACTCATCGAGGACAACGGCGCGCGCGCCGCGCGTCCGGGCCACCCGCAGCAGGGTGCGCGCGGGCGCCGTAGTGGCCGCGACATGCCCGAACGCGGTCACCCCCAGGCTGCCGAGTGCGCTCATCGCATCCGCCACCGCAGCGCGCATCTGCTCCGGCCCCGGCCGGTCCCATCCTGGCCGGTCCCGTTCCGGCGGCCGGTCCCGCTCCGGCCGGTCCGGCGGTGGCGCGGCCTGCGGCAGGCTGGCCGGCCGGGTGCCAGCCGGGGCGAGGCCGACCACGGTGACCGGCCGCCCGGAGGCGAGCTGGGCCGCCCGGAGGATCGCTGACCGCGACACCGGTCCCCCGGTGAGCACCAGGAGCACCGGACTGCGGGTGTCGTCCGGTCCGGTCACGGGCCGCCGGGCTGCTGCCTGGCCGAGCCTTACCGAGCTCATCGCCGCGTCCCGGGGCCGGCGAACCGGCCTGGCCGACCAGGTAGGAGTCGATGAACCCCGTTCGCTGCCCGCTCTCGTGCCAGGTGACAGGGAAGAAGCTCTCGTCCATGGTCAGGTCGCCGAACCGCTTGTACCGGCCGTAGATGGCACCGGTGATAGTCGGGTGGAACCGCGTCCGGGACGGCATGCAGTGCGCCACCAGGGAGCGCCGCGGCCGGTCGCCACGATTGACCCCGGAACCGTGCCAGATCCAGCCGGTGTGAAAGACACCGCCACCGCGTGGCACGACGATCTTGACGATGTCCAGTTCGGTGACGCCGGCCTCGCGGGCGGCCTCGTCTAGTTCCTTGCGGTAGTTGTCCGGGGCGTGGAACTGCTCGATCATGCCCCAGTGCGGCCATCGGTGCGAGCCGCGGACGTATTCCACCGTGCCGCCCTCCGCGGTGGTGTCGTCCAGCGCGATCCAGCAGCTCACCCAGTCCGGCGGGTCGGCCCACAGCTCGTAGGAGGAGTCCTGGTGATAGCCGAGGGCTTTCACGCCGGACGGCTTCCAGAGCACGTTGTCCTGGGACAGCCGGGTACCGGTCCAGCCGCCCAGCGTCGCGCAGGCACGACCGATGTCCTCGCTCAGCACCACTGAGGCGATCAGCCGGTCCGACTTCCATGCGTTGCAGATCTGCCTGGTCCGGTCCTCGCCATCCCGGCCGGGCTTCCAGTTCCACTCATCGGGCTGCAGCCCGGTCTCGAACCGGCCAGCGAACAGATCCGCATAACGCTCTGCCACAGCGGCGGCCAGCCCGGGATCGATGATCTGGTCCAGCACGACGAAACCATCAGCGTCGAATGCTGCTACCTGCTCGCTGGAGACCGTGAGGCCGGCCGGGAGAGCCCGCGCGGATGAGACTGGCGCGGATGAGACTGGCGCGGATGAGACTGGCGCAGGCGGGGTCGGTGCGGGCATGGCGCCTCCTCGGCACGGGGTGATCAGCACGGGGTGATCGGCACTAGGTGATCAGACGTGATCCAGGTATCTGGCGCGCTCGGCCGCGGGAACATGCCGCCGCATCTGGCGGTCCTCCTCGATCCGCGTCGCCGCGTAATGCCGGGCGAACGCCTCGCCGACAAGGTCCTCGGCAAGCTCGCTCGCGGCGAACCGCTCGGCTGCTTCCAGCAGGGTGCGGGGCAGCTCGCCGAGCCCGTCGGGGACGATCTCGCGGGCGGGCCCGGTGACGGGCGGGCCAGGCAGCAGCCGCTGCTCTATCCCGTGCAGCGCACCACCGAGCGCCAGCGCGGCAGCCAGCCATGGGTTGACATCAGCGCCGGGCACCCGTAGTTCTAGGCGGGTCGGCGCAGTTGCTAGCCCGGGGGGGCAACCCCCCGCTCTGCTCTCCCGGGGGACTACCCCCGGAACCCCCGGCCCCCGCGATCGCTGGCCCGGAGGGAACACGCCGTCGGCGCGCCCCCCCTCGCCAGCCAATGATTCGGCTGGCACCACCCGCAGCCCGCAGGTGTAGTTGCCGATCCCCCAGGTCGCGGTGCGCGGTGCCCAGTTACCAGGGGCCAGCCGCCGGTAGGAATTCACGGTCGGCGCCGCGAGCAGGGTGAGCTCCGGGAGGGCCTGGGTGATGCCCGCCACCGCGTGCAGGCCTGCCCTGGCCAGCCCGTGCTGCTCGGCTGGCGCGGCCAGCGCATCCGCACCGGACTGGGCATCGTGCAGGGAGAGCACGGGATGCCCGCCGAGGCCCGGGAACTCGTCGGCGAGCTTGGCCATGAACGACGCGGTATAGCCATGGGCGTGCGACCACGCCCGGGTGAAGAGCTTCAGGAACGCCAGGTCATCCGCGGCCGACAGCGGATCGCGCGGGCTGGTGGCCAGCTCGACGCAGCCCGGGCCCAGCTCGGCGCACAGATGGTCGAGCAGGACGTCACCGGCCGCCAGGGTGGCGTCCAGGTCGCTGAGCAGCCCGGCGTGGGTGGCCAGGGTGAGCCCGGACCAGCACCGGTTGGCTGCGGCGATCGCACGCGGCCGTGCGTAGCCGTCCGCGGCCTGATCCTCCGACGTCCCGTCGAGCAGGATGACCTCGATCTCGAAGGCCAGCCGGGCGGTCAGGCCGAGCGCCGCGGCCCGGTCCACCAGGCGGCCCAGCACCTGGCGGGCAGACAGCTCGGCCAGCGGGCCGGTGAAGTCGGCCAGCGCGACCGCGGCGGCAGGCTCGAACGGGAACCGGCGCAGGCTGCCGAGGTCCACCTGGGCCGGCGCATGCGTCCAGGCCCGGTCCCCGGGCGTCCCGTCGGCTGTGTCCCACCACTGGACGGCGTCGATGAAGGACCAGCCGCTCCTGATCAGCGCGGCCGCCCTGGGCAGCCGGAACCGCTTCTGCCGCAGCGTGCCGCTGGTATCCGGCACAGCCAGGTGCAGGACCTCGATGCCGAGCTCGGCCAGATGAGCCTCCGGGTCCGCGTCCGGCGCCGGGGCGAGCGGGCGCGCTGTCTCGGGGCAGGAAGCCATACCGCCCAAGGGTATGGCAACCATGTTTCCTATGAGTGAACAAGCGGGCTCGCGGATGTCACTGTCTCGTTACGGCAACCAGCAGGTGGCGGCACCCCGCCGGGGCTGGCCGGCCGGATTCCGTGCGGTGCTGTTACCGGCGATGCCGGACGGTTCACAGTCGAGGGCCCTGGCGACACACGGCCGTAACCGTTCGCGAAGAGACTGCCTTCACCCGCAGTGCCTTCACCCGCAGTGAACCGCCACGCGGCAGCCCGCCGGCCACGGCTCCCGTGGGGGCGATCCGCGGCCCACCACCGGGAGCAGACGATGACGACCGACCTCGACCGCTTTCTCGCCCAGGACGGACGCCAGGAGGCCGTCGCCGAAGTGCGGCGGCAGATCGACGCGGCGGGAGTGACCTATCTCTACTGCCAGTTCATTTCCGTCACCGGGCGGGTGATGGGCAAGGGCGTGCCGGCCGAGCATTGGGAGTCCGTCGCGGCCAGGGGCTTCCAGCTCGTCTATGGCGCGACCGCGAACCTGTTCATCGACCGGAGCGGTGAGTACATCGGCTATGGGCCGGAGGCCCGCGAGCTCGTCGGGCTTCCGGAGCCGGAGACGTTCGCGGTGCTGCCGTGGGACCGCAAGGTGGCCCGGGTGTTCTGCACGCTGTTCCGGGGCCGTGAGGAGGAGTCCGAGCCGGGGGCGTACCTGTCCGCGGACGGCCGCGGGAACCTGCGGCGGCTGCACGACGACTTCACCCAGAGCACGGGCCTGCAGCTGCGGGCCGGGACCGAGCCGGAGATGATGTGGCTGCGGCTCAACCCGGACGGCACCCCGTCGGTGCAGGGAATCACCAAGCCGTACTGCTACCACATCGATCAGTTCGCCGAGCTCCAGCCAATCATCCATAAGGTCCTCGAGTATTCCCGCGCCCTGGGCCTGGACATGATCCAGGGGGACCATGAGGACGCGCCTGGCCAGATCGAGCTGAACTTCCAGTTCGACACGGCGGAAGCCACCGCGGACCGGCTGACCACCTACCGGCAGATCTGCCGCCAGGTGGGCCGGGAGATGGGCGCGTTCCCCTGCTTCATGCCCAAGCCGTTCATGGGCGTCTCGGCCAACGGGTGCCATCACAACATCTCGCTGTGGCAGGGCGAGGAGAACATGTTCCTGCCCGAGGGTGACGACCCGCGCATGCCGAGCAAGATCGGACTGCACGCGATCGGCGGTGTGCTGGAGCACCTGCGCGCGCTGACCGCCATCACCGCCTCGACCGTCAACTCCTACCGGCGGTTCGCGGATGCCGGGTTCTGGGCTCCTGTCTTCGCCGACTGGGGCTTCCAGAACCGCACCACTGCCCTGCGGGTGAGCGCGCCTGGCCGCTTTGAGTACCGCTCGGTGGACTCGGCGGTCAACCCCTACCTGTCGTTCGCGGCATTGCTCGCCGCCATGAAGGACGGCCTCGACCGCAGCCTGGATCCCGGCCCGGCCGAGGAGCGCAACATCTACGAGGCGATGTCGGCCGGCAAGCAGGTCACCCGCATCCCGCAGACGCTTGGCGAGGCACTCGACGCACTCGCCGCCGACGAGGTGATCCGCTCGGCGCTGCCGGGCGACATGTACCGGGTATTTCACCATCACAAGTACGACGAGTGGATGCGCTTCATCTCCACAGTCACCGAATGGGACGTCCAGACCTACCTCGACGTCCTGCCCTGAGGCCGCCGCACCTCAGCCAACGCTGCCGGATAACGCAACCGGCAGGGTGTCCGGAATTAGATCCTTGAACACGGCCGTGCTGTCGTCGGTCTCGGCCGCGGTGGGGAAAATGAATCCGCATTTCGGGCACGGCTCGGCCAGGACACACTGCTCCTGAGCCAGCTCAAATGGCTTGTCCTGCAATGTGGAACACGTCGGGCAGATCCGCAGCAGCCTGGTCCCGACGAGCTCGAAGTTGGTGATGATGTCCTCCATTATGGCGCCGTTGGCGGCCCAGGCTTTGGCATGCTTGTGGTAGGTGTCCATGTGCCAGTCATTGAGCGCCTCCTTGCTCGCCCACATGCTCACCTCGTTGTACCAGTCGGGGATATCTGGGTGCACCCACCAGGTCAGATGGATGAACCCGGGCTTGGACTTGAGGTGATGCCGCACGTTCCCGAAGACCACCATGAATTTCTGGTAAGCGTCCGGGCTCGAGAAACGGACCCGTTGCATGCTCAGGTAGATGCCCATTTTGATAGATGCCTCCTAAGCGCCGATCAGGGATTTGCCCGAACATAACCGCGGTCCCCGGCTGGCGCCAAGGCCAGCGAGCGGGAATTAACGCCGCCGAAATGGGTCATGCGCCAGGATTCATGCGGCGGTTACCCAGGCTCGCCGGCGGAGCGGGCGGCCTCAGCTCCGGTCGACGCTGAACACCGTGATCGACAGGAACCTGATCGGCAGCTCGACCAGGCCGGTGGGCCCGTGCGGGATGTCGCCCTCGAATTGCAGCGTGTCGCCGTTCTCCATGACGTATCGCTGCGTTCCGTAGCTGTACTCCATGACGCCCTGGAGCAGGTAGAGGATCTCGATGCCAGGGTGCTGGAAGAGCGGGAATACCTCGGTGCGCTCGGTGAGGGTGACCAGCAGTGGCTCCACCCGCTTGTACGGGCCGCGCATGCTGCCGAGCAACTGGTACGCGTGGCCGGCCCGGGTGCCCTGGCGGACGATCTCCGGACCGCTGCCGGCCTTGACGAACACCGCGTCGCGCTCCTCGGCCAGGCCGCGGAACAGCGACGTTACCGGCATGTCCAGCGCCGTCGCCAGGCGCTCGATGGTGGACAGGCTCGGCGACGTCTGCGCGTTCTCGATCTTCGAGAGCATCCCCTTGGAGATCCCGGACCGCTCCGCCAGCTGGCCCACATTGAGACCGATCTCCCGGCGGCGGCTGCGGACATGGTTGGCGATGACCCAGGAGAGCTGGCTGGGCCCGCCCTCCTCGGACGGCCCGCCCGCCAGGTCCGCTCCGGCCGCCTGCTGGGCGCCGGTCCCCTGGGCGGGGATTCCGTCCGGTGCTGGCGCACCTGGCCGCCGGCCCCTGCCTGAGCCGGTCCGGACAGCCCGCAGCGCGGGCTGCTCCGCGGTTCGCCGCGTCACCATGACAGTTAAGATAGTCCACCGCAGCGCGGACGATCCCGGCATCACTCCAGGCCTCCGGCCGCGGCGTCGCCCTGATGCCCCCGCCGCTGGCCCGCCCGCATCTCTGTAGCGCTGGGTGCGCGACCGGTCGCAGGGTGATGCGGAATCGTGGCCGCCAGGGCCCTGAGGTGACCTACTTCCGCAGAATTCATCAGCACGTAACAGGCCCTTACGGCACAGAAACCCACTGGCAGTTTCCTGCAATGCAACATCGTTGCTTAATAGCCAGCAGCTCTGCGGGCCGCATCCGCACCGTGATGCGGCCTCCGCAGGCCCGGCGGAGGAGATAAGCGATGAGCGTGAGTACGGGCGGGACGCCAGGAGAGATCTCGACGTCGTTGCATCGCGGGACGAACTGGTGGGGCGCATTCGTGATCGGCCTGGCCGGGACCATCCTGGTGACGGGCATCGTCCCGTTCGCCGTGCAGGCGATGGGCGCGGCGGCGATCCCGGCGATCACGCTGGTTGTCCTCATCGGGCTGGTGCTGTGCCTGTGCATGGCTGAACTGGCCGTGCTCATGCCGCACCGCACCGGCGGCCTGCCTTCGTACGCCTATGAGAGCTTCAAGCCGCTTGGCGAGACCACGGCGCGGCACGTGGGCGGCGTGTCGGGGTGGGGCTACTGGCTCGGCTGGTTCCCGGTGGCGCCGATCAACATGATCCTCGCGGCCGGCTACATCGCCGTCCTGCTCCATCTCCCGCTTGGCCGCAGCCTGCTCCCGCTGGGCAGCCTGGGCACCGCGGTGTCGGTGACAGTGCTCATCATCACTATGGCTGGTCTCATCCTGCTGTTCGTACCGTGCTATCTCGGCATCAGGATGGGCGCCACCTTCGCCACCGTGCTGGGCGTCCTGGCCATGATCCCGCTCACCCTGCTGGTGCTGCTCCCGGTGTTCAAGCCGAGCAGCTTCCACTGGTCGAACCTCTCCGGCTTCCACTACGCGGACCCGAAGACCGCGGGCGTCACGTTCTTCCTGGCCTGGATCTTCGTGATCTCGTGGAATGCCGTGGCCATGGAGGCGGCCGCCTGTTACGTCGGTGAATGCCGCGACCCGCACCGCGACGCCAAGATCGCGCTCACCGCAGAGGGCCTGTACGGGGTGTTCATCTACATCGCCACCGCGGCGGTGTTCGTGGGCGTCCTCGGCGCGTCCCTCAAGACCGCCGACCCGCTGACCCTCTACACCAGCTTCGCCGACCACATCTTCGGCAGCGCCGGCTGGGTCAAGTACCTGATCGGCATCCCGCTCGTGTTCGCGCTGCTGCTGTCGGTGCTGAACGCCATCATGGGGGTCGGCCGGTCCCTGTTCCAGGCGGCCGAGGACCGGATGCTGCCCCGCTGGTTTGCGCACAAGAACAAGCACCACGTGCCGGACCGGGCCATGTTCTTCAACCTGATCTGCGCGATGATCGTCGCCCTGTTCGGCTCACCGGTCCGCATCTACATCTTCTCCAACGTGGGCTACCTGGTCGCCGTGGTCGCCGCCCTGTTCGGGTATTTCATGATCCGCCAGTTCAACCCGGAGAAGGTCAGCGCGTTCCGGATGCCAGGCTGGTTCCGCTGGGTGGCACTCACCTGCGCGCTGTTCCTCACCTTCGTCTACTTCGTCGGCGGCTGGGCCTCGCCGAAGATCGTTGTCGGGCCGACCGAGTCGCACTTCCTCTACCTCCTCGGCATTGTCATCGTCGCCGCCTACCTCCCCCTCTACCTGTGGCGCAAGATGAGCGACAAGCGGCTCGGCGTCGCGCCGGTCAACGTGCTTCCCGTGGTGGTCGGCTCACCCGGCGGCATCGACCTCGATGCTGCTGCCGAGCCGCAGCTCGAGCCGGAAGGCTGACCGCGATGACCCCGTCAGCCGCGCGGCTAGCCGCGGCAGCCCCGGTCACCGGCCGCTTCAGGCGCCGTCGCCGCTGGGACAAGCAGCCCACCGACCCGGCGGCCGTGCTGATCGCCTCCACCGGCGAGCCGATCCCGGCGGCCGCGGTCAGCCGGGCGGTGGCGCTCAGCGGCGGGCAGCCGGTAGCGGTGGTCAGCCTGGCCCGCATCTACGGCTCAGCGCTCGGCCTGCCCAACCCGGGGCTGCTGCCGACCCAGCGCGAGATGACCGACCAGCGGGATCGGGTGGCCAGCGCGCTCACGGCCGTGGAGCGGGCCGGGACCGCCGGATGGGGCCAGGTGGCCGCCACCCGGCGGCCGGGCAAGACCATCGCCCGGGTCGCCCGCGCCCGCGGGGCACAGCATGTGATCGTCGTGGCGCCCGCCCAGCCACGGTGGCGGCGCGTCGTTGAGGGCAGCCTGGTCCGCGAGCTAAGCCGGCGCCTCGGCCCGGGCACCAGCGTGGAGGCGGTCGTCCCGTAGCCAGCCAGCGCCCGGCCGAGGGGCAGCCGGGTTACCCAGCCGAATAGCCGGTCGGCTTCCCCAGCCGGGCAGCACCCGGACCAGTCACCGGGCGGGGTGCTGCGGCACACTGAGGTCATGGCTGGTGAGCCGCCCGACACGGCGCCGTCAGAGTCCGCGCTGTCAGAGTCCGCGATATCGGAGTCAGCGTGGTCAGCGCCGGCTCCGGCGCTGCGTGGCCTGATCGCCTGGTATGCGGGGTACCGCCAGGAGGGCGTTCCGCCCGCCTGCCACCGCGGCCTGCCGTCGCCCTACCTGACGCTGATCATCACGCTGGACGACCCGCTGGTGGTGGCCCGGCACCCTGACCCGGCGACGCCCCCGGCCAGCTACCTGACCCTGGCCGGAGGGCTGCACACCGCACCAGCGCTGATCACCCATGAGGGGCGCCAGTCCGGCATCCAGGCGGGGCTGAGCCCGCTGGGCGCACGTGCCCTGCTCGGCTTGCCCGCCGGGGAGCTCGCTGGCCGCGACGTAGACGCCGCCGACGTGCTGGGTGCTGCCGCGTGCGAGCTGCACGAACGGCTGCGGTCCGCGCCGACCTGGGCCGCCCGTTTCGCGATCATGGACCAGGTCCTGCTCGCCCGGGCCGACCTGGACCAGCGGGTCCCGCCGGACATCGCCGAGGCCTGGCGGCTGCTCACCAGGACCAGCGGCACCGTCCGGTCCGGCGAGCTGGCCCGGCATGTCGGCTGGAGCCCGCGCTACCTGCAACGCCGGCTGCTCACCGAGACCGGGCTGACCTCGAAGGCAGCCGCCCGGGTGACCCGGTTCGACCGGGCCCGCCGGATGCTGCAGCGCCACGTCGCGGCCGGGCAGCCGCCCGGGCTGGCCGGGCTCGCCGCCGACTGCGGCTATTACGATCAGGCGCACCTGGCCCGGGAGTTCCGCCAGCTGGCTGGCTGCTCGCCCTCGGCGTGGCTGGCCGAGCAGTCCGGGGGGGGCGGACCGGGCCAGCTGAGACCGGGCCAGCTGAGACCGGGCAGTTCCGAAACGTCCAAGCCAGCCTGCCGGGGACAGGAGAGAGTTGACTCATGACTGATAACAGCCCACCACCCCAGGTCTGGCCCACCCTGCGGGCCCGCGACGCGCGCGGCCTGATCCGCTTCCTGGTGGACGCGTTCGGCTTCGAGGAGACCGTCGTGTACGGCGAGGGCGACCGGGTCGACCACGCGCAGCTGTCCTGGCCGCCCGGCGGCGGCATCATGCTCGGGTCAGCGCGGGAGGCCCACGAAGAAGACCACTGGCCGGTGCAGCCGGGCTCGTTCGGCTGCTACGTGGTCACCGACGAGCCGGACGCGCTGTTCGCCCGGGCCACCGCGGCCGGCGCCGAGATCCTGATGGAACTGCACGACACCGATTACGGCTCCCGGGACTTCGCGGTCCGCGATCCCGAGGGCAACCGCTGGTCCTTCGGCACCTACCGCGGCGAGCCCCGCAAAGGCTAACCAGCTCGCCGTAAGCCTCGCGCAGGCCGGCCGAACTCTCCCGGTCAGTCCTGGGGAGACGCCGTGGACAGGCCCGCTTCGGTCGCGGCCTTGAGCAGCCGGTCGTCATAACTGACGATGGCATCGAGATCCTCGCTGAGAATGCGGGCGGTAGCCAGATGGATTGCATCCAGCGAACGCAGCCCACGATCGGGCTCGCTCATCGCCCCCTCCACGATGTCGTCATCGATCGCGACGAAGGAGAACGCCAGCAGCAGATCACGGGCATCCGGCAGCAGAGCGGGCATGGCCCGGATCACGGCCCTAGTGACCTCAATCCGGAGCAGAGCCGAGCTGACCCATTCGGCGTCCGCGTGCGCGTCATAGAACGCCGCGAAAGCCTTGGAGTGGCTCTCCTCCACAAGCAGCTTGATCACCGCGGAGGTATCTGCGTAGTACAGGCTCACCAGCGCTCCTCCGCACGCAACGCAGCAAGGGCTTCGGAAAGCTGGTCGGTGCCATCACCAGGGCGCATCCTGGGCCGGTAGCCAGGACGCCGGGCGAGAGTCGCCCGGCCTGACTCGACAAGGCGTGCCAAGACCGGGGTGGGCTGGCGTTCTCCTACCGGGACAATCCGCGCGATCAGCCGGCCGTGTTCCGTCACGTCGATCGTCTCGCCGTGCCGTACCCGCGCCAGCACCTCACTTGTGTGGTGCCGCAGGTCCCGCAGACCCACGGCATGTGCGTCCGCCGCCATAAAGTCAATGTATCACAAAGTTGTGGCCACAAGCGGGTGCGTCTCGCTCAGGTCAGCAGGTCGGCGAGGGGGACGGACGGGTCAGCCAACCGGGCGGCGTCCACCCGGCTGCCTGCGTACCCCGCGCGGATCAGGGCCTGGATGTCGTCGGTGACGTCCCAGACGTTGACGTTCATGCCGGCCACCACCGCGCCGTCCGCCAGCCAGAACGCGATGAACTCCAGGGCGGCCGGGTCACCCCGGTAGACCACCTGGTCGTAGTAGCCCGGCTCGGGCAGCCCGGAGCATTCCATGCCGAGGTCGTACTGGTCGCTGAAAAAGTACGGCACCCGGTCGTAGGACACCGGCTGGCCCAGCATGGACCGGGCCGCGGCGGGGCCGCCGTTCAGCGCGTTGGCCCAGTGCTCCACCCGCACCCGGCGGCCCAGCAACGGGTGCGCCACGCTGGCCACGTCCCCCGCGGCGAAGATGTCTGGGTCACTGCTGCGCAGCGCGGCGTCCACGCACACGCCGTTGCCCACCTCCAGGCCCGCCGCTTCGGCCAGCGCGGTAGCGGGCGCCGCGCCGATGGCCACGACCACCACGTCGGCGGGGAGCTCGGCGCCGGCCGAGGTGACCACGGTGGTGACCCGGCCAGCCTGGCCACGCAGCTCACTGGCCTGCTCGCCGAACCGGAACTGTACCCCGCGGGCGAGGTGCAGGTCAGCGAACAGCCCGCCCAGCTCCGGGCCCAGCTGGTGGTGCAGCGGGTGGGCTCGGGCTCCAGCACGGTCACCCCGCAGCCCTTTTCCCGGGCGGCCGCGGCCACCTCCAGCCCGATCCAGCCCGCCCCGAGGATGACCACGTTGGTGTCCTCGCCCGGTACTGGGGCCAGCACGGTGGCCAGCGCCTCGCTGTCCAGGGCGGTGCGCAGGTAGTGCACCCCGTCCAGGTCGTGGCCGGGCACGTCCAGCGGGCGCGGGTAGGCGCCGGTCGTCAGCAGCAGCCGGCCGTAGCCGACAGCCTCGCCGTCGGCCAGCGTGACCAGCCGGGTCGCCGGGTCGATCCGGCTGACCGTCACGCCCAGCCGCAGATCCACGTCATGGCTGGGGTACCAGTGCTCGTCGTGTACGTAGAGGGAGGCCTTGTCGGCCTTGCCGAGCAGGTAGCCCTTGGACAGCGGCGGCCGCTCGTACGGCCGCTCCTCCTCCGCGCCGATCAGCACGACCGGGCCGGCGAATCCTTCGTCGCGCAGCGTTTCCGCGGCTTTCGCGCCCGCCACGCTGGCGCCGACGATCACGAATGCTGGCTGCTGTGGCATGGGACTCCTTTGTCTGCTGCTTACCGGCGCGGCCGGTGTCTACTGCTCACCGGCACAGCCGGGCGTGCCACGCTACCGCGGAGGTATCGGTGAGCGAGGCGATCTGGTCCACTACGACCCGCAACCGCGCTGCGTCGCTGCCCGCGGCCGCGTACGACGGCCGCAGCGCGCGGTCGAGCGTGCTCGGGGCGCCGATCCGCACGGCCGCGGCCAGCTCGGTGATCAGCTCCCGCTCCTTGGCCTGGGCGGCGGCCGCGCCCGCCCGGCGCATCACGTAGTACGCGGTGACGCCCTTCAGCAGCGCGCATTCCAGCCGCTGCTGGCGGGGCACGATCAGGTCAGCGGCGTACCTGGTCAGCGGCTGGCCACCGGTCGCTGCCACGGTCGCCTCCTGGGCCGCCCGGCAGAACCGGCCGATCAGCTCGCTGGTCAGGTTCTTCAGCGCGGCCAGCGACTCCGGCCCGCCGTCGAATCCCGAGGGCCAGCAGGGCAGGGCCAGCAGTTCGCGGAACACAACGGTGAGTTCTGCCGTGCTTACCGAGCCCGGGGCGCAGTACTGGGCGGCGGTGAGCTCGCTGATCGCGGCCTGCTCAGCCGGGCTGGCCAGCGCGGGCAGCGTGATGAACCCGGCGTGCAGCCCGTCCTCGAGGTCGTGCACCGAGTACGCCACGTCGTCCGCCCAGTCCATGACCTGGGCCTCCAGGCAGGGCCGGCCGGGCGGGGCACCGTCCCGGATCCAGCCGAAGACCTCCGCGTCGTCGGCGTACGCGCCGTACTTGACCAGCCCGGGCCCGGGCATCCCGGGCTCTTCACTGGCGAGGGGAGGTGCGCCGGAGGCGTGTCCTCCCCGAGCCCGCGACTCCCGGGGGGTTCCGGGGGGTCGCCCCCCCGGGCTGGCACCGCCGGCGAGGGGGGTCGCCCCCCCGGGCTGATACAGCCATGGGTACTTGAGCGTGGCATCGAGGGTGGCGCGGGTCAGGTTCAGTCCCGCGCCGGGCACCTTGACTTCCAGCCGGGTCAGCAACCGCAGGCTCTGTGCGTTCCCCTCGAAACCCGCCGCACGGCGCAGCCAGATCAGCCAGGGCGGCCTCACCGTTGTGGCCAAACGGCGGGTGCCCGAGGTCGTGCGCCAGGCAGGCGGCATCGACCAGGTCGGCGTCGCAGCCCAGTACCGCGCCGAGCTCCCGGCCGATCTGCGCACATTCCAGCGAATGGGTGAGCCGGGTGCGCGGGAAGTCCCCGGCGTCCACCGCCACCACCTGCGTCTTGGCCGCCAGCCGGCGCAGCGCCGAGGTATGCAGCACCCGGGCCCGGTCCCGCTCGAACGGGCTGCGCGGGAACCGCCCGGCCCCGGCCGGCCCGGCACGGCATCACCGGGCGCAGACTCCCCCGGGGCAGCCACCACCGCGGCCCGCTTGGGCGGCTCAGCCGCCCAGCGGGCCGTGGCGTGGTGATCGTAACCGGGACGTGCCGTCACCTGCTGTCGCTGCCACCTGAGGACTCGAGGACCACGGCGCGGCCTGCCTCCAGCCGGGCCACCGGCACCCGGAACGGCGAGCAGGACACGTAGTTCAGCCCGACCTGGTGGAAGAAGCGCACCGAGTCCGGGTCGCCACCGTGCTCACCGCAGACGCCGAGCTCCAGCTCGGGCCGGGTCGCGCGGCCTTCCTCGCTGGCGATGCGGACCATCCGGCCGACCCCGTCCGGGTCGATGGTCTCGAACGGGGACACCCCGAAGATGCCCAGCTCGATGTACCGGCTGAAGAACGCACCTTCCACGTCGTCGCGGGAGAAGCCCCAGGTCATCTGGGTCAGGTCGTTGGTGCCGAAGGAGAAGAACTCGGCCGACTTGGCGATCTCACCGGCGATCATCGCGGCGCGCGGCACCTCGATCATCGTGCCGATCATGGTGTGCACGTGGATGCCGGTCTCTTCCTCGACCTCGGCCAGCACCTTGGCCGTGGCGTCCCGGGCGATCTCCATCTCCTGGACCGACGCGGTCAGCGGGATCATGACCTCCGGCCGCGGGTCCTTGCCCGCCTGCTTCAGCTCCGCCGCGGCGTGCGCGATGGCCCGGACCTGCATGTCCAGCAGGCCGGGGATGACCAGGACGAGCCGGACACCGCGCAGGCCGAGCATGGGGTTCTGCTCGTGCAGCCGGCGCACCGCCTCCAGCAGCTTGCGGTCCTGCTCGGTCGCGTTGTCCCCGGCCAGGGCGACCTTGACCGACATGTCGGTGAGGTCGGGCAGGAACTCGTGCAGCGGCGGGTCGATCAGCCGGATGGTGACCGGCAGCCCGTCCATCGCCTCGAGGATCTCGATGAAGTCGCCGCGCTGCAGCGGCTCGAGCGCGTCCAGCGCCACCTGCCGCCCAGCCTCGTCCTCGGCCAGGATGAGGTCCTCCACCAGCTGGCGGCGCTCGCCGAGGAACATGTGCTCGGTGCGGACCAGGCCGACCCCGCCCGCGCCGAACCGCCGGGCCCGGGCGCAGTCCTCACCGGTGTCCGCGTTGGCGTGCACGCCGAGGCGGCGCCGCTCGTCGGCGTGCCTCATGATCCGGTCCACGGCCTTGACCAGGTCGTCGGCGTCCGCGTCGAGCCCGCCTTCGAAGTACTGCACGACCTGGGAGGCGGCGACCGGCACCTCACCGAGGTAGACCACGCCGCTGGTGCCGTCGATGGACAGCACGTCGCCCTCGTTGATGACCACGCCGTCCGGCGCGGTGAACCGCCCGGCCTTCGTGTCGACCTCGAGTTCCTCGGCACCGCAGACGCAGGTCTTGCCCATCCCGCGGGCCACCACCGCGGCGTGGCTGGTTTTGCCGCCGCGGCTGGTCAGGATGCCCTTGGCCGCGATCATCCCGTGCAGGTCGTCCGGGTTGGTCTCGCGGCGGACCAGGATGACCGCTTCCCCCGCGGCAGCCCGCTCGACCGCCTTGGCCGAGTCGAACACCGCCTTGCCGACCGCGGCGCCCGGGGACGCGCTGACCCCCCTGGCGATCCGCTTCGGCTTCTGGCTCAGGTCGAACCGGGGGAACATCAGCTGGGCCAGCTGGTCCCCGGTGACCCGGGTGAGGGCCTCGTCCATGTCGATGAGGCCCTGGTCCACCAGCTGGGTGGCGATCCGGAACGCGGCACCCGCGGTGCGCTTGCCGACCCGGGTCTGCAGCATCCAGAGCTTGCCGCGCTCGATGGTGAACTCGATGTCGCACAGGTCCCGGTAGTGAGTTCTCCAGGGTCTGCATGATGTCCATCAGCTGCGCGTACGACGCGCCGTCGATCTGCTCCAGGTCCTGCAGCGGCACCGTGTTCCTGATCCCCGCGACCACGTCCTCGCCCTGGGCGTTCTGCAGGTAGTCGCCGTAGACGCCCTGCTGGCCGCTGCCCGGGTCCCGGGTGAAGGCGACCCCGGTGCCGGAGTCCATGCCCAGGTTGCCGAACACCATGGCCACGATGTTGACGGCGGTGCCGAGGTCGGCCGGGATCCGCTCCTGGCGCCGGTACAGGATGGCCCGGTCGGCGTTCCAGGAGCTGAACACGGCGAGGACGGCCATGTCCATCTGCTCCCGCGGGTCCTGCGGGAAGTCGCGGCCCGTGTGCTCGCGGACGATCTTCTTGAAGCTGTCCACGATCGCGCGCAGGTCCTCGGCGTCCAGGTCCAGGTCGTTCTTGGTGCCCTTGGCCTGCTTGGCGGAATCCAGCACGTGCTCGAAGGCCTCGCCCTCGATGCCGAGCACGGTCTTGCCGAACATCTGGATCAGGCGGCGGTAGGCGTCCCAGGCGAACCGGTCATTGCCGGCCTGCTTGGCCAGGCCGTGCACGGACTCATCGGACAGGCCGATGTTCAGCACGGTCTCCATCATGCCGGGCATCGAGAACTTGGCCCCGGACCGCACGCTGACCAGCAGCGGGTCGTCCGGGTCGCCGAGCTTGCGGCCGATGGCCTGCTCCAGCTGGGCCAGGTGCTCGGATACCTCGGCGGCCAGCGACTCAGGGACCGTGCCCTCAGCCAGGTACTGGCGGCACGCCTCGGTGGTGATGATGAATCCGGGCGGAACGGGCAGGCCGAGATTGGTCATCTCAGCCAGGTTGGCTCCCTTGCCGCCCAGCAGGTCTTTAAGGTCCTTGTTGCCCTCGGTGAAGTCATACACGAGCTTCGGCACTGAAACGCTCTCCTCGGCGTGCCCCCGACGCGTTCCCGCGGCCTGGACGCCGCGGCGGCCTGGATGATGACGGCCTTCTCGGCCCGGTGTTTCGACTCTACCGAGCATGGCTCCCCAGTGCACCCCATCAGCCCCGCTGCAGGCTGCTGAGGAGGTCTCTTAACGAAACGTTTCCGCACCGGGTACCGTCGCAGCGGACGCCGCCGCGTGGGGCTCAGGAGGTGCATTGATGGCTGAGGCCGTGATCGGCGTGCTGCATCCCGGTGAGATGGGCGTGGCCGTGGCCAGTTGCCTGACCGGACGGGGCACCGTCGTGCTGTGGGCGTCGCAGGGCCGCGGGGCGGGCACCGCGGCCCGGGCCGCGGCCGCTGGCCTGTCCGATGCCGGGACCGTCACCGAGCTGGCCCGGCAGGCGGGCATCATCCTGTCGGTCTGCCCGCCGCATGCGGCGCTGGAGACGGCCCGCTCGGTGGCGGCAGCCGGCTTTCACGGCTGCTATCTCGACGCCAACGCGGTCTCCCCCGGCACCGCGCGGGAGGTCCGCGCGGTCATCGAGTCGGCCGGGGCCAGCTATGTGGACGGCGGGATCATCGGGCTGCCGCCGGGCACGACACCGGGCGGCACCCGGCTGTACCTGTCGGGCGGCGAGGCCGGGCGGATCCGGGAGCTGTTCGAGGGCACGGCGGTGGACGCCCGGGTGATCGAGGGCGGCGGCGAGGCGGCCTCCGCGGTCAAGATGGCGTACGCGGCGTGGACCAAGGGCACGGCCGCGCTGATCCTGGCCGTGCGGGCGCTGGCCCAGGCCGAAGGGGTGACCGGCACCCTGCTCACCGAGTGGGCCCAGTCCCAGCCCGATCTGGCCCGCCGGTCCCTCGCGGCCGGCCAGTCAGCGTCGGCCAAGGGCTGGCGCTGGGTGGGCGAGATGGAGGAGATCGCCGCGAGCATGTCCGCCGTGGGACTGCCCGGCGGGTTCCACCAGGCGGCGGCTGAGATCTTCGGCCGCCCGGACCGCTCCAGCTCGGCGACGGGCAGCAACGAGAACCTGCACGCGGTACTGACCGCCCTCCTGTCCGGGGACACCACCCTCGGCGAGTAACCGCGGCCGGACCGCGGTGCGCTGTACCCCCGTGGGCGGCCCGCGCTGCCCGGCGGCCTTCCCGCGACCGGCAACGTCGCCCGGTAGGCGGCTAGCAGCCGGCCAGGCGCTCGGCGAGGTAGCCCTCGAGGCGGTCCAGGCTGACCCGGTCCTGCTGCATCGAGTCGCGCTGCCGGACGGTCACCGCCTGGTCGGTCAGCGTATCGAAGTCGACGGTCACGCAGAACGGGGTGCCGATCTCGTCCTGCCGCCGGTAGCGGCGGCCGATCGCGCTGGCGTCGTCGAACTCGACCATCCACTGCTTGCGCAGCTGGGCTGCGAGGTCACGGGCTTTCGGGGACAGGTCGGCGTTGCGGGACAGCGGCAGCACCGCCACCTTGACCGGGGCCAGCCGCGGGTCGAGCCGGAGCACGGTGCGCTTCTCCAGCTTGCCCTTGGCGTCCGGCGCCTCGTCCTCGCTGTACGCATCGAGCAGGAACATCAGCATGGACCGGTCCACCCCGGCCGCGGGCTCGATCACGTACGGGACGTACCGCTCGCCGGAGTCCTGGTCCAGGTAGGACAGTTCCTGGCCGGAGTGCTTAGCGTGCGTGGTCAGGTCATAGTCGGTCCGGTTGGCGATGCCCTCCAGCTCACCCCATTCCCCGCCGGGGAAGTCGTACCGGTACTCGATGTCCACGGTGCGCTTGGAGTAGTGCGAGCGCTTGTCGGCCGGGTGTTCGTAGAGCCGGAGGTTCTCCTGGCGCACACCGAGGCCGGAGTACCAGTTGAGGCGCTCGGCGATCCAGTACTCGTGCCACTCCTCGTCGGTGCCAGGCTTGACGAAGAACTCCATCTCCATCTGCTCGAACTCACGGGTCCGGAAGATGAAATTCCCCGGGGTGATCTCGTTACGGAACGACTTGCCAATCTGGCCGATGCCGAACGGGATCTTTTTACGCGAGGTCTGCAGCACGTTGCGGAAGTTGATGAAAATCCCCTGCGCGGTTTCCGGCCGCAGGTAGGCCAGCCCGGATTCGTCCTCGGTAGCCCCGAGGAAGGTGCGCAGCAGCCCATTGAACATGCGCGGCTCGGTGAACTGGCCCCGGGTCCCGCAATTCGGGCAGGCGATCTGGGTGAGGCCGTCGGCTGGCGAGTGGCCGTGCCGTTCCTCGTAGTGCTCGATCAGATGATCGGCGCGGAACCGCCGGTGGCAGTGCTGGCACTCGGTCAGCGGGTCCACGAACTCGCTGACGTGACCGCTGGCCTCCCACACCTCGCGGGCCAGGATCACCGAGGAGTCGAGCCCGACGATGTCCTCCCGGCCCTGGACCATCGCCTTCCACCACTGCCGCTTGAGGTTGTTCTTCATCTCTACGCCCAGCGGCCCGTAGTCCCACGAGGCGCGCAGCCCCCCGTAGATCTCACTGGAGGGGTAGACGAAGCCCCGGCGCTTGCTGAGGCTGACGATCGTGTCCATGCGGTCGTTACGGCGGGCCATCGGGACTCCATCCGGCTGGCGGTCGGCGGGCGAATCAGTGCTGAATCGGCGGGTAAGGAGCGCCTCACCGCAACGGCAGGGCGCGTCGCCAAGCTTAGCGGTGATCCACGGTTCGCTGGCCCCTTCTGGTCACCCTACGTTAACAATTCAGCACATACCGCCGTTACCAGCACACCCTGCCGCGGAACCAGTCGGAGTCGATGTCCACGGTGAGCCCGCCGACAGTGCGCCGATGCGGGCCCATGAACTGCTTGACCCGCTGACCCGGCCACCATGCGTTGCTGACGTAGGGCATGCCGCTCAGGCTGGGCTGGCGGTCCCAGAGCGCGAACCAGATGGCATCGGGCTTAACCACCGGGCGGCCACCGACCTCGGTGGCCGCGCCCAGGTCAGCCGCGCCCGAGGCGGCACTGGAGTAGACCCCAGAGGAGTACCCGCTGGCGTGCAGTTGCCGGGTCCAGGCGCTCAGGAAGGTGAGCGCCGAATCCCGGCACGCCATGCTGCGCTCGCGGTAGGCCTCGAGGTCGTAGTAGATCGGCGCACCCCGGGGCAGGCCGAGGGCCTGGGCCTGCTGGACCGCGTCGGCGGCCGCCGCGGTCCCCTGGGCGGCGGCGGTAGCCGGGCGGATCCGGATGGAGTAGCTGGTGCACGAGGCCTGCGGGCCGACGTACGTGGGGATCAGCCCCCAGCGCATGGAGCGCACCGAGCGCACCCAGGCCACGGACAGGTTGCCCGCGGCGCAGGCCTGCTCGGCCCCGCCGATGTAGATCGCCACCGCGGAAAAGGCGCTGCGCCACGCCTTCATCACCGCCAGCGAGGGCGCCGTACAGGTGTCGAACGCATGCCCGGACGGCCCGGCCGCGGTGTCGGGCGCGCTGGCGCTCGCGGGCGCAGCGGCGCTCGCGGGCGCAGCGGCGCGGCCGGCCGCGGTGGTGGTCGCGGTGGTGGTCGCGGTGACGCCAGCGGCGATGGTGCCCTGCGGCGGGCCGGGGGCGCCGGTCACCCGGCGCACGCTGCGCAGCACCGCGATCATGCTCTGCTCATCGGTGCTGTAGGTGGCGCTGATGGTCAGGTCCGGGGCTGGGATCGTGGCCCGCAGTTCGTGCGCCGCGGGATCAGCGGAGATGGTCCCGCTGACCTGGGGCAGGTTCCCGATGGCCGGGCCGCTGAACGCGGCGCCGCTGGGCGGGCTGGCCTGGGCGGCACCACCGGGCTGAATGGTGATCGTCGCGGCCCGGCCCACCAGGTGAGCCGGGCACTGCTGATTGGTCCCCGGGGTGCCCAGGTACACAGCGGGCAGGTCGTAACGCACGCACTGGGTGGCCCCGGGGCCGATGCGGTAGACCGGCCAGCCGGCCGGCACGGTGATGGTGTACCCAGCGTAGGAGACCTCTTTAACCGCGGCCCCATCGGCATTTCCCGCCGCATTACCTACCGGCCCGGTGTTTCCCGGCGAAACACTTCCCGGCCCGGCCGCCGGGCTGGCGGGCCGGTCCGCGGCCCGCGCCGTGGATCCCGGAACGGCGGCAATGGCCAGCCCCGAGGCCATAGTGAGAGTGACGATCCGTCGCATCTGCATCCCCCGAATGCGATGACGGCAGAACAGGCAGGTGGCGTGGGGCCCGTGCCCTCCGGTCTCTCCGCTTGGCCGCGCCCTCCCAGTCCCTGCGCTGCTCCCCCGGTTCCCTGCGCATGCCTACACCGAGCCCGTTGACCTGTCAACAGACCATGTGTCTTATGCAAAAGTCGCGTTATGCACATCAACATCCACCGCTACCGTCGCCCTGACCTGCACCGGCCGCTCGTGCAGGTCCTCCGGGCCTGCACTCGCTAGCCGGTTTTGCATAACGCTCCATGACTTTGCCGTGGCTAGATGAAATCCTGAGTAGGCGGCGGGTGCTGCCGCAGGCAATGGGATACTCAGTGACTGTGCCCCAGAAATCGCGGCCGCAGCCTCGGCGCCGGCCCCAGGCTTCGCCTGAGCCGCCTGCTGGCACCGGCCTGCGCGGATCGGTGACAAGGCTCAGCCTCCGGCCGGCCGTGTATCTGCAGCAACTGCCACGGTGGCTGCCGCCGATCGTGATCGCGGCCCTGTTCGTGGCGGGCATTGCGGTCCGTGGCTGGGGCGGTGCGGTGTTGCTGTTGCTAGTCGCCGCGTTCGCTGGCTGGCTCGCGCTGCTGTCCTGGCCCGCCCTGACGCCGACCGGGCGGCTGCTGCGGGCCGGGGTGCTCGCGCTGATCTGTGCCCTGGCCGTGTGGCAGGGACTCCGCTGAGCCGTCTCCAGGTAGCCAGGACCTTTGAGTTTTAGGTGACATTTCTTCGTTGTTGTGACCGTCTCCCGATGCATCAGGGGAGGTCACGTGGCAGGTGGCGTCAGCTTGCGATGCAAGAATCCAGCGGCTGCCTGGGCGGCTCGGGTGACGTATGGCTCGGAGTCGTAGAGGTCGATGTGCTGGCTGGCGTCAAGCCAGAGGATCTCTTTTTCGCCCGGCTTGCGCTCGTAGAGTGCCTGGGCCAGCTCCGGTGAGCAGTATGCGTCGGTCCTGCCGTGGATAATCAGCAGCGGGGTCCCAGCCAGGAGCTCGGCTGCGCTCAGTGCGTCGAACGTCATCAGCGAATGGAGTGATCCCCTGGTGACCTGGTTCCGCCAGTGCGGCGAGAAGGACCGCGCGGTGCCGTAGTAGGCGTACGGCTCCTGGCCGCCCATCGCTGCCTCGCCGCCGTCGGCTGCCACGGCGGGCATGTACTCGTCGTAGCGGTCCAGCGCGGCGGCGAGCGCGGACCGGTACGGGCCGACGCCCATGGCCTGGAGCATCAGGACGGGACTGTTGTAAGCGCCCGCGATTGCGGCCACCGCCTTGACACGCGAGTCGGCCGCGGCGGCGCGCACCGCGTAGCCGCCGCCGAGACAGATGCCGGCGATGCCGATTCGGGCAGCATCCACCTCCTCGCGGCCGGCCAGGAAGCCCACCGCGGCCCTCAGGTCGGCCAGCTTCCCCTGTGTGTCTTCGTGCCAGGGCCGACCGTCGCTTTCACCGAAACCGCGATGGTCAAAGGCGAGCGTGGCAAACCCCGCCCTCGCGAGCATGCTGGCATAAGTCCCCACGACCTGTTCCTTGACCCCGGTGAAGGGGCCGGTGAGCACGACACCGGGCTGCCTGCGCCCTGGTTCCGCGCCCCGGAGCTCGCCCGCCAGTTCCACACCTTCGCTGCCGAAGGTGACCCGCTCGGCCTTGACAGTAGTCATGAGCTCTCCCTCGATTCGGGCCGCAGCCCCCTGACAGGTCATGCGGCGAGTTCGGCGGCAACGGCATCGGCGCCCAGGCCGGCCAGCCAGCCGAGGGGCGCCCTGGGCAGAAAGGCGGTCATGACCCGCGTCAGTTCCTGTTTCTGCTCCTCGATCGTCTTGGCAGCCAGGGGCGTCGCATAGACGGGCACGTCCTCGCCGACCACATACGGCAGCCCGTTGAAGTGATCCGGGTGGGGATGCGTCACGAACGCCGCCAGCAACGGCTTACCCACTGCCGTAACCCACGCCGCCAGCGCCCGCGCGTCCGACACCAGCAGGCCGGCATCGACGAGCACCACGCCCTCTGCGGTCTCCAGCGGATAGCTGTTGACGAAGAGCCCGGGCTCAGCCGCCGTGTACGTGTGGATCGTAAGCTCAGACATGACATGCAGGCTAGGAACCGCGAACCTCGCCTGGCCAGAAGGCACTTCAAAGTGCCCCTCCAGACGGAGAACCCGTGGCACTGGTGATACCCGATGTCCTGGAAGAAAGCTGCGCCACCAGGCAGGCCCTGGAGCGGCTGGCCGCCAAGTGGCGGGTCTTGCTGATCTACGCCCTGCTCGCCGGCCCCCAGCGGCACGCCGAACTGCGCCGCAGGCTACCCGGGATCACCCAGAAAGTCCTGACTGAGACCTTGCGCGGCATGGAAAGCGACGAGCTGGTCGAACGGCGGGTGCTCAAGGACACCGCCCCCCAGCATGTGGAATACGCCCTCACCGCGCTCGGCAAGACCCTGCGCGAACCCCTGTCAGCCATCTGCGCCTGGGCGATAGACCACGGCTAGGGATCAGCCTCGCTACCGGTGGCAGGCCGGTCGTGCGAACTGTGGCCGCAGTCCGCACAGCCCGGGGACGGCGTCCACCCCGGTGACGCCGGAGCCCAGGCACTCGCCGGCGCCATCGACCTGACCATCTTCACCCAGGACCGCCATGGAGCGAGGTAACCACGAAGACCCGCCGCCTCGCCGATCTCCGGCTCACAGGCCGGGCTCCCGCCGCTGCTCATCCCAGGCCGGCAGCGCTGAACTGCTGCTCAGCGACTCCGAACGCCTCGCGGTGGCCGCGGCCGACGCGGGCGTCGACGTCACCCTCCACGTCGCAGACGGTGAGCGCCATCTCCGCCATCAGCCAGAGCGCGGGCGCGGCGCTAACGGCGGGCGGCTCGGCGGGTGGATGCCTTGTACGCGGCCCGCCGGGCGGCCTTGGCGGTCGTCTTGTCGCTGGCGTGCCTGCCGATCATCGTGAGAACGGCCTCGGCGTCCGGGTGGTCCAGCCGCGCCATGGCCTCGAAGGCCTCATCCGGCTTCTCGAGCCCGCTGACCCGCCTGAGTTCCGCGAAGTCGAAGGGGAACGTCTCCTGGAGCGCGGGTCCCGCGGTCACCGTGCCGCCGTCGGCTCGGAGCAGGCCTGTGTCCAGCGCGAGGTTCCACGGCCGGGTTCAGCGCCGGGACGTCGGCCGCCGTGCGCGGGTTCTCCGGCGGGGCCACGCCGATCACCGCGGCGGCGACCGGGATGTCAGGCTTGCGGAGCACCTGCCGCGGGGTTAGCGGTCGCGGACCCGACTCGGCGATCCACCTGCTGAGCGCGACAGCCCGGGTCACGACGGGGCAGTCGAGCGCGAGTTTGGCGGCATCTGTGAGCGCGGCGTCGTCCACGGAACGACCCTATCGGCGTGCGGGCGCGGCGCAGCGCCTCTTCGGCGTCCCGGACCCGCCCGGGCATGCCTGGACGAGCCATTCCGGCTGACCGTAGCGTTCGAAGACCTACAAGCTCCTTGAAATCTGACGGAGAAGTCCCCGGCCGCGAGAGGAACGAGGTTGCGGGCGGCTTTCGCGATCTTCTTGTCGAAGTGCAGCCCCACGGATCTTGAGCCTGCCTTGTCCGCCCGGCAGCCCCTCGGGCCGCTACTCTCGTCGCATGTCCGAGAGTACGAGCGTCATAGGCCGGTGGCGTATCACCCAGATGGACAACTGGGATCAGGAGGCCGTTGATCTGGTCCAGCCCGGCTTCATCGAGTTCGATGATGACGGCCTCGGCGGTCTGGGCTTCATCGTGGTGACGGGAGAACTCGACTGCCGCGACGCGGATCGTGATAGCAGGCCGGGCGTTGAGTTCTCGTGGCAAGGCTCCGACGAGGGCGACGATGTGAGCGGCCGCGGCTGGGCCGCGCTCAACCCCGATGGCACGCTCGAGGGTCACATCTACTTCCACCTTGGTGATGATTCCGCGTTCCGAGCCGAGCGATTCAACGGAGTCGTCCAGTGAGCGATCCCATCGAAGTCGTGCTGGAGGAAGCGCTCCGGCCCGGCCGCTACATCTCCGAACACGCGTCCTTCTCCCTTGTCAACGAGCTCCAATCGGGTCGCCGCGCGGATGTAGCCCTGTGAGTATTCCACGAAGGGAACGGCTGTTACCGGGTTCCAGCCCGCGGTGACGAGCCGCATGATGAAGTCGGCCACGTCTTCGAGTTGCCGGGCGTGGTGAGCCGATGAACTGACCGTCCAGCCGCAATGCCTACGGCGCCGGGAAGCCCGATACAAGGTTGTGACATTTCTGCCTGGGTTCCCCGTTTGCCCGCGTCAGCTACGCTACGCGCCGGTGAGGGGCCGCGCTACCTGGCCTCACCTATCCGCGTGCTGCGGCTTGGGTTAGGTGGTGAGCGCTAGACGACCCCCCCTGGCCCGACCTGGTGACCATCAAGGGGCGCGACCACGCAAGCGCCTCGCCCCCGGCGTCGCGTGCCCCAGCGATGAAGAGCTAGCCGAGTACGCCAAGCAAGTGGTGGATAGCCTGCCCCCGCTGACACTAGAGCAGCGCGACCTGCTGGCGTTGATCTTCCGTGGCGACCATCGTGGGCATCGTACTGACTGACCTGGCATGGTCCTTTGATGGACTTTCTGTATACCTGTGGTTGACCTTCGCTGGACCCCGCAGTCATGCGCGTGGGTCCTGTGTGAGGATGCGCTCTGTTACCGGCCTTGACTGACTGCGTGTCCTGGGCGACGATGCTTGAGAATGTTTCCCGACCATTCGAGCATGGAGGACATCTCATGCACGTCCGCTTTCTCGGCAAGGATCCCGAATCCCAGGAGGGGCAGTCGCCTACCCTGTTCGCGACCGACCGGACAGACCGCAAGACGTACATCGCCCAAGGCTGGATCGTAACCGATCCCGTGGCGCTGGCGGAGCTGGGCGACATCCCGGCTGGTGAGGCTTTGATCGAGATTCCCGCCGATGTCCTGCGCTTTGCGGAGGAGGTCCGCTGAGCCTGCTCATCGGTGAGGAGTTCTCCCGGCTCTTCCGCACGTTCGAGCACACGGCCTTCCGGCTGGAGACGCGAGATTACTATTACTCGCCGAATGAGACGAAGGCGCTGGCTCAGTTCGTCGCGGGAGAGCCGGCTGACATGGGCTGGTTCCAGAACTGGCTGTCGATGATCCGCGCGGCAACCGCCGAGGGACGCCGGTTCTCGCGCGTCCGCGTGGTCAGCGTGCCGCTGACCGACTACAGCCGCTTCGGCGTGTTCTGCTCGCAGTACACCTACGCGGCTGGGGAGGAAATCCGCTACCTGACCCGCGATCAAGCCCGCCACCTGCCCGACTACGATTACTGGCTGTTCGATTCGCGGCGGCTAGTCAGGATGCACTTCGATGAGGATGAGCACTTCCTCGGCGGTGAGGTGATCGACGAACCGGCCGTGATCGTGCAGCACGGTTACTGGCGCGATGCTGCCTGGCATCGCGCGGTTCGACGGGATGACTTTGCCTCCGAGCAGAACGAGCAGTGTCCTCAGCGTTCATGAGGCACGCCACGCACTGGGACAGCGGCTCCGCGAGCTTCGCCAGCAGGCCGGGCTGACCGGCCGGCAGGTCGCGGAGTCGCTGTCCTGGCCTGCCTCGAAGGTCTCCAAGCTGGAGAACGGACGGCAGACACCCACCGACGACGACATACGCGGCTGGGCCGGCGTGACCCATGCCGATGCTGAGACTGAATCGCTGCTCGCTTCGCTGCATACCCTGGAAGTCCAGCACGCCGAATGGCAGCGGCAGCTCAAGACGGGGCTGCGCCCCCATCAGGACGAGATTGCCGACCTGGACGCGAGAACGCACCTGTTCCGGGCGTTCGAGCCGACGTTCATCCCGGGGCTATTGCAGACGGCGGAATACGCCCGTGCCCGCTTCGCGCAGAGCATCACTGTCTTCAGTGTGCCCAATGACATCGATGAGGCGGTACGTGCCCGCGTGCGGCGTCAGGAAATGCTGTACCGGCCTGATAAGCGATTCCATTTCGTCCTGACCGAGGCCACACTGCGGTACCGGTTGTGCGCGCCCGAGGTGATGCTCGGGCAACTGGACCGGCTGGTCACGTTCGCGGCGCTGCCGAATGTACGGCTCGGCATCATCGGTTTCGGGACTGCGTACGTGGTCGCGCCGGCGCATGGTTTCTGGCTGCTGGACGATGACAGGGTGATGATCGAGACGTTCTCGGCGGAGCTGAACCTTACCCAGCCGCAGGAGATCGAGCTATACAGCGGCATCTTCGACCAGATGGCGGGCGTGGCCAGCTACGGCCGGGCGGCGCGTGCGATCGTGACCCGCGTCCTGGATGACCTTGCGCCAGAGGCACCCGAGGATGGCCCGTAATTTCCCCGCTCGCCTGATCCGGCAGTTATTTCTAGAAACTCTGAGAAACTTTCTGGCCATTCGCTCCGGTCGGCTCTACTCTCCCAGTGAAGCGCCCGCACATAACCGGGCGTCCGGGAGGCCGAGGTGAGTAGGTTCGTCGGGCAGGCGGTCGCGCAAGCGGACGGGAAGTCCCCGGACGTGCCGGGTCCGGCCGGGCGCAAGGGGTTCAAGGCCGAACTGGACGGGCTGCGGGAACGGATGCGCGGCCTGGGATTCCCCTACGACGAGATCGCCGCCGAGATCGGCAGGCGGCACTGGGTGCGCCCGCGCGAGGCATACCGGCTGGCCTGGGGCTGGACCCTGGAGCAGGCGGCAGCGCGGTTCAACGACCGTGCCGCCCGGTACGGCACGGACCCGGAGGCCCGCGCCAGCCTGACCGGCTCCCGGCTGAGCGAGTTCGAGCACTGGCCGCGCAGCACGCGCAAGCCATCGGTCTACGTGCTGGTCATGCTGGCCGAGATCTACGAGACCAACGTGCTGTGCCTGCTGGACCTGGCCGACCACGAGAGCTTGCCGCAGCAGGACCGGCTGGTGCTGCTGCGGCGCCCGCGCGCCGAGACCCCGTTCGGGGAAAGGACCGTCGCGCTGATGGAGGCGCGCGGCCTGTCGATGCGGGAAACCGCGCGCCGCGTCGCGTGCAGCGCGGGCTACCTGTCCAACGTGCGCCACGGCCGGAAACGGCCCTCCGCGCGGATGGCCGCCCGGCTTGACGACCTGCTGGAGGCCGGCGGGGAACTGGTCACGCTCGCGGAGACAACCGAGGTAGTGACACGGGACGACGAGCCGGCACCACCTGGGAATCCGCGCGGCCAAGCCCGTGACATGCGGGTTGTGATGACTAGGGGCATGTCGCTGTCGCTGCCGTATGTTCCGGCCGCCTGGTGATCGAGATATCCGACCCGGCCGCGAACGCTGGACAGGTCGCGTCCGGGACGGATTACCCGGAATCGGTGACGGGGCAGCTAGCTCTGGTCCAGGGCTTGCCACGCCAAGGTCAGCGGGATGGCAGGGGATGACCCGAGCATCATCGGCCGTCGCTGATCACCCGTTGCGGCGGGTCCGCCGTCGTCGCGGCCTGACCCTGGTTGTGCTGGCTGACCTGTCGGGACTTTCTAACTCGTTCCTCTCCATGGTGGAAAACGGGCAGCGGACGCTCAGCAGGCGAGATCATGTCAACGCGCTGGCTGCTGCGTTGCGGGTGTCGCCGGCCGAGATAGCACCGAGCACGATTCCCGGCTTGGACGAATGGGCACCATCACCCGCGCCTGCCTCCGCGTTCCCGCCGCTCAGCGATGAGATCGCCGTTGCCCGGCACCGGGAGCTGGCCGGGCAGTTCATGGGCTATGTGTTCCAGGGTGACACGTACGCGGCCGGGGCGTGGCTGCGCCGCATGGCGCGTGACCCGAACGTGAACCCCTGGCTGCTGCTGGACCAGCTCACCGCCCCGGACACCGGCATGTCCAGCAAATGTTCGCGTCCGCTCGGGGGGAGCGAGGCGCGCTTGGTATCCGCCGGCAGTTCCGGACGGGGGCGGGCTGGTTGAACGCGTTATAGGGGAGATCACCATGCACGGCCAGACGAGTAGCGCCAGGCAGGCCAGCGCGGACGGACACGCTCGTCATGCCGTCCGTCAATCCGGTACCGCGGTGCGGATTCCGCCGCTCGCGGATGCGCAGGGCAATGGCGTTACCGGCCGGTGGCCGCAACGGAGCTTCCTGGAGCTGGGCACACTCCCCAGCGCGGTGCCATGCGCCCGCCTGCATACCCGGCAACTGCTCTGGGAATGGCAGCTTACCGACCTGAGCGACAGCGCCGAACTGCTCGTCTCAGAGATCGTGACGAACGCGATCCAGGTCTCACGAGCGGACGCGCAAACCGCCCCGGTGCGGCTCTGGCTGCTGGCCGACCGGGCACGGCTCCTGATCCTGGTCTGGGACGCGAGCCCGCTACCCCCGGTGCGCATGAGCACCAGCGACGACACCGAGAACGGCCGTGGCCTGCTCCTGGTGGAAACCATCAGCACCCGCTGGGACTGGTACGCCCCACCGCAAACCGGCGGAAAGGTGGTATGGGCGCTGATAGACACCATGATCACCGGCACGGAACCAAGTCTCCGCAGGTAGACGCCGGAACAAACACCAGAAACGGGACGGCCGGCGCGCAAGTGTCACTCACGTGTCAGCCGCTTGCCGGCCACGTGTGGGGCCGTGCCAGCCGGTGTTTGCCCCGGCAACCTGGCCGGACCATGACCCGGCAAGCAGGTCGGCAGGCTTGACCTGCCGATGGCCTGCCGACCCTGACAGGGCCGGAGGCGCAGGTCAGCGCGAGAATGTACCTGCCGGGGTGATCCGGGACTGATGACTTCACGTCATCACGTTCTCATGCGCGCGGCGGGGACGTGGGCAGGTAGTAAGAACGAGGTCGCTCCGGTGCTGGCCGCGTCGGCGCACCTGACCGACTACGACCGGGGCGGGCGGTCCCCGGCACGATGACAGAGACGGCTTTGCCGAGCAGGTTGAACAGGGTGCTGCGGGCGTAGCTGATCCGGCGGTCATCGCCTTCAGTCGTGACAGGCTGCCGCCGGGGCATGTGGCCGCTGTTGCGCACGACTTCCGTCAGCCGTGGAGCATTATTGATGATCCGATGGTGCCCACACTGATCGACCCGCAATTACTGATTCACATATTGCCTTGCGCTGATCCAGAACATTCCCGGAGTGAATCCGCCGGTGTGCGGAATTCCGCTGATGGCGATTTCGGCCATCGGTATAGGCTCCCGGCAGGTGCCACGGCCACGCCCGGTATAGAGTCCCGCGGGAGCGGTTGGGGAGGGGACATGGGCGACTTTGTCGGCCGCCGGGCCGAACTCACGGCTCTGGCGGGGGGTTTAGCTGCCCTGAGTTCCGGCCGGGCAGCGTGGGCGCACGTGGTGGGCGAACCCGGGATCGGCAAGAGCCGCCTGCTGCGCGAACTGTGCGAGACCGCCCGGGGCCGCGGCGCCCGCGTGCTGGCGGGCCGGGGTGCCGAGCTGGAACGTGACGTCCCGTTCGGGCTGATCGCGGACGCCTGCGACGATTACCTGCGGACCCTGGACGAGCCGGAACTGCTGGCCCGGTGCGGCCGCCAGGTGCTGGATCTGCTGCCGATATTTCCCGCGCTGTCCGGTCTCGGCCGGCCTGACCCGGCCCACCCCAGCCCTGGGGGGCCGGCTGGAGCCGGGACCGGGAGCACGGCCGGGGATACGGGCCTGACTCCAGGCGGCCTCAGTTCCCCGGACCGGCGCTTCCGGGCGCACCGGGCCCTGCGTGGGCTGCTGGAGCGGGTCGCCGCACAAGCCCCGCTGGCCCTGGTCCTGGACGACGTGCACTGGGCCGACGCGGCGTCGGTGGAGGCCCTCGAGTTCCTGCTGCGCCACCCGCCGGAAGCGCCGGTCTTCGTCGTGCTGGCCTGGCGGCCGGGCCAGGCGTCCCCGCTCGCGGACACGCTGGCGGTCGCGGCCGGCAGCCTGCCGGGCACCGCGCTGACCCTGGGCGGCCTGGATGAACAGGAACTCGCGGATCTGTTCGGGAAGCAACTGGATGGCCGGGCCGTACGGGCTCTGCACCGGGCCAGCGGCGGCAACCCGTTCTACGCCCAGGCGCTGGCCGCCAGCATCAGCGATGGCCAGCGCGCGGGCTGGGACGGACACGGCCCGGCCGGGCCGGCTGACATCCCTCACCCGGTGGTGGCTGCGATCCGACAGGAGATCGGCGGACTGCCGATGACGGTGCGGCTGCTGGCCCAGGGGGCCGCGGTGGCCGGTGAGCCGTTCGAGCCTGACCTTGCCGCCGCCTGTGCCGGGGTGACCGGTGAAGCGGCCCTGGCCGGGCTGGACCAACTGGTCAGCCTGGGCATCGTGCGCCCCGCGGACGGCCCGCGCCGGTTCGCGTTCCGGCACCCGATCGTGCTCCGCGTGGTGTACGACTGCGCTGGCCCGGGCTGGCGGCTGGCCGCGCATGCCCGGGCCGCGGCGGCGCTGGCGGAGCGGGGCACGCCCATCACCACCCAGGCCCATCATGTTGCGCTCGCCGCCTCGGCCGGGGACCTGCCGGCCGCGGCCCTGCTGGCCTCGGCGGCCGCGGAGGTGAGCGCCCGGGCGCCGGCCAGCGCGGCGGACTGGCTGGAGGCCGCGCTGCAGCTGCTGCCCGGCCACGGCCGGGCGGCCCAGCGGCGGGACCTGCTGGTCAGCCTGGCCCGGGTGCGTACCACGCTCGGCGACCTGCCCGCCGCGCATCAGGCGTGGCTGCGGGCCCTCGATCTGGTCAGCCCGGGTGAGCCGGAACCGATCACGCTAGTGGCTGGCTGCGCTGGCGTCGAGCTGGGGCTGGGCCAGTGGCAGGCCGCTCGCTCCCGGCTGACCGCTGCGCTGGCCGCGCTGCCCGCCAGCCAGCCTGCGGCCCGGGCCATCGTCTGCCTGGAGCTGGCTGGGTCCTGGCTGGCCACCCTGGACTTCAGCCAGGCCGCGGAGTACGCCACCCAGGCCGTCACGCTCACCGCGGCGACCGACCGGCTGCTGTGGGCGACGGCGGCGGGATTCCTGGCCCTGGTCCGCGCGATGACGGAGCAGACGGCCGCAGCGCGGCCGCTGGCCGCTGAGGCGGCCGCCGTCCTGGACGGGCTCACCGATGCGGAGCTGGCCCCGTGCCTCGATGCCCTGCTTCACCTCGGCTGGGCGGAGCGCCTGCTCGAGGACTACCCGGCGGCCGTGGCGCACCTGGGCCGGGGCATCGCCCTGGCCGAGGAGCACGGCGGCTCACCGTACCTGATCCCCGCTATGGCCGAGCAGGCGAAGGTCCTGGCGGAATGCGGCCGGGTCGGCGAAGGCCAGGATCTCATCGAGACGGCCGTGGAGATGGCCCGGCTGTCCGGGCTGGCGCTGCCGCTGGTGTTCTCGATGCTGGGGAAGGTCGCCGTGCTGGCTGCGGCCGGCGACCTGGCCCCCGCGACCACCACGGCCGCCGACGCGCGGCAGCTGGGTTCCTACCAGGTGGACTACCTGGTCACCGACGTCCGGCGGCGGCTGGCCCTGGGCCAGCTGGAGGCCGGGCACCCTGACCGCTTCCTGGCTGAGCTCGCCGCGCTGGACGACCCGGGAGTACCGACCCTCGCCGCGGGTACCCGGTGCGAGCTGCTGGAAGCCCGGACCCAGGCCGAGCTGGCCCTGGGCCGGCCAGCGGCGGCCGAGCAGAACGCGGCCGCTGCCGAGCGGGCCGCCGCCAGGCTGGGCCTGCCGGTCTCCACCGCGCTGGCCTGCCGTGCCCGCAGCCGGGTGCTGGCCGTCACCAGCCCCGCCGATGCGCTCTGCCTGGCCCAGCACGCGATGGCCCTGTTCGACGAGGCCGGGGCGCGGGTCCAGGCGGCCCGCACCCGGGTCCTGCTTGGCACGGTCCTGGCCGCTCTCGGCCGCAGGGCAGACGCTGTCCGGGAGATCGGCGCGGCTCGTGCGGCGCTGGCCAGCTACGGCGCGCTTGGCTCAGCTGACCACGCCGGGCGGCTGCAGCGGCGGCTGCGCCGGGGCGGCCCGGCCGCCCGCGGCGGGACGGATGTCGGCCCGGGGTCGCTCAGCCGCCGGGAACGTGAGATCGCGGAACTGGTCGCCCGGGGCCTGACCAACCGGGACATCGCCGCGGAGCTGCATATCAGCGCCAAGACCGTGGAGACGCACCTGAGCCGCATCCTGGCCAAGCTGGGCGTGCCCGGCCGGGCCGCGGTGGCCCGGGCCATGGCCGCGCCAGCGTCCCGCCAGGAGACCGGCGCCTGACCACCAGCGCACAACCACCAGCGCACAACCACGGACGCCTGACCACGGGCGCCTGACCACGGGCGCCTGACCACGGGCGCCTGACCACGGGCGCCTGACCACGGGCGCATAGCCCAAAAGTCAGGGATTTCCCCGATGTGCCAGCCAAGGCCGCCCGCGTAGGTTTGGTCCCCTGCCGGGGCGTGGCCAGTTGCCCGCCAGCGGCTCGGGAGCCTGGCTGGCGGGAGCCGGGAGCCGGGCCGCCCGGTACACCCCGCAGATCCCGGGGGCAGGCGGGCGATCCCCCCCACGCTCCCGCCCCCGGGACCGGGGTGGTTATCCAGTGCCGTGTTATCCGGTGCCACCCAGCGCGGTTATCCGGTGCCACCCAGCGCGGAAGCATCCTCCGGCACGGCCGGGGACGTCGTGGCCGGTTCTTCGCAGCCGGCCGATCTTGTGCTGATGACTGGTCCTGTGTTCGGTACCGCCCCGCCATAACGGCGGTCCCGGCTGGCGTAGATCTCGCAGGCACGCCAGAGATGACGGCGGTCGAAATCAGGGAAGAGCGTGTCCAGGAACACGAACTCGGCATACGCCGACTGCCAGAGCATGAAGTTGGAGGTCCGCTGCTCACCTGAGGACCGGACGAACAGGTCCACATCCGGGATGTCCGGCTCATCCAGGTAACGGGCGAACAGTTTCTCGTCCACTTTGGCCGGGTTGATCCGCCCGGCCACCGCGTCCGCCGCGATGGCCGCGGCCGCATCGGCGATCTCCGCGCGGCCACCGTAGTTCACGCAGAACTGGAGGGTGAGCACGGAGTTGCCGGCCGTCATCCGCTCAGCGTCCTGCAACTCCCTGATCACACTGCGCCAGAGCCGCGGCTGGCGGCCGGCCCAGCGGACCCGCACGCCCACCTCGTTCAGCTGGTCCCGGCGGCGCCGGATGACATCGCGGTTGAACCCCATCAGGAACCGCACCTCATCCGGGGAGCGGCGCCAGTTCTCGGTGGAGAACGCGTACGCGGACAGGTAGGGGATGCCGAGTTCGATGGCGCCCATGATCACATCGAACAGGGAGTACTCCCCCATCTTGTGGCCCTCGGTCCGGGGCAGGCCGCGTTCCTTGGCCCAGCGGCCGTTGCCGTCCATGACCAGCGCCACATGCCGGGGCAGCAGCGCAGGCGGGATGGCGGGAGGACGGGCCCCGCTCGGGTGCGGGTACGGCGGTCGGACAGGACTGGTCACGCACTTCCTCCGGTGCCGGTCGCGTGCTCGACATGGCGCAGGGAACGGATGGAATGCTCCAGGTGCCACTGCAGGTAGGCGGCCACCAGGCCGCTGCATTCGACCCGGTGCCGGGGCTGGCTGGCATCGGCCTGTGGCCAGTCCCCGCGGAGCAGCGCCCGCATCAGGGCGACGGTCACCACGGACGGGCTCGCGGCGCCGGACGGCCGGCAGGACCGGCAGGTCAGGCCGCCTGCCTGGATCGAGAACGCTCGCGACCTGGCCGAGGCCGCGGCCGCGGTGGCCGGAACAGGGTCAGCCACCTCCCCCGGGTCGGGCGTGCCGCACACGGCACACTCCTCGAGGGCGGGCGCGTACCCGGCCACAGCCAGCGAGCGCAGCAGATAGGCGTCGAGTACCAGGCGCGGGTCATGGTCCCCGTCGCCGAGCGTCCGCAGCCCGCCGACCAGCAGCAGGAACTGCCGGATCGTCGGCTCCTTCTCCACCGGGGTGAACTTCTCGGCGGTCTCCAGCATGGCTGTGCCGCTGGTGTAGCGCGGGTAGTCGGCGGACAGCGGCTGGCCGTAGGACCGTATGGTTTCCGCCTGCGTGATCACGTCCAGCGACCGGCCCTCATACAGCTGGAGGTCCACATGAGTGAACGGCTCCAGGCGTGCGCCGAACCGTGACTTGGTCCGGCGCACGCCCTTGCCCACCGCCCGGATGCGCCCGGTCCGCCGGGACAGGATGGTGATGATGCGATCGGCCTCACCCAGCTTCTGGGTGCGCAGCACAATCCCGTCATCCCGGTACAGGCCCACCCTGCCATTCTCGCGCACCAGGCGCGGCGCGCGGTGCAGGCTGCGCCTACCGGCGCGCCCGGTTGACCGCGGACAGGACCGCGCGCAGCGACGCGGTCACCGTGTTCGCATCGACTCCCACACCCCACCAGGGCTGCCCGCCGACCTCGCACTCGACATACGCCGCGGCCTGGGCATCGCTGCCCGCGGAGAGCGCATGCTCGGCGTAGTCGAGCACCCGGACGTCGATGCCGATGCCGCCGAGCGCGTCGCAGAACGCCGAGATCGGGCCGTTGCCAGTGCCCTCGACCTGGCGCGGCTCGCCGTCGACCCGGACCTCCACGGTCAGCGCGTGCTTTGCGTCCACCACGGAAGACGTGTGGTGCGCGAGCAGGGCCACGCTGCCCTCGGCCAGGTACTCATCGGAGAACGCCTGCCACATCTGGGCCGGGGTGACCTCACCGCCCTCGGCGTCGGTGTACGCCTGGACGACCCGGGAGAACTCGATCTGCAGCCGCCGGGGCAGGTCCAGCTGGTGCTCGGCCTTCATGATGAAGGCCACGCCGCCCTTGCCGGACTGCGAGTTGACCCGGATCACCGCCTCGTAGCTGCGGCCCACGTCCTGCGGGTCGATGGGCAGGTACGGAACCGCCCAGGGGAAGTCGCGGAGGCTGGACCCGGCCGCCGCCGCGTCCCGTTCCAGGGCCTCGAACCCCTTCTTGATCGCGTCCTGGTGCGAGCCGGAGAACGCGGTGTAGACAAGGTCGCCCGCATACGGGTGGCGGGGGTCCACCGGAAGCTGGTTGCAGTACTCGGCGGTGCGGCGGATCTCGTCGATGTCGGAGAAATCGATCATCGGGTCGATCCCCTGGCTGAACAGGTTCATGCCGAGGGTGACCAGGCACACGTTCCCGGTCCGCTCACCGTTGCCGAACAGGCAGCCCTCGATCCGGTCGGCCCCGGCCAGCACGGCCAGCTCGGCGTCAGCTACCGCGGTGCCCCGGTCATTGTGCGTGTGCACGGACAGGCAGACATGCTCGCGGTGCGGCAGGTTCCGGCTCATCCACTCGATCTGGTCGGCGTAGACGTTGGGGGTCGAGCGCTCGACCGTGCAGGGCAGGTTGAGGATGATCTCCCGGCCCGGACCGGGCTGCCATTCGTCCATCACCGCGGCGCAGACCTCGGCGGCGTAGTCCAGCTCGGTGTCCATGAAGATCTCCGGCGAGTACTCGTAGCCGAAGTCGCAGTCGCCGAGGTACTGCCCGGCGTACTTCATCACCGACCGGGTGCCCTCGACGGCCAGCGCCTTGCACTCCTCCCGGCCAATCCCGAACACGACACGCCGGAACACCGGGGCCGTTGCGTTGTAGAGGTGCACGGTGGCCCGGGGCGCGCCGGCCAGGGACTGCACCGTGCGCTCGATGAGCTCGTCCCGCGCCTGGGTCAGGACCGAGATCTGCACGTCGTCTGGGATGAGGCCGCCCTCGATCAGGCTGCGGACGAAATCGAAGTCGGCCTGGCTGGCCGAGGGGAAGCCGACTTCTATCTCCTTGTAGCCCATCCGGACCAGGAGATCGAACATGGTGCGCTTGCGGGCCGGGCTCATCGGGTCGATCAGCGCCTGGTTGCCGTCCCGCAGGTCAGTGGACAGCCAGCGGGGGGCCCGCGTGATGGACTTACCCGGCCAGGTACGGTCGGGCAGGTCAACCGGCCGGAACGGGGAGTAACGGTGACAGGGCATGCCGCTGGGGCGCTGCTGTACTCCCGGGTGACTTACCTGGATATCGCGGGAATGGTTCTGCTGATCGTGCTGGGACTGCATGGGAAAGATCTGCTCCCTCGCGGATCGGGCGACGGCCAGCGGTCACGCCAAGAACCCGCGGCGAGGGCAGCCTGCTATCGGCCCCCGCCGCGGCGGCTAAGCAGAAGCAGTCCGCGCAACATGACCCATCGACCATAGCAGACGACGCCCAGGCCGCCGAGAAAGCATCCGCCATGCGAGACAGCTCAGGGCCGGGCGCAGGCCACCGGGAGGAAACCGGCCGCCTGGCGGCCAGGGGCGGGCCGGGATTCGCGAGATCGCCGGGCCGCAGGATCAGTCGTAGAAGCCCAGGCGGCGCAGCTGCTTCGGGTCACGCTGCCAGTCCTTGGCCACCTTGATCCGCAGATCCAGGTAGACCTTGGTGCCGAGCAGGGCTTCGATCTGCAGCCGTGCCCGGCTGCCGACCTCCTTCAGCCGGGCACCCTTGGCCCCGATGACGATGGACTTCTGGCTCGGGCGCTCGACGTACATGATCGCGTAGACGTCGATCAGGTCAGCACGGCCTGGCCGCGGGCCCATCTCGTTGACCACCACGGCGATGGAATGCGGCAGCTCGTCCCGTACCCCCTCCAGGATGGCCTCCCGGATCAGCTCGGCCACCAGTTGCTGCTCAGGCTCATCGGTCAGCTCGCCACCCGGGTAGAGCGGGCGGCCCGGAGGCAGGTGGGAGACCAGCACGTCGGTCAGCACATCGAGCTGGAAACCGGTCACGGCGGAAACCGGGACGATGTCCGCCCAGTCCCCCAGCCCGGCCACGGCCGTCAGCTGCGCGGCGATCTGCGCCTGGCTGGCCTGGTCGGTCTTGGTCACGATGGCGACGACCGGCGTCCGGCCCGCTTGGCCGGTCAGCTCGCGGGCCAGGTAGGCGTCACCCGGGCCGGTCCGCTCGGCCGCGGGCACGCAGAAGCCGATCACGTCCACCTCGGTGAGGGTCGACCGCACCAGGCTGTCCAGCCGCTCCCCGAGCAGCGTGCGGGGCCGGTGCAGCCCCGGCGTGTCCACGATGACCAGCTGCGCATCCGGCCGGTGCACGATGCCGCGGATGGCCCGGCGGGTCGTCTGCGGCCTGCTGCTGGTGATCGCGACTTTGGCACCCACCAGCGAGTTCATCAATGTCGACTTACCGACATTGGGCCGGCCGACGAAGCAGGCAAAACCTGACCGCTGCACGGGGCCAGGCGGCACGGCCTGCCCGCCCTCCCGGGCCTGGCTGGCCTCCCCTGGCTGCCCCGCGTCCTGGGCCGGGCCAGCGCCGGGCGGCTGGGCGGTGTCCGGGGGCAGCACAGCGAAGCGATCGGCCCCCGGGCCGGGAACAGGCGTACGCGGCGATCCCACCCTGCGATTGTGCCCCACGTCGCGAACAACCTTTACCGCGTGACAGCGGCGCGATGCGCGGAACCCCGCGGGAGGCAGACGAAATCCGCGGCCGGGCGGGTCAGGCAGGGGAGCCGGGCGGGTCAGGCAGGAGGGTGGCGCGGAGCATGCCGTTGGTCCCGGTGTGGAACACCACCGCGGCCGGCCCCGCTTCGCGGACCACGGCGAGGTCCGCCGGGTCGGCCTGGTCCGCGTCGCTGACCAGTGCCGCCGCCTCGAGGCTGGACGCCCCGCTGGACACGGCCATGGCCACAGCCAGGCGGAGGGCGGACAACTGCAACGAGGGCAGCGCAACCGCCGCCGCGGCATAGGTCCGGCCCGTCTCGTCCCGCACGGCAGCGCCTTCGGCGGACGCCACCCGGGCACGCGCGGAACGGGCGAGAGTAATGATCTTCAAGTCTTCCGGGCCTGGCCCCACCTCGGTCACCTGGCTGAGTGTAGTGGTGCCGCCCCGGCCACATCAGCCCTTGCCTGCTCCTGCTTCACCACTGGCCCATCCAGTAACGCCTATCGCTTCATATAACCCGTGGCGCCCCCGAACCCAGTCCAAAAAAGCGGGCCGCCGCAGGCCAGCGCCACCAGACCGCGGACCCCACCTGGGAGTGGTTCAGGCTCCGGTAGCCTCACTCGTGGCGGGCTGCTCCGCGGTCTCGTTCACACGCTCCACCGTCACGGTACCGATCCGGTTGCGCCGGCCCGCCAGGCTCTCGGCGGTCAGCCGCAGGCCAGCCACGGTGGCCACGGAGCCAGCGATGGGCACCCGGCCGAGCGCGTGCGCCAGCAGGCCGCCGACCGTCTCCACGTCCTCTGCCTCGATCCGGACGCCGAACAGTTCCTCCAGGTCGGTCACGGGCAGCCGGGCGGTGACCCGGGCCCGGCCTGGGGACAGCCATTCCACGGTGGGCTGCTCGTGGTCGTACTCGTCGGTGATCTCGCCGACGATCTCCTCCAGCAGGTCCTCGATGGTCACCAGGCCGGCCGTGCCGCCGTACTCGTCGATCACGATCGCCAGGTGGATCCGGCGCTGCTGCATCTCCCGGAGCAGCACGTTGACCGGCTTGCTCTCGGGCACGAAGGTGGCGGGCCGCATCACCGACTCCACCCGGTCCACCGATTCCCGGTCCGGCTCCTCCTGGCTGCGGGTAACCAGGTCCTTCAGGTAGGCGATCCCAATGACGTCATCCTCGTTCTCGCCGACGACGGGGACCCGGGAGAACCCGCTGCGCAGCGCCAGGGACAGAGCCTGCCGCAGCGTCTTGTCCCGCTCCACGAACACGATGTCGGTGCGCGGGACCATGACCTCGCGGACGATCGTGTCCCCGAGCTCGAACACCGAATGGATCATGGCGCGCTTGCCCGGCTCGATGACCTGCCGCTGCTCCAGCAGATCGACCAGGCCACGCAGTTCCTGCTCGGAATCCAGCGCCTCCCTGGATCCCCGGCCCGGCGCGCGGGCACCACCCAGGATGAGCAGCAGCCACGGCACTGGCCCGAGCGCACGGACCAGCGGGTACAGCACGTTCGCTGCGGCCAGCGCCACCGCGAGCTCGTGCTTGCGGCCGAGCACCCGTGGCCGCAGCCCGGCCAGCAGGTAGAGAACGATGATCATGATGACGGCGGCCAGCACGAACACGTGCCAGCCGCGGCCCAGCCAGTGCACCAGCGCGGCCACCACGGCCACCGTGGCCAGGATCTCCCCGCATACCTGGGCCAGCAGGAGCACGGCCAGGTAGCGCGCTGGGTCGGCGAGCACCGCCTGCAGCCGGCCCGCGGCCCGCGCGCGCTTGGCCGGCCAGCTGCGGACCAGCTCGCGCGTGCCGGACCGGGAGGCCCGGGTCAGCGCGACCTCAGCGGTGGCGCAGAGTCCCGCCAGCAGGGTCAGCGCCGCGGCCGCGACGATCAGCCACGCCATGGCGGCCTCACCCCGACCCGTCCCGCCCTTCCTGCGCCCGGACCGGGCCGGCGGCCGGCGGGCCAGCAGGCCCATCGCCCGGCGGGCCAGCAGGCCCATCGGCCAGCGCCCCGGCAGTCCCGGCGGCCGGATCCGCGCCAGCCTCAGCGGCAGGCCCGGGCGCGGGCTCGGCCGCGGGCTCGCGCGCCGACCGCCACGAGCTGAGCAGCTCATCCTGCAGGCCGAACATGACGGCGTGCTCATCCGCGTCGGCGTGATCGTAGCCCAGCAGATGCAGGATGCCGTGGGTGCACAGCAGCTCGAGCTCGTCCCGCAGCTCGTGCTGGGCCTGGTCGGCCTGCTTGGCGGCTACCTCCGGGCAGAGCACCACGTCGCCGAGCAGCCCGGGCGGTGCGCCCGCCTCGCCGCTACCGCCCTGGTCACCGCGCGCGCTGCCGGGCGGGGGCGGCCGCAGCTCGTCCATGGGGAAGGCCAGCACATCAGTGGGCCCGGGCTCGCCCATCCACCGCTCGTGCAGATCGGACATGGTGGCCCGGTCGACCAGCAGCACGGACAGCTCGGCGAGCGGGTGCATCCGCATGCCGTCCAGCACATGCCGGGCCAGCGCGGCGAGGTCCACCTCATCCACGCCGACGCCTGACTCGTTGGCGATCTCGATGCTCACTCCGAACCGCCGCCGTTCACTGCGCGCGCTTGCCCGTGCCGCGCGGGCCGCCGCGGCCCCCACCGGGCAGCCGTTGCGGCGTGTCCGCGCGGACCCGCGCGTCATAACGCTCGTAGGCGTCCACGATGTCCCCGACGAGCCGGTGCCGCACCACATCGTGGCTGGACAGCCGGGCGAAATGGACATCATCCACGCCGTCGAGGATCCCCTGGACGATGCGCAGCCCACTGGCCTGGCCCGCCGGCAGGTCCACCTGGGTGACATCGCCGGTGACCACGATCTTGGAGCCGAAGCCCAGCCGGGTGAGGAACATCTTCATCTGCTCGGCCGAGGTGTTCTGCGCCTCGTCCAGGATGATGAATGAGTCGTTCAGCGTCCGGCCCCGCATGTACGCCAGCGGCGCCACCTCGATGGTGCCGGCCGCGATCAGCCGCGGGATGGAGTCCGGGTCGAGCATGTCGTGCAGGGCGTCGTAGAGCGGCCGCAGGTACGGGTCAATTTTCTCGTACAGCGTGCCGGGCAGGAAGCCGAGGCGTTCCCCGGCCTCGACCGCAGGCCGGGTCAGGATGATCCGGTTGACCTCCTTGGCCTGCAGCGCCTTCACCGCCTTGGCCATGGCCAGGTAGGTCTTGCCGGTGCCCGCGGGCCCGATGCAGAAGACGATCGTGTGCGCGTCGATGGCATCGACGTAGCGCTTCTGGTTGAGCGTCTTGGGCCGGATGGTCCGGCCGCGGGCGGACAGGATGTCCAGCGTCAGCACGTCGGCTGGCCGTACCCCGGATTTCCGGCGGAGCATGGCCACGACCCGCTCCACGGCATCCGTGGTCAGCTCCGCTCCCCCGGACAGCAACGCGGTCAGCTCCGCAAAGAGGCCGGCGACGCGCTCGCTCTCCTCCGCCGACCCGGTTATGGTGATCTCATTCCCGCGTACGTGAATATCCGCGTCGAATGCCTTCTCGATCACGTGCAGGAGTTCATCCCTGGATCCCAGCAGGCTGACCATTGAGTGGTCATCCGGGATCACGATCTTGACCTGCGAGCCGCCATCTGCTGGCAGCTTACGGTCCCGAGAATCGCCAGCCCTGTCTGTCAATTCCTTTACTCTCCGCCTGGGCGCAGGCGCACGCCCGCGCCCGTACCCGTCATCGTATCCGTGGCGGGTCAGCCTGGCGGCCAGGTCAGCTTGCGCCCGCCCAGGACATGGGCGTGCACGTGCGGCACCTCCTGGCCAGCATCTTCCCCCGTATTAAGGACAACCCGGTAGCCCTGCCCGGAGATTCCCTCGGCCAGGGCGACCTGGTGGGCCTGGGCCATCATCTCGGCCAGTACCCCGGCATCCGTCTCGGCCAAAGCAGCCAGATCCGGATAGTGAACTTTTGGTATCACCAGCACGTGGGTGGGCGCCTGCGGGCTGATGTCACGAAAAGAAACGGTCCGCGAGGACTCGAGCACACGCGATGCCGGGACACCGCCTGACACGATCCTGCAAAATAGACACTCCGGCACACAGGGATCCTAGCCCTGCCGTGCCCGGTGACAGTCATGACATATACGGATGACGTAGTGCTTGGCCCAAGCGCCCGTGTGATGGCACGTCCCCCGCGTGCACCGCACGGCAGACGCCGTTACCCAGGGTGCCCCCGAAGGGGACCCGGGGGTACCTCCTGGGACGGCGCCCTGACGGACCCGTGCGCTCGCGGGCTGGCACGCAAGCCCTATGGGGGGTTGATGCGGTGAGGCCAACAGGCGGCGGGTCGCGTGCACGCACTCGACATGCCAGGTGAACCTGATGGCGTGGTGACGCGTCCTACTGACGTGACTGAGACCTTGGTGGTTAACCCCGCACTGGGCTCAGTCCGCGTCGAGTGGGATGCGGACGTGGCGGTGACCGCCATTTACAGTGAGCACTACAAGTCACTGGTCCGCCTGGCCGCGTTCCTGGTGCGCGACGTTGCCACCGCCGAAGAAGTGGTGCAGGACTCGTTCGTGGCCATGATGCACGGGGCCTGGGGCCGCCTGCGGGACACCGACAAGGCGCTGTCCTACCTCCGGCAGTCCGTGGTCAACCGGTCACGGTCGGTGCTGCGGCACCGGGTGGTCGTGGACAAGAACAGCCCCAAGCCCCCGCCGGACATGCCAAGTGCCGAGCATGGCGCCATCGCTGAGCTGGAGCGCTCGGCCGTGGTGGAGGCGCTCCGGACGCTGCCGGAGCGGCAGCGGGAAGCACTCGTGCTCCGCTACTACGGGGACCTGTCCGAGGCCCAGATCGCCTCGGCCATGGGCATCAGCCGGGGCGCGGTGAAGAGCCATACGGCCCGGGCCATCGCGGCCCTGCGAGCCGTCCTGGAGCGGGACACATGAGGAAGGCAGACAGGGCCCCGGGGGACCCTGGGAACGGTACATGACACCACAGGATCGGGACTACGAGGACCTCCTGCGCCGCGCGCTGCACGCGGCCGCGGAGTCCATCGAGCCTGCTGACGACGGTCTTTCGCGGATCCGTCAGCGGCTGCACGAGCCTCGGTCCGCGCCGTCCATGCTTTCCGGGGCCGCGGACTGGCTCCGGCTGAGCGCCATCCGCCTTTCCGTCTGGCTGGAGCCGGCCATCGGCGCAGGCCGGTCCGCGCGGCGGCAGGGCCGCCGCGCGCCTGTTCATCAGGGGCGGCCGAAGCACTCGCGGGCCCGGTCCGGCCGCGGCTGGCTGGGGCCGGCCGCGGGCTGGCTCCGGCCGCTGCTGGCTGTCTCCGCCGCAGCGGGCGTCGCCATCGTGGCCTTCGTGGTCATGCACCAAGTCGGCCACCAGGTCATCGCGCCGACCAACTCGATCGCCTCGTCCGGCGCGACCGGCAGCGGCCCACCCGGTGGCACCAACGGGAGCGCCGCCCCCGGGGTGGCGCTGGGATCGCACGACCCAGTTACCGCCGGGAGCAAGGCCGCAGCCAGCGCGACGCCCACTACCTCCTGCTCGCCGACCCCGGCGTCCGCAACGGCCAGCCCGTCGGCGAGCGTGACCACGTCCCCCTCGGGGACGCCGAGTGACACCACCACGCCGACGCCGTCGCCGAGCGACACGTGGTCGCCGAGCTCGTCGCCGACCACCCCCGATCCCACCTGGTCCTGGGGAGCGGGCCGCTTCGGTGCGTCCGGGCTGGCGACCACGATGGCGGTCGTGCGGCAGTCGGGGCAGTCCGCGTCAGCCAAGCCGGCCCGGTGCGGAGCAGGGACCGCGTCGCCCTCCCCCAAGACGACGACCACCACTGCGTCGCCGTCGGGCAGCCCGTCGGCCTGACCCAGTCAGGTCTAGCGCCCAGTCAGGTCTAGCGCCTGGTCAGGCCCAGCGCCCGGCCCGGCTGAGCAGGACGGCCGCGGCCACCGCCCCGGCCGATGATGCCCGCAGCACCGTCGGCCCGAGCCGGGCGGGCACCGCGCCGGCGCTGGTCAGCGTGGCTGTCTCGGCCGGGCTGATGCCGCCCTCCGGGCCGACCACCAGCACCAGCTCACCGGAGCCGGGCAGCGGAAGGCTGGCCAGCGGCTCCGCCGCCGCTGGATCGAGCAGGACCGCGCGCGCCGCGGCGGCCACCCGGGCCGCCACGTCTGGCAGCGTCGCCGCCGCAGTCACCTCGGTGATCCGGCTCCGGCGGGCCTGCTTAGCCGCCTCCCGGGCAGTCGCCCGCCAGCGCGCCAGGGACCGCTCACCCCGGTCGCCGTCCCAGCGGACCACGCACCGCTCCGCTGCCCACGGGACGATGATGTCCACGCCGACCTCGGTCATCAATTCCACGGCCAGCTGCGCCCGGTCGCCCTTGGGGATGGCCTGGACCACCAGCACGGCCGGTTCCGGCGCCGGAACCGCGCGGCGGCCGCGGACCGCCAGCTCGAGCCGCCCGCGCTGGGCACCGGTGACCACGCACTCGGCCAGCTGCCCCTGGCCGTCGGTCAGGTCCACCCGCTCGCCCGGGGCCAGCCTGCGCACATCGGCCGCGTGCCGGCCTTCCGTCCCGGCCAGCACGATGACGTCCCGGCGCAGCTCGCTGGCGTCAGCCAGGAAGACCGGCGGCCGTGACCCGGTATCCGGCACCGCCCGTTATCTGCCGTTGAACGCGTCGCGCAGCCGGGAGAAGAAGCCCTGCTGGCCCGGTGCGAACCGGCCGGGCGGGGTCTCCTCGCCGCGCAGCGTGGCCAGCTGCTTGAGCAGAGCTTCCTGTGCCTCGTCCAGCTTGGTCGGCGTCTCCACGGTGACGTGGATGATGAGATCACCGCGGCCGGAGTCGTTCAGGTGCTGCACCCCGAGCCCGTACATCGGGATCACCTGGCCGGACTGGGTCCCGGGCCGGATGTCCAGCTCCCGGCTGCCGTCCAGGGACTCCACCGACAGGGTGGCCCCGAGCGCCGCCGCGGTCATCGGGATGGTGACGGTGCAGTGCAGGTCATCGCCCTGCCGCTCGAAGATGGGGTGCGGGCGCTGCAGGATCTCCAGGAACAGGTCGCCCGGCGGGCCGCCGCCCGAGCCGACCTCGCCCTCGCCCGCCAGCTGGATGTGCGTGCCGTCCTCGACGCCTGCGGGGATGCGGACCTTCATGGTGCGCCGGGTCCGGACCCGGCCGTCCCCGTCGCACTCCGGGCACGGCCGGCGGATCACCGTGCCGTAGCCACCGCAGTGCGGGCACGGCCGCGAGGTCATCACCTGGCCCAGGAACGAGCGGGTGACCTGGCTGACCTCGCCCCGGCCGCCGCACACCTCGCAGGTTTCCGGGTGGGTCCCGGGCGCCGTGCCCTCGCCGGAGCAGGTCGGGCAGACCACGGCGGTGTCCACGACCAGGTCCCGGGTGGTGCCGAAGGCACACTCGGCCAGGTCGAGTTCCACCCGGATGGTCGCGTTGCGGCCCCGGCGGGCCCGGCTGCGCGGGCCGCGGGCCGTGGCCGCCCGCGCCGAAGAACGCGTCCATGATGTCGCTGAACGGGAACCCGGCCCCGAAACCAGCGCCGCCCGCCCGGGCTGGAGGGCGCGTACGGATCCGCCCCCATGTCGTACATCTGCCGCTTTTCCGGGTCGGAGAGCACCTCGTAGGCCTGGGTGATCTCCTTGAACCGCTCCTGCAGGTCCGGATCGGGGTTGACGTCCGGATGCAGTTCCCGGGCGAGCCGCCGGTAGGCCTTCTTGATCTCATCGGGCTGCGCGTCACGGCGGACGCCGAGCGCGCCGTAGTAATCGTTGGCCACTATGACCCCGCCAGGATCTGGCCCACGTATCGTGCCACCGCGCGCACCGCTCCCATCGCTGTCGGGTAATCCATCCGCGTCGGGCCGAGCACTCCGAGCCGGGCCAGCACCTGATCTCCGGTGCCGTAGCCCGCGGCCACCACCGACGTGCTGTGCAGGCCCTCGCACCGGGTTCTCCGCGCCGATCCGGACGGTGAGCGACGGCTGGTCGCCAGCACTCGCCGAGCAGCCGCATCAGCACCACCTGCTCCTCGAGCGATTCCAGCACCTCACGCAGGCCCTTGGAGAAGTCGGCGGCGGTCAGGTTCGCCGCGCCGCCGACCACGACCCGCTCGTCGTGCCGCTCGACCAGAGTCTCCAGGATGCACCGAGAACACCGCGGCCGCGTTCGCGCCGCTCACTCGGCTGCGACCCGGTCCGGCAGCTCGGCCACGACCGAGGCCACCTCGGTCAGCCGGCGCCCGTCCAGGCAGGCGTTGAGCACGGCCCGCAGCTGGGTGACCGAGTCCTCGTCGATCGGGCCGGGAAGCTCCACCGAGCGCTGCTCCACCCGCCCGGTGTCGGTGATGAGCACCAGCATCAGCCGCTTGGCGGCCAGCGGGACCAGTTCCACGTGCCGGACCGCGGACCGGGTGAGTGAGGGGTACTGCACCACCGCCACCTGCCGGGTGATCTGCGCCAGCAGCCGGACCGTGCGCATCACCACGTCGTCGAGGTCGTAGGCGCCGGCCAGGAACGTCTCGATCGCCCGCCGTTCGGCTGCGGACAGCGGCTTGACGCCGGACGAGCCGGTCCACGAACAGCCGGTAGCCCTTGTCCGTGGGCACCCGGCCCGCGCTGGTGTGCGGCTGCCTGATGTAGCCCTGCTCTTCGAGCACGGCCATGTCGTTGCGGATGGTCGCCGGGGATACGTCGAGATGATGCCGGTCGACGAGGGACTTCGAGCCGACCGGCTCCGTCGTGGACACATAGTCCTCTACGATCGCGCGCAGCACCGCCAGCTTCCGGTCGTCGAGCATGTCTCCACCTCCCTTGGCACTCCAGCGTCCTGAGTGCCAAGTTTAAGGCGGTCCGGGCGCCGTGACACCCAAGCGCGGTATCGGGAGCATAGCGGCAACGGCCCGGCCTGCCTACGGGAGTCTGCCGGGCCGACGGCGAGCCACCCGGACTGGGCCCGCGTTGTCCGGTACCGTCCTGTTCCGGCTGTAGGCGCCCCGGGCGGGCACCCGGCCACCGGAACCCCGGCAGGAGCTAATGATGCAGCGGGATTACGGCACAGATGTGCTGGCAGGAGACTGGCGCCGGGCCGCGCGCCCGGAGCCGCCCCAGGTCGAGGCCGCCCGGGGGCTGGTGGTCGAGGAGGCGGGCGGTACCGGGTTCTGCGGCGCGGTGGTGGCCTGCGAGAAGAACGCCGTGACGCTGGAGGACAGGTTCGGGCGGCAGCGGGTGTTCCCGCTGACCCGCGCGGGGTTCCTGCTCAATGGCCGGCCAGTCACGCTGACCAGGCCGGTGCCAGGAAAACCAAAAGGCCCGCAACGAACGCCATCGGGGTCGCTGGCCAGGCCCGCCGGGCAGGCCGGGCAGGTCCGGGCCCGGGTCGCCCGGGCCAGCCGGATCTACGTCGAGGGACGGCACGACGCCGAGCTGGTGGAGCGGATCTGGGGCGATGACCTGCGCGACGTCGGCGTGGTGGTCGAGTACCTGGAAGGGGTGGACCATCTCCCGGCCGTCGTGGCCAGCTTTGCCCCCAGCGCCCAGCGCCGCCTCGGCGTGCTCGTGGATCACCTGGTGCCCGGGTCCAAGGAGCAGCGCATCGCTGACCAGGTCACTTCCCCAGGTGTGCTCGTCGTGGGACATCCGTACGTGGACATCTGGCAGGCGGTCAAGCCAGCGGCGATCGGCATCGCGGGCTGGCCGGACGTGCCGCGGGGCACGCCGTGGAAAGAGGGGGTGCTCCAGGCCCTCGGCTGGGGCACCGACACGGCCGCGGGCTGGAAGCGCATCCTGGCTGGCGCGCGCCATTACTCCGACCTGGAGCCGGAGCTACTCGGCCGGGTCGAGGAGCTGATCGATTTCGTCACCGCGCCCAATACTGACTAACGTGGCAGCAGCACCGCAGCACCGAGGAGCCCATGACCAGTCAGCCCCGGCCAGCCCCGCTGCCGCCCAGCCCGGAGAGTTACGACGCCCCCGCGGCCCCGGCCGCCGTCCCGGTCAGCCGGGGCGAGGTCCGTAACGCCATGCTGGCCTACCTGGGCGTGCCGTTCACAGCATTCCTGGTGCCACTGGCCGTCTACCTGATCAGCCTGCGGCGGCCGTTCGCCCGCGGGCACGCCGGTCAGGCGCTGAACCTGTCGGTGACCGCGTGCCTGTACACCCTCTGCCTGCTGATCGCCTGGGCCATGCTGGCCCTGGACTCAGCCAGCGTGGCCACGATGGCCACGGCGCCGCTAGCCGCCGCGCTGTGGGTGATCGTGCTGGTGGTGGTCGATCCGGGCCGCGGCCACGGCCAGCCGCGGCCAGCCCTACACGATCCCCCGCTGGCTGCGCGTCAGTCGGTGAGGCCGCGGATCACGGCGTCCGCGAGCAGCCGTCCCGGCCTGGTCAGCACGACCCGGCCGGCGGCGTGGGCCTGCTGATCCGCGAGGCCATCCGCGGCCGCGGCCGCGGCGGCGGCCGCACCCGCCGGGCTGAGCAGGCTGACCGGGCACCCGGAGCCGAGGCGGGTCAGCAGCATGATCTCCTCCAGCCTGCGTTCCGGGCCGGTCAGCTGCTCGCGGGCCAGGCCGGGGCTGGTGCTTGCGCCGAGCCGCGCCGCGTAGGCGGCCGGGTGCTTGACGTTCCACCAGCGGACCCCGCCGATATGGCTGTGCGCCCCTGGCCCGCACTCCCCACCAGTGACCGCCGGTCCAGTAGAGCAGGTTGTGGCGGCACCTGGCGTCCGGCCCGGCCGCCCAGTTGGAGACTTCGTACCAGGCCAGGCCGCAGGAACTGAGCAGCTCATCGGCGGCCAGGTACCGGTCGGCCATGGCCTCGTCATCGGGCACCGGCAGCTCACCCCGCTTGATCCGGGCGGCGAGCCGGGTGCCCTCCTCGACGATGAGCGCGTACGCGGAGATGTGATCCGGGCCCGCCGCCAGGGCCGTTTCCAGCGACTCCCGCCAGTCCTCGTCGGTCTCCCCCGGGGTGCCGTAGATGAGGTCCAGGCTGACGTGCTCGAAGCCTGCCTGCCGGGCCCACCGGGCGCAGCTGGGCGGCAGGCCTGGCTCGTGCACCCGGTCCAGCACCGCCAGCACGTGCGGGACCGCGCTCTGCATGCCAAAGGAGATCCGGGTGATCCCCGCCTCCCGGAGCGCCGCCAGCGAGCGCTGGTCCACGCTTTCCGGGTTGGCCTCCACGGTCACCTCCACCCCGGGGCCAGTCCGAACTCGCTGCTGATGACCTGCAGCAGCGCGCCGAGCTGGGCCGGGGCGAGCAGGGTCGGCGTCCCGCCGCCAAAGAACACAGTTGTCACCGGCGGGCTCGCCGGGCCCAGCACCCGCCGGGCCAGCCGGATCTCCGCGGCGGCCAGATCCGGCGTAGGACTCCCGGGACACCGCCGGGCCGAGCTCGGCGGCGGTGTAGGTGTTGAAGTCGCAGTAGCCGCACCGGGTCTGGCAGAACGGCACATGCACGTAGACACGCGACCGAGTCGGCTGGGCCGGCAGCGCCGTCGCAGGGCGGGGCCGGGGGAGTGTGCCATCGGCCGGCACCGGCGGGCCGCCAGGCGGGCCTCCGGGCACGGGTCATGTGCGGCACCGCCGGCCCGGGAGCACGCCCGGCGCGAGCTCGTCGCATGTCCGGGCCGCGGCCCTCGACGCGCAGCAGCCGCAGCGCCGCGTCGGCGTCGCCGTAAGGACGCGGTCATCGACTCAGCGACGGTGACCCGCTCGTCCGGCCGCGACATGACCTCAATCGGGTCACCGGCGGCGACCGCGCCTTCACGCGAGCACCCGCAGGTAGGCGCCTGGCAGGCGGGCGCTGGCGAACCGCTGGACCCAGCTGCCGCTCGTCCAGCCAGCCCGCGAACACGGCGCACGGGATACGCGGGCCAGGTGACCTGGACCGCGGCGGTGCCGAGCTGCCAGGTCTCGCCGATCAGCGCAGCGGAGACATCCAGGCCGGCCGTGGTGATGTTCTCGCCGAACAGACCGTTGCCCAGTTCCCGGCCCAGCTGCTCCACCCAGCAGTCCAGGTCCTCCCGGGCGTAGGCGTAGAGGGCCTGGTCGGGGCCGCCGTGGGGGTGCGTGTCGACCTGCTCGTCACCGGCGACGCCGAGCCGCTGAAGGGCCACCGGACCCGCGGACGGCCGCTTGTCGATCGCGGTCCGCCCGATCCGGCCCGCCCAGCTGGCGTGCCCGGCCGCGGCCAGAGTTGACCGAGAGCACCCGTGCGTTTGCCACTCCCGACGCTATGCGAGCGGCCGGGCCACGGTCGAACCGGGATTCGCGCGGCGCCCGGCCGCAGTGCTCTGCCGGGACGCGGTACCGCCTGCCGCGGTTATGCTGAACGTAGTCATTCGGGCAGGAGGCATCGATGGCGAGCTGGCCGGGACCGGGGTATGCAGGGCCGGGGTACGGGCTGGCGGCCGGAGCGGCAGCACCTTGCGGGCGTCCGACGCCGACCGGGATCGTGCGGCTGAGGTGCTCAAAACCGGGTACGCCGAAGGCCGGCTGGACAAGGACGAGTACGACGTAGCACCTGAAGCGGGTCTATACGGCCCGGACCTACGGCGACCTGGCCGGCGACCAGCCAGCTGCCCGGCGGCGGGATCGGCCCTGCTACGCGGCACCGCCGGCGCCGCGGACCAACTCGCTGGCGGTCGCCGCGCTGGTCTGCGGCCTGGCCAGTTCCTGCTACGGGCCGCTGCCCACCATCCCCGCGATCGTGCTCGGCCACGTCGCCCGCCGCCAGATCCGGCGGACCGGGGAGACACGGCGCCGGGATGGCGCTCACCGGCCTGATCCTGGGCTGGGCTGGCGGTCGGCCTGGGCGTCCTGCTCGTCGCGGTCGGGTTCATCGGCTGGCGTGCGGTCAGCCCTGCCGGGCGCGGCGGGCACGTTCCGCCCGAGTCCGCGCACGCCACTCGGCCCGGGCTCGGCGGCAGCCCCGGCTGGCGCGCGGCGCGAGCCGCGGCTCCGCACGCCGGTCAGCGCGGCCGGTCCGGCTGGGTGGACAGCGCGGCGACGAAGGCCTCCTGCGGGACCTCGACCCGGCCGATGGTCTTCATCCGCTTCTTGCCTTCCTTCTGCCTCTCCAGCAGCTTGCGCTTGCGGGTGATGTCACCGCCGTAGCACTTGGCCAGCACGTCCTTGCGCAGCGCGCGGATGTTCTCCCGGGCGATGATCCGGGAGCCGATGGCCGCCTGGATCGGCACCTCGAACTGCTGCCGCGGGATCAGCTCGCGCAGCTTCGCGGTCATGGCCAGGCCGTACTCGCGGGCCTTGTCCGCGTGCACGATCTGGCTGAACGCGTCCACCGGCTGGCCCTGCAGCAGGATGTCCACCTTGACCAGGTCGGCCTCCTGCTCGCCGTCCGGCTCGTAGTCCAGCGAGGCGTAGCCGCGGGTGCGCGACTTGAGCTGGTCGAAGAAGTCGAAGATGATCTCCGCGAGCGGCATCGTGTAGCGGATCTCCACCCGGTCCGCGGACAGGTACTCCATGCCGAGCAGCGCGCCGCGCCGGCCCTGGCACAGTTCCATGATCGTGCCGATGTAGTCCGGCGGGGCCAGCACAGTGGCCCGGACCACCGGCTCGAAGACCTTGGCGATCTTGCCCGCCGCGGCGCGGTTCGCCTGGCTGGGCGGCCCGGGCACGCCGCTGGGGAAGTCGCTGGGGTTGGTGACGTGCAGCTCGGCACCGGACTCCATGACGACCCGGTAGACCACGTTGGGCGCGGTCGAGATCAGCGACAGGTCGAACTCGCGCTCCAGCCGCTCCCGGACGATCTCCATGTGCAGCAGGCCGAGGAAGCCGCAGCGGAAGCCGAAGCCGAGCGCGGTGGACGTCTCCGGCTCGTAGACCAGCGCGGCGTCGTTCAGCCGGAGCTTGTCCAGCGCGTCGCGCAGTTCCGGGTAGTCGTCGCCGTCCAGCGGGTAGAGGCCGGAGAACACCATCGGCCGGGGATGGTCGTAGCCGGCCAGCGCCTCGGCCGCTGGGCTGGCGGCGCTGGTCACGGTGTCGCCGACGCGGGCCTGGCGGACGTCCTTGACCCCGGTGATCAGGTAGCCGACCTCGCCCGCGGCCAGGCTCTCCGACGGCACCGGCTCCGGCGAGATCACGCCCACCTCGAGGGTGTCGTGGGCCGCCCCGGTGGACATCATCAGGCTCTTCTCGCGCCGGGTCAGGCGGCCGTCCATCACCCGCACGTAGGTGACCACGCCCCGGTAGGTGTCGTAGACCGAGTCGAAGATCAGGGCCCGGGCCGGCGCCTCCGGGTCGCCGCGTGGCGGCGGCACCTGCCGGACGACCGCGTTGAGCAGTTCCGGCACTCCCTCACCGGTCTTCGCGGATACCCGCAGCACGTCGGAGGGAGCGCAGCCGATGATGCCCGCGAGCTCCTCGGCGTACTGGTCCGGCTGGGCCGCGGGCAGGTCGATCTTGTTGAGCACCGGGATCAGGTGCAGGTCGGCCTCGAGCGCCAGGTACAGGTTGGCCAGCGTCTGCGCCTCGATCCCCTGGGCCGCGTCGACCAGCAGGATCGCGCCCTCGCAGGCGGCCAGCGACCGGGACACCTCGTAGGTGAAATCCACGTGCCCAGGCGTGTCGATCAGGTTCAGCACGTACTGCTTACCGGTCTCATCCCGCCACGGCAGCCGGACGGCCTGGCTCTTGATGGTGATCCCGCGCTCCCGCTCGATGTCCATCCGGTCCAGGTACTGGGCCCGCATCTGCCGGTCCGATACCACCCCGGTGAGCTGGAGCATCCGGTCGGCGAGGGTGGACTTACCGTGGTCGATGTGCGCGATGACGCAGAAGTTCCGGATGATGCCCATGTCGGTATGGCCCGGCTGGGTCGCGGGCTGCGCACCGCCGGGTAGGACCTGCTCGGGCATTGCTGGCACAGGAGTCCGCCTGGTTCGAGTCGTACTGGGCATAGGGGCCCGCCCACTGCGGGCCGGGGGGGCCGACGGCCACTGCGGGCCAGCCACCGCGGGCCGGCCTCAGCCTCCATGGTCGCATGCGGCAGCTGATGCTCGGTGCTGACCCGGGGGGACGACCCCCCGGAACCCCCCGCGCGTCGCTGGCTCGGAGGGGACACGCCTGCGGCGCGCCCCGCCTCGCCAGCAGTGCCGGCCCGGGGGGACGACCCCCCGGAACCCCCCACGCGTCGCCGGCGCGGAGGGGACACGCCTGCGGCGCACCCCGCCTCGCCAGCAGAGCTGGCCCGGGGGGACGACCCCCCGGAACCCCCCGCGCGTCGCTGGCTCGGAGGGGACACGCCTGCGGCGCGCCCCGCCTCGCCAGCGAGCCAGTTTGGGCCCTGGGCGCCTGGTGAGCTATCCTTCGTCGTCGGAGCGTACGCCCTGGCGCCAGTGTGCGGGGCGCTCCCAGGGCGCGCATCACCGCCCAGCCCGGCACCGGTCCACCGCAGCACAATCCCGAACGAGGCTTTCGCGTGGCGAATATCAAGTCCCAGATCAAGCGCAACAAGCAGAACGAGAAGGCGCGGCTGCGCAACAAGGCGGTCAAGTCGTCGCTGAAGAGCTCGGTGCGCAAGTTCCGCGAGGCGGCCGACGCCGGCGACGCCGAGGCCGCTACCACGGCCATGCGGGCCGCCTGCCGGAACCTGGACCGGGCCGCGAGCAAGGGCGTGATCCACAAGAACCAGGCGGCGAACCGCAAGTCGGCGATCGCCCAGCGCGCCGCGCAGCTCCAGCACTCCTGACCCGGGCCCACTCCCGCCGCGCGGCTGAGCCACGCGGCGGTTTTGTGCTGGCCACGGTGACCCGCGCCGGGTCAGCGGGCGCGGCTGGCCACGATCTCCCGGATGGCCACCTCCAGCGCGTATCCCGGGTTCGCGCCTTCGCCCTTGACCTGAGCGTCCGCGTTCGCGACCACCGCCACGGCCCGGGCCACCCCGTCCGGCGTCCACCCGCGCAGTTGCTGCCGGACCCGGTCCACCTTCCACGGCGGGGCACCGACCTCCGCGGCCACGGCCGCGTCCGGCTGACCCCGGGACGCCCCGCCGACCCGGCCCAGCAGCCGGACCCCCTGGGCCAGGCCACTGGTGATCAGCACCGGTGACACGCCCACCGCGAGCGCCCAGCGCAGGTGTTCCAGGGCCTCGCTGAGCCGGCCCTCGACCGCCCGGTCCGCCACGGTGAAGCCACTGGCCTCCGCCCGGCCGCGGTAATACCGGGCCACCGCCGCCTGGTCGATGACCCCGGTGGTATCGGCCGCGAGCTGGGCACAGGCCGCGGCGATCTCGCGCAGGTCATTGCCCAGCGCGTCGAGCAGCGCCCGGATCCCGCTTTCCTCGATGGTCCGCCGCGCCTGGCGGAACTCACCGCGGATGAACTGCATCCGGTCACCGAGCCGGGTCACCTTAGGGCACTCGATCACCGTGGCCCCGCGGTCCCGCAGGCCGGTGAGCAGCGCCTTGCCCTTGGCCGCGCCCGCATGGGTGAGCACCAGCACGGTATCGGGCGGCGGGTCAGCCGCGATCGCGAGGATCTCATCCGCGACGTTCTTGGCCGCGTCCGCCGCGCCGGTGATGACCAGCACGCACCCGTCACCGAACAGCGAGGGCGCGGTCAGCGAGGCCAGCTCGCCGCGCCCGAGGTCGGCGGCCCGGACCTGCTTGGCCGTACTGGCCGACGTGCTGGCGGAAGCGTCCGCGGGCTGGGCCGCGGCGACCAGGCGGGCGACAGCCCGCTCGACGAGCAGTTCCTCCTCCCCCACCACCACGCTGACCGCGGTGGCAGCGGCGGGATTCCTGCGGGCGCCGCCCGGCGCGGCTGAGGGCATGAACTCAGCATTTCATGGCGTCACGGGCACGGCGGCGGGAACGGTGACGCGGAACGAGCCGAGGCTCAGTTGATCGGGACGGGCTCGCCGCCCAGCCACACCCGGCTCGGCTTGAGCCCATATGCCCAGGCGAACGCGCCCTCGTGGTCAGCGTCCCAGAGCACGATGTCGGCGAAGCGGCCGCGGACCATCGCACCGCGGTCAGGGGCCCGCAAGGCCTGGGCACCACCCAGCGTCGCCGCCCGCAGCGCCTCGGTGACACTCAGCCCGAACTGCGAGATGGCCAGGGCGATGACCAGCGGCATCGACGTGATCCCGTTGCCACCGGGGGTGTGATCGGAGCCGAGACCGACCGCCACGCCCTTGTCCAGCAGCTGCCGGACCGGCGGGTTCTTGTGGGTCTCCATCGCGGTACCCGGGCAGACCACCGCGGCAACACCCGCCCGGGCCAGCGCGGCCACGTCCTCGTCGCACGCCTCGTGTAGCACGTCCGCGGACGCGCAGCCCAGCTCCGCCGCGAGCCGGGCCGCGCCGGTCCTGGTCTCGCCGCAGGCGTGCACCCGGGGCAGCAGGCCAGCAGCCCGCCCGGCGCTGAGCACCCAGCGGGCCTCCCGCTCGGTGAACCGGCCCTCTTCGCAGTAGACATCCACGCTGTCAGCGCCGGCCGCCGCCGCGTCCGCGCACCAGCTGCCAACCGCGTCCACGTAATCGTGGCGGCGGCCGAAGTACTCCGGCGGCACCGAATGGGCGGCCAGGAAGGTCACATGCACTCGCGGCATGCAGGGCTCGCCCTCCAGCGAGCGCAGCATGCGCACATCGGCGAGCTCGCCGTCCCTGGTCAGGTGATAGCCGGTCTTGGCCTCGATCGTGGTAGTCCCGGAGAACAGCCACTCGCGCATCCGGCCGCGCACGTCGTTGCAGAGCGTCCACGGGTCGGTCCCGCGGGTCACCGTGACGGTGGAAGCCATCCCGCCGCCCGCCGCGGCGATCTCGTTGGGCGACGCACCGCCGGATCGCATGGCGAGTTCCGCGTAGCGGTTGCCGGCGTACACCGGATGCGTATGCGCGTCGATCAGGCCGGGCGTGACCAGCCCGCCGCCGAGGTTCTCCACGGAGTCGACGTCAACGATGTCCTCGACCACACCGGGCAGGCTGGCGGGCAGCTCCGAGGCGCGCCCGACCCAGGCAATGTTCTCGTTGTGGGTGAGGATGGCCGCGTTGCTCCAGATCTCGGAGCCGGTCCAGAGACGGCCAATGTTCGTCAGCAGCCGGACGGTCACGGGCGGGCCTGCGCTGTCTGAGGCTGAACCGGGCGGCGCCGGTCAGAGGAGGATGCGGGCGCGTGCGTAACAGGGCATACCAGCCTCATACGCGGTCACCTGCCATAGCTCGTGCTTACTCAATGGCCCCCCCGCCAGGCACCCAGTCACGCGGGCTCCGGAGCGGCCGATGTTTAGCGCTCCACCGTGGGTGCTGCGACGATGAAGCAACCAACATATCGGTTCAGTTACGGTATTGCACTCCAGGGGGTCTGTACAGGCGGTATCACAAGAACTCGGGACAGAAATTCCGTGCCTTTCCAGGGATCTCACCGTCCGTACATCACCCATGCCCAGCCGGCTCCACTGCGTGTTCATAACCACTCTTCCGGCGGCTCCCACTGCTGCCAGCAGCGGGCTGGCCACCGTGCGGAGGCCAGAAGGGCACGCCCGAAGCTTAGACCGCCCCAGCGGGCGGCACGCAGGGAATTGGGCTATCCGCCGCCAATGACTACTTTACGTAGTTAGTAAATCACTTAGTGTAGAATACTACCCTCACGTTAAGTGACACATCATTACTAGCCGTCCCGGCACGGTCCCCGTGCCGGGACCCGCCCGGCGCGCCCGGCGCGCCCGGCGGGTCCCGGGCCACCCGTGGACGGCCGCACAATGCGGTGCAATCCATTGCATATATGCTGCCACAGCCATCGCTGTTTGATTAGCAGGAATTCCGCCGCGGAATTTCAGCGCTCGCACAGCAATGCTTTCCCGGCCGAAGGTGTCCAGAGCCGGCCCCGGTCCGGCTGGTGGGACCGGCCACTTCTGGCCGCCCCAGAGCAAGACCGTTCCTTCCTGGCTCAGCTCGCTGGCCGTGCCAGCCAGGTTCGTCCGCATCCCTACTCGGCTCCCCGGCCAGGTTCGTCCTGCGGCCTGGCTCAGCTCCCGGCCGGGACGATCGCTCCCGCGGCTACCCGGTCGATCTCGGCCGCGAGGTCCGGCGGGACCCGCGCGGTCAGCTCGGTACCTGCCGCGCTGTGCCGGACCGCCAGCACCTCGCCCTCCCGGTGCGCGCGGGCCACCAGGTCGCCACGCAGGTATGGGACCACGGCACAGACCTGGCAGTCCCACCGCGGCAGCGCCGCTTCCACGGCGGCGGCCAGCTCGTCCAGCCCGGCGCCGGTCCGGGCGGACACCACCACGCTGTGGCGTTCCCGCAGCCGCAGCGCCTCCAGCTCGATCGGGTCGGCCGTGTCCGCCTTGTTGATCACTACGAGCTCGGGCACCGCGCCCGCGCCAATCTCTGCGAGCACTTCGCGGACCGCGGACAGCTGCGCCTGCGGGTCTGCGTCACTGCCGTCCACCACGTGCAGGATCAGGTCGGCCTCCGCGACCTCCTCCAGCGTGGAGCGGAACGCGTCGACGAGCTGATGCGGCAGGTGCCGGACGAACCCGACCGTGTCGGTCAGCGTGAACCGGCGGCCGGACGGTGTCCGGGCCCGGCGGACCGCGGGGTCGAGCGTGGCGAACAGCGAGTCGTCCACCAGCACACCCGCCCCGGTCAGCCGGTTAAGCAGGCTCGATTTGCCGGCGTTGGTGTAGCCGGCGATGGCGACCGACGGGACCTCACCCCGGCGCCGCTGCTGCCGCTGCACCCCGCGGCCGACCGACATCTCGGCGATCTGGCGGCGCAGCCGGGCGGTGCGGGTCCTGATCCGCCGCCGGTCGGTCTCGATCTTCGTCTCGCCCGGGCCCCTGGTGCCGATCCCGCCACCGCCGGCCACCCGGCCGCCCGCCTGCCGGGACAGCGACTCGCCCCAGCCGCGCAGCCTGGGCAGCAGGTACTCCAGCTGGGCCAGCTCGACCTGGACCTTGCCCTCCTTGCTCCGGGCGTGCTGGGCGAAGATGTCCAGGATCAGCGCGGTCCGGTCCACAACCTTGGCCTTCACCACACTCTCCAGCTGCCGCAGCTGGCCGGGCGTCAGCTCGCCGTCGCAGATGACCGTGTCGGCGCCGGATGAGGCGACCAGGGCCGCGATCTCGGCCGCCTTGCCGGACCCGATATAGGTCGCCGCGTCCGGCCGGGCGCGCCGCTGCACCAGCCCGGCCAGCACCACCGACCCGGCCGTCTCAGCGAGCCGGGACAGCTCCCGCAGCGAGTTCTCCGCGCTGGTCAGCGTGCCGTCTGTCCACACCCCGACCAGGATGACCCGCTCCAGCCGCAGCGCCCGGTACTCGACCTCAGTGATGTCCTCGAGCTCGGTGGACAGCCCGCTGACCCGGCGCAGGGCATGCCGGTCCAGCAGGTCCAGCTCGCCGGTGCCGTCGTCGGACGGCCGGAGCGGGCCGGCCGGGACGGGCCCGGGCGCTGGACGCTCGTCAGGAACAGTCATGGGCTGCTCTTCGGATGCGGGGATACGGACGGTGCTGCTGTCAGCGGCCAAGGTGCCTGCCCATGCGATCGTGGTGGCCAGCAGATGCGGTGCCACCGGAGTGCTGCCACCTGCCGTGCGGCAGATGCTGTGCCGTCAATGCTGTCATGCTTGCGGATGATGCTCACTTCAATAACACCAGCGCCCCGCCGGTTGTGCCCGGACCCGGCCAGGCGGGCTGGTTGGCGCCGGATGTGGCCGGGAACACTTTGACCGCTGTGGCGGCGCGGGTTAGCGTCGGTCCGCCGCTACCTGCCGCCCGCGGTGGTAACTCCGGTGCTAGACAACTACAGAGCTGGCAACGCAGCCAGCAGCATGGCAACGGTTGACCTGGGAGGAGCCGGCATGGCCAGCGAAGGCGTGGAAATCAGCGGCCCGCGTGGTGACCGCTACGACGAGATCCTCACCCCGGGCGCCCTGGACCTCATCGCGGCCCTGCAGCGGGAGCTGAACGGCAGGCGCGCCGACCTGCTCGCGGCGCGGGCGGCCCGGCAGGAGGAGCTGAACCAGGGCGGGACATTCGATTTCCTGGCCCCCACCAAGCCGATCCGGGATGACCTGTCCTGGCGGGTGGCTCCCCCGGCGCCGGGGCTGGTGGACCGCCGGGTCGAGATCACCGGCCCCACGGACAAGAAGATGACCATCAACGCGCTGAACTCCGGGGCCAAGGTGTGGCTGGCCGACTTCGAGGACGCCAACACGCCGCTCTGGGACAACATGATCACCGGCCAGCTGAACCTTATTGACGCGCTGGACCGGACGATCGACTTCAGCAGCGAGGAAGGCAAGGCCTACGGGCTGCGGCCGGACGACGAGCTGGCCACGATCGTGGTCCGGCCGCGGGGCTGGCACCTGGACGAGAAGCACCTGCACCGTGGACGGCCAGCGGGTCTCGGGCAGCCTGTTCGACTTCGCCCTGTACTTCTTCCACTGCGCCCGCCGCCAGCTGGACAAGGGTCACGGGCCGTACTTCTACCTGCCCAAGATGGAGAGCCACCTGGAGGCGCAGGCTCTGGAACGACGCGTTCAACCTGGCCCAGGACGCGCTCGGCATCCCGCGCGGGACGATCCGGGCCACGGTGCTGATCGAGACGATCCCGGCCGCCTTCGAGATGGAGGAGATCCTCTACGAGCTGCGCGAGCACAGCGCCGGGCTGAACGCGGGCCGGTGGGACTACCTGTTCAGCATCATCAAGAAGTTCCGCAGCCGGGGGCAGGAGTTCGTGCTGCCGGAACGCAACTCGGTGACGATGACCGCCCCGTTCATGCGCGCCTACACCGAGCTGCTGGTGCGCACCTGCCACCGGCGCGGCGCGCACGCCATGGGCGGCATGGCCGCGTTCATCCCGAGCCGGCGTGATCCCGAGGTCAACGCGGTCGCGATGGCCAAGGTCCGGGAAGACAAGACCCGCGAGGCCGGGGACGGGTTCGACGGGTCCTGGGTGGCCCATCCCGACCTGGTGGCCCTGTGCCGCGAGGTGTTCGACGCGGCGCTCGGCGACCGGCCCAATCAGCTCGGCCGGCAGCGCGAGGACGTCAGCGTGTCCGCCGCGGACCTGCTGGCGATCAGCAAGACCCCGGGCACCATCACCGAGGCCGGGCTGCGCAACGACATCAGCGTGGGCCTGCAGTACCTGGCGTCCTGGCTCGGCGGCAACGGCGCGGTGGCCATCTTCAACCTGATGGAGGACGCGGCCACGGCCGAGATCGCCCGGTCCCAGGTGTGGCAGTGGGTGCACAACGGGGTCACGCTGGACGACGGCCAGCCGGTGACCAGGGAACTCGTGGAGCGGCTGATCACCGAGGAGCTGGCCAAGATCCGCGATGCGCTGGGCAGTGGTTTCGACGTGGCCCGGTTCGGCCAGGCGGTGACGCTGTTCACCGCGGTCGCGCTGGCCGACAACTACGCCGAGTTCCTGACCCTGCCCGCGTACGAGGAGATGCCCTAATGCCGGGCATGGACTAGCCCCGGGCATGGACTAGCCGGGCGCTGGCAGGGCAGTCTGGAGGTCAGGGAGGCGCGATGACTATCCAGGCGATGGTGCCCAGGATGATCGAGATCTGCGGCCGGGCCGGGGTCGTGACCGATCCGGCGGAGCTGCGCACCTACGAGTGCGACGGCCTCACCTCGCACCGGGCGGTGCCCGCGCTGGTGGTACTGCCGGAAACGGCCGAGCAGGTGGCGGCGGTCGTGACCGAGTGCGCCCGGGCCAGTGTGCCGTATGTGGCCCGCGGCTCCGGCACCGGGCTGTCCGGTGGGGCCCTCGCCCCCGCCGAGGGCGTGCTGATCGTCATGTCCCGGATGCGCCGGATCATCGCGATCGACCCGGACAGCCAGCGGGCCGTGGTGGAGCCCGGGGTGACCAACCTGGCGGTGAGCGCCGCGGCGCGCCCGTTCGGCTACTTCTACGCCCCGGACCCGTCCAGCCAGCAAGTCTGCTCGGTGGGCGGCAACGTGGCGGAGAACTCGGGCGGCGCGCACTGCCTCAAGCACGGGTTCACCGTGCACCACGTGACCGGGCTGGAGATCGTCACCCCCGCGGGCGAGCTGACCTGGATCGGCGACGGCACCGGGGCCGCGCCCGGCTATGACCTGGTCGGCGCGTTCATCGGGTCCGAGGGCACGCTCGGCATCGTCACCAAGATCGTGGTGAAGCTGACCCGGATCCCGCAGTCGGTCCGGCTCCTGCTGGCCGCGTTCGAGACCACCGGGGCGGGCGGCGCCGCGGTGTCCGCGATCATCGGCGCCGGCATCCTGCCCGCCGCGATCGAGATGATGGACGCGCTGGCCATCGAGGCCGCCGAGGCCGCGGTGGCCTGCCACTACCCGCCCGGGGCAGGCGCCGTGCTGATCGTGGAGCTGGACGGCCCCGCAGGCCGACGTGCTGCGGGAGTGCGCCGCGGTGCGCGCGCTGTGCGAGAAGGCCGGGCGCCACCGAGATCCGGGAGGCCGCCGACCCGGCCGAGCGGGCGCTGATCTGGGCGGGCCGCAAGTCCGCGTTCGCCGCGGTGGGCCGGATCTGCTCGGCCTACATCGTGCAGGACGGGGTGGTCCCGCGGACCTCGCTGGGCGCGGTGCTGGACCGGATCGCCGAGCTGTCCGCGGCCGCGGGCATCCGGGTGGCCAACGTGTTCCACGCCGGCGACGGGAACCTGCACCCGCTGGTGCTCTACGACGCGCTCGCCGGAGCAGGCCGCAGCGGCCGAGGAGGTGTCCGGCGCGATCCTGGACCTGTGCATCGAGCACGGCGGCTCGATCACCGGCGAGCACGGCGTGGGCGTGGACAAGTCCAAGTACATGCCGAAGATGTTCAGCCCCGACGACCTCGACACCATGCAGCTGCTGCGCTGCGCGTTCGACCCGGCCGTCGCTGTGCAACCCCGGCAAGATCTTCCCGACCCCGCGGCTGTGCGGCGAGGTGCCCGGCGTCCACCGGGCGGTGCATCCCCTGGTGGCCTCCGGCCAGGCTGAGCAGTTCTGATGGGCGGCAGCTCTGACGCCCAGGCGGGCCGCATGACCAGCACGAGCGTTCCGGCGGCGCTGGCCATGGCCTGCCGCGCGGTCCGGCCCGGGGGGCCGCGGGACGCGGTCGCTGGGGTCACCCCGGAGTGGGTGGCGGAACCGGGCAGCACCGAGGAGGCCCGTGCCCTGCTGGCCACGGCGCAGGCGCACGGCCTGGCTGTGGTGCCCCGGGGTAGCGCCACCCAGCTTGGCTGGGGTGTCCCGCCGCGCCGCTGTGACCTGGTCATCGACACCCTGCGGCTGGACCGCATCGTCGAGCACGCCGCGGGTGACCTGGTGGTCCGGGTCCAGGCCGGCGTGACCCTGGCCCGGCTCGCCGGGGCGCTGGCCGGCGCGGGCCAGCAGCTGGCCCTGGACCTGCCCCCCGGCGCCGCGGTGACGCCCGCAGTGATCAGCGCCCCCGTGACTAACAGCAGCGTGACTAACAGCAGCGCGGCCGGGTCGCCGACCATCGGCGGAATGCTCGCCACCGGTGCCGCCGGCCCGCGGCGGCTGCGCTACGGCACCCCACGGGACCTGGTCATCGGCGTCACCGTGGTGCGGCCGGGCGGCACGGTCGCGACCGCCGGCGGCAAGGTGGTGAAGAACGTGGCCGGGTACGACCTGGGCAAGCTGTACGCCGGGTCGTACGGGACGCTGGGCCTGATCACCGAGGCGGTGTTCCGGCTGCACCCACTCCCCTCGGCTACTGCCTTCGTCATCGCGAGCTATGCGAAAACCGCAGACGCAGTCGCGGCCGTGGCCGCGTCCGCCGCCTCAGATCTAGCCCCGGCGGCGGTCGAGATCGACCGGCCGTCCCGGGACGGCCTGGTCCGGGTGGGGGTGCTGCTGGAAGGCGACCCGGACGGGGTGGCCGAGCGGGCCGGGCAGCTGCGCGAGGTGCTGGGCGCGGGCACCGCGGTTGCGGCCAGCGCCCCGCCCTGGTGGGGCACGCCGGACGCCGCGCGGCCCGGCAGCACCGTGATCCGGGTCGGTTTCTGGGCCGGGGCGCTGGCCGGGGTGCTGGCCGCGATCGACGGGGCGGGCCGGGCGGCCGGGCTCGACCCCGCGGTGTCCGGCTCCGCGGCCGCGGGCGTGCTGCACGTGATGGCCGGCCCGGCCGCCGCGCCAGCGGCGGTTGCGGAGTTCCTGGCCCGGCTGCGTGCCGCGCTGGGCCGGGACGACTGGCCCGGCCGGCTCGCGGACGGCCCGCCGGCCCGGGCAGCGCCGTGGTGGTCACCGCGCCGCCCGCTGTGCAGGACGTGGCGGATGTGTGGGGCCCGGTACCCGGCGTGGCGCTCATGCGATCGGTCAAGGAGCAGTTCGATCCCGGTTACCTGATGGCACCGGGCCGTTTCGCCGGAGGGATCTGATGACGGCACCGCCCCGCCCGGGCGATCACGCGGGCCCGCCCGCCCAGTTCGAACCGGGCAGGGCCTGCCCGCCGCACCGGACGGCACGGCAGCGGATGGCACTGGCCCGCAGGCCGATCCGTCCAGCGAGCTGCGCGAGCTGGCGGGTGACTGTGTGCACTGCGGGTTCTGCCTGCCTGCCTGCCCGACCTACCAGCTCTGGGGCGAGGAGATGGACTCCCCCCGCGGCCGGATCCACCAGATCATCCAGGTGCTCGACGGGGCGCCGGTCAGCGAGTCGGTCGTCACCCACCTGGACCGCTGCCTGGGCTGCATGGCGTGCGTGCCCGCCTGCCCGTCCGGGGTCCGCTACGACCGGCTGATCGAGGCCGCGCGCAGCTGGACCGAGCCGCCGGCCGCCCGTCGGCTGGACCGTCCTCCGCTGGCCCCGCCCTGGCTGCGCCCCGGTCGCGCCGGGACCGGGCCGTCCGCGCCGCGATCTTCGCCACGTTCCCCTACCCGCGCCGGCTCCGGCTGCTCACCGGCCCGCTGCGGCTCGGCCAGCGGACCGGGCTGACCCGGCTGGTCCAGCGCAGCAGGCTGGCCGCCCGGTTCGCGCCGGAGCTGGCCGCGTCCCTGCACATCGCCCCGGCCCCACCCGGCCGTTCCTCCGCGACGGCGGCGGCTGCCCCGGCATCGTCCTCCGCAACGCACACCACTCGCCGTCCTGCCACCGCCAGGACCGGGCGGATCCCGGCTGAGGGGCCGCGCCGGGCCACGGTCGGCCTGCTGACCGGCTGTGTGCAGCGGGTGTTCTTCCCCGGCGTCAACGACGCGACCGCGCGGGTGCTCGCCGCGGCCGGCTGTGACGTGGTCATCCCGGCCCGGCAGGGCTGCTGCGGGGCGCTGTCCCTGCACACCGGCCGGACCGCGGAGGCGGCCCGGTTCGCGCGGCGGACGATCGCCGTGTTCGAGGCCGCGGACGTGGACGTGATCGTGGTCAACTCGGCGGGCTGCGGGTCGGCGATGAAGGAATACTCGCATCTGCTCGGGACCGGCAGCGGCGGGGCCGTCAGCAAGGTCCGTGACCTGAGCGAGTACCTCGCCGAGCTGGCCGGGGGCAGTGCCGGAACCGGGTTCTCGTTGCAGGCCTTTCCGGTCAGGGCCATGTATCACGAGGCTTGCCACCTTGGTAACGCACAGGGGATTCGCAGCCAGCCCCGTGACCTGCTCCGGGCGATCCCCGGACTGGAGCTGGTCGAGTCCGGCGACGGCGGGGTGTGCTGCGGGTCGGCAGGCGTGTACAACCTGCTGCAGCCGGAGGCGGCCGGCGAACTCGGCGCCCGGAAGGCGGCCGCGGTGCTGGCCACGGGAGCTGACCTGGTCATCTCGGCCAACCCCGGTTGCAGCCTGCAGATCGCGTCGGCCATGGCTGACGCGGGAGCTGCCGACGCGCCCCGGGTCGTGCACATCGCCGAGGTGCTGGACGCGTCCATCCGCGGCCTGCCGGTCAGCGCGCTGACCGGGCGTTAGCCAGCCGCCTGGATGCGGGCTGAGCTGCCAGCACAGTCAGCCCGGCTGGATGCGGGCTGAGCAGCCAGCACAGTCAGCCCGGCAGGTCGGCGAGCCAGTGGAAGTCCAGCTCGCCTTCGGCGACGATTACCGCGGGCCCGGTCAGCCAGCTGGTGGCCGCCTCCAGCCGTACCGTGAGCTGGCCGCCGGGCACGGTCACCTGCCATGACCCGGTGCCCTTCCCGCCTTCGGCCGCGGCGGCGGCCGCCGCGACCGCCCCGGTACCGCAGGACCGGGTCTCGCCCGAACCACGCTCGTGTACCCGCATCCGGACCGCGGCGGGGCCGGTGCGCTGGACGAGTTCCACGTTGCCGCCGGCCGGGAAGTCCGCCGGGTCGAGCCCAGGCGCGGCGGTCAGGTCGAACCCGTCCAGCGGCTCATCCACCAGACAGGCCAGGTGCGGGTTGCCGACGTCGATACGCAGGCCGTCGTAGGCTGTCCCGCTGATCACGGCGGACCCTTGGCCGAGGACCCGGGCGGGGCCCATGTCCACGGTGATGCGGCCGTCCGGCTCGGCCCGGACCTGGCGGACGCCGGACCGGGTGGCGACGGCGAAAGCCGGGCCCGTTGGCCAGGCGCTGGTCGAGCAGGTAGCGGGCGAACACCCGGACGACCGTTGCCGCACATCTCGGCGATGCTGCCGTCGGCGTTGCGGTAGTCCATGAACCACTCCGGCTCCGGCAGCCCCAGGCCCGGGCTGGGCGCCGGGAGGCCGGCGCGCGGTGCTCACCACGCGCAGCACCCCGTCCGCCCCGATCCCGGCCCGGCGGTCGCAGAGCCAGGCGACGAGCCAGGTCGGCAGGTCGAACTTGCCATCCTCGGGTCGCGCAGGATCACGAAGTCGTTCTCGGTGCCATGTCCCTTGGCGAACTGCTGGTGAGCGAGGAACACGAGTCGATCGTAGCCAGCGCCGCCGACACCAGGTCCGACCCGCGACCGGCGTCCAGCCAGATCACCCGGGGGTCGCGGCGGAACCAGGCCTCCTGGCGGCGGGCGAACCGGCGGGTGGCCTTGATGGTCTGCGCCCGGGCCTGCTCCTCGGTCCCCTCCCCGGCCAGGAACTGCAGCACCTGCGCGTAGCCGAGCGCCCGGCTGGCGGTCCGGCCCGTCGCGCAGGCCCGGCCTGGTCCAGGCCGCGTACCTCGTCCACCAGGCCAGCCTGCCACATCCGCCACACCCGCTCGGCGATTCGCTCGTCCAGCTCGGCCCGGGGCAGCCGCAGGCCGATCTGCACGCCGGGTACAGCGACTCATACCGCGGCAACGTGGCGGTGAACGGCCGCCCGGACAGCTCGATGACCTCCAGCGCCCGGACGATCCGGCGCCCGTTCGACGGCAGGATGCCGCGCGCGGCCCCGGGTCGGCCGCGGCCAGCCGAGCATGCAGCGGCGCCGGGCCCGCGCGCCGCCAGCTCGTCTTCCAGCCGCTGCCGCACGGCCGGGTCGGTGCCGGGGAAGTTCAGGTCGTCCAGGGCCGCGCGCAGGTACAGCCCGGACCCGCCGACCAGGATCGGCACCCGGCCGCGGGCCGCCGTCGCGGCGATCTCGGCCCGGGCCAGCCGCTGGTACTCGGCGACGTTGGCGGTGCACCGGACATCCCAGATGTCCAGCAGGTGGTGCGGGATGCCCACGCGCTGGGCCGGGGCCAGCTTGGCCGTGCCGATGTCCATGCCGCGGTACAGCTGCATGGAGTCGGCGTTGATGACCTCGCCGCCCAGCTCCTGCGGCCAGCCGCAGGCCCAGGTCCGACTTGCCCGCCGCCGTCGCCCCCACCACCGCGACGACCGGCCGCCCGGCCACAGCGTCAGGGGGCCGGTCACCTGCCACGCCCATAATGTCCACGCTGGCCCCATCAGTCACACGGGTTACGGCCGTCGTTCCCGCGTCGGGGCCGCCACATCCGCGCTCTGTTCATGATCATGGGCAGTTGGTGCCATACGGCACCCCCTATTGCCCACGATCATGGATGCACACTAACCCCGGCCCACAGTTGGCATGCCCAGGGACACTGGCTGGGGGCCGGTTGCGGGGGCGGCGGCGGCGGGGGTGGCGCGGCGGGCCTGCCAGGCGTCGCCGCCGCGGGTGCGGCGGACCGCGACCGGCTCGCCGTCGGCGACCAGGTAGTGCGGGGCGGCGCGGGTGACCACGCGTGGTGACCAGGTCCCCCGGGCCGCGGTTCGGTGCGGCCCGGGGCGAAGTGCACCAGCCGGTTGTCCCGGGCCCGGCCGGACAGCCGGTGGGTGGCCCCGTCCTTGCGGCCCTCGCCCTCGGCGACCAGCACCTCGACCTGCTGGCCCGCGAACGGCTCGTTCTCGGCCAGCGACATCTCCTCGACCAGGGCGGCCAGCCGCTGGTAGCGCTCGCGGACTACCTCGGCGGGTACCTGGCCGTCCATGGCCGCCGCCGGGGTGCCGGGCCGCAGCGAGTACTGGAACGTGAACGCCCCGGCGAACCGGGCCCGCCGGACCAGGTCCAGGGTGTCGGCGAAGTCCTGCTCGGTCTCGCCCGGGAAGCCCACGATGATGTCCGTGGTGATAGCGGCGCCGGGGATGGCGGCCCGGACCTTGTCCAGGATGCTCCAGGTACTTGCCTCGCGGCGGTAGGCGCGGCGCATGGCCCGCAGCACCGCGTCCGACCCGGACTGCAGCGGCATGTGCAGGTGCGGCATGACGTTGGCCGTCTGCGCCATGGCCTCGATCACGTCGTCGGTGAAGTCACGCGGGATGCGGCGAGGTGAACCGGACCCGCTCCAGCCCGTCGATCGCGCCGCAGGCCGGAGCAGCTTGCCGAACGCCTGCCGGTCGCCGAAACCCACGCCGTAGGAGTTCACGTTCTGGCCGAGCAGGGTGACTTCGAGCACCCCGTCCTCGGCCAGCGCCCGGATCTCGGCCAGCACGTCCCCGGGGCGCCGGTCCTCCTCGCGGCCGCGCAGGCTGGGCACGATGCAGAACGTGCAGGTGTTGTTGCAGCCGACCGAGATGGCCACCCAGGCCGAGTAGGCGCGATTCCCGGCGGGCGGGCAGCACCGAGGGGAACGCTCCAGCGACTCGACGATCTCCACCTGCGCCTCGGCCTGCTGACCCGGGCCCGTTCCAGCAGCGCGGGCAGCGAGCCGATGTTGTGCGTGCCGAACACCACGTCCACCCACGGCGCCCGCTGCGGCGATGGTCGCCCGGTCCTTCTGGGCCAGGCAGCCGCCGACCGCGATCTGCATGCCCGGTTGGGCTGCTTTGACCGGAAGCAGGTGACCGAGGTTTCCGTACAGCCGATTGTCGGCGTTCTCGCGCACCGCGCAGGTGTTGAACACCACCACGTCCGCGGATTCGGCCGTCCGGAGCGCGCCGGTACCCGGCGTCCTCGAGCAGGCCAGCCAGCCGCTCGGAGTCGTGCATGTTCATCTGGCACCCGTAGGTGCGGATCTCGTAGGTGCGGGAGGCGCTCATTTCGCATCCGAGGGTACGCGCCGTGCGCGCCATGTCCGGAATCCGCACTGACGCGTCGGGGGCATGTCCGGAATCTCCCGTGGCGAGAGCCCGCGGATGGTGGACGATATCCCCTATGACAGACAGCGTGGCAGCGTCCGCGGATCCCGTACGGCGCCTGGCCTTCCCCGATCACCGCGGCAGACGTGGCCAAGGGACAGGCGCTGATCTCCTTTCCCCTCGTTATCGGCGCGGATGTGTGGTGGCAGGAAGGTCGGCCGGACGAGGGCGGCCGGGTGACTGTGGTGCACTGTGACGCGGCCGGGAACCGCCGGGCGCTGCTGCCCGCGCCGTGGAACGCCCGGACCCGGGTGCACGAGTACGGCGGCCGGTCCTACCTGCCGGTCCCCGCGCCGGGCGGCGCGGCTCCGGCGGCGCGGCTCCGGCCCGCTCGGCTCGGGCGGCGCGGCTCCGGGCGGCGCGGGCCGGGCCCGGACGTCGATCGTGTTCGCTAACTACTCTGACCAGCGCCTGTACCTCGTGGCTGATCCCGGGCCTGGCCGAAGCCGGCCAGGGCAAGCGGGCCGCCGCCCCTGCGCCCGAGCCGCTCACTCCGCAGCTGCCAGCGGAAGACGGGCCCGCGGCGCTGCGGTTTGCGGATTTCACGCTGTCGCCGGATGGGACCGAGGTGTGGTGCGTCCAGGAGCGGCATGAGGGCGGCAAGGTCACCCGGGGCATCGTCGCGGTCCCGCTGGACGGGTCGCGCGGCCGAGGACCCCGCGGCCATCCGTGAGCTCGTCAGCGGCTCGGATTTCTTCGCCTTCCCGACGCCGTCGCCCGACGGCAGCCGCCTGGCCTGGATCTGCTGGAACCACCCGCGGATGCCCTGGGACGGGACCGAGCTGCGGGTGGCTCAGATTTCCGACGGCGTGCCCGGTCGAGGACGGCTGGTCAAGGGGGGCATGCGGGAATCGGTGCTGGCCCCGGTGTGGCGGAACGACACCAGCCTGTACGTGGTCTCGGACTGGCCCGGGTGGTGGAACCTGTACCAGGTCGGCCTGGTCGGCGAGCCCGCCCAGTCGCTGTACCCGGCCGAGGAGGAGTTCGCTGAGCCGCTGTGGCAGCTGGGCGCCCAGCCGTTCGCGGGTGCTCGGGGACGGCCGGCTCGCGGTCCTGCACGGCCAGGGCAGCATGCGGCTCGGGCCTGCTCGACCCGGAGACCAGTGAGCTCACCGATCTCGAGCTGCCGTTCGAGGAGTTCGTGTCCGGCGTGTCCGCGGACGGCAGCACGATCGTCGGCGGTGGCCGGCGGCCCGCTGACCCCGCTGTCGGTGGTCCGGATCGACGCGGCCACCGGGAAGTCCAGAGGTGCTCCGCACCGAGTTCGACGAGGCCCCGGACCCGGCTTACCTGCCAGTGCCCAGCCAGGTACAGCTCGAAGGCCTGTACGGGCGGACCGTGCACGCGCTGGTCTACCCGCCGCGGCACCCGGACGTGGCTGGCCCGGACGGGGAACGCCCGCCCTACGTGGTCTGGGTGCACGGCGGCCCGACCTCGCACGCGATCGCCCTGCTCGACCTGGAGAAGGCGTTCTTCACCAGCCGCGGCATCGGGATCGTGGACGTGAACTACGGCGGCTCCACCGGCTACGGCCGCAGCTACCGCGACCGGTTGCGGATGCAGTGGGGTGTGGTCGATGTGGAGGACGCGATCGCCGCGGCCCAGTCACTGGCGGCCAAGGGCGAGGCGGACCTCGCCCGGCTGGCCATCCGCGGCGCCTCGGCCGGCGGCTGGACCGCGCTGGCCGCGGTGACCACGCACGCGGCCGCGGCCAAGCCGCCGGTGTTCAGCGCGGCCACGTCCTACTTCGGCGTGGCTGACCTGCGCGAGTTCGCCTCGCAGACACACGACTTCGAGTCGCACTACCTGGACGGGCTGATCGGCCCGCTGCCAGGATTCGAATACGTGTACGCGGAGCGCTCACCCGCAGGCCACGTCACGCGACAAGACCTCCCCGGTGCTGCTGCTGCAGGGCCTCGACGACCCGATCGTGCCGCCCGGCGCAGGCCAAGAGCATCGCGGCCGACCTGGCCGCGCACGGGATCCGGCACGCGCTGCTCACCTTCCAGGGCGAATCACACGGGTTCCGGCGGGCTGAGACGATCATCACCGCGCTCCAGGCGGAACTGTCTTTCTACGGGCAGGTGCTGGGCTTCGCCACCGCGGACGTGCCGGTCGTCGCGCTATCCGGCGGGCCTGGGGCACCTGGCGCGCCTAGCGCGCCTAGGGCATCTGGCGCGTCTGGGGCCATGCCGGTCAAGGCCGGCGGTTCCGGGGTGTCCAGGATGCCGGGCGGTTCAATGCCGGGTGGTACTGAGCCGGGTGGTACTGCAGTCGGCCCGGCCAGCTGGAGCGGCTGAGCGGGCTGGGGCCACTGAGCGGGCAGGGGCCACTGAGCGGGCAGGGGCCACTGAGCGGGCAGGGGCCACTGAGCGGGCTGGGGCCGCGCCAGGCAAGCACGCAACCGTGCGCAGCTCCGCCTCGCCAGGTACCGCCGCCGCCAGCGGCATGACAGCCGGCCCCCGGGCGGCCGGGTCCGCGGCGGCTAGTGCCACAGCGGCTGGTCCCGCGGCGGCTCCGGTCGAGGCAACTGCCGCCAAGGCGGCCGACACCGGCTGAGTCACTCCACCCCGATCTCGCCGTCCCAGGGCTGGCCGTGATCGTGGTGCAACGTGCGTCGCCTCAGTGCACGAATGCACCGCGATCATGGCTGACGACGAGCTAGCGGGCGAATTCGGTGGCGCGTGACTCCCGGACCACGGTCACCCGGATCTGGCCGGGGTAGGTCAGCTCCTCCTCGACCTGCTTGGCCACGTCGCGGGCGATGACCTGGGCCTGGATGTCGTCTACCGCCTCGGGCCTGACCATGACCCTGATCTCCCGGCCCGCCTGCATGGCGAACACTTTCTCCACCCCTGGCTGCGCCGTGGCGATCTCCTCCAGGCGCTCCAGCCGCTGCACATAGGCTTCCAGCGACTCCCGGCGCGCCCCCGGCCGGCCGCCGCTGATCGCGTCGGCGGCCTGGGTCAGCACAGCCTCGACGGTCCGCACCTCGACCTCGTTGTGATGCGCCTCGATGGCATGCACCACGTCCGCTGGCTCGCCGTACCTCCGGGCGATCTCCGCGCCGATCAGGGCATGGCTGCCCTCGACTTCGTGGGTCAGTGCCTTCCCGATGTCGTGCAGCACGGTGCAGCGTTTCAGCAACACCGGGTCAATGCCGAGCTCACTGGCCATCATCCCGGCGATGTGCGCGGACTCGACCAGGTGGCGCAGCACGTTCTGGCCGTACGAAGTGCGGTAGCGCAGCCGGCCCAGCAAGGTGACCAGCTCCGGGTGCATGTCCGTAATGGTCAGCTCGACCAGCGCATCCTCACCCGCTCGGACGCAGAGTTGCTCGACCTCACCCTTGCTGCGCTCGTAGGCCTCTTCGATGCGCTGCGGGTGGATCCGGCCGTCCAGCACCAGCCGCTCCAGAGTCAGCCGCCCCACCTCGCGGCGGACCGGGTCGAAGCAGGACAGCAGGACAGCCTCGGGCGTGTCATCGATGATCAGGTTGACGCCGGTGACGGACTCGAATGCGCGGATGTTGCGGCCTTCCCGGCCGATGATCCTGCCCTTCATCTCGTCCCCGGGCAGGTGCAGCACGGATACCACGGACTCGCTGGTCTGCTCGCTGGCGACCCGCTGGATGGCCAGGGTCACGATCCGCCGGGCACGCTGCTCGCCGTCCCGCCGCGCGGTGTTCTCGATCTCCCGGACCAACGGCACGGCCTCGCGCTTGGCCTGATTCTGCATGGCAGTGACCAGCTCGGCCTTGGCCTGGTCCGCGGTCAGCCCAGCGACCTGTTCCAGCACCTCGCGGCGCTCCTCGTCTAGGCGGTCCAGGTCAGCCCGGTGGGCATCCAAGTCCTGCCGGAGCAGCTCCAGCGCCGACGACCGTTCCTCGAGCTTGTCGAACTCAGCATCTAGCCGGGACTCGCGCTCCGCCAGCCGGGCTTCCCTGCGCTCGAGGTCGGCCCGCAATTCCTTGGCTTCCTCGCGGAGCGTCCGCAATTCATCGTCAGCGTCCCTGCTGGCCTGCGCCGCCTTTTCGGCGGCCAGGCCGGCCTCCCGCATGATGGCCGCAGCATCGGCTTCCGCGCGCGACCGCACCTGATCCGCTTCTCTGCTGGCGTCCTCGAACACCCGCTGTGCCTCGGCCGTTAGCTGCGGGCTGACCTGTGCCGTTTCCGGCACCTCAGCGACGCTCCGGCCGGGCGCTCTGCGCACCACGATGAACAGCGCAAACACGGCGGCGATAAGCCCGATCGCCCCGACCACGAGAGAGATTGTGCTGCTCATGGCACACCCCAATCCTGCTCGCTGGCCCTGGCACCGCCGTGCGGTACCAGGGAATTGCCCTGAGCGAGGGGTCATGCCCGCCATTCACCGGCTGGCGCCGTGCCACCGTTTCGCACGCGGCACCGTTCAGTGATCCGCTGCCCGCGGGCTCACTGTCCAGCCGGGGTTGCGCCGCGGGCCGTGTCACTAGAGCACTCTGCTGCTCCGATGCTTCTGCTGCTCCGACGCTCTGCTGCTCCGACGCTGCGCTACCGGGGCGCTGCCCAGCCAGACCCATCCGGCCAGAACCTTGCCGTGAACACCAGAACCTTGCCGTGAGCAGCAGTGCCGTGGCAGCACCGCCTGCGTCACACTGTCCCGCGTGGCACCGTCCTCCTCCGGTGCCCATAGATCCGAACGTCACCGCCACCAGCAGCGGCAACCCTGCCGCAGCCCGGCTGCTGGCTCCGGGCTGGCGCAGAGCCGACTGGATCAGCAGTCGGCCAGCGGCAGCCTGGCGTGCCCGCCAGGCTGGTCATCCCGGCCGGACCGGAGCCCGGCCACCTACTGCGGCTCAGGGCGGGCGTCCCCGCCAGAACCAGACATCATCCAAAGTCCGCGGCCAGCCGAGGCCAGCCACGCACTGTATTCACTCACTTTCATCCGCATGGCGCGGAGTAACACCTCGCTGCCGTGAGGTTAAGCGTAGATAACAGTTTGGGCAAGCACTCCCTTGCGATCTGCTAAATACTTACTCTCAGCGATCGCTATATCACCCAGGATCACGACCCAGGGTCAGGGTCAGTCTCCAGGCTGGCCAGCGCGATCTCATCTACGTCGAGCCCGGCGGCCATGGCGTCGACTCCCTCCTGCTCGAGAGCATCGCGGACCACGCGGTAAGCGAGCGGTGCGGGATAGCCCTTCCGGGCCAGCAGGCCGAGCAGGCGCCGCATCCGGACCGGCAGTGGCCTGCCCTTGGTCGCCGCCATTCCCTTTGCCACAAGTTGCCGTGCGGTGGCGACCTCCTCCGCCGGGTCGAGGGTGTTCACCGCCATGGTGATGTCATCGCCGGATACACCCCGCTGCTTCAGTTCAGCGGAGAGCGCACGGCGTGCCAGGCCACGGCCGCGATGCCGGGACTCCACCCAGGCCCGGGCGAACGCGGCGTCGTCGATCAGGCCCACTTCAGCAAACCGGTCCAGGATCGCCCTGGCCGCCTCGTCCGGTATCCCCCGGCGGCGCATCGCCCCGGCGAGCTGAGCCTTGGTCCGCGGCCCAGCAGTCAGCAACTGCAGGCACAACTGCCGGGCCTGCTCCTGGGGATCTCCCGGGCCGTCCACTGGACTGTCTGCCGCTGGACCGCCTGGCACCGGACCATCCGCCATTGGATCATGTCCCGGCGCTGGCCGGTGCGCCGCCATCGACGCTGGCTACCGCGTCCACGTCGAGCCGCGGCCCCACGCCCAGCTTCTCCTTGATCTTCTTCTCGATCTCGTTGGCGAGGTCGGGGTTGTCCCGCAGGAAGTTACGGGCGTTCTCCTTGCCCTGCCCGAGCTGGTCGCCCTCGTAGGTGTACCAGGCACCGGACTTGCGCACGATGGACTGCTCGACGCCCAGGTCGATCAGGCCGCCTTCTTTGCTTATCCCGGTGCCGAAGATGATGTCGCATTCCGCGGTCTTGAACGGAGGGGCGCACTTGTTCTTGACGACCTTGATCCGGGTCCGGCTGCCCACGGGCTCGGTGCCGTCCTTCAGGGTCTCGATCCTGCGTACGTCGAGCCGTACCGAGGCGTAGAACTTGAGCGCTCGCCCACCGCTGGTGGTCTCGGGCGAGCCGAACATGACACCGACTTTTTCACGCAGCTGGTTGACGAAGATGGCGGTGGTCTTCGTCTGGCTCAGCGCGCCGGTGATCTTGCGCAGGGCCTGGGACATCAGCCGGGCCTGCAGGCCCACGTGACTGTCCCCCATCTCGCCTTCGATCTCAGCCCGGGGGACCAGCGCGGCCACCGAGTCGATGACCACCACGTCAATGGCCCCGGAGCGGATGAGCATGTCCGCGATCTCCAGGGCCTGCTCACCGGTATCCGGCTGGGAAACGAGCAGCGCGTCGGTATCCACCCCGAGCTTCTTGGCGTAATCCGGGTCCAGCGAGTGCTCAGCGTCGATGAACGCGGCAATGCCGCCCGCCCGCTGTGCGTTGGCCACCGCGTGCAGCGCAATCGTGGTCTTCCCGCTGCCCTCAGGGCCATACACCTCGACCACACGGCCACGTGGCAAGCCCCCGATGCCCAGCGCGACATCCAGCGCGATCGCACCAGTGGGGATCACCTCGATCGGCGCCCGGCCCTCATCGCCGAGTCGCATGATCGAGCCACGGCCGAACTGCCGCTCGATCTGGGCCAGCGCAGTGTCCAGGGACTTCTCCCTGTCGCCGCCGACCTTATTGCTTGGCCTGTCGCTGACTGCCATGCGAACTCCCAGGTGTGGATTCAGGGGCTTCTTGCCGGTGCAGACGCTACGCGCCAGCACCGACAGTTCCGCGCGCTCGTTGCGGCGCCGCAGGTGCGAGGCCACGGAGGGGACCAGTTCTGGCCGTCCGGGCCCCTACCCTAGACGAACAACTGTTCGATCATGAAGTCAACGCGCCGCAATGGCGGAGAATTTTTGGCAAGCCGTTTCTGGCCGGCGAATCCGGCACCCGGAGAGCCGGCGCCGCGACCGGGACAGCCAGCGGTCAGCGCAGATGCTGCGGGACCTTGAATTCATCGCAGACCGCCCGCCAGACGGTCTTGGCGTCCTCGCCATCGGCGAGCGCCTGATCGACAGTCCGTTCCCCGAGGCGCGCCAGGACATGGTCCTTGGCCACGCTCGCGGCGTAGGTATCACCGAACTGCTCGCGCATCCGCCGCCAGAACTCGCTGAGCCGCACAGTCCTCCTTTGCCTGGCCATCGGTTGCCTGGCCAGCTATGCGGGTGAGGGTATCCGGTCTCCGCGGCCCGGCCCGAATCCGCCGCTCGGCATGCCCGGCCCGGTATCACGGTGCGTCCGGGGCCGCCCCGGCAGGTACGCCCGGATGACGCCCCGGCAGGTACGTCCCGGCCCGCCCCGGCCCGCCGGGCACCGCCGCTGCGGACACGGTTGTGCCAGGAGGAACACAGGAGGAATGCGATCACTATTGCGGGGAACCGTCTTAGTGGGTGCTAACAGCGGCATGGCATGATCTGGGTAGGTCCCTGGGCGCATCCAGCCGGCATCACCCGCAGGTGCCGGCAAGCACTGATTACTGGCCAGGGAGATCAGATGGACCAATCAGCCGTAGACGGGGACGGACCCCCAGGCTCGCTGACCCGGGACCGGGGCGAGTACGCCGGTGCCACTGGCCAGCGCCGGCCAACTGATGGTTTCGCAGTGGCCGCCCTGATCACCGGCGTCCTGCCTGCTGCCCCGCTCGCCCTGATCTTCGGGCCAGTAGCCCTCTCCCGGATCGCCCGCACCGGTGCCCGCGGCCGCGTCCTGGCCATCACCGGCCTGGTGCTCGCCGGAGCATGGATTCTTGCCGCCGCCGCCGCTGTCGCCGTGCTGATCGTGACGCGGCCGGCCGCCCAGCCCGTGGCCCTGCCCAAGATCTTCAGCCTGCGGACCGGCGAATGCTTCAATGCCGCCCCCAGCGGAATCGGCGGGGACCAGGTGGTGACCTGCAGTCGGCGGCACGATGGGGAGGTGTTCGGCACGTTCCAGGTCGCTGGCCACCGTTACCCAGGCGACGCCGCGCTGCAGCAGAAGGCGAGCAGCGGGTGCATGAGCCGGCTCACCGGCTACCTGAACCCGCAGCTGTCCTCCACGACGCTGGCCGAGTCTTACATTTACCCGGGCCCGGGTGCCTGGACCGCGGGTGAACGGACCGTGGTCTGCACGGTGCGCAGCACGGCTGGCCAGACCACCGGGTCAGTCCGGGCTCTGCCCGGGTAGGCCCAGCCACCGATAGCCGCGCTAGGACGGCCACACCGGGATAGTCCTGGCTGGACACGACGACCGGTACAGCGGACCGCTTCCGGGCCGGGCGGCCGCTCGGCAGCATGTTCAATTCTGTCGGTGAGGCCAGGCAAGATAGAAGGATGTCCCCCTCTCCCGCAGCGCCCAGGAAGGCGCGGTCCGGCGCGCTACTCCGGGCCGACCTGCCCGGAGACCAGGCCAGGCCGGGTGAAGCAGTAACCGAAAAGACTGTGCCCGGCGCGGCCGACCCGGCGCCGGCCCAGGACGTGCTCAATAACTTCAGCCCGATTACCCGCGACTGGTTCACCGGCGCGTTCGCCGCTCCGACCCAGGCTCAGGCACAAGCCTGGGCCGCCATCGGCAAAGGCGAGAACACCCTGGTCGTTGCGCCCACCGGGTCGGGTAAGACACTGGCCGCCTTCCTCTGGGCGCTGGACCGGCTGGCGGCCGCCGCACCGCCCGCCGACCCGAAGCAGCGCTGCCGGGTGCTGTACATCTCGCCGCTCAAGGCGCTCGCGGTGGACATCGAGCGGAACCTCCGGGCCCCGCTCACCGGCATCCGGCACATGTCGCAGGCTCTGGGTGTGGGTGAACCGGACATCAGGGTGGCCATCCGGACCGGTGACACGGGCGCGGAAGAGCGCCGCAAGCTCGCGGCCAAGCCACCGGACATCCTGATCACCACGCCCGAGTCGCTGTTCCTGCTGCTGACCTCGAAGGCGCGGGACGTGCTGCGCGGCGTGGACACCGTCATCGTCGACGAGGTGCATGCGCTCGCCGGGAACAAGCGCGGCGCGCACCTCGCGCTGTCCCTGGAACGGCTGGACGGGCTGGATCCGGCCAGCAGCCCGGCCCAGCGGATCGGCTTGTCCGCGACGGTCCGGCCGGTCGAGGAGGTCGCCTCGTTCCTCGCCGGGGCCCGGCCGGTGACGATCGCGGCCCCGCCGAGCAGCAAGCGGATCGAGCTGCAGATCGTGGTACCGGTCGAGGACATGACCGATCTGGACACCCCGGCCCGTCCCTCGGGCGACCAGTCCGAGGACGGCCCGCCGCAGCGCCGGTCCATCTGGCCGCACGTCGAGGAACGGGTGCTCGACCTGATCGAGCAGCACCGGTCCACGATCGTGTTCGCGAACTCGCGCGGGCTGGCCGAGCGGCTCTGCGCCCGGCTGAACGAGCTGGCCACGGAGCGCGCGGAGGAACGGGCCGAAGCTGGCGGGCCGCAGGAGCTGGCACCGGGCCGCCCGGACGGGACCGCCCCCGCCACGATGCCGGCCCAGATCATGGCCCAGGCGCAGGTTGCGGCCGGGGGAACGGTGGAGGTCGTCCGTGCCCACCATGGGTCAGTGTCCCGTCAGGAACGGGCCCAGATCGAGGAGGCGCTCAAGGAGGGCCGGCTGCCCGCCGTGGTCGCCACCTCCAGCCTGGAACTGGGTATCGACATGGGCAGCGTTGACCTGGTGGTTCAGGTCGAGTCGCCGCCGTCGGTGGCCAGCGGCCTGCAGCGGACCGGCCGGGCCGGGCACAACGTGGGCGACATCTCCCGCGGGGTGATCTTCCCCAAGTACCAGGGTGACCTCGTGCAGTCGACGGTGGTGGCGCGGCGCATGCAGGACGGCCAGATCGAGGAGCTGCGCATCCCGCGCAACCCGCTCGACGTGCTCGCCCAGCAGATCGTCGCGATGACGGCGATGGACGACTGGTCCGTGGACGACCTCGAGGCGGTGATCCGCCGGGCCGCCCCGTTCAGCAGCCTGACCCGGCCGGTGCTCGAGGCCGTGCTGGACATGCTGGCCGGGCGTTACCCGAGCGAGGAGTTCGCGGAGCTGCGGCCCCGGCTGGTCTGGGACCGCACCACCGGCCAGCTGCATGGCCGCCCCGGCGCTCAGCGGCTGGCGGTGACCAGTGGCGGCACCATCCCCGACCGGGGCTTGTTCGGCGTGTTCCTGGCCGCGTCGCAGCGCGAAGCCAACGGCCGAAACTCGCACCGGGTCGGCGAGCTCGACGAGGAGATGGTGTATGAGTCGCGGGTCGGCGACGTGTTCGTGCTCGGCGCGAGTTCCTGGCGGATCGAGGACATCACCGCCGACCGGGTGCTTGTCTCCCCCGCGCCCGGCCAGCCGGGCAAGCTGCCGTTCTGGCATGGTGACGTCCCCGGCCGGCCCGTGGAACTGGGCCGCGCGCTCGGCGCCTACTGCCGTGAGCTGGGCGAAGCGAGCGAGCGGGAAGCGATCTCCCGGCTGCGCGCGGATGGCCTCGACGAACTGGCCGCGGCCAACCTGGTGCGCTACCTGACGTCGCAGCGGGAGGCCACCGGGTACCTGCCGGATGACCGCACGCTGGTGATGGAACGGTTCCGAGACGAGCTGGGTGACTGGCGGCTGATGCTGCACAGTCCCTTCGGCGCGCCGGTGCACGCCCCGTGGGCGCTGGCTATCGCGGCCCGGCTGCGCGAGCGCTACCCGGGCATGGATGTACAGGCCCTGCACACCGACGACGGGATCGTGATCCGGGTCCCGGACTCGGACGAGCCGCCGCCCACGGGCGTCGCCGAGCTGGCCGCCGACGAGGTGGAGCGACTGGTCACCGACGAGCTCGGCGGATCGGCGCTGTTCGCGTCGAGGTTCCGGGAGTGCGCGGCCCGGGCGCTGCTGCTGCCCCGGCGCCAGCCGGGCCGGCGCAGCCCGCTGTGGCAGCAGCGGCAGCGCTCCGCCCAGCTGCTGTCGGTGGCCCGCAAGTACGGCACGTTCCCGATCGTGCTGGAGACCGTGCGCGAGTGCCTGCAGGACGTGTTCGACGTGCCCGGCCTGGTCGGCCTGATGCGAAGACCTGGCCGCGCGGAAGATCCGGCTGGTCGAGGTCGAGACGCCCGCACCGTCGCCGTTCGGCCGCTCGCTGCTGTTCCGTTACGTCGGCGCGTTCATGTACGAAGGTGACTCACCGCTGGCCGAACGCCGGGCGCAGGCGCTGGCGCTGGACTCCTCGCTGCTTGCTGAGCTGCTCGGCCAGGCCGACCTCCGCGAGCTGCTCGACCCGGCCGTGGTTGAGGAGACCGAGCGTGAGCTGCAGCGGCTTACCCCGGACCGGGCCTGCCGCGACGCTGAGGGCGTGGCCGACCTGCTGCGCAGCATCGGGCCGGTGTCCGCGGCCGAGGTCGGGCAGCGCAGCCAGGATCCGGCGGCCGCCGCGGGCTGGCTGGACGGCCTGGCCCGCGCAGCGCCGGGTGCTGCAGGTCCGGATCGCGGGCGAGCCGCGCTGGGCAGCTATCGAGGACGCGGGCCGGCTCCGTGACGCGCTCGGCGTGCCGCTGCCGCCCGGGGTGCCCGCAGCGTTTACCGAGCCGGTCGCCGACCCGCTCGGCGACCTGGTGGCGCGGTACGCCCGGGTGCACGGCCCGTTCAGCAGCACGGACGTGGCGGCCCGGTACGGGCTCGGCGTGGCGGTGGTCACCGGAGCGCTGCGGCGGCTGGCCGCTGAGGGCCGGGTCACCGAGGGTGAGTTCCTGCCCGGCAGGCGCGGTGCGCAGTGGTGCGACGCCGGGGTGCTCCGCCAGCTCCGGCGGCGTTGCCTGGCCAAGCTCCGCAAGGAGGCAGAGCCTGCTGCCGCCGCCAGGCCCTGGCCAGGTTCCTGCCCGCCTGGCAGAGCGCGGGCCAGCCGCCGGCGGGGCCCGCCCGCCGGGCACCCGGCCCGCGGGCCGCGCGTGGGTTACGGGACCGGCGGATACCGGGCGGGACCCGACGCGGTGTACGAGGCCGTCGATCAGCTGGCTGGGGCGGCGCTGCCCGCCTCGGCGCTGGAGACGCTGATCCTGCCCGGCCGGGTGCCCGGCTATCAGGCGTCCATGCTCGACGAGCTGACCGCGGCCGGTGAGGTGGTGTGGTCGGGCGCGGGCGGCCTGCCCGGCGAGCGACGGCTGGGTCGTGCTCGCGCCTGCCGATACGGCGCCGCTGCTGCTGCCCGCGCCCGCGCGAGATCTCCATGACGCCACTGCACGATGCGGTGCTCAGCGCCCTGGATGGCGGCGGCGGGCTGTTCTTCCGGATGCTCGCTGACCGGGCGGCCGGGCTGCTGCCCGAAAGCAGCCGCCGGGACGCCAGTGACGCGGCGGTCGCCGCGGCGATCTGGGACCTGGTGTGGGCCGGGCGGCTGACCAACGACACGCTGGCCGCGCTGCGCACGGTACTGGGCAGCGGGCGGCCCGCGAGCCCGGCGCCTGCGGCCAGCAACGGGCAGCACGGAGCCGGTCCCGGCATCCCTACCTTCCGCAGGTCCGCGGCGATCCGGGCGGCTGGGCACCGGCGGGGCCACGGGCGCCCAGCGATGCCGACCCGGACCGGGCCGCCCACAGTCACCGGCCGCTGGTCCCTGCTGCCGGACGCTGACACCGACCCGACCCGCAGGCTGCACGCCTCGCCCGTACGCTGCTGGACCGGCACGGCATTCTGATCAGGGGCGCGGTCGCCACCGAGCGGGTGCCCGGCGGGTTCTCAGCGATCTACCCGGTGCTGCGGGCCATGGAAGACGCGGGCCAGTGCCGGCGCGGCTACTTCGTGGAAGGCCTGGGCGCCGCGCAGTTCGCGCTGCCCGGGGCGGTGGACCGGATGCGCGCGATGGCGGCTGAGGCCACGGCCACACCCGAGCCAGCCGATCCCTGGTCAGTGCCGGGGCCGGAGGCCCCGCCCCCGGCCGCTGACATCATCGTGCTGGCGGCGGGCGATCCGGCCAACCCGTTCGGCGCGGCGCTGCCGTGGCCGGAGCGGCCGGGCGAGGCACCTGGCGGCCACCGGCCCGGCCGCAAGGCAGGCTCGGTTGTGGTGCTCGCGGACGGGCAACTCGTGCTCTACGTCGAGCGGGGCGGCAAGACTCTGCTGTCGTGGACGACCGACCCGGCGGTGCTGGAACCAGCCGCCATGGCGCTGGCCACCGCGGTCCGCGGCGGCGCCCTCGGCCGGCTGACCGTCGAGCGCGCCGATGGCGCCGGGGTGCATGACTCGCCCCTGGCCCAGGCCCTGGAGACGGCCGGGTTCCGGCCTACCCCGCGCGGGCTGCGGCTGCGCAAGTAACCCGCGGGCCGCGCCCCCAGGATGCGCGCCATGCTCCCGTGGGCCCCGGTTGCCGCCTAGCTGGTGGCGTCCCAGCGGGCATGCAGCGATGGGAGCTTGCGGAACACCAGGCCACGCGGGGCGCTCGGCCGGTCCGGGTCGAGCCGGAGGCCAGGCAGCAGGCGCAGCGCCACGCCGAGCGCGGCCCGCGCTTCCAGGCGGGCCAGGTGCACACCGAGGCAGAAATGCGGGCCCCGCGCGAACGCGAGGTTGAGTGAGGCGTTCTCCCGGCGCACATCGAAACGGTCCGGGTCACTGAAGAGGCCCGGATCCCGGCCCGCGGCCGCAAGGGACACGCTGACCAGGTCGCCCTGGCGCAGGGCCGCCTCACCGAGGGTAACGTCCCGCGTCGCATACCGGTCGACGAGCGCGGCGGCGGGCTCCAGCCGCAGCGACTCCTCGATTGCGCTGCGGAGCAAGGCCGGATCGTCCCGGACGAGGTCCAGCTGGGCGGGATGGCTGAGCAGGTGCCAGCCGGCGTTGGTGATCATGCCCTCGGTCGTCTCGATCCCGCCGAACATCAGGACAGCGGCGTTGGAGATCACCTCTTGCTGGCCCAGCGCGCCATCCCGGCCATCAGCGCTGGCCACGTGCGCCAGCAGCGAGGCGGGGCCAGGATGATCCGCGCCGCCCGCTAGGGCGGAGCCGTCGGCCGTGCTGGCCGAGATCACGGCCTGCAGGCTCTCGCCCAGCTGGCGGAAGGCCGCGGCTCCCGCCGCCTGGACGCCGTCTGGGCGGCCGGCTGCCGGGTCAGCTGCCGGGCCGTCTGGCTGCTGCCGGGCCAGGTCCGATACGGCCCGGACAATCGCGTCGTACCAGGACAGGATGGCCGCCTGGTCAATAGCTGCGAGGCCGAGCGCCCGGGCCATTGTGGCCACCGCCAGCGGCGCGGCCAGGCCCCGGCGCAGATCGCCGCTGCCCGCCGGGCGCATCGCCGCCACCAGCCGCTCCGCCTCGGCGGTCACGAACGCGGCTAGCTGGGCTTGCACCACGGCCTGGCTGAACGGCCGCGCGAACGGCCGGCGGTGCTGGTCGTGCGCAGTCCCGTCCAGGGACAGCATGCTCGGCCCCACCACCCGGGCCGTGGTGAACCGCGGGTCATCGACAGTGAATGTCCCGCTGTCGCGCAGCACCCGCAGGACCAGGTCACGGCGGGTGACCAGCCAGCCGTTCAGGGCGGGCAGCCAGGACACGGGTTCCGCCTGGCGCAGCCGGGCCAGCAGCGGATGCGGGTCCGTCTCGAGGTCAGCGAGGGTAACCGCCCCGCCCAGCGGATACCGGGACCTGGTTGCCGCCGGCGTCGTCCGCTGCTGCGCTGAACTAGTCACGCCCACGACGCTACCTGGAACACTGGCCACCACCCGGCCGGCCAGGGGAGCGGGGGGGCACGACCCAGGCCCGGCGGTGCCGCACGGACGGTGCGACGACGGGACTGCCGTCCTCAGTCAGCCACCGTCAGATCGCGGGCCGAAGTGCGGCTGGCTGATCCTCTTTTGCTGGCCACGTGGAGCGGCACGGCCGGGATCACGGGCCGTCAGGCACCAAGCCGGTAAAACTGCGACACGCCGGTCGAACTCAGTTACGAATTATGTTCCTTGCGGTAGCGTCTTACGAGGGCATAACCCGGGTGGACGCCGGGTCCCCGATGACCGCGCCACCTGTGGCGAGACAGCAAGGCCGCACGCTGGCGGCCAGGCCTCTGCTGACCTGCGCACCATTTACTGCCGGGCTACCCCGCTGCCTGCACTACCCCGCTGCCTGCACTACCCCACGCCTCCACTGCCCGGCCGCCTCCGCTGCCCCGCCGCCTGCGCGGCCAGACGGCACCGTTGGATCCGCTCGTCCCGGCGACGGCCGGGGCCTGCGGAACGGGCCCGTCCCGGCCCGGTCAGCTAGATCACGACGACGAAGGGAAGAGCATGAACAGCGACGTCGAGGAAGTGCTCCGGGAGAGCATCAGCCGGCTGACCGCGAGCGCGCGGGGCCCGGCTGGGCCAGCCTGGCGGGCGCACCAGCGATACCGCCGGCGGCGGCTCGCTGCCCGCGCCGCCATCGCGGTCGGCTTGGCCGCCCTGATCGCTGTGACGGCAATGGTCGCAGCCCGCAGCGGGAGCAGCCGTCCCGTGGGCCGCCCGGCCAGCATCCTGAGCGCCCGTCCGGCCACCACGGCGGATCACGCGAGCCCGCTGCCGCCAGCCTCCGTGCTGCCCAGCCAGGCACGCTAGGCATGCCGCGTGCGGGCCGCCTGCTCACGACCGGGCCCGGAAAAGCGCGCCGCAGTACGTGGCTGGCTGCCCGGCTCGCTCAGGGACCAGCCACCGAGGCGAGCAGCTCGCTGCGGGCCTGCTCGACCGCGGCCAGGATGGCGCCGCGCAGCACCGGACCGCCGGTCACCGCGGTCGGCACCACCTCGGGCCGGGCCGGGCAGAACCGGCTCACCTCGGCGGCCACCCGGTCGGCCAGGGCGGTCCCGCCCGCCAGGCCGACCTCCCCGCCCAGCACGACCAGTCCGGGGTCGAGCACCACGCTGACCGCGGCCACCCCGGTGGCGACCCGCGCCGGCCAGCTCGGCGAGGAACGCAATGCCCCGCTCATGCCCGGCCTCAGCCGCCTCCACCGCGGCGCGGACCGCGGCCCCGGCGGTGGGCTCGGCCGAACCCGTACCTGGCCGCGAGCGGCCGCACCGCCTGGGCACCGACCAGGGACTGGAAGGCGCCGGTATCAGGATGGGTGACGTCCTGGGGCAGCGGTACCCCGGGCACCGGCAGGTACCCGATCTCCCCGGCGGCGCCCGCCACGCCGCGGTGCAGCCGGCCGCCGATGATCGGTGGCCAGGCCAAGCCCGACGCCGATCCACATCAGCACGAAGTCATCAGCGCCCTGCGCCACGCCGACCGCACGCTCGGCCATCGCGGCCAGGTTGACGTCGTTCTCGATAGTGACGGGACGGCGCAGGTCGCTGCGCAGCGCTTCCAGCACACCCTCGTGCCAGGTGGGCAGGTTGACCGCCAGCCGCGGATCACCGGTCCGCGGGTCCAGCACTCCGGGCGTCCCGATGACCAGCGCGCTCAGCGTGGACATCGCCACGCCGGCCGAGGCGCACGCGGTGGCCACCGCGCTGCGGACCAGCTCGACCGGGTTCGCCGGTGCCGTTCGGGTCCACGCTGATCTGGGTGACCACGTGCCCGGTGATGTCCGCCACCCCGGCACTGACCTCGTCGTGCTCCACGTGCAGGCCGGCCACGTACGCACTGGACGGCACGACCGCGTACAGCGCGGCGTTCGGCCCGCGGCCGCCAGCCTGCTCGCCCACGGTCTCGACCAGGCCGCGCTCCTCGAGCCGGGTCAGCAGCTGGGACGCGGTCACCTTGGACAGCCCGGTGCGCTCGCCGATCTGCGCCCGCGTCATCGGCCCGCCGGTCCAGCAGCAGCTCCAGCGCGGCGCGGTCGTTCAGCTCGCGCAGCAGCCGCGGTGTACCGGGCCGTTGTTCCATGCTGCTCCTTCGTCGCGTGACCGCGCCACGGACTTCCGGTATCCCCATCGTCCACGTCCCCCAGCGTCGCCCGAGTTAGATCATCCGCATCCGTGGGTGTCCTGACGTCCGCCCAGCGTCCTGATCCCAGCGTGCTGAATTCTGTCTCAATCTGGCAACAAGGTCTATCTAATAGGAAACTTTACTGTTAGTTTCAGCCCAGAGTCCCCCGGGCCGGTCCGGTCGCTGATGGTCGCCATGGACGGAGCGGCAGCCTGATGGCCAGCCTAAACGGTCTGCGGCTGCCTGCTATGGCCAGCGGCGCCGTACCGTCCCGGGGACGTGCAGATGCATGCCGCACAGTGGTGGCCCGGATCGCGGCTGGCCCGGGTCGCGGGGAGCCCGGCGGGCACGGGAGCCCAGCGGCAGGAGGATCCGACCCGGGAAGGAGATCCACCGGTGAAACTGACCAGATCGGCCGCTGCGATCGGCGCGGCGGCCATACTCGCCGGAGCGGCGGCGGGATGCAGTTCGAGCAGCACATCAGCCAGTTCCGGCGCACCCGCGAAGCTCGTGGTCTGGCGGATGGGCGGATCGGTACCGTCCCAGGTGACCTGGATGAACGGGGTCGTCACGGCAGTTCCACAAGAAGTACCCGCAGTACAAGAAGACCAAGGTCGTCGTGGACTGGATCCCGTGGGGCAACCGGGTCACCGACTGGACGAACGCGCTGTCCAGCGGCAAGGGCGGCCCGGACATCACCGAGCTGGGCAACACGGACACCCCGGGCATCGCCGCCCAGGGCGCGCTGGCCAACATCACCAGCGACGTGCAAGGCCTGGTCCTACGGCTCCGGGATCATCCCCGGCAACCTGGCCAACGACACCGTCAACGGGCAGACCTACGCGGTGCCCTGGTTCGGCGGCGTGCGCGGCATCTGGTACCGCAAGGACGAGTTCGCCAAGGCAGGCATCACCTCGCCCCCGGCGACCTGGGCCGAGCTGGTCAGCGACGCCAAGAAGCTGCAGACGGCCTACCCCGGCACGGACGGCCTCGGCGCGCCGAGTGACTACACCAACGCGATCGTCAGCTTCATCTGGGGCGCGGGCGGCCAGGTAGCCACCGAGAAGGGCGGCAAGTGGACCGCCGAACTGACCAGCCCGCAGTCCGAGGCGGGCATCAAGTTCTACGCCGACCTGCTACCTGACCCAGCACGTCTCGCCGTCCAAGTACGTCGGCGAGACCGAGCTGGGCGCCCCCGGCGCGACCTCGGGTGGCTCGAACGAGGACTTCGCGCTCGGCAAGCTGGACATGTACATCGACGGCCCGTGGGCGCGAGTCGCAGCTGACCGCGGTCAGCAAGACGTACGAGTCGCAGTGGGCGTCGTTCCCGATCCCGAGCGAGAACGGCCCCAACCCGGCGCCCGGCCTTCTCCGGCGGCTCGGACCTCGGCGTCTGGGTCAAGAGCAAGTACAAGCCCGCGCCGCCTGGGACCTGGTATCGCTGATGGACAGCCCGTCCAACGCCACCACGTTCGCCAACGCGCAGGGCTTCTTCCCGCGAGTTCACCTCGCAGCTCAAGGGCGGCGCCTACGCGAGCAACCCGGTGATGTCGGGCTTCGCCAAGGCGGCTGCCTACACCCAGATCTCACCGCTGAACTCGAAGAACTGGGCGACTGCGGACGCGACCGACGCGATCATCCCGACCATGATGAAGTCGCTGATGCAGGGCGCGAACTTCACCGCCACCGTGACCAAGGCCAACACCGAACTGCAGAACGTGCTCAACACCGGATCGGAGACCGGCTGAGCATCCCAGCTGTCCCGGCCGGTGGCCACCTCCCCGCCGTGGCCACCGGCCGGGACTCGCACGGAAAGAGCCGCTGACTATGGTGGATACCGTCGCCAACCAGCCCGCCGCGCGCCCGGCCGCCCGCCCGGCCAGCGCGGGCGGACCGCGCACCGGGCTGCCCCCGGAGCCCGCATCCGCGCCATGGTCCGCCGCCACCGGCTCGCGCCCTACCTGCTGCTGCTGCCCTCCATGGTGGCGATCGGCCTGGTGCTGCTCTGGCCGGTACTCCAGGTGACCCTCTTCTCATTCCAGAACTACGGTCTGCCCCAGACCGATGGCACGGCACCCACACAGTGGATCGGGCTGGGCAACTTCACCTCCACGTTCAGCGATCCTGAGTTCTGGCTGTCGCTGCAAGATCACTGTGCTGTTCGCGGCCGTTGCCGTGTCACTCACCCTGCTCACCGGGACGCTGGTCGGACTGCTACTGCACCGGCTCGGCCGGCTGATGGCCGCGTTCGTCGGCACCGCCGCGCTGCTCGCCTGGGCCACTCCCCCGGTGTCCGCCAGCGTGCTGTTCTACTGGCTGTTCAACCCGGACGGCGGCCTGGTCGACTGGGTCCTGGCCCGGCTGCCGCACTGGCTGGTCGGCAGCACGAACTGGGCCGGCTTCAACTGGACGACCAGCGGTGCGCTGCCCGCCTACACCGTGGCCACCGCTGCTGGTGGTGTGGCAGCGCCTTTCCCGTTCGTCGCGGTAACGGTGCTGGCCGGGCTGAAGACCGTGCCCGCCGAACTGCTCGAGGCCGCCCGGGTCGACGGCGCCGGACCATGGCGGGCTTCTGGAAGATCACCTACCCGTTGCTGAAGCCGATCTTCCTGGTGCTGCTGCTGCTCTCGGTGATCTGGGACTTCAACATCTTCACCCAGACGTACCTGCTCACCGGCGGGCTGGGCAACCGGGACGAGTTCAACCTGTCGCTCTACCTCTACGACAAGGCCTTCACGTTCCCGCCCAGCTACGGCCTGGGCGGCGCGCTGGCCCTGATCCTCACCGTCATCCTGCTCATCGTCACGGTCGGCTACGTGCGGGCCTCGGTCCGGCAGGGGGCCCTGCAATGACCGCCCTGCCCCGTGATCGCCCGGCCGGGTGCGCGGACCCGGCAGCGCGCGGTGCGAAAAGCAAAAACTGCCAGCCTCAACGCCTGCGGGGTGCTGGTCGCCCTGCTCACGCTCTTCCCGATCTTCTGGATGGTGTCCACGGCGTTCAAGCCATCCCAGGAGATCTACTCGCTGACGCCGCACCTGTGGCCCGCCCATCCGACGCTGGGCAACTTCTCCGCGGTGATCAGCGGGCAGGCGTCCGGGATCGGCTCGGTCTGGCTGTTCTTCCGGAACAGCCTGTCGGTGACCCTGGCCACCGTCGTACTGTCCTCGCTGGTCTCGCTGCTGGCCTCGGTCGCGGTGGCCCGGTTCCGGTTCCGGTTCCGCGCGTCCTACCTGATCATGCTGCTAATCGTGCAGATGATCCCGGGCCAGGCGCTGATCATCGCGCTGTTCCTGGACTTCAACCGGATCGACCTGCTGCAGAGCCTGCCCGGCCTGATCCTCGTCTACAGCGCGCAGGCACTGCCGGTGTCCATCTGGATGCTGCGCAACTTCGTGGCGACGGTGCCCCGGGAGCTGGAGGAGGCCGCCGCGGTGGACGGCGCCGGGCCGCTGCGGGTCTTCTGGCGGATCCTGTTCCCGCTGGTCGCCCCGGGCCTGGTGGCGACCAGCATCTTCTCCTTCATCACCGCCTACAACGAGTTCATCGTCGCGCTGACCTTCCTGGGCCAGGCGCACTCCGACTACACCCTGCCGATCTACGTGACGTACTTCTTCGGCCGCGGCGGTGCGGAGTGGGGGCCCGATCATGGCCGCGTCCACCCTGTACACGATCCCGGTGGTGGTGTTCTTCCTGCTGGTCCAGCGGCGGATGGCCGGCGGCCTGGTCGCCGGGGCGGTGAAGGGATGAGCGCCGGGCTGTCCGCTGACCCGGCGCTGGCCCGGCTCGCCGACGCGATCCTGATCCCGCCGTTCCCGGGCCACGATGCGCCCCGGCTGGATGCTGGCCGCGCTGGAAGGCGGGCTGGCCGGGGTTACCTTGTTCGGCCCGAACATCGCTGGCCCGGAGCAGCTCGCGGCGCTGACCGCGCAGCTCCGGTCCGCGGCGGCCGCAGCCGCTGGTGGCCATCGACGAGGAAGGCGGCGACGTCACCCGGATCGGTCATCTGGCCGGCAGCCGCTATCCCGGCAATGCCGCGCTGGGCGCGGTCGACGACGTCCAGCTGACCGCCGCCGTGCACCAGGCGCTCGGCGCCGACCTGGCCGCTCTCGGCGTCACTGTGAACCTCGCCCCGTCCGCGGACGTGAACACCGCCGCGGACAACCCGGTCATCGGGATCCGGTCGTTCGGCTCGGACCCGGGCCTGGTGGCCCGGCACGTGGCGGCGGCGGTCAGCGGACTGCAGGCCGCGGGGGTAGCGGCGTGCGCGAAGCACTTCCCCGGGCACGGCAGCACCCAGGCGGACACCCACCACCGGCTGGTAACCGTGGACGCGAGCCTGGACGTCCTGCGCCGCCGGGACCTGCCACCGTTCGCCGCGGCGATCGCCGCCGGCGTGCGCGGCATCATGCCCGGGCATCTGCGGGTGCCGGAACTGACCGGCGACGCGCCCGCAACGCTGTCCGCCGCGGCCCAGACCGGCCTGCTGCGCGGCGAGCTCGGCTTCACCGGCGTGATCATCTCCGATGCGCTGGAGATGCGCGCAGTCAGCCAGCCGTATGGCATCCCGGCCGCGGCCGTGCTGGCCGTGGCGGCTGGCACCGACCTGCTGTGCCTGGGCCGCGACGTGAGCGAGGACGGTTACCTCGCGGTCCGTGGCGCGCTGAGCGACGCGGTAGCCAGCGGCCGGCTGCCCGGTGCAGCGGCTGGAGGAAGCGCGGGAGAACGTGGCCCAGCTGCGCGCGTGGCTCGCTGCGGCCGCCCCCGCGCCGGGGCGGCCGGACCACGCCGGGGGGCCAGGAGAGCCGGACATCGGGCTGGCCGCGGCGCGGCGGGCGGTGCGGATTTCCGGCGCGGCGCGGCCCCTGACCGATCCGGTGGCGGTCGAGCTGACCGCGCAGGCGAACATCGCGGTGGGTAGCGTGCCGTGGGGGCTGGGCCCGTGGCTGCCCGCTGGGCACGTGCTGCGCCTGCCGGCCAGCGACGGTTCGCCGGCCGCCGGGGCTCAGCCGGTGATCACCGCCGCGCTCGGCCATGCGGCTGGCCGCTCGCTGATCGTGGTGGTCCGCGACGCGCACCGGCATCCGGCCATGCAGGACGCGGTCACCGGGCTGCTCGCTGCCCGCCCGGACACGGTGGTGGTTGAGATGGGCCTGCCGCTGTGGCGGCCGCCCGCCGGGCGCTACCTGGCGACCTACGGTGCGGCGCAATGCAATGCGCAGGCGGCCGCGGAGATCCTTGGACTGGCCCGTCCGCCGCTGTGCTGACAACTGCTCAGCTGACCGGCGGCAGCCCCAGGCCGCAGCCGTTCGGGCCGGGCCAGCGGGAACGGGATTCCTACCAAACGGGTCTGCCCGGGCCGCAACCGCACCAGACAATCGCCAGCACACGGCATAATGCTGAATATGAGGCTGTCTGCCCGTGCTGATTACGCGCTGCGCGCCGCGGTGGAACTTGCTGCGGCGGACGGCCACGTTACTGCTGAGCAACTCGCGCGGGCCCAGCACATTCCGGGGAAGTTCCTGGAGGCGATCCTGACCCAGCTGCGCCGGGCGGGCCTGGTTCGCAGCCAGCGCGGCCCGGAAGGTGGTTTCTGGCTGGCCCGGCCCGCGGACGAGATCGCGCTCGCGGACATCATCCGGGCCATCGACGGGCAGCTGGTCGGGGTCCGTGGCGAGCGGCCGGAAAACGTGGACTACATCGGCGTGGCCGAGCCGCTGCAGAATGTCTGGATCGCGCTGCGCGCGAACGAGCGGGCCATCCTGGAAGAGGTCACGCTCGGGCACATCGCGACGGGCCAGTTGCCAGCCCGGGTGGTCGAGCTCACCGACGACCCGCGCGCCTGGGCCTGATCAGCTCGCCAAAGTAAAGAATCCGCGCCCGGGGCTGGGCCCCGGGCGCGGATTCCTGCTCGCTGCGCCCGGTGATCAGACGGGCACCATGTCGGTCACGTCCCGGACCCGGCGGGTGACCTCGTCGAAAGCGGGGTGATCCGCATTCACCTCGACCGCGCCCAGCACCGGCTCGGCGTCCAGGCCAGCGTGATCGAGGGCGGCGTGGTCAAGAGCCGCATGGTCCAGGCCAGCGTGGTCGAGGCCAGCATGCCGCCTGGCCGGCAGCCGGAGCGGCTGGTGCCCGTCCACCACCCGGAACGGCCGGGACGACGGGAGATCGAGGTCGCGCTCGGCGTGGCCGTCCGCGGCCCGCCCCGCGGGGGTGAGCACGGACTCGTTCTGCAGCTCGGCGAGCGCGAAGCTGTCGGACACCTCGCCGAGCACGTGCGACAGCGGTGTGTTCAGAGCCGTGCAGATGGCCGCGAGCAGCTCCGAAGACGCCTCTTTCTGCCCCCGCTCGACCTCGGACAGGTATCCCAGCGACACCCTGGCCGCGGCAGACACCTCGCGGAGGGTGCGACCCTGCCGCAGGCGGAGACGCCGCAGCACGTCACCAAGCAAGTGACGAAGCAGGACCATAATCGCACTCCCTCCGCGAAGTGTGCCGTTGCTAGCTCTACCGTACCTGCCCTCACCGACAGTAGGGATAAGGGCTATAGCCGTGTTCGCTGCCAACGTAACACTGTAATCATCAGGTATCTTCCCGCACCCTGATAAGCAGCAACGCCAGCGCCTCGCGGACCGTTCCCGCGCGGATCGCTTCCCTGCTACCGATCAGGGAGAGCCGGCGGACCACGGTGTCCTGGATATCTGTGTTATGCCCCACGCTGACCGCTATATACACGGTACCTGCAGGCTTTCCATCTGCCGGGCCTGGCCCGGCCACTCCGGTGGTGGCCACGCCGAAGGTGGCGCCCAGCCGGGCCCGGGCCCCCTCGGCCATGGCCGCCGCCACCTCCGGCGCCACCGGCCCGTCCGCGTCGAGAACCGCGCGGGGCACGCCGAGCAGCACTGCCTTCAGTTCGGTGGCGTATGCGACGATGCCGCCGCGGAATACCGCGGACGAGCCGGGCACCTCGGTCAGGGCGGCAGCGATCAGCCCGCCCGTGAGCGACTCGGCCGTCGCCACGGTCTGCTGGCGGCCGGTGAGCAGGGCGATGAGGTCAGCTGCGGGCGGCGGGGTTCACCGCTCGCCTCCTGGGTCGCGGGCCGCCCGGGCGGCCCGCCCGCGGCGGCGCAGCCGGACCGCCCGGACCGCGTAGTCGGCGCCGGTGACCACGGTGACTACCACAGCCGCCGCCATCACGATGCCGCGCACGATCCCGGGTGGCCCGGGCAGCACGTACAGCGCGATCGCCACCACCTGGAGCAGGGTCTTCAGCTTGCCGCCGCGGCTGGCCGCGATGACCCCGTGCCGGATCACCCAGAAGCGCAGCGCGGTGACGCCGAGCTCACGCACGCCGATCACCACAGTCACCCACCAGGCCAGCTCACCGTGCACGGACAGGGTGATCAGCGCGGCCCCGGTCAGGGCCTTGTCCGCGATCGGGTCCGCGATCTTCCCGAAGTCGGTGACCAGGCCGCGCCGCCGGGCGATCCGCCCGTCCAGCAGGTCGGTGACGGAGGCGATGAGGAACACCGCGAACGCCGCGATCCGCCCGCCCGTGGTCCCGGTCAGCAGGAGCAGCACGAACACGGGCACGAGCAGCAGGCGCAGCACGGTCAGCGCGTTAGCGGCATTCAGCATGCTGGGCGGCGCGGCTGCGGCCTGCTGGGCGGCTGGAGGCGGCTCAGTCCCGGACATCCCGGACGCCCCCGCGGCAGGCTGGCTCAACGCGGCGCGCCGCGCCGGGATAGCTGCTCCCGGCCGGCTGCGCGGACACCACGAGCGTCGGCCACCAGGTCCACCCCGTCGCTGCCGGTGACCGTGGCGGGCACGATGTCGCCGATGGCCGCCCCGGCCAGGCCGCGCACGATCGTGGTCCCGTCCACCTCAGGCGCCTGGTGCGCGGCCCGGCCCAGGTAGCGGTGGCCGCCGAGGCTCTTCCTCGATGAGCACATCGCACGGTCTCGGCGATCCGGTCAGCGGCCCGCTGGGCCATCATCTCCTCGGCGAGGGCCGACAGGTCGTCTACCCGCCGGGCGATCTCCGCCGGGTCAAGCTGGCCGCCCAGCGTGGCCGCCTCGGTGCCGTCCTCGTCGGAGTAACCGAAGATGCCGATCGCGTCCAGCCGGGCCTCGGACAGGAAGCGGTAGAGCTCCGCCGAGGTCGGCCGCGGTCTCCCCGGGGAACCCGACAATGAAGTTGGACCGGACACCAGCGTCCGGGCAGGCCCGCCTGATGTCCGCGATGAGGGCGCCGAATCGTTCCCGGTCGCCGAACCGGCGCATCGCCCGGAGCACGCTGCCGCTGGCGTGCTGGAAAGACAGATCGAAGTAGGGCGCCACGCCCGCGGTGGAGGTCATCACCTCGACCAGCCCGGGACGCACCTCCGCAGGCTGCAGGTAGCTGACCCGGATCCGGTCGATGCCGGGCACCGCGGCGAGCGCGGGCAGCAGCTCATCGAGCAGCCGGGGATTCCCCAGGTCCTTGCCGTAAGAGGTGGAGTTCTCGCTGACCAGCACGAGTTCATGGACGCCCTGGCCCGCGAGCCAGTGCGCCTCGGCGACCAGGTCCTCCGGCGGCCGGGACAGGAACGCGCCGCGGAACGCGGGGATCGCGCAGAAGCTGCACCGCCGGTCGCAGCCGGACGCGATCTTGAGCGGGGCTACCGGGCCGCCGGACAGCCGCCGCCGTAGCGTCCGGGGCCCGGATGCCGGGCCAGCGCCAGGCGGGAGATCCGGGATGCCGCCGCCGGGCTGCGCGGCCTCCGGCCGGGCCAGCCCCTGGGCGGGGGCAGCGTCACCGTGACCGGGCGGGGTCCGGCCGGGACTCACCGGCCGGCTGGCCGGGGCGAGCGGCAGCAGCCGCCGCCGGTCCCGCGGCTGGTGCGCGGGCCGCCGCTCGCCCGCCAGCACCGCGTCCAGCCGGGCGGCGATCGTCGCCGTAGTCGTCAAAGCTCAGCACCTGCGCCTCGGGCAGCTCGGCGGCCAGGGTGTCGCCGTACCGCTCGGCCAGGCAGCCGGCCGCCACCACCTTGGCGCCCGTCGCGGCGGCGTCGAGCAGCTCGCTGACCGACTCCTGCTTGGCAGCCTCGATGAAACCGCAGGTGTTGACGAGCACCACACTGGCGTCCCCGGTGTCGGTCAGCGCCCAGCCCGCGGCCTCGAGCCGGGCCGCGAGTTCCTCGGAGTCCACCTCGTTGCGCGCGCAGCCGAGCGTGACCAGGCTGACGGTACGCTCCGCAGGTCCGGGGGCGGGCTGACTCGATGACACACCGGAAGACTACGGTAAGCGAGCCCGTGCCAGGACCCGCCCACCCTCGTGCCGCGCCTAGCTCGGTATCGGCTTGCCGGGTCCCAGGCTCAGCGTGACCGGCTGCCCGCTGCCCCGCGCCGACCTTCTTCCCGTTCACAGTCAGCTGGATGCCGCCGGGGTTGCCGATTTGCATCTTCACCGCCTGGTTGAAAGTCCAGGCCCGGGTGCTGCCCGCCACCACGTACACCTGCGAGATGAAGGTGCCGTTCGGCTGGGTGAACTCGACCCAGCAGTCCTCGATCGCGGTCAGGTTGATCACCACGCTGCTCGGCGGGGCCGAGGTGGCCGGGGCCGTGGGCGACGCCGGAGCCGAGGAGGCAGCAGGCCGCGGTGCCGCTGAGTGTGTCGCACCGAGCCGCGGTGTTGCTGCACGGCTGCCGAATGCGACGAGCTCACCAGGTGGTAGATGCCGTACCCGACCACCAGGGCCAGCACCAGGACCATGGCGAGGCTCCAGTTGGGGCGGCGGCGCCGTTCCTTCAGCCGGATCGGGGTAGACGGCTCGAACACGTCCGCGGCCCTGATCGCGTGCGGCGCACCGTGCTCGGCGTCGTACTCGCGGATCAGTTCCTCACCATCCGCGCCGACAGCCTCGGCAATGCTCCGGATGTGGCCCCGGGCGTAGAAGTCACCCCCGCACGCGGAGAAATCCCCGCGCTCGATCCCCCGGATGATCGTCTCCCGGATGCAGGTTCTCTGGCTGACCTGCGTAATGGTGAGACCCGCCTGGCGGCGCGCATCCGCCAGGGTGTCACCAATGCTCACGCCGCGCCTCCACTGCCGTATCACACTGCGTTCCGCTCCGGGACGCGGGAGCAGTGAACCGGATGCGAGCAGGCCCCGGATACGCGGACCAGTCATCAAGTGTAGACATGCCCCCGGCTCACGGCGCGGACGCCGTGGGTCAAGCTCAGTCCTGCCCGCCCCGCAGCGAATCAATCACTCCGTCCAGGTCATCCGGCTGCACCAGGACGTCCCTGGCCTTGGAGCCCTCGCTCGGCCCGACGATGCCCCGGCTCTCCAGCAGGTCCATCAGCCGGCCCGCCTTGGCGAAGCCCACCCGCAGCTTGCGCTGCAGCATCGAGGTGGAACCGAACTGGGTGCGGATGACCAGCTCGGCGGCCTGGACCAGCAGCTCGAGGTCGTCGCCGATGTCCGCGTCGATCTCCCGGGACTTGGCCCTCGGCGACGGCGACGTCCTCCCGGTAGACCGGCTGCGCCTGCTTGGTGCAGTGCGCGACGACCTCGCGGATCTCCTTCTCGGTGACGAAGGCGTTCTGCAGCCGCAGCGGCTTGCTCGCGCCCATCGGCAGGAACAGGCAGTCGCCCTGGCCGACCAGCTTCTCCGCACCCGGCTGGTCCAGGATGACCCGGCTGTCGGTCAGGCTGGACGTGGCGAACGCGAGCCGGGACGGCACGTTGGCCTTGATCAGCCCGGTCACCACGTCCACGCTCGGCCGCTGGGTGGCCAGCACCAGGTGGATGCCGGCCGCCCGGGCCAGCTGCGTGATCCGGACCACCGAGTCCTCGACGTCGCGCGGGGCGACCATCATCAGGTCGGCCAGCTCGTCCACGATCACCAGCAGGTACGGGTAGGGGACGTACACCCGCTCGCTGCCGGGCGGCGGGGTGAGCTTCCCGGCCCGGACCGCCTTGTTGAAGTCGTCGATATGCCGGAACCCGGACGCGGCCAGGTCGTCATATCGGCGGTCCATTTCACCGACCACCCACTGCAGCGCTTCGGCCGCCTTCTTCGGGTTCGTGATGATCGGTGTGATCAGGTGCGGGATGCCCTGGTAGATCGCCAGCTCGACGCGTTTCGGGTCGATCAGGATCATCCGCACGTCGTCCGGCGTCGCGCGCAGCAGCACCGAGGTGATCAGCCCGTTGATGCAGGTGGATTTCCCCGCACCAGTGGCGCCCGCAATCAGCATGTGCGGCATCTTCGCGAGGTTGGCCACCACGGTGCGGCCCTCGACGTCCTTGCCGAGGCCCACCACCATCGGATGGTGATCGCCGGTCGCGGCCGGCGAGCGCAGCACGTCACCGAGGCTGACGATCTCCTTGTCCACGTTCGGGATCTCCACCCCGATCGCGGACTGGCCCGGGATCGGCGAGATGATCCGCACGTCCGCGCTCTTCACCGCGTAGGCGATGTTCTTGGTCAGCTGGGTGACCCGCTCCACCTTGACCGCCGGGCCCAGCTCGATCTCATACCGGGTGACCGTCGGCCCCCGCTTGAACCCGGTGACCTGCGCGTCCACCTCGAACTGCTCGAGCACCTCGGACAGCGCCGCCACCACCACGTCGTTGGCCCGGGTCCGCGCCTTCGGCGCGATGCCCGGCTTCAGCAGCGCCAGCGGCGGCAGGATGTAACTCGCCTCGGCGGACCCGGCCAGGGTGAGCTGCTCGCCCCGGACGGCAGCGCGACCGGGTCCGGCAGCACCGGGCGGCGCGGGATGCCCGGCTCCCGGCGCCGGGTGGCTGCCCGCTGAGGCGCCCGAATCCGAGCGCGTCCAGCAGGGACGACTCATCATCGGCCGCTGGGCCCGGTCCGCCGGGCCTGGGTCAGCCTGGCCGGGCTCGACCGCGGGCGGGAAGGCCACCCCGTTCCGGCGGCCCCGGCCGTTACCTGGCCCGGGCGCGCCCGGGCCGCCGGACAGCAGGGGCGTGTCGTACGGCCGGTGTGCTCGCCGGCCTCGAGGGCCTGCGGCCGCTTCCGGCTGCCCTTGCCGAGTTCCCCGGCAGGCGTGGCATCCGGGGCCTCTGCTGCTGGCTCGCTGTCCGGTTCACCGCGCCGGGTGAAGCCACGCAGCTCGGCGATCCGGTCCGGCACCCGGTGCAGCGGGGTGGCCGGTGATGACCAGCAGGCCGAAGCCGCTGACCAGGGCGAGCAGCGGCGCGGCGGCCCATAGGGTGAGCCCGGCTACCAGCGGCGCGGACACCAGCGAACCCGATCAGCCCGCCACCGGACTGCATGGCCGCCGTCCCAGCGCTCGGAGATGGCGTGCCCGCGGCGATATGCACCAGGCCAAGGCCCCCGAGAAGCAGGGCAGTCCAGCCGATCACCATCCGCCCGGTCTGCGCGTTGCGCTCAGGATGGCGCAGATACCGCCAGGCCAGCAGGCCGAGCAGGATGGGCAGCGCCCACGCCGCGGAGCCGAACGCGCCGCGGACCACGGCGGTCATCGTCCGGCCGGCCGCATTATCCAGCCGCCACCAGGTCGTGGCGGCTACGGCGATGGCCGCGGCCAGCCAGGCCAGGCCAGCGCCGTCCCGGCGGTGCAGCGGATCCAGGTCCCGGGCGCTGGCGCCGAACGCGCGGGCAGCGCCGCCGGCCGCATGCGCCACCAGCATCCAGGCCGCGGCGAGCAAGCTGCCGAGCCAGCCCAGCAGGATCAGGATCGGGTCAGCGGTCGGCGGCCGCGCGGCCGCGCTCCGGCCCTTTCTGGCCGGCCGGCGGCCGCTGTTCGCCGCGCCCCGGCCGGTTCCCCCTCGGCCCGTGCCGCCCCGGCCAGATCCGCCGCGGGCACCGCCCTTGCCTGCACCGCCCTTGCCTGCGGTGCCTTTCCGGCTGGCCGTCCGGCCCGCGCTGGCCGTGCGCGGTGGCGGCATGGCGTTGCGGCTGCGCACCCGCGCCTCACCGTCCGGGGCGCGCGCTGGGCTGCCCGGTGAGCGCGCGGGCGCGCCAGTCCGCGGGCGGGTGCTGCCCTTGGGGACACGAGTCGCCATGATGCCCAAAGTACCCACGATTCGCGCGCAATCCTCGGAGGCCGGCGGGTGTGTCGCGATCATGGCTGGGTCCGGTGAACAGGGTCTATCGCCGGTCTGGCGGTACTGCGAATACTCGGCGCATCCCGTTGGCAGCCACCGTCCGGCAGGCCAGGCTGGAGGGAACTCAGCAGCGGTGATCATGGAGGAGACGGCGGATGGCCAGCCTGCCAGCGGGCGCCTCCCCCGCTTCAGCGGGGACGCGGGGAGACGGCGCGGAGGCGCCGGCCGACGACCGTCCCGCGAGCACCGGCCCGGGTGGGTGGCCCGCTGCCTGGCTGCGGGATAACTGCCCGTGCGCCCAGTGCCGCGACCCGGTCAGCGGCCAGCGGCTGCTGGACATCGCCGAGGTGCCGGCCGACGTGGCCGTGGCCCGCGTGACCGCGGTGGGGGGAACGGTCGAGGTACTGTTCTCCCCCGACGGGCACCGCGCGGTCTTCGACCAGGGCTGGCTGGAACGAGCCGCGGCGCCGGGCGCGAAGGACCCGCACACCGAGGACGCCAAGCGGATGTGGGCCGCGGCCGACCTGGACGGCGAGCCCCCGCGCGGGTCCTGGCCCCGGTACCTGGCCGAGCCCGGCTACCGGCGGTCCTGCCTGGCCACGGTGCTGCGGGACGGGCTGATCCTGCTCAGCGGCGTGCCCGCGGAACCAGGGGCGGTACTCGAGGTGGCCGCGAGCCTGGGCTTCGTCCGGGAGACCAACTATGGGCGGCTGTTCGACGTCCGGGCCGAGCCAGCTCCGGCCAACCTGGCCTTCACCAGGCTGGCAGTAGCCCCGCACACGGATAACCCGTACCGCGACCCGGTCCCCACCGTGCAGCTCCTGCACTGCCTGAGCAATGCGGCCGAGGGGGGCGACTCTGCCTTCGTAGACGGCTTCCGCGCCGCTGCGGAGCTGCGGGACCGTGACCCGGCGGCGTTCGCCACGCTGGCCGTGACCCCAGTGACGTTCGGCTACCGGGACCGGGCCACCCAGCTGCGGGCGACCCGGCCCATGATCAGCCTGGACCCGCGCGGCCGGATCCGGGAGATCCGGTTCAACAGCCGCTCGCTCCAGCCGGCCCGGATGCGGCCCGGGCAGGCCGCCGCGTTCTACGCGGCCTACCGCACGTTCGCGGACCTGATCCGCAGGCCCGCCGCCATGGTGACGGCACGGCTCAGCCCGGGCGACTGCGCCATCTTCGATAACACCCGGATCCTGCATGCCCGGACCGGGTTCAGTAGCAACGGACCCCGGCACCTCCAGGGCTGCTACGCCGACCTCGACGCGGTCGAGTCCGCAGTAGCGGTGGCCGGACGTGACCACACAGAAAAGGACGGGCCATGACATCAGCCGACCCGGTGGCGATCATCGCGGAACTCTTTGCGGGCCAGGGCGCCCGGGAGTACCTCGGTGAGCCGGTGACGCAGGCCGCGCATCTGCTTCAGGCGGCGGCGCTGGCGGAGGCGGCCGGGGCCGGGGGCGAGCTGGTGGCCGCGGCCCTGCTGCACGACGTGGGTCATTTCACCGGGCCGGTCACCGGGCACGAGCTGATGGAGGGGGTGGACAACCAGCACGGCGCGACCGGCGCGGACTGGCTGGCTCAGTGGTTCGGCCCGGGCGTGACGGAGCCGGTCCGGCTGCATGTCGCGGCCAAGCGTTACCTGTGCGCGGTCGAGCCTGGGTATTTCGGTGGCCTGTCCCCCGCCTCTGTACACACGCTGCGGATCCAGGGCGGCCCGATGAGCCCGGCGGAGACCGCCGTGTTCGAGGCGAGCCCCTGGTGCACCGCTGCGCTCCGGCTGCGCCGCTGGGATGACGCGGCCAAGGATCCCGACGCCCAGGTGCCCGCATTCGGCTACTACCGGCCGCTGCTGCGCCAGCTGACGGCGGCCCGGGCCCGTCAGCTGGGCGAGGCCGGGGTGACCCGGAAGTGATACCGGTGCGCCATGCGGAACCCGCAGCGGGCATAGAGGCTGATCGCGGCCTTGTTGGCCTGCTCGACCTGGAGGAAGATCTGGCTCGCGCCGCGCTCCGCGGCGGCGGCCGCGAGCGCGGCGGTGTGCTGCGCGGCCACCCGCTCCAGCCCGGCTATGGCGGCCGGGCCCTGGTCACCACTCAGGCCGCACCTCAGACTTCGATCACGACGGGGATGATCATGGGGCGGCGCCGGTAGCTGTCGCTCACCCAGCGGCCGACCGTGCGCCGGGCCAGCTGGCCGAGCTGATGTGCGTCGTTGATGCCGTCCGCGGCGGCGCGGGTCAGCGCCTCCTCGATCCGGGGCCGCACCTCGCTGAGTGCGGCGTCGTCGATGCCTGAGCCCCGGGCGTGTATCTCCGGGCCGGCCACCAGCTTCCCGCTGGTCGAATCGACCACGATGACGACGGACACGAAGCCTTCCTCACCGAGGATCCGCCGGTCCTTCAGCGACGTCTCGGTCACCTCGCCGACCGACAGGCCGTCCACGTACACGTATCCGCAGGGCACCTTGCCCGCCACGGACGCCTTGCCGTCCGCCAGGTCGACGACGACGCCGTCCTCGGCGATCACGATGCGGTCCTTGCCGATGCCGGTGAGCTCAGCCAGGGTGGCGTGCGCCCGCAGGTGCCGCCATTCGCCGTGCACTGGCATGAAGTTGCGCGGGCGGACCAGGTTCAGCACGTAGAGCAGCTCGCCGGCTGGAGCGTGCCCAGACACGTGTACCAGGGCGTTGCCCTTGTGCACCACCCGGGCGCCCCACCGGGTCAGCTCGTTGATGACCCGGAAGACCGCGGACTCGTTGCCCGGGATCAGTGAGGAGGCCAGGATGACCGTGTCTCCCTCGGCGATCCGGATCGGGTGATCGCGGCCCGCCATCCGTGACAGCGCGGACATCGGCTCGCCCTGCGACCCGGTGCAGACCAGCACCACCTCGCCCGGCGGCATCTCCTCAGCCTCGCGCGGGTCCACCAGCAGCCCGCCGCGCACCGAGGGGACCCGCAGGTAACCGAGGTCGCGGGCCACACCCATGTTCCGCACCATGGACCGGCCGACCAGGGCCACCTTCCGGCCGTGCGCGGCCGCCGCGTCGAGCACCTGCTGCACCCGGTGCACGTGGCTGGCGAAGCAGGCCACGATGATCCGCTGCTGCGTCTCCGCGAACATCCCGTTCAGCACCGGCGCGATGGCCCGCTCGCTGGTCACGATGCCAGGGACCTCGGCGTTGGTGGAGTCGGACATGAGCAGGTCCACGCCCGCGGAGCCGAGCCGCGCGAATCCGCCGAGGTCGGTCAGCCGGCCGTCCAGCGGCAGCTGGTCCATCTTGAAGTCGCCGGTGTGCAGCACCACCCCGGCGGGGGTGGTGATGGCCACCGCGAGCGCGTCTGGGATCGAGTGGTTGACCGCGAAGAACTCCAGGTTGAAGGGCCCGAACGGCCTGCTGGCCGCCTTCGGCGACCTCGACCGTGGCCGGGGTGATCCGGTGCTCGGTGAGCTTGCTGCGGATCAGGCCGAGGGTCAGCCGCGAGCCGACCAGCGGGATGTCGGGCCGCTGCCGGAGCAGGTAGGGAACCGCGCCGATGTGGTCCTCGTGCGCGTGCGTGAGGACCATGGCCTCGATCTCCTCCAGCCGCCCGTCCAGGCTGGAGAAGTCCGGCAGGATCAGGTCGACCCCGGGCTGGTCAGGTTCGGGGAACAGGACGCCGCAGTCCACGATGAGCAGCCGGCCCTGGTACTCGAACACGGTCATGTTCCGGCCGATCTCGCCGAGCCCGCCCAGGCCGACGATGCGCAGCGCGCCGGAGGGGAGTGGCGGCGGCGCGCCGAGTTCCGGATGCGGGTGGCTCACCTGAGCTTCACGCCTCCAGCCACCAGGTCGGTGCGCAACTGCTCCACCTGCGCCGCGGTCGCGTCGATGAGCGGGCCGCCGGACCGGGCCGCCGGGCAGCCCGAGCAGGCCCAGCGCCGCCTTGGTCGAGATCACGCCCTGGGTGCGGGTCATGATGCCGGCGCAGACCGGCAGCAGGTCCCGGTGGATCTGCCGGGCCTCGCCCACCCGCCCGGCCAGGTACGCGTCGATCATGTCGTGCAGCCGGTCGCCGACCACATGACCGGCCACGCTGACGAAGCCGGCCGCGCCGACCGACAGCCAGGGCAGGTTCAGCATGTCGTCGCCGCTGTAGAAGACGAGGTCGGTGGCGAGCATCACCCGCGAGCCCGGCGAACAGGTCGCCCTTGGCGTCCTTGACCGCCGACGATGCGCGGGTGCTCGGCCAGCTGGAGCAGGCGTCTCGGTGGCGATCGGGGTGCCGGTCCGGCCGGGGATGTCGTAGAGCATGACCGGCAGGCCGGTCGCTGTCCGCCACCGCGGTGAAGTGCGCCACCAGCCCCGCCTGCGGCGGCTTGTTGTAGTACGGCGTGACCAGGAGCAGCCCGGCCGCGCCCGCCCGCTCGGCCTGCCGGGCCAGTTCGCAGGTGTGCGCGGTGTCGTTGGTGCCGACCCCGGCGACGATGGCCGCCCGGTCGCCGACCGCCTCGATGACCGCGCGGAGCAGCCGGTCCTTCTCCTCGTCGGTCGTGGTCGGCGACTCGCCGGTGGTGCCGCTGATCACCAGGCCGTCGTTGCGCATCTCGTCGACCAGGTAGCTGGCCAGCCGGGCAGCTCCGGCGTAGTCCACCGCGCCGTCGGCGGTCATCGGCGTGATCATCGCGGTCAGCATCCGGCCGAAAGGGGCCTCCGCGGTGGTTGGCTGGATTCCTGTCATGACCTGAACGCTACCGGGCCGGACCGCACCCGGGCCACTGGCATGCCGTGGCCGGGCGCCGCCGGGCCCGGCCACGGCCCGGACTGATGCAGACGCGGTGACGTGAGCTCGGGGGTACCCACGTCAACCGCGTCTATCTGGACATCGGGCGCCCTGGCGAGGGTGTTACGCAGGGTGAGGAAATTTCTTTATCCGTGATTCCCGGCGGTCCGGCCAGCGGTCCGGCGCCGCCAGGCCGCCACGGCCAGCCACAGCGACAGCAGCAGGATGAGCATCCCGTCGAACGCGTGCAGCCCGCCGATCCACTTGTCGCTGTCGCCCGCCGCGGCCAGTACCACCTGGGCCACGACAGGTCAGCAGGGCGAGCACGAACGTGCTGATCACCGTCCGCACCGACTGCCAGGCGACCAGGGCCAGGATGAGCAGGATGATCGAGAGGATCATCAGCACGCTGCCCCAGGCCCGGTGCGCGTTCAGGCTGCTCGCGTTGGCGACCTTCCTGGCGTTGATGCCGAACACGCCCACCCCGGCCAGGTACACCTGGAACAGCACGCCCAGCACGAAAAACGCGGCCAGGTAGCCGTAGGCGATGTCAACGCCGCGGCGCAGCCCCCGGCGCTGCTGACCCGGCGCGGATACGTGCGCCGTTCTCGTAGTCATGGTCCCCTCCTGATTGCTGAAGCTCTGACGAAGCTCAGCCTTGACCATGACCGTCCGGAAAGTGTTACGGAAAAGTCCCTGGGTTCAGCACGGCGGCGTTCACGAGTGGCGGCGGCCGGGCGGCCGAAGTGCCGGGTCAGCTGCGGTAAGGTACGCCTGTCCCGGGTGGCCCGGGATGACGTGGAGCCCAGCGAAGCCGGTGTGATCCCGGCGCTGTCCCGCAACGGTGATGCCCCGCACGGGGGATGAGCCCGGACGCCTGGCCCGCGCCGACGCGCTGTCCTCGGAGGAAGGGCGGCTCGTTCCGGTGCCCGCTGGCGGTACCGCAGCGGGCGCACTTCGTCCTCCGGGCCTGTCGGAGGATGATCATGCGGTCTCTCACTCGCCGGCTGCACGCTGCTCACCACGCTGGTGGCGCTGGCTGGCTCGGCCGCGGCGTGTGGCAGCACGCAGGCGGGCCGCACCAGCGCCCCGGCCAGCGCGGGCGCAGCCAACTCCAGCGCGGCCAGCGGCAGCAGCCTTCCCGGTCCGCCTCGCCGCCGCGAACGGGACGGTGCGCATCCCGGCCCGGCCGGGCGCGATCGTGTCGCTGTCCCCGACCATCACCGAGATGCTCTACGCGATCGGCGCGGGCCGCCAGGTCACGGCGGTGGACTCGCTGTCGGACTACCCGGCCCAGGCACCGCGCACCAAACTGTCCGCCTACCAGCCGAACGTGGAGGCGATCGTCGGCTACAAGCCGGACCTGGTCCTGGAATCGGGCGACACCGGGTCGCTGACCAGGCGGCTGGCCGCCTTCTCAGTGCCCGTGCTGGAGCTGCCTGCCCCGCCGAACGTCGCAGGGGTCTACACCGAGTTCGAGCGAGCTGGGCCGGGCGACCGGGCACCTCGCCCAGGCGGAGCAGGAGGTGGCCCGGCTGCGGGCCCAGATCCGCCAGATCACCGCCACGGCGCCGCACCATGCCGGGCCGGTCACCTACTACTACGAGCTCGACCAGACTTACTACTCGGTTACCTCCGCGACGTTCGTCGGGCAGCTGCTTAGCCTGCTCGGCATGAAGAGCATCGCGGACAGCGCGGCCGGGGCGTCCGCGGCCGGCGGCTACCCGCAGCTGTCCGCGGAGTACATCCTCAAGGCCAACCCCGACTACATCATCCTGGCCGACACCCTCTGCTGCCAGCAGAGCGCCGCCACCGTCGCCAGGCGGCCCGGCTGGGCGGGCCTGGCCGCCGTGCGCGAAGGTCACGTGATCGCACTCAATGACGACATCGCCTCGCGCTGGGGGCCGCGGATCACCGACCTGCTGCGGATGGTCGAGTCTGGCCTGGCCAGACGGGCAGGCCAGTGAAGTCAGCCGTCCCCGGCCAGCCGTCAGCGGCCCGGGCCGCTGGGGCAGCCAGGGCGGCCGCGGAACCAGGGCCGGGTTCCTCGCGCGGCCGCCGGATACGCCCCGGCCGCCCGGCCACGGTGGCCCTGGTGCTGCTGGCCGCGGCCGTGATCGCCGGGGTCTCGGTCGGCCCGGCCGGCCTGCCGCTGCCCACGGTGGCCGAGGCGGTCCTGGCCCGGCTGCCGTGGCACCTGGGCCCGGCGGTACCGGCAGTGGACACCGCCATCGTCTGGCAGATCCGGCTGCCCCGGGTTGTCCTCGGCGTACTGGTGGGCGCCATGCTGGCTGGCGGCGGCGCTGCCTACCAGGGTGTTTTCCGCAACCCGCTGGCCGACCCCTACCTGCTCGGCGTGGCTGCGGGCGGCGGCCTTGGCGCCACCATCGTCATCGTGGCCGGGGGCAGCAGCGCGCTGCTGGCGCCTGCCGCGTTCACCGGCGCCGCCAGCGCCGTCGCGCTCACCTACGTGCTGGGCGCGGGCCCCCCGGGGCGGGGCGCGCCGGGCCCGGCCGGTGGATCCGCCACCGCCTCTATCGTGCTGGCCGGCGTGGCCGTCGCGGCCCTGCTCACCGCGGTGCAGACCTACCTGCAGCAGCAGCACGCGCAGACGCTGCAGGCGGTGTACTCGTGGATCCTCGGCGGCCTGTCGCTGGCGACCTGGTCCGATGTCGCGCTGATCCTGCCGTACGTGATCGTGGCCAGCGGGATCCTGCTCACCCACCGGCGGCTGCTCGACGTGCTGCGGATCGGTGAGGGCGAAGCGAGCACGCTGGGCGTGGACATCGCCCGGCTCCGGCTCACCGTGGTGCTGGCGGCCACCCTGGGTACCGCCGCGGCGGTCTCGGTGAGCGGGCTGATCGGCTTCGTGGGCATCATCGTCCCGCACACTGTCCGGCTGACGGCGGGCGCCAGCTACCGGGTCGTGCTGCCGGTGTCGATGATCGGCGGCGCGGCGTTCCTCGTCCTGGCCGATGTCGTGGCCCGTACGGTGCAGGCCCCGGCGGAGGTGCCGATCGGGGTGATCACCGCCCTGGCCGGCGCGCCCTTCTTCCTGTACGTGCTGAGGTCCCGGCGGGCCAGGCAGGACGTCGGATGATCGTCTTTGACCGGGTTGGCGTCCGGTACGGCGCGGCCGCGGCGCTGGCTGAGGTCAGTGAGACGGTGCGAGCCGGCGGAATGGCTGGGCATCATCGGCCCGAACGGTGCGGGCAAGACGACTCTGCTCCGGGCCGGCGGCTCGCCTGGTGCGCCATGACGGAACGATCACCATCGGCGGCCAGCCGCCGCAGGACTGCGGCGCCGCCAGCTCGCCCGGCTGGTCGCCTACGTGCCGCAGCTGCCTGAGCTGCCCCCGGAGATGACCGCGCTCGACTACGTCCTGCTCGGCCGTACCCCGCACATCGGCTACCTGCGCACGGAGACCGAGCGGACCGGGCCATCTGCGCCGGGCTACTCGACCGGCTGGCGCTGGCGCCCGATGGCCGCCCGGCGGCTGGGCACGCTGTCCGGCGGTGAGCTGCAGCGGCGTGGTGCTGGCCCGGGCGCTGGCCCAGGAGGCCCCGGTGCTGCTGCTGGACGAGCCGACCAGCGCACTGGACCTGGGCCGCCGGGTGGAGGCCCTGGAACTGGTGGACGAGCTGCGCCAGGAGCGGTCGCTGACCGTGCTGTCCGTGGTGCACGACCTCACCCTGGCCGGGCAGTTCGCCGACCGGCTGCTGCTGCTGGACGGCGGCCGGGTGGCCGCGGCCGGGGACCCGGCCAGCGTGCTCCGCGACGATGTGCTGGCCGCCCACTTCGGGCCCGGGCTGCACGTGCTGACCACGCCGGACGGGGAGCGGGTGGTGACCTCGCGCCGCCTCCCCCGCCCAGATTCCGGCCGATGATCAGGCCGCGGTGGACTCCGGCAGATAGGCCGCCCATTGCGGATCGCCGTCGTGGGCGGCCCCGATCAGCCTCCAGTGCGCACCGCGCGGCGCGGCCGGCACCCGGTTCATGGTCCAGCCGAGTTCCTCGACCAGGCGGTCAGCCTTGCTGTGATTGCAGCGCATGCACGAGGCGACGCAGTTCTCCCAGGCGTGCAGCCCGCCCCGGCTGCGCGGGATCACATGATCGATCGTTTCGGCGCGGTGACCGCAGTAGGCGCACAGGTAGTTGTCCCGGCGCATCAGCGCGCCCCGGGTCAGCGGGACCCGGCTGCGATGCGGCACCCGCACGTACCGGCGCAGCCTGATCACGGACGGGGTGGCGAGGACCATCGATGAGGAGCGCAACAAGGCACCCTCCGCATCGTCGTGCACGACGTCAGCCTTCTCGCCGAGCACAAGGCACACCGCGCGCCGCAGGCCGACCGTGGTCAACGGCTCGTACGTGACGTTCAGCAGCAGTACACGTCGCACGCCCGCCTCCTGCCCGGTGCGCAAGCATGGTGTGCCAGGCTGAGCACGGTGTGCCGTCGCCAACAACAGGGTAACGGGAAGCTACCCGCCGGACATAACACCGCACGTAGCGCGCTGGTGAAATCCGGGGCTGAGCCAGGGGTCTCGTAGAGTGCCCTAGTGACTGCTTCCGGCTATCCCCAGCCGCCCCGCCGCGCGGAAGTCGAGGACCTGCACGGCTTCCGCGTGGCCGACCCGTACCGCTGGCTGGAGGATCCGGCCAGCCCGGCGACCCGGGACTGGCTGGCCGCGCAGGACGCGCTGTTCCGCCAGCACGCCGCGGCCCTGCCTGGCCGGGAGGCACTGGCCGCCGGATCGGCGAGCTGGTGGCCGCCGGCTCGGTCAGCGCCCCGGCCTGGCGCGGCCAGCGCCAGTTCTTCCTGCGGCGGCAGCCCGGGCAGGAGCATTCGGTGCTGCTGACCGCCGCACCGGGCGAGCCGGAGCGGGCGCTCGTCGACGCCACGACGCTGGACCCGTCTGGGGTTACCACGCTCGATTCCTGGCAGCCGGATAAGGAAGGGCGGCTGCTCGCCTACCAGATCTCCACCGGCGGGGACGAGGAGTCCCTGCTCCGGGTGCTGGACGTGGCCTCGGGAGAGGAGGTGGACGGCCCCATCGGCCGCTGCCGCTACTCGGGCATTGCCTGGCTGCCCGGCGGCAAGGCGTTCTACTACGTGCGCAAGCTGCCGCCCGCGGCGATTCCCCCGGGCGAGGAGCAGTTCCACCGCCGGGTCTACCTGCACACCGTGGGCACACCCGCTGATGACGACGTGCTGATCTTCGGCGAGGGGCGGGACAAGACCAGCTATTACTCGGTGTCCGTCAGCCGGGACGGCCGGTGGCTGACCGTCGGGGCCGCGCTGGGCACCGCGCCGCGCAACGACGTGTGGCTCGCCGACCTCACCGCATCCGGGCCTGCCGCGCCCGAGCTGCGCCCGGTCCAGGCCGGGGTGGACGCCCGGACCAGCCTGCATGTGGGCCGGGACGGCCGACTGTACGTGTTCACCGACGACGGCGCGCCGCGGGGCAGGCTCGCGGTGACCGACCCGGCCCGGCCGGATCGCAGCACCTGGCAGGACCTGATCGGCCAGGACCCGGCCGCGATCCTGTGTGACTACGCCATCCTGGACGGCCCGGAGCTCAGCCAGCCGGTCCTGCTCGCCGCGTGGACCCGGCACGCGATCGGTGAGATCACCGTGCACGACCTGGCCACCGGTGAGCGGACCGGCACGGTCGCCCTCGCACACCTCGGCCTGCCAGGTCTGGGCGCCGTGGACGGGATCAGCGAGCGGCCCGAGGGCGGCCATGAAGCCTGGTTCGGGTACACCGACAACACCACGCCCGTGGTCGTCTACCGCTACGACGCGCGAACCGGGCAGGCCGAAGTGTGGGCCCGGGCCCCGGGCACGGTGGAGGTGCCGGACATCCGCACCCGGCAGGTCAGCTACCAGTCCAAGGACGGCACCGACGTCCGCATGCTGATTATCTCGGGGGGCCACCCCCGGACCCCCACGCCCTGGCCGGCCAAAGCGACGACACTACCGGTCCTCGGCCCGTGACAGGCGGGCTCCGCGAGACACCCCTCCGGGGCGCCTCCCGTCCCCCACGCCTGGCCGGAGGCGACATACCGGACCCCCACACCCTGGCTGGGCACAGCTACGGACCTGCCGCGCCGCGTCCTTGCATCCTTTACGGCTATGGCGGCTTCGGGATCAGCCTGACCCAGGGCTACTCGGCCGCGGTGCTCGGCTGGGTGGAGGCAGGCGGGGTGTATGCCATCGCCGGGCTGCGCGGCGGGGGTGAGGAGGGCGAGGACTGGCATCGGGCCGGCATGCGCGAGCACAAGCAGTCCGTGTTCGACGATTTCCACGCGGCCGCGGGCCAGCTCATCGCGGACGGCTGGACCACCCCCAGCCAGCTGGCCATCTACGGCGGCTCGAACGGCGGACTGCTGGTCGGCGCGGCCCTGACCCAGCGGCCGGAGCTGTACGCAGCAGCGGTCTGCTCGGCCCCGCTGCTCGACATGGTCCGGTACGAGCAGTTCGGCCTCGGCCAGACCTGGAACGACGAGTACGGCACGGCCGCCGACGCCGGCGAGCTGGGCTGGCTGCTCAGCTACTCCCCCTACCACCAGGTCCGCGACGGCGTGCGGTACCCGGCCACGCTGTTCACCGTGTTCGACAATGACACCCGGGTGGACCCGATGCACGCCCGCAAGATGTGCGCGGCGCTGCAGCACGCCACCGCGGCCCGCTGGCCGGACCGCCCCATCCTGCTGCGGCGCGAGCGGGACGTCGGGCATTCGGTGCGCGCGGTCAGCCGGTCCGTGACGCTGGCCGCGGACTCGCTGGCCTTCCTGGCCGCGCACACCGGTCTCCGCCTGCCCGGCTGACCCGGCCTGGGGGGTTCCGGGGGGTCGTCCCCCCGGGCCAGCACCGCTGGCGAGGCGGGGCGCGCCGCAGGCGTGTCCCCTCCGAGCCAGCGACTCGCGGGGGTTCCGGGGGGTCGCCCCCGGGCTGGCAGAGCTCAGGCGGAGCTCAGCGCTTCGCGGTAATCCTGCACCGCCCGGCAGTCGCCGTGCCGCGCTGCCACCGCGTCGCCGAGTGAACGCGCGGCCCGCAGCACGATCCCGGGACGCTGCTGGCTGGCCAGGCCGTGCAGGGTGGCGCGGCTCAGCCGTAGCGCCTCCTCGGGCTCGCCCGCCTCGGACCGGCACCGGGCCTGGCCCAGCGCTATCAGCGACCGGTCCAGGAACTCGGCCCGCGAGTACATCCGCAGCGCCTGGCCGAACGAGTCCTCCGCGCCGAGGTAGTCGCCCAGCGTCACCAAAGCGTCGCCCTGGTGGAACAGGAGCTGGCGCTCGGTGTAGCCGAACGCGGTGTCCCGCCGCTCCTCCACCGGCAGCGCGTCCAGCACCGCGTGCGCCCGGTCCAGGGCCGCCCGGGCCCGGCGCAGCGCTTCTCCGCCCGGGCCGCCCGGCCCGCACCTGGCCCGGCCCAGCCGGGCCAGGGCCCGGGCTTCTACCACCGGGGCCATAACGCTGGCCACACACGCCCCGCGGCCGGCCAGGTCAGCGCTGGCCCGGGCGGTCGCTGCGGCCTGCGCCGGGTCGCCGTAGTAGAGCGGGACCAGCGACTCGCGGACCGCGACCCAGGCCCGCAGGTGCCGGTCACCGGTCTCATCCGCGGCAGTGCGGGCGGTGCGGAAGAAGGACCGGGCCATCCGCTGGTCACCGATGTCGATCATGGCCAGGCCCGCCAGGCCCGCCAGCCGGACGGCGAGGCGGCAGAGCCGGTCGGCGAATTCCAGCGGCTGGCGCTGCTCGCACATCCGGCGCACGTCGCCCAGGTCGAGGAGTATGTCGCAGAGCAGCCGCAACGGCGGGGCGGTCATGTACTGCCTGCCGTACTCGGCGGCCATGTCCTCCCAGTGGTCGAGCATCGCGGCGGAGGCGGTCGTGCCGAGCAGCGCCTTGTCCAGCCGCCGCCGGATCCGCTCGGCGGCGCCGAAGAACCGGCCGTCGTCCGGGCCGGTGGCGCCCGTCATCAGGCTCAGCAGCGTGCGCCGGACCACGTCGTCATCAGCCTCGCCCACCCCCGTCCCTGATTCCGCCGCGACCGGCCCAGCCAGCATGGCCGACGGCAGCAGCCCGGCGGGCTCGGCGGGCCCCTCCGGCGGTACCTCCGCCATCGTCAGCACCGGCCGCCGCGCCAGGCGGCCCGCCGGCTGGTCCTCAGCAGGCCCGGGCCGCGCCGCGGCTGGCGCGGGCAGTGGCGCTAACCCCGGAGTGCGGTGCCGCTGGCCGCACAGGCACGGCCCGCCGTAGCCCAGATCCTCCGGTTCGGCCTGGTACACGCAGCACAGGTAGTGCAGGTATTCCGGGCCGGGCCGCTTCTGGCCGCTCTCGTAGGCCGACAGCAGGGTTTCGCTGAACCGGGGGCTGGTCCGGCCCTCAGCCACGTACCTGGCCCGGACCTGGGCGACGACATCGGCGAGGGCGATGCCCAGCGCCATCCGGTGCGCCCGGATCAGGGTAGTGCCAAATGCTGGCGCGCACTGGTCGTGGATGACGATCGCGATGTCGGCGGGAGCTCGCCCGGCGGCCAGGCACTGGGCCCGGATGCCCCGCGCCATCGAGATTTCCTGGCGAGCCTCACTCTCGGCCGACGTGTGCTGGGTCAGGGAGGTGCCCCTATTCTCCCCGGCCCGCGGCACTGCCACATTGATCCCCTCCTCTGGGCACCGGCCGATGGCCGCCACGCGCGCCCGCCATCCACAATTAACTCACTGTGACACTGAAGATGCGATCCGGCGCTAGATTCAGCGAAATATCCGGATCATCCCGGTTCACCGCAATTCGGTGATGCAATTCTCGCTCTACACGTTGCATTTTGCCCGCCTGGAGCGCCCAGCGTCAGCCCAATCATGCTGACTGATAACAAACTGTCTTCCTCAGCGCTACCCGGCGGCCGGGCCCGCGAGCCGGCCTGCCGGGATGGCCCGCGATGAGCCGGAAAGGCCGTGGTTCGCGGCCGTCTCGCTGCCAGCCGGCCCGCGCCCCTGGTAAACAGGCTGAGGCCGCCACCCAGCGAAAGGACTCTCCGTGATCCCGCACGCGCTACCCCTGGCGCGCACCCTCCTGGCCGCGTCCCCTGGCGCTACCCTCGACTCCGCCTGCGGCACCAAGCAGCCTGGCACTGCCTGCCGGGTGATCTGGGACGTGCTGCACAGCCAGCCAGCGGCTCAGCTCACCCAGACGTTCCTGGCCGGGCCCGTCAGCGTGCTGCTGCGCATCCTGTTCGTGGTGCTGGTGGCCCTGGCCATCCGCTTGGTGGCGCACCGGACGATCAACAAGATCACCGCCCGGGCGGCCGCGGCCGGGAGCGCCAAGGTCGACGCGGCGCAACTGCTGCTCGGCGAGCGGCGACGGCAGCGCGCCACCGCGCTGGGTTCCGTGCTGCGCAACGCGGCCTCGGTGCTGATTCTTCGGCATAGCGGCGATCACCATAGCCGGGGATGTCGGCCTCAACCTGGCCCCGGTGCTGGCCAGTGCCGGGGTGCTGGGCATCGCCATCGGCTTCGGCGCGCAGAGCCTGGTCCGCGACTTCCTGGCCGGGATCTTCATGCTGCTCGAGGACCAGTACGGGGTCGGCGACGTGATCGACGCTGGTGCGGCTACCGGCACGGTAGAGGCGGTCAGCCTGCGGATCACCCGGCTGCGCGACGTGAACGGGGTGGTCTGGCATATCCGCAACGGGACCATCGACCGGATCGGCAACAAGTCGCAGGGCTGGGCCCGGGCGGTGATCGACTTCCCGGTGGCCTACGACCAGGACCTGCCCCGGATACGGAAGATCATGAAGGACACCGCGGAGCGGATGTGGCAGGAGCCGCACTGGTGTGACGTGATCACGGAGCAGCCGGAGGTCTGGGGCGTCGAGACGGTGTCCAGCGACGGCGGTGGTGATGCGGCTGGTCGCCCGGACGCTGCCGCTGCGGCAGTGGGAGGTGGCCCGGGAACTACGGGAACGGCTGAAGATGGCGCTCGACGAGGTCGGCACCGCCGAGCGAGCCGGTCGCCTCGGCGATCAGCGCGGTCGCTGCGGCGATCAGCACAGCGGGTGTCCCGGCCGTGGCCCCGCCGGCCGCCGCCGGCGACGAGGACAGATGAGCGCCGGGGAGCACTAACCTGGACGCACGCGATGGATGAGACCAGTGACGTGAGCTTCTACGAGGCGGTCGGCGGCGAGGAGACCTTCCGCCGCCTGGTGCACCTGTTCTACCAGGGCGTGGCGGCGCGACCCGGCAGCTGCGCGCCGGTTTACCCCAGCAAGGACCTCGGGCCGGCCGAGGAGCACCTGCGGCTGTTCCTGATCCAGTACTGGGGCGGCCCGGCCACCTACAGCGAGCGGCGCGGGCCACCCCCGGCTGCGCATGCGGCACGCGCACTTCACGATCGGCGAGGCCGAGCGCGACGCCTGGCTGCGGCACATGCGCACCGCGCTGGACGAGATCGGGCTGACCGAGGCCCAGGACGCGCAGCTGTGGGACTACCTGGTGATGGCCGCGCACAGCCTGGTCAACCGCGCCCGTCGGGCCCGGGCCGTCCCGGCCCGACCTGGGCGGCGTCAGCCCCGCGTGAGCTTCCGGTAGGTGACCCGGTGCGGCCGCGCCGCATCCGGGCCCAGCCGCTCGATCTTGTTCTTCTCGTAGGCCTCGAAGTTGCCCTCGAACCAGAACCAGTTCGATCCGCCCTCCCAGGCCAGGATGTGGGTGGCGATGCGGTCCAGGAACCAGCGGTCGTGGCTGGTGATCACGGCGCAGCCGGGGAACTCCAGCAGCGCCCGCTCCAGCGAGGTCAGCGTTTCCACGTCGAGGTCGTTAGCGGGCTCGTCGAGCAGCAGCAGGTTCCCGCCCTGACGCAGGGTCAGCGCGAGGTTCACCCGGCCCCGCTCCCCGCCGGACATGAGCCCGGCCGGCTTCTGCTGGTCCGGCCCCTTGAACCCGAACGCGGCCACGTAGGCACGGCTGGGAATCTCCACGTTGCCCACCCGGATGGTGGCCTCTCCGTCGGAGATCGCCTCCCATACCGTCTTGTCCGGGTCGATCCCGGACCGCAGCTGGTCCACGTACGCGATCTTGACCGTGTTGCCGATCCTGATGGTCCCCGCGTCGGGCTGCTCATCGCCCACGATCATCTTGAACAGCGTGGTCTTGCCGACCCCGTTCGGGCCCGATCACGCCGACGAGGCCGTTGCGGGGCAGGGAGAAGCTCAGGCCCTCGATGAGCATCCGGTCACCGAAGCCCTTGGCCAGCCGGTCCACCTCGACCACCTGGCTGCCCAGGCGCGGGCCCGGCGGGATCTGGATCTCCTCGAAGTCCAGCTTGCGGTGGGTGTCCGCCTCGGCTGCCATCTCCTCGTAGCGGGCCAGCCGGGCCCGGCTCTTGGCCTGCCGGGCGCGCGGGGCTGGACCGCACCCACTCCAGTTCCTCTTCCAGCCGCCTGCGCCGCTTGGCGTCCTTCTGGCCCTCCACCTTGATCCGGGACGCCTTGGTCTCCAGGTAGGTCGGTGTAGTTGCCCTCGTACGGGTAGGCGTGACCGCGGTCCAGCTCCAGGATCCACTGCGCCACGTTGTCCAGGAAGTACCGGTCGTGGGTGACCGCGACCACCGTCCCGGGGTACTTCTCCAGGTGCTGCTCCAGCCACTGCACGCTCTCCGCGTCCAGGTGGTTCGTGGGCTCGTCCAGCAGCAGCAGGTCGGGCTGGGACAGCAGCAGCCGGCACAGCGCGACCCGGCGCCGCTCGCCGCCGGACAGCGTGGTCACATCGGCGTCCGGCGGCGGGCAGCGGAGCGCGTCCATCGCCTGCTCGAGCTGGCTGTCCAGGTCCCAGGCGTCGGCATGGTCGAGCTGCTCCTGCAGCTGGCCCATGTCCGCGAGCAACTCGTCGGAGTAGTCCGACGCCAGCTTCTCGGCGATCTCGTTGTACTGGTCCAGGACGGCCTTGATGCCCGCGACGCCTTCTTCCACGTTGCCAAGGACCGTCTTGGTCTCATCCAGCTGCGGCTCCTGGCCGAGCAGCCCGACGGTGAAGCCGGGGAACAGCCGCGCCTCGCCGTTCGACGGGTGCTCCAGGCCGGCCATCATCTTCAGCAGACTGGACTTACCGGCCCCGTTCGGGCCAACCACACCAATCTTCGCGCCGGGGAAGAAGGCCAGCGTCACATCGTCAAGGAGGACCTTGTCGCCCTTCACCAGCCGGGCGGCATGCATCTGATAAATAAATTCGGGCATGCTTTCAAGACTAGAGGCAGTGCCGCACGGAATCGGACGGGCCACCGCCAGCTGGCCCGGCCAGGCGGCCGACCCGCCCGCAGGCTTGGCCGACCCGCCCGCATGCTTGGCCGACCCACCCGCATGCTTGGCCGACCCACCCGCAGGCCCGGCCAGCCCGCCGCCGCGGGGCAGCGTGCCCACCCGGTCATATATCGTATCGCGGAGTGATTGATATATGACGCTCGGTTATCGAGTACGGCGGCGGGGCTTGCCTAGCAGGGAATTCGCTGAACCGGTGGCCGTGCCGGAGCAGCACACTGGCTCAGAACGGGGCAGATAGTCCCGCGGGCTGAGCCACCGCGGCCTGGGCCAGTGCCGCGCCCGCGTCATCCAGGGCGGCCGCGCCGAAGCCAGCGTCCGCGGCCCGGTCCTGGCCGGCCGGCCCACCCTCGCCAGCCAGCCCGTTCTGGCCAGCCGCCCCGTTCTGGCCGGCCGCCCCGTCCTGGCTGGCCAGCCCATTCAGGCCGACCAGTCCGTTCAGGCTGGCCGCCGCCTCACCGGGTGACCGGGAGCTGCGCCGGAACCTGGCCACGCCGCGGGCCAGGTCGTGCCCGATCGAGCTGGCCTCGATCTCCACCGCCACCCGCGGTGTCCCGTCCTTCTCGTACGGCCGGACCTGCAGCCGCCCCTTGACCAGGACTGGTTCCCCCTTGCGCAGGCAGATGGCCACGTTCTCGGCCAGGCTGCGCCAGCAGACCACGGTCACGAAGGAGGTCGCCCCGTCCGTCCACTCACCGGTCTCCCGGTCCACCCGGCGGGGCGTGAACCCCACCCGCAGCGATGCGCACGGGGTTCCGTTGGTGGTGGTCCGGAACCTCGGATCGCGCGCGACGTACCCAGCCAGGAACACCTGTGCCTCGTTGATCATCAGTAACCTCCCGGGATGTCCCGTGGCAGCACCGCGGCGCCGCCCGCCAGCAGCCAGGTGCCGCTGTCCGCTATCAACGATGGCCGCGGCCAGCCGCCCGGGCCACGCCGGACGCTGGCCTGTGGATGGCCGCGCCGGGTTTTCGTTGCTGTGGACAGTGGCAGGCAGGCTGACGGTGCCGGGTGAGACAATCACCGGGCCGGAGGTTACGGCCGCTCCGCGGTCAGGCCGCGACGAGTTCCGCGGGCTCAGCGATCACATCGACCAGGGCACCGTTGCGCGTGACCGTGATCGCCATCGGACGGCCGATCGCATCGGCGAACATGAGCCGCTGCAGGTCCTGAGCGGCACTGACCGGGCTGCCGCCCGCGCTGAGCAGCAGGTCGCCGGTGCGCAGGCCCGCCCGGTCAGCCGGGGCACCTGGTACCACCTCGACCACCCTCAGCCCGCTGGCCTGGCCGAACCGCTCGGCCAGCGGAGCTGGCAGCGGCGAGGGCGCACTCACCAGGCCCAGGTAGGCGCGGCGCACCCGGCCGTGCTGCATCAGGGTGGAGATGATCCGCCGGGTCGTCGCGTTGACCGGCACGGCCAGGCCAAGCCCGACGCCGGCCACGGCCGTGTTGATGCCCACCACCCGGGCGTGGCTGTCGGCGAGCGCACCGCCAGAGTTGCCCGGGTTGAGCGCCGCGTCGGTCTGGATCACGTCCTCGATCAGCCGGCCCGCCCGGCACTGCGGGTGGGCAGGGACCGGCCGAGCGCGCTGACTACCCCGGCCGTGACCGACCCGGCCAGGCCCAGCGGATTGCCCACGGCCACTACCAGCTGGCCCACCACGAGCTCGTCCGCCTCGCCCAGCTCGGCGGGCGGCGGGGTCGTCCCGGCCGCCCGGAGCACGGCCAGGTCCGACAGGGGGTCGGCGCCGACGACCTGGAACGGGGCTGAGGTCCCGTCGGAAAAGGCCGCGGTGCCGCGCGCCGCGCTGCCCACCACGTGCGCGTTCGTCAGCAGGAACCCGTCCCCGGTGAACACCACGCCCGAGCCCATGCTCTCGCCCCGGCCGCCCGGTCCGCCCGCGGCACGCGCAAGCTGGCCACCTTCGGGGTGAGTTCCGCCGCCACTCCGGCGACAATCTGTGAATAGCCATCCAGTGGCTGCTGACCCGACATGCCTGCCTCCGCACCTGCCCGGGCCCGCGCTGGCCGCCCGGCCGCTGCGGCCAGGAGCGCCATTGCAGGGTTGCTGCGATTACATCATTACATCTGATGCGAGGAGGTAACACTGGCGGGCGGCTGGCCTCTTCCCCGGCCGTTACGCCGTGAGCGGACACCGGGCCGGGCCGGCGGCCCGGCCCGCGGCAGCCCCGCCCACAACGGCCTGATATGCAGAAGCGGCCCTGCTAGCAGAACGGCAGCGGGAAACGCCGCCGTGCCCGATCCAGCGCCAGGGCAGTCCCAGCTAGCGGCGGGCGGTGTGCAGGGCGGCGCAGAAGCGGTTGTACTCGGACAGCTCCTGCTTGATGGGCACCAGCACCAATTGTTCGGCCACGGCGGCCATCTGGGACCGCATCTCCGTCTCGACCCGGGCGCGCTCAGCCAGCGCTGACGTGGCGACCAGGCTCATGCAGCCTGATGCGGTCAGCCAGCCGAGCAGGAGTATCGCCGCGATCAGCACGGCGACCCAGGGCAGCAGGGCGGCGTCGGTGAAGATGGCCGCCGCGTGCGCCGCGTGGAACACGCCGATCACCACGATGGCGGCGATCCAGGCCAGGCCGGCTACGGCGCAGCCGAGCAGGAGGCCCTGCCAGACCGCGATCAGCCGCCACCACGGCTCGACCCGGTTCTTTTCGGGCAGCACCGCGCCGATCGCCGTGCCGAGCGCCGCCGGGATCTCATTACGGCGCGATCTGGCCGCCGTGCGCACCGTTGCTGACCATGGTTTCGGCAGGGCGGGCGCGATCTGGTCACCGATCGCTGTGATCGCGTTGTCGATCTCCGCCTGCTGCGCACCGGCCGCGCCCGCCGATGAGCCGCGCAGCTCTTCCCACAGGTTGCCGAGCCGGAGCTTGCGCACCGGGTCACGGCCCAGGGCCCGGTCGATCAGCCAGGACACCGGCCAGCCCACGTAGTCCACGGCCCGCAGCTCGCGTGCGCTCTGCACCGCCTGGCCCACCCCGGCCGCGCCAGCGGCCCGGCCGAACGCGTCCGCCAGGGCCTCGGTGCTCGCCCGGCGGCACTTCCGAGAAATCCTCGGCCCCGCCGTCCAGGCCCGCCCCCCGCGCCTCACCCGCGTACGGCACGAACCGCTCGGCCATCACGTCCACGTCGGCGGTGATCCGGCCGCTGACCGCGTTCCGGGCGGCGACCGTCTCACCGAGCACCTTGCGCAGCTCGTCCAGGCCTTTCCCAGTCCGGGCCGAGGTGACCAGTATCCGGGCCTCGTGCAGGCCCTCGGAGTCGAGCAGCCGGGTCAGGTCGGACATGCAGTCGTCGGCCTGGTCCTCGGTGAGCAGGTCCGCCTGGTTCAGCACCACCGCGATGACCGACGAGTGCCCCGCCAGCGGGGTGAGGTAGCGGCTGTGCACCGAGGCGTCGGCGTACTTCTGCGGATCCAGCACCCACACCATCAGGTCCGCCATCCCGACCAGCCGGTTCATCTCGGCCGAGGCGCCAGCTGAGACCGAGTCATGGTCGGGCAGGTCGATCAGGACGAGCCCACCGAGAACGGTCTCGCCCTCGTCCAGAGCGCTGGACCGGGCGTAGCGGTTACGGTGCTTGACGCCCAGCCACTCCAGCAGCGGCCCGGCCCCGTCCATCCCCCAGACACAGGCGTGCGGGTCCCTGGTGAACGGCCGGGTCACGCCTACGGTCGAGAAATCAGCCCCAGCGAGCTGATTGAACAGCGAGGACTTCCCGCTGCCCGTACCGCCCGCCAGCACCGCCACGGTGTGGTTGGCGGACAGCCGTAGCCGTTCCCCGGCTCGGGCCACCAGCTGCTCGGATTCGGCCAGCAGGTTCGCGTCGATCCCCTCCGGGCCGCTGCGCGGCCCGGCGATCTGGATCAGCCTGGCCAGCGCGGTCAGCCGTCCGGACAGGTCCTTCTCCGCCAGCCCTACGCTCATCGGGCCATCTCGAGCGAGTACGTGGCCTGGTAGAGCTGCACCGCGGCCGCCTCGTCCACCGTCCCGGCGGACTCGACGACCCCGATGAACCGGAGCATCTCCTCGTCGAACAGCACGCTGATCCGGTGGTGCAGGTCCTGCCGGGCCTTGGTACCGATGTCCCGCAACGGCCCCGCGCCGAACAGGGACGCCAGCAGCAGCTGCGGGACCGCACTGGGGCCCTCGGCAGCGGGTACGGCGTCCCGTTCGTGCTGGCCGAGCACGCCGACCTCGAGCACGGTGGCGAGCGAGTCGTCGTCGAACGACATCACCCGGGCGATGGACCGCTTCGCCATGTTCTCCGCCTGGACCAGCCGCATCACATAATCCTGCCAGCCGCTGACCGCCCGTACTGCCCGTGTCGCCAGGTCAGCCGATGACCGGCCGCGCACCAGGGCATCCTGACGGGGCAGGCCGCCGGACCCGGCCGCGCCCAGCTCACTGCCGTCGGCCAGGGGCTGCTCGGTGGCCATGCCGAAGATCAGGCCTGCGTCGGCGGCGAACTGCGATCCGGCCCACTCCTGCTCTTTCTCCTTGTCCTCGGCGGCGATCGCGTCGAGGAGCGCGATCCCGGCCGGGTGGTTACGCCAGCGGCGGACCGACTCCTCGGCGGCCCGGTCTGCCACCGAGGTGATCATCGATTCGATCCCGGCCCGCAGGGCGCTCTTCAGCGACGCCGCCCGGGCGGGCGCACCGCGTTTCCGCTGCCGGCCCGCCTGCCTGCCGCGCGGGGCCTGCAGGCCGCGCAGCAGGTCACCGGTGCCGGCGAAGTCCTGCCAGCGGGCCAGTATCTCCCCGCGCAGCAGCGAGCCATCGGCCAGCGCCTCGTCCGCCTCGGCCAGCGCGGCCGCGTAGGCCCCCCCGACCGCCGCCTTCAGGTCCGACCGGATGACCAGCTGCGCCTCCACCTCGGCGGCGAGGGCGGGCACCCGGCTGCGGAAGGTGTCCAGGACACCGGCCATGGTCTGGGACAGCACGGCCACCCGCCGGTCGGCGTGCACCGCCGTGTTCTGCAGCCAGTCCCGGATCGGCGCGGACACCTCGGCCGGCAGCATGCTGTCCGTGATGACCGTCTCGTTGATCACGAAGCGGTCGTTGTCACCCAGCCCGTTGGCCTTGAGCATCGCACCGAAATGCCGGGTCAGCTCGGCCGCGCTGGAGGACGGGACGCGGGAGAGGACGATGCCCAGGGCGGCGCCCCGCTCCTTGGCGTACTGGAGCAGCTCCCATACCGCGGCGTCCGCGTAGCGTTTCGCGCTGGTCATGAAGAGCCACAGGTCGGAAGCGTCCAGGAACTGGTGGGCGAACTCACGGTGCGCCTGCACCACGGAGTCGATGTCCGGCGTGTCGAGCAAGGCGACCCCCTTGGGCATGCCCTCGCTCGCGGCCAGCACCAGCAGCCCGTCCCGGCCGGACCGGGCCAGGCCTTCCTGCCGGACTCGCGGCACGGTCGGCAGGAACACGTTCTCCGCGAACCAGTCCGCCTCGTCCGGATGGCAGGCCAGTACCGGGCTGTTAGTGGTCGGCCGCCGGATCCGGTCGCGCTGACCTGGGCCCCGACAATGCTGTTGACCAGGGTCGACTTGCCTGCCCCGGTCGAGCCGACCAGCGCCACCAAGACCGGCGCCCCGGACGGCGCACCCGGGGCAGCAGGTAGTCGTCGATCTGGCTGAGCACCTTGCGGCGCTCGGCCCGGGCCCTGTCCGCGCCCCTCGGTCTCGAAGACCAGGCTGACGTCCACGATCCGGCGGCGCAGGTCGAGCAGCGCGCGCTCCAGCTGGCGAGCGTCCACCCGGTGGTG
>CAWDRD010000045.1:0-29890 GCA_963804455.1 uncultured Actinomycetes bacterium
GTCCGCGCGCACGTCTGGTCGCTGATCGCGGCGACCCCGGCCGGGTTCCCGTGGCTGGCCGTCGCCGGGAAGCTGCTGGCCGGCTGGCTGGTCATCGACCTGGACGCCACGCTGATCACCGCGCACAGCGACAAGGAAGGCGCGGCACCGACCTTTAAGAAAGGCTACGGCTTCCATCCGCTGGGGGCCTGGCTGGCGAACACCGCCGAGTCGCTGGCGATGCTGCTGCGGCCCGGCAACGCCGGATCGAACACCTTCGCCGACCATCTCAGCGTGCTGACGGCGGCGATCCGGCAGATCCCCGCCCGCATGCGGTCGCGGCTGCTGGTCCGCGTGGACGGCGCCGGCGCCAGCCACGAGCTGATCGGCCACCTGCTGTCGCTGTCGTCCCGGTACCGCACCGTGCTGTTCACCTGCGGCTGGGCCATCACCGAGGCCGATGAGCAGGCGATCAGGCTGCTTTCCGCCGCCGCCTGGCAGGCCGCCGTGGACCAGGACGGCACCGTGCAGGAAGACAAGCACGTCGCCGAGATCACCTGCCTGCTCAGCCGGGCCGCCGGGCTGGCCCGCCGCTTGCGGTGGATCGTGCGCCGCACCAAGCCGTCGCGGCGGCAGATGAAGAACCTGACCGCGTTCGAGAAGGCCACCGGCTGGCGGTACTCCATCATCGTCACCGCATTCCTGCCGCGGCGGGATCGGCGGCGTGCCCGGCAGCCACCACGCCCAGTTCATCGACGTGCTGCACCGCGAGCACGCCGTCGTCGAGGACCAAGTGCGCACCGCGAAGGCCCTGGGCCTGCGCAACCTGCCGTCGAAGGCCTGGATCGTGAACTGCGGGTGGGTACTGGCCGCCAACATCGCCGCCGACCTGTCCGCCTGGTGCCGGCTGCTCGGCCTGTACGACTGCGACGACCTCAAGGACGCCGAGCCGGACACGCTGCGCTATCGGTTGTGGGCGCTGCCCGCCCGGCTAGCCCGCCACGCCCGGCAGCGCGTCCTCAAGCTCAGCCCGGACCTGGCCCTGGAAAGAAGCCTTCCTGGCCTGCTGGCAGCGGCTCTGCGCCCTGCCAGAGCCCGTTTGACCAGCCACACCGTCCCTGCGACCCGGAAGGAGGCCGCCCCGGCGCGGTCGGAGCCGGTGCCTCACCCGAGCACATCGGGCAGCACCGCCACCTGCCGGAAACACGCGAACCAGACACCACGACCGAAAACCGGCACAACACAATCAGTAACCAGCCCCGCCCGCACCCTGAATCATCGAGGTTAATTTATCGTCGCTTTTCCCGAAATACGGGAGATGGCCTTCTCTTTTCCGGATAATGGTTAGTCGCCAAACAAGACCACTACCGAGAGAAGGCCATCCAGGTGCAATCCTGCCATCATGCATGCTGTTCGTCAATCCGTGATGCCAGCGACGGAGAGAGCGAGGGTGGCGGAGAATGCCCGGACGCCGACATATCAGAACTCATGAATATGCTTGCTTCCGTCCCGGAATTCCGGAAGGAGAAGGGCAGGGAGTACGAGCTGAAGTTCATCCTGGCGGTCTGCGTAATAGCCTGCCTCGCGGGGGCGGAAAATTACCGCGAGATCGCCACCGTCGCGGCATCACTGCCGCAGCCCCTACTCGGGAAACTGGGAGCTGAATGGGACTACTTCAGACGGCGGTACAAGTATCCGCGCAAGACTACAATATGGTACGTGCTCACCAGCGTGGACGCGGAGGAGATGGACAACATAACCTGCTCCTGGATCCTGTCGCAGGCCAGGAAAAACAAGGAAGAGACGGCGGATTCACGTGGGTAATCGCCGTCGATGGCAAGGTAATGCGCGGGGCATGGACGGACGGAAATGACAAGGTGACGCTCTTCTCTGCCATGCTCCAGGATAGTGCCCTCACGGTCGCGCAGGTCAGGGTGCCTGACGGCACCAACGAGATTACTCAGGTCGAAGCTGTCGCGAAGGCATGCGGCGTAGCGGAAGGAGAAACAGTTCTCGCTACCCTGGATGCCACGCACTCCAATAAGGAGACGGGAAAGTTCCTCGGCGGAAAGCAGGGATGGGACTACCTGATAACCCTCAAGACAGACAAGCCGGCATTGTACAGGAAAGCAGCGGCTAAAATCGCTACCGTGCTCGCGGGACCGCCGCATGACATTATGAAGGACGACAGCCGCGGCCGCGTCAAGATATGGTCATGCTGGATGGCGGACGCAGACGGGATAAGCTACCCCCATATCGCGCAGGTCGCCTGCATATGCCGCGAGATATACGACCGGACAGGCCGGAAGGTCAGCAAGGAGATCGCGCTCCAGATCACCAGCTCCGGACCGGAGAAGATGAGCGCCGCAGACATGAACCAGCACACCCGTGAGCACTGGTGGATCGAAAACAAAAGCCATTATGTCCGGGACACCGTATACCGTGAAGATCACAACCAGAGCTGGACGGGAAACGGGCCGCATTCACTCGCGGTACTTCACAATCTTTCCATCGGGCTACTGCGGATGAAAGGCGTCAAATCCATGAAAGAAACGGTTGAGTTCATCCGCATGGACCGGATGGCCGCATTGCGCTACATGACTACTTAGAGTGATCATGGTTGCGTTGCGCTACCTCCGAATGGCCCTGCCCCCAGCGTCCGCCCGGCCTGAGCCGGCAGGCCCGGGGAGACCGAGGCCGAGCGGGACGACCGTAACACCATGGAACGATGCGGCCTCGCACCTGCACTGAATTTTAGCGTCCCGCGGTGAACCGTTCCGCTCCTCGCCTTCGTACTTCAGGCATAGGTGATTCTCGCGGAATCGTACGGGGGTCCGGGCCACGATGAAGTCACACTAACGCAATGGGACGATTCAGGGGGAAGCAGTGATACTTTCCGCCCATCGAAAGGGAGCGGCGGCCCGTTCGTCCGCCGCCGGACCTCCGGCATGTCATCACGTCCCCCCGTGCCCTGCCGCGACGGCCCCGGACCATGCTGCCGCCCGCACGGTGGCCGCTCATCCGGAACAGGGCTGGAGCCTGCTATGCAACGGAGTCGTGCTCTTCGACGACACCGGTGAGCTGCTGCCGGATGGATGCGCGGTTGCCCCGCACCGAACGGATGAATGGTTTTCCGTCGTCCAGCCACGCCATATCTGTCGTGCCGCATGAGTGAGTAGACCGGCGAGGCAGTCATCCTGCAGCCGGCCGGAGGATCGTAGGGCAGGACGAGCGGACAGGACGCTCTGAGCGAACGGGCTGGGCACAGGGTGATGGAGAGTTTGCCCCTTTCCCTACGATGGGTGCCATGCAGTGGCCTAGCAGAGAAACCGAAACCCACGCGGTGCCCGGATGACTACGCCGGCGCCGGACAGCACGCCCCGCACCGCGATCCTCACTGTTGACGACGACCCCGGCGTATCCCGCGCCGTTGCCCGTGACCTACGCCAGCGCTACGGCAGCCAGCACCGCATCGTGCGCGCCGAGTCCGGGGCGGCCGCCCTGGAGGCGCTGAAGGAACTGCGGCTGCGCGGCGACGAGGTAGCGATCATCCTGGCCGACTACCGGATGCCGCAGATGAACGGCATCGAGTTCCTGGAAGAGGCGATGCAGACCTACCCGGCCGCCCGCCGGGTGCTGCTCACCGCCTACGCGGACACGAACGCGGCGATCGAGGCGATCAACGTCGTCAACCTCGACTACTACCTGCTCAAGCCGTGGGACCCGCCCGAGGAGAAGCTCTACCCGGTCATCGACGCCCAGCTGGAAGCCTGGCGCGCGGCTGATTACCAGCCGGTGCACATCACGAAGGTGGTCGGGCACCGCTGGGACGCCCGGTCCAGCGAGGTGCGCGAGTTCCTGGCCCGGAACCAGGTGGGCTACAGCTGGTTCGCCGCCGACGAGCCGGACGGGGAGCGGCTGCTCGCCGCGGCCGATGCTGACGGGCGCACCCTGCCGGTGGTCATCACCCCGGACGGCGAGACGATGATTGCACCGTCGGACGGGGAACTGGCGGGCAAGGTCGGCCTGAGCACCACCCCGGCCAAGGACTTCTACGACCTCGTGGTCATCGGCGGCGGCCCGGCCGGGCTGGGCGCCGCAGTGTACGGGGCCTCCGAGGGGCTGCGCACGGTGCTGGTCGAGCGCACCGCGACCGGCGGCCAGGCGGGCCAGAGCTCGCGGATCGAGAACTACCTCGGCTTTCCCGACGGGGTGTCCGGGGCGCAGCTCACCGCGCGCGCCCGGATGCAGGCCAACAAGTTCGGCGCTGAAGTACTCACCACCCGCGAGGTGGTCGGCCTCGAGGTCAACGGCTCGGCCCGGGGAGTGCGGTTCGCGGACGGCGGCACGCTCGCCGCCCACACGATCATCCTGGCCACCGGGGTTTCCTACCGGCAGCTGACCGCGCCCGGGCTAGGCGAGATGACCGGCCGCGGCGTGTATTACGGGTCGGCGCTGACCGAGGCCTCGGCCTGCATCGGCCAGGACGTGTACATCGTCGGCGGCGCGAACTCGGCCGGCCAGGCCGCGGTGTACTTGTCCAAGCACGCCAAGTCGGTGACGCTGCTGGTCCGCGGGCCGTCGCTGGAACGGTCCATGTCCTACTACCTGATCCAGCAGATCGCCGGCATCCCGGAGATCACGGTGCGCACCTGCACCGAGGTCACCGGCGCGCACGGCGACGGCCACCTGGAGAACCTGACCCTGCGCAGCACCGCGACCGGCGACACGGAAACAGTGGACGCGCAGCTGTTGTTCGTATTCATCGGCGCCGCGCCGCTCACCGACTGGCTGGACGGGGTGGTGATGCGGGACGACCGCGGCTTCGTGGTGGCCGGCCCGGACCTGGCCCCGGGCGGCCAGCGGCCGCCCGGCTGGGAGCTGGACCGGCACCCGTACCACCTGGAGACGAGCGTCCCCGGGGTGTTCGTAGCCGGTGACGCCCGGGCCGAGTCCGCCAAGCGGGTCGCCTCCGCGGTCGGCGAAGGTGCCATGGCCGTCATGTTGGTGCACCGCTATCTGGAGAAGCTATGACCGAGCAGGTTGAGCGAGCACCGGCCGCTGCAGATGAGCAGCCGCCGGCACCGTGGGATGAGCGGGCGGCGGCTCCCCGGCAGGTCATGCCGTGCAACGTCGATGAGCTGCGCAGCCTGTTCCTGTTCGAGAAGCTCAACCCGGAGCAGCTGGACTGGCTGTGCCGGGAAGGCCGGGTCGAGTTGTTCTCCCCCGGGCCGGTGTATGCCGAGGGCCAGCCCGCGACCTGCTTCTACGTACTGATCGAGGGCACCCTGGTGATGTCACGCCGGATCGGCGGCGACGATGTCGAGGTGAACCGGAGCTCCCAGCGTGGGGCGTACACCGGGGCGTTCCGCGCCTACCTCGGGGACCGGGTGCCCCAGGTCTACGACAACTCGATGCGGGTCACTGAGCCGTCCCGGTTCTACGTGCTCGACGCGGACAAGTTCGCGTCGATGATGCGGGACTGGTTCCCGATGGCCGTACACATGCTGGAGGGCCTGTTCTTCGGGATCAAGAACATCCAGCAGCAGGTGGGCCAGCGGGAGCGGCTGCTCGCGCTGGGCTCGCTGTCGGCCGGGCTGACCCACGAGCTGAACAACCCGGCGGCCGCCGCCGTCCGCGCCACCTCCTCGCTGCGTGACCGGGTGGCCGGCATGCGGCACAAGCTGCGCCTCGTCGCCAGCGGCCGGTTCAACCAGGCCGCCCTGGAGACGCTGATCCGGCTCCAGGAGGAGGCGGTGGAGCGGGTGGCCAAGGCCCCGGAGCTGACCCCGATGGAGGCCTCGGACCGTGAGGACGCGGTAGCCGACTGGCTGGAGGATCACGGCATCTCCGGCGGCTGGGATCTCGCGCCCACCTTCGTCCAGGCTGGGCTCGACGCCGGCTGGCTGGACCAGGTCGCGGCGGTGGTGGAGGACGGCACGCTGGAGGGCGCGGTCCGCTGGCTGAACTACACCGTCGAGACCGAGCTGCTGATGAACGAGATCGAGGACTCCACCAAGCGGGTCTCCAACCTGGTCACCGCGGCCAAGCAGTACTCCCAGCTGGACCGGGCCCCGTTCCAGGTGATCGACGTGCACGAGCTGCTGAAGAGCACGCTGCTGATGCTCGGCGGCAAGCTCCGGGACGGGATCACCGTGGTCAAGGACTTCGACCGCACCCTGCCGCCGATCCCGGCCTACCCGGCCGAGCTGAACCAGGTCTGGACGAACCTGATCGACAACGCGGTGTCCGCCATGGACGGCCAGGGCACGCTGACCGTGCGCACCGCCCGGGACGGCGACCGGGTCCTGATCGAGATCGGCGACACCGGCCCCGGTGTGCCCAAGGAGATCCGGAACCGGATCTTCGAGCCGTTCTTCACCACCAAGCCGGTCGGTGAGGGCACGGGCCTTGGGCTGGACATCTCCTGGCGCATCGTGGTCAACCGGCACCACGGGGATTTGCGGGTAGAGTCGTCACCCGGAGACACCCGGTTCCAGGTCCGGCTGCCGATCACCTCACCGGAGAGCCCAGACACGGTGACCTCAGACACGGTGAGCCCAGAAGCCGTGAGTCCGGGTGCCGGAAGTCCGGACGCTGGGAGCCCGGTCGCACCGGGGAGCGACACGGACGGCTGAGCCGAGGAGGCCTGTACTGCATGGCTGGCATACCTGGCATCGACCCGTCGGTCCCGCCCAGCGGGACCGGCTGCGCCGACTGCGACGCGGTCGGTGGCTGGTGGCTGCACCTGCGCCGGTGCGCCGAGTGCGGGCACATTGGCTGCTGTGACAGCTCGCCCGCCCAGCACGCCAGTGCGCACTCGGCCGCGAGCGGCCACCCGATCGTGCGCAGCTTCGAGCCGGGCGAGTCCTGGTTCTGGAGCTACCCGGCCGAGGCCTACTACGACGGCCCGCCGCTCGCCCCGCCCGAGCACCACCCGGAGGACCAGCCGGTGCCCGGCCCGGCCGACCGGGTCCCCCGCGACTGGCAGCGCCACCTCCACTAACCCAACTCCCGGCCCCCGATTGCCCACTCCAGGCACAGACGGGAAGCACCGGGCATGACAGGCTAGGGCCTATGCCTATCGTGTCTCGCGGCTTTGGCGGGCGCCGGCGGTCCGGCGACGAGAAACTCCCGCCCGGCCAGTACCTGGTGACCGACTTCCCGGTGCTGTCGGCCGGTCCCACCCCGCGGGTGGACACCGGCTCCTGGGAACTGCGCATCGACACCGGGGACGGGTCGCCGCGGCACTGGGACTGGGCCGCCTTCCGGGCGCTGCCCAGCGAGGAATTCACCGTCAACCTGCACTGCGTCACCAAGTGGTCCAAGCTGCGGACCCGGTGGCGGGGCGTGTCCCTGGACACGCTGCTGGCCGACGCGCAGACCAGCGCGGAGTTCGCACTGGCCCGCAGCTATGGCGGGTACACCACGAACCTGCCCCTGGCCGACCTGCTCGACGGCCAGGCCTGGGTCGCGTTCGAGTTCGACGGCGCGCCGCTGGCCGCCGAGCACGGCGGCCCGGCCCGGCTCCTGGTGCCGCACCTGTACCTGTGGAAATCCGCCAAGTGGGTGCAGGGCATCGACCTGATGAGCACCGACCAGCCCGGGTTCTGGGAGAGCCTGGGCTATCACAACTACGGGGACCCATGGCGCGAGCAGCGGTACTGGGGCGACTGACCTGGCAGGCCGGCACGGTGACCGAGGTGCGCGCGGAGACCCAGACCGCCCGCACCATCGTGCTCGACGTGCCCGGCTGGCCCGGGCACGAGGCCGGACAGCACGTGGACGTCCGGCTGACCGCGGAGGACGGCTACTCGACTCAGCGGTCCTACTCGATCGCGTCCGCCCCGGACGGCAGCCGGCTGGAACTGACCGTGCAGCGGCTCGGCGACGGGGAGGTCTCCCCGTACCTGACCGACGTGCTGGCTCCCGGGGACCAGCTGGAGCTGCGCGGCCCGATCGGCGGCTGGTTCGTCTGGGATCCCGCGGCCACCGGGCCGGTGCTGCTGCTCGGCGGGGGCAGCGGCATCGTCCCGCTGATGTCCATGATCCGCACCCGGGCCACGGCGGGCAGCCACGCGCCGTTCCGGCTGATCTACTCCGTCCGCACTCCGGACGCCGCGCTGTACTCAGCGGAGCTTCAGCAACGCAACGCTGCGCGGGACGGCCTCGACGTCCGGTACGTCTACACCCGGGCCGCCCCAACTGGTTCGCGGGCCCGTGTCGGCCGCCTGGACCCAGTGGTGCTCGCGGCAGGCGGCTGGCCAGCGGAGGCCGCGCCCGCCATCTTCGCCTGCGGCCCGACCGGGTTCGTCGAGGCCGCGGCCACCCTGCTGGTCAACGCGGGCCACGATGCGGCCGCGATCAAAACCGAACGATTCGGACCCTCCGGAGGCTGACTGTGACCACCCATCTGGATGGCAACGTGCTCGGCGGGCCGCTCGGCGAGGTGTTCGCCGTGGACGTCACCGTCGCTGTAGGGAAGTGCTCCTCCTGCGGCACACCCAGCGTGCTGGGCGAGGCCATGGTGTACTCGGACGCACCGGGCCTGGTCGCCCGCTGCCCGTCCTGCGCCGAGGTGGTGCTGCGGCTGGTCCGCGGGCCCGGCCGGGCCTGGCTGGATATGCGCGGGATCAGCTGCCTCGAGCTGCCGATGCCCAGCGAGTGAGGCGGCCCGGCCATGACCAACCTCCCCGAGCCAGCTGACCACCGGAATCTCGACCACCGTGACGTTAACCACCGGGACCTGCGGGTCTCCGACGCCGACCGGGAACGGGCGGCCGAGGCGCTGCGGGTCGCGGCGGGCGACGGCCGGATCACCTCGAAGAGCTGGACGAACGGCTCTCCGCCGCCTACGCCGCGCGGACCTACGGCGAGCTGGCCGTGGTCACCGCGGACCTGCCGGCCGCGGGCGGACCGGCGCCCGGAGGGTTGACGGATGCACCGGCCCGCTTCCCGGCCGGCCGGATCGGCGGCAGTCCCGGGGCTGGCGCTTCCGTTGCGATATTGAGCGGGGTGGAGCGGAAAGGACGGTGGGTGGTGCCGCCGGAGCATACGGCCGTCGCCATCCTCGGCGGGATCCAGCTGGACCTGCGGGAGGCCCGGTTCAGCCAGGCCGAGGTGACCATCCGCGCGTTCACGTTCATGGGCGGGATCGATGTCATCGTGCCGACGACATCGAGGTCGAGGTCAGCGGTTTCGGCTTCATGGGCGCGGTGGACCACCAGGCGAGCGGGCCCGGCGCGCCGGGGGCGCCCCGGGTGAAGGTGGTCGGCTGCGCGTGCATGGGTGCCGTCTCGGTGCAGCGTAAGCCGCCCGAAACCGCCGAAAACGCGCAAGCTGGACAGCCAGCCCCCGGGCGAGATCGACGGCGGGCCGCCGTCGATCAGCGGCTGACCAGGGGGTGCGCTGAATCCCGCGATCCGGCCGGGTGAACCCCTCGATCCGGCCCGGCAAAGGCGACATACTGAGCGTTATGCAAAACCGGCTAGCGAGGGCAGGCCCGGAGGACCTGCCCGAGCGGCCGGTGCAGGTCAGGGCGATGCCAACCGTTCATGATCATTTGCATAACGCGACTTTTGAATAAGACACACTGTCACGGGGAAACCACGACGGGTGGCGGGCGGATGATCTTAACGGCTGGACGGGGCCGGGCTGCGGCATACCCGCAGCCATTTCCAGCCACTCCAGAACCTCCGGGAGAGCGAGATCATGACGATCTGATTCCTTTGTGCCATTGCCGGGCAGTGAGCGTGGTCCGCTGCCGGCGGCCGAGCAGGCCGGCCCGGTGGACGACTCGCAGCGGATCGAGGTCACGCTGGTGACCCGGCGCCGGCCGCGCTGCCGCGAGGCCCTGGTCGACCGGCCCGGACACGATGACCCGCGAGCAGTTGGCCGAGCAGCACGGCACCGACCCGGCCGACATCGACTTCCTGCGCATCGTGCTGGCCCGCTACGGCCTGCAGGTCACCGAGACCGACGCGGGCGCCCGCCGGGTCAAGGTCGAGGGCTCGCTGGCCGCGCTGAGCGAGGCGTTCGGCGCCGAGCTGAGCCTGGTGCGCAGCCCGCAGCCCGGGCCCGGGAGCCACCCGCCGAGCACCGCTACCGGCAGGGCGAGCTGCGCATCCCGGCCGAGCTGGACGGGATCGTGCTGGCCGTGCTCGGCCTGGACAACCGGCCGCAGGCCCGGCCGCACTTCCGGCGCGCGCCGTCTGCGGCCGGTCGGACTGCGGTCGCGGGTCGGGGCACGGGGCCTGCAGCGGGAGCCGCTGCCGCTCCGGCCGCGGCCCCGGTGTCCTACCCGCCGCCGCAGGTGGCCGGGCTGTACAAGTTCCCGGCAGGCACCGACGGGACCGGGCACACGCTGGCCATCATCGAGCTGGGCGGCGGCTTCGGCACCAGCGACCTGGACTCCTACTTCGGCGGGCTGGACCTGCGCGGTGCCCTCGGTCACCGCGGTCGGCGTGGACGGCGCGGTCAACGTGCCCGGCCAGGACCCGAACGGCGCCGACGGGGAAGTCCTGCTGGACATCGAGGTGGCCGGCTCGGTCGCGCCGGGCGCGGCCCAGGTGGTGTACTTCGCGCCCAACACCGACCAGGGCTTCGTGGACGCGGTGAGCACCGCGGTGCACGCCAGCCCGACAGCCGACCGCGGTCAGCATCAGCTGGGGCCAGTCCGAGGACGCGTGGACCGCGCAGGGCCGGACCGCGCTGGACGAGGCGCTGGCCGACGCGGCCGCGCTGGGCGTCACGGTGTCCGCGGCGGCCGGGGACAACGGCAGCAGCGACGCGGTGACCGACGGCCAGCCGCACACCGACTTCCCGGCGTCCAGCCCGCACGCGCTGGCCTGCGGCGGCACCAGCCTGCACGGTGACGCGGCGACCGGGGTGATCAGCTCCGAGACGGTGTGGAACGACGGGGCCGGTCACGGCGCCACCGGCGGCGGGGTCAGCGACACGTTCCCGCTGCCGTCCTGGCAGGCCGGCGGCCGGGGTGCACGACCGCGGCACCGGCACCGCCGCGTGGCGTGCCCGACGTGGCCGGCTGCGCCGACCCGCAGACCGGCTACCAGGTGCTGGTGGACGGGCAGTCGATGGTGGTCGGCGGGACCAGCGCGGTCGCCCCGCTGTGGGCGGCGCTGATCTGCCGGCTGGCCCAGTCCACCGGCAAGCCGTTCGGCCTGCTCCAGCCGCTGCTGTACGCGGGCGTGACCGCGGGCGCGGCGGCGTGCCGGGTTCCAGGACATCACCAGCGGCAACAACGGCGCCTACCGGCCGGCCCGGGCTGGGACGCGTGCACCGGCCTCGGCTCCCCCGACGGCAGCACGCTGCAGCCCCACCTGGAAAGCTGAGCCACCTGGAGAGCTACGCTGGCTCGTCTACGGGCCGGGCTGGCCCGGCTAGCCCTCGGCGGATGATCGCCACGCCCAGCGGCGGGAGATCCAGGCGCCCGGTCAGGGGCGCGCCGGTCAGCAGGTCCGTGCCGTCGGCGCACCGGTACTCGACGGTGCCCGGGTGTGGTTGAGCAGGAACTCATAGCTCACCTGCCCGGCCGGCGGACCACCCGCTCCACGCCGCCGGCAGCTGCTGATGCTGGCCGGACTGGCGGCGGCCGGGCTGGTGCTGGCCGGGCTGGCGGTGGCCCGGTCGGCCAGCAGGCCGCATCAGCTCGCGCATGTCCGCGCGGTCCAGCCGGGTGCCCAGGTAGATCACCCGGCCCTGGCCGTAGCGGCGGCTCCAGCACGGCCGGGCGGCCGGCCCACGGGCCCGACGCGTACCGGGCCAGCACCTCGCCGCTCGGCCGGCTCGATGATGTCCTGCCAGTGCGTGGCGGTGCCGCGCCGCCCGTCCGCCCAGGCCAGCTCGCCACCGTCGCCAGGCTGCAGCGGGGTCACGTCGAGCACCGCGCCGCCGAACAGCTCGCCCAGCGGGCCGCCGTAGCTGCCCAGGTAGACCTGCTCGGACTCGTTCGACGATCCCGGACCAGAACGAGATGACCGCGGTGCCGCCGGACCGCACAAAGCTACGATATGTATCTGCCTCCGCCTCGGTCAGCAGGTAGAGGCTGGGCACCAGCAGCAGCGGGTAGCCGGACAGGTCGGCATCCGGGCCGGACGAAGTCCGCGGTGGCGGCGGCCTCCCACACCGGGCGGTACATCCAGCGGAGCTGGCTCAGCATCCGCATCTCGGCCGACGGCTTCGAGCCCAGCTCCAGGGCCCACCAGTTGGGCCAGGAGAACGCGATGGCGACGGCACCGGCCACGCGGCTGGCGTTCAATTCAGAAAGGGGTTGCAGTTCGGCGCCCAAGCCGGTGACCTCGGGCCAGATCGGGGAGGCGGTACCGGCGTGCGGCAGCATCGCGCTGTGGAACTTTTCCGCGCCCGCCCGCGCGGCGCGCCACTGGAAGAACGAGCACCGGCCGCGTCCCGGGCCAGGGCCTGGTAGCAGCGCCTTGCGCATCTCGCCGGGCGGCTTGGCCGCGTTGACCGGGCGCCAGTTGACCCGCAGCGTGGTCTGCTCCATCACCAGCCACGGGGTGCCCTTCTTGACCGAGCGGATCAGGTCGTAGTGCATGGCGGTGAGCATCGGGCTGGCCGGGTCGGCCGGGTCCGGGTAGTTGTCGGTGCTGCACACGTCCTCGGCGGCGGCCCACTCGAAGTAGTCCAGCGGCTTGAAGAAGCCCATGAAGTTGGTGGTGACCGGCAGGCCGGGGGTGATCGCGCGGACCAGATCCCGTTCCTCGGTGAATTCCTCCAGGTAGGAGTCGTTCATGAAGCGGTGGTAGTCCAGCTCCTGGGCCGGGTTGGGTGCGCGGGCGTGACCCGGGGCGGCAGCACCTCGGCGAAGTCCCGGTACCGCTGGCTCCAGAACGCGGTGCCCCAGGCCTCGTTCAGCGCGTCCGTGCTGCCGTAGCGACGGCGCAGCCAGTCACGGAACGCCGCCGCCGAGACGTCGCAGTAGCAGGCCGGGATGTGGCAGGCGTACTCGTTGTGCAGGTGCCACAGCCGGACCGCCGGGTGATCGCCCAGCTCGCGGGCCAGCCGCTCGGTGATGCGCACGCATGCCGCCGGTAGGCCGGGCTGTGCACGCAGAAGTGCTGGCGGCTGCCATGCGAGTAGCGCACGCCGGCCGCGGTGACCGGCAGCATCTCCGGGTGGCGGGCCGACAGCCAGGGCGGCGGGGCTCGCGGTCGGCGTGCCCAGCGCCACATCGATGCCGGCCCCGTGCAGCAGGTCGAGCACCTCCCGCAGCCAGCCGAACGCGAACTCGCCGGGGGCCGGTTCCAGCCAGGCCCAGGAGAACACGCCGACCGTAGCCAGGTTCACCCCGGCCTCGGTCATCAGCTTGACGTCCTCGCGCCACACCTCGGGCGGCCACTGCTCCGGGTTGTAGTCGCCGCCGTAGAGGATGTGCGGCGGCGGCCAGCTGCCCCGCGGCCCAGGATGACGCCATCCGGTCGTGCCTCCTCGTTCGTGTTGGCCTCAGTCACCCGCGATCGCGCCGAACGTCAGCCCGCGGGCCACGTACTTCTGCAGGAACGGGAACAGGATGAGCATCGGCAGCACCGAGATCAGCGAGCCGAGCAGCACCTGGGGGTAGAGCGGCTGCCCGGTGCCGGCCTGGTGCAGGTCGCTGGCCCAGCCGGACAGCCCGACGGTCAGCGGGAACTTGCTGGTGTCGCCGAGCAGCACCAGCGGCAGGAAGAAGTTGTTCCAGGTGCCGATGAACGACAGCAGGAACAGGGTGACCATGCCGGGCATCAGGATCGGCCGGGCCACCCGCCAGAAGATGGCCAGCTCCCCGGCGCCGTCAATGCGCGACGCGTCCAGCAGCGTGTCCGGCACCGCGTCCAGGGAGTAGATGGCCATGAAGTACACGCCGAACGGGTAGACAGCCAGCGGCAGGATCACGCCCTGGTAGGTGTTGTTCAGGTGCAGGAAGCTCTCCAGCATGAAGATCGGCACGACCAGGGCAGTGGCCGGCACCATCAGCGAGCCGACCACCAGGCCGAACACCGGGCGCCGCAGCCGGTAGCGGTACTTGGCCAGGCTGTACCCGCACAGCGTGGCCACGCCGGTGGCCAATGTCGCCGTGACCACGGCGTACAGGATCGAGTTCGCGAACCAGGCCTTGAATTCCCCGCCGCCGTAGGAAAGAAGCGTGCTGAGGTTGCTGCCCAGGGACAGGTGACCGGGCGGCAGGAACGAGGGGGTGCTGAACAGCTGGCTGCTGTTCTTGGTCGAGGCGATCAGCAGCCAGTACACCGGGACGAGCACGTAGGCGGCGGCCAGGATGAGCAGGCCGGTGCCCACGGTGATCTTGACCCGGCGGGCCCGCAGCGGGTGGCCCGCGTGGGGCCGGGGCTGGGCGGCGTCCACCATCAGGAGTACCTCCTCGTCCCGGCCAGCGGGTCAGAGCGGCGCCGGACGATGGTGTAGAACGCGACGGTGGCCACGATCGTGATCACGGCCAGCACGATTGACTGCGCGGCGGCCAGCGACTCGTTGCCGAACTGGTAGGCCGTGTTGTAGATGATCTGGTTCGGCGTGAGGCTGTTGCTGACCGACGCGATGTCGGTGAGCAGCACCGGCTCGTTGAACAGCTGCAGCGTGCCGATGATGGACAGGATCACGGTGAACATCACGGTCCGGCGGATCAGCGGGAACTTGACCCGCAGCGCGATGGCCAGCTCCGAGCAGCCGTCGATCCGGGCCGCCTCGATGACCTGCCGGGGCACGCTGGTCAGGCTGGTCAGCAGGATCGTCATGTTGTACCCGGCGAACTCCCACGTGACGATCAGCATGATCGCGTACAGCGCGAGCCGGTAGTCCAGCGGGCTGACCGGCCCGCTGGCCAGGCCGAGCCGGTGCGGCAGGTCCAGGGCCCCGTTGAGGTCGGGCTCGAGCAGGAACGCCCACATGATGGCGGCGATGACCCCGGGGACCGCGTAGGGCAGGAAGTAGACCAGGGCGAAGAACTTCCGGCCCACGCAGTACGCGCTGTCCAGGAACAGGGCGAGCACGATCGCGAGCAGGATCATCGCGGTGACCTGGATCACCCCGAAGTAGATCATCCGCTGCACGCTGGACCAGTACTGGCCGTTGCCGGCCACGGAGCGGTAGTTGAGCAGGCCCGCGAATGCCCCGGTGCCACCCGCGCGCAGGCTGAGCACGATCGAGTAGATGAGCGGCGCGACAAAGAACGCGGCGAACAGGACCAGGAACGGGAGCGTCATCCCGATCCCGGCCCGCCGCTGGGCCCGCCCGGCCGCCGCCTGCCCCGGGCGGGCCTCCCGGACCGGCCGGGCCAGGCGGCTGGTGTCCGGTTTCCGGGTTACGGTCACGTCCCGGCTAGCCCTCGACCGAGTAGCCAGCGGTCTTGGCGTAGGACAGCATCTGCTGCTCGGTCACCTGGAGCGCCTTGGACCAGCTCTCCTTGCCCGCCGCGGCCGCCTCCAGCTGGGTGGTCACGTCGGTGCCGAACTCGGTGTCCCACGGGCTCCACTCGAAGTTCGTCGGCACGCTGGCCGACAGCGTGGAGAACTCGGCGTTGACGTTGCCGGTGAAGTCCGGCACCGGCGCGCTGAACTCCGCCACGCTGGACCGCTGGACCGACGCGGGGAACAGGCCCCGGCCCCCGCCGCTGGTGGTGGCGGGCCGCTCGTCCACGGTGAGCCCGCTGGCCGAGGTGTTGATGTACGCCGCGAACAGCGCGGAGTCCGCGACCAGGTCGGCGGGCGCGTCCTTGGTCACCGCGTTGGTGGAGCCGCCCCAGTTGGCGTCGGCGTGGGCGCCTGCCGCCCACTGCGGCAGCTCGGTCACCGTGTAGGTCTGCGGGTGCGCGCTGGTCAGGTACTCGTCCACCTCGTAGGTCGGGCCCCAGGCCGCGCCCACGTACGACGCGTACTCGTCGTTGGCGATGTGATGGCCCCAGTCGGCGGTGAAGTCGTCGTCGGTGGGGATCGCCTTCTCGTTGACCAGCGTGCCCCAGTAGTTCAGCACCTTCTGCTCGATCGGGCCGTCCACGTCAATCTTCCACGTGCCGTTCTTGAGCAGCTGGTAGGGACGGGCCCCGGCCTGCCAGAACAGCGCCTCCAGGTAGTCCCCGTCGTTGACCGGGAAGTAGGTCAGGGACATGGCCGGGTTGGCCTTGTGCAGCGCCACCGCGTCCGACGCGTACTGCGCCCACGTGGCCGGCACCGGCAGGTGGTACTTGGCCAGCACGCTGGGCTGGTACATCAGGCCCATGGGGCCGATGTCCTCGGGCACCGCGTACAGCTTGCCGCCCTGGCTGACCTCGCTCCACACCCAGGACGGGTAGTCACTCTTGTACTTGCCGTCGTACTGCGCGATATCGACCAGATCGTGGGCCTGGGTGAACTGCGGCAGGTGGTCCAGCTCGACCTGGGTCACGTCGGGACCGGTGCCCGAGGCCAGCGCGGTGGTGAGCTTGGCGTAGAAGGTGCCGCCGGAACCGTACGAGGGCGGCTGCTTGATCGTGATCCAGGGGTACTTCTTCTCGAAGTTGCTGATCACGTTCTTCGGGTTAGCGGTCCATGTCCACCAGGTGAGCGTGACCTTTTGGTGCGCGCCCTGCTGCACTGAACTGCCATTTCCACCGCATGCCGCCAGTACCAGCGATACCACGGCCGCAGCCACTATGTAAAGCTTGCCTAAACCGGTTTTCTTCATGCCTTGACCTCGCTGTCTCAGGCCCGATCCGCCTGGCTCGCCCATTTCGCCCGGCCAACGCCCCGGGGTCACCACGGCTGCGCCCATAAGTGCGCCCCGTAAGTGCGCCCATAGGTATGCCCATGGGTGCAGAATGCCTGGTTACTGCGCCAGGACTCCCTTCATCCAGTCAGCAAGGACGTCGCGCCCTCCCACATCTGCCCAGTCCGCACAGTCGTGTCACCACCGTGGCGGCCCACGGCAGCGTTAACGCTCACATTTCCTTAGGTGCTGCGCTTGCACCAAAAGTAACTCCTGCGCCGGGCGGGATCAAGAGGCCATCTTCACCGGCCATTCCTGCCGGGCGTTGCCGGCCATTCCGGCCCGCGCCCGCGGGCCGGCCTGCCTGGTCAGCCAGACGAGGGGGCCACGCCCTGCCCGGATCTGGCCAGCCATTCCCAGCTGGGCCGGCCGGCCAGTTCCGCGGCCCACGGCGGTTCGGCCCCGGCCCGGGCGCAGGTGAGCGCGGCCACCTCGGCGGCGGCGCTCATCGCGGCCTGCACCGCGTCGGCCTGCCGCAGGTCGGCGCGGCCCAGGTGCTGCCCGGTCCACCAGCCGAGGAACGCGCCGCCGAACGCATCCCCGGCGCCGACCGTGTCGGCCACGATCACCGGAGGCACTTCCGCGGCCACCTGGAACCCGGCACCGAAGCCGTGCGCCGGGCGCGGCCCGTCCGTGATCATGACCAGGGCCGGCCCGGCGCTGAGCAGCTCGGCCGCGGCCGCCTCGGCATCCTGCCCGGGGTAGAGATACTCGAGATCCTCGACGCTGGCCTTGACCACGTCGGCGCGGCGCAGGATCCGGGCGATCCGGCCGGCGTAGTCCAGTGGCCGGGTGATCGCCTGCGGACGGCAGTTGGGATCCAGCAGGACCAGGGTGGTGCCGGCCGTCGCTGGCCACGAGCTGCTCGAGGCTGCTCCCGGCTGGGTCCACCGCCAGCGCCAGGCCGCCCACGTGCAGGGCCGCACTGCCCGCGGGCAGTGCGGCCCGGGCCCGGGCGTCATCGAGCTGGAACGCGGACGTACCGGCCAGATAGAAGCTGTACTCCGGCATCCCGCCCGGACCGATGTGCACCACAGCCAGGGTGCTCGGCTCGGCGGTCTCGGCGGTGATGGCGAGCGCTACCCCGTCCGCCGCCAGGCTGGCCCGGAGCAGGGCGCCGAACCGGTCCGCGGACAGCCGGCCCAGGAAGGTGACGGGCTGGCCGAGCCGGGCCATGGCCCGGGCCGCGTTGAACGGGCCGCCGCCGGGCCGGGCGTGCGCGTGCCCGGCCGAGTTGACGATCAGGTCGATGAGGGCCTCACCGGCTACCGTGATCATGGGCATGCCCCCCGGTCCCACGCGCCGCGGTCAGTCGCCGGGCAAAGCGCCGAGCGTGGCGGGCGCGCCGTAGGACCGCAGCACCTCGGGCAGGGTCACCGTGCCCCGTTCGTCCTGGAAGTTCTCCATGATCGAGAGCAGCGACCGGGCGGTCGCCCCGGTCCCGTTCAGGGTGTGCACGAAGTCCAGCTTGCCGTCCCGGCGGAACCGGATGTTCAGCCGCCGGGCCTGGTAATCCGTGGTGTTCGAGCAGGAGGTGATCTCCCGGTACCGCTCCTGGGCCGGGAACCAGGCCTCGATGTCGTACTTTTTCGCGGCGGGCGCGCCGAGGTCGCCGACCGCGATGTTCATCACCCGGTACGGCAGGCCGAGCGCCTGGACGATCCCTTCCTCGTAGCTGAGCAGCTGCTCGTGCAGCTCCGCGGACTGCTCGGGCAGGCAGTACACGAACATCTCCACCTTGTCGAACTGGTGCACCCGGAACATGCCCTTGGTGTCCTTGCCCGCGGCCCCGGCCTCGCGGCGGAAGTTCGTGCTGAACGCCGCGTACCGGGCGGGCAGCTCGCTCTCCTCCAGCCGTTCGTCCGTGTGGATCCCGGCCAGCGCCACTTCCGAGGTGCCGGTCAGGTACAGGTTGTCCTTTTCCAGGTGGTAGAGGTTGGATTCCTCGGTGGGCAGGAAACCGGTGCCGTACATGGCCCGCTCCCCCACCAGCACCGGCGGCAACACGGCCAGGAACCCCTGGCCGGCCAGCCGGTCCAGCACGAACCGGTACAGCGCCATCTCGGTCAGGGCCACGTCGCCGATCCGGTAGGCGAACCTGGACCCGGACAGCCGGGCCCCGCGGGCCATGTCGATCCAGCCCCGCGGCGAGCCGAGGTCGGTGGCGTCCCGGACCGGGAACGAGAACGACGGCAGCTCCCCCCAGGTACGCAGCACGACCGAGTCCTCCTCGGTCATCCCCTCGGCGGCCGAGGGGTCGGGGAGGTTCGGGATGCGGGCGAGCAGCGCCTGCCGGGTCTGCTCGGCCTCGGCCTGGTCCGCCTCGGCCGCGTCGAGTTCCTTCCTGAGCTGCCGCAGCTCGGCGAGTTCCGCCTCGCTCGGCTTACCGCCCCGGGCCCCCTTGGAGGAACGGTTCTGCGCGGCGCGCAGAAGCTCCGCCCGCTCGGTCAGCTCACGCCAGTTCCGGTCGGCGTCGAGGAGGGCATCGAAATCGTCGGCGGCGCCGCGGCGGGCCAGCGCCGCCCGGTACCGGTCCGGCTCCTGCCGGGCAGCTTTCAGGTCAATCACCTGCGCGAGTCTAGCGGGCCTCCCGGGGCAGGGGCTCAGTCCGGCAGGTCAACCTCAGTCCGGCAGGTCAACGCAGACCAGGGCCCAGGGACGGTCCTGCAGCCGGGTCATGGCCAGGGTCGCCCGCCGGGTACCGGACAGCTTCAGCTGCCGCCGCAGCGCGTCCACGTCCCCGGCCAGCCCGCGGCGCCGGATGTCCACCGCGCCAATGTCCAGCCTGCGCAGCCGGGCGGGCAGCTCCTTTTGCTGCCATGGGGCGGAATCGATCACCCGCAGTGTGCGCGCGAACGGGGTGCGCACCGGCGCGTCAGTGGCCAGGAACGCGATCTGCGGGTCGATCTGCCACCCGCCGGTGGCCTGAGCGAGCTCGGCGACCAGGCCGGCCCGGGTCACGGCCGGGTTCGGGTCGAGCAGGTACTCACCGGGCGCGGCCACCGGGGCGGGCGGGGTGCCCGGCTGCATAGTGAGGGTATGGGCGGTGCGGGTATGAGCTGTGCGGGGATCCCCGCCGGACAGGATGGTGGCTCGCCGCGGCGCCGTGGCCAGGGCCGGTGACCAGGCCACCGCCTCCTTCAGGTCGCGCCGCAGCGCGATGAACTCGGTCTCCCAGCCTGGCGGCACGGCGTCGCGCGGCAGCCCGGGCGCGGCCTTGATGGCGACCCGGCGGACCGGCCCGGCCAGGCTGAAGCACCAGTCCAGCGGTGGCTCGCTGTCCCCCGGGCGGAGCCGCCGCGATCCGGTGCGCCGGGCCGGGTCGATGAACACCGCGTCCAGACCGTCCAGGTCCACGTCCCGGACGTCCTGCTGGACCAGGCAGACGTCGCCGCCGGCCTGGGTCGCCTGGACATTGGCCTGGGCCATGCGCAGGTGCAGCGGGTCGGCGTCCACCGCGCGGACATGGTGGGTGGGCGCGAGCGCGAGCAGGTCCCCGCCGATCCCGCAGCACAGGTCGGCGACCCGCTCGGCGCCCGCGTACCGGGCCGCGCGGTACCCGGCGATCAGCTCGCCAGATGCCTGCTCCAGCCCGGGCCGGGTGAAGTACATGTCCATGGCCCGGGTGAACTTCGGCCGGGCCGCCAGCCGCAGCTCATGCTGGGCCAGCGCCGCCGCGACCAGGCTGGCCGGGTACCGGGCCCGCAGCTGGGTGCCCAGCCGCAGCATGCTGTCCGGGGTGATGGCCTGATCGGCCAGGTACCCGAGCAGTTCCTGGCCCGCGGGGGTGAGCAGGGCCGCGAACCGGGCCTCGGCCTCCGACCCCGCGGTCACCTCAGCGCACCTCCCACCCTGTCGCAGGCAGATTACCCGGGGCTACACCTGCCCCCCCACTGTGGGGACAAACTGTAGTCGACATATCACTCTTAGCCATGACAGCAGGTGATCCCGGGTGTGAAAGGACCCGGGGGGCGCAGCTCTGGCTAGCCGACCGTGCCCTCCGGCTGGGTTAGCCCGCTACGCTCGCATTATGGCCACCGCGGAGACTGCACGCACCGGGTCCGGGCCGGCCGCACAGCCCGCGGAGCCGCCCGGGCGGCCGGCTGGGCTGCCGCTGCGCTGGGCCTGCCCGGCCGCGGTGGCCGGGGGCCTCGCCCTGGCGGGCGCGTTCCCGCCGATCGGGATCTGGCCGCTGGCGGCGGCCGGGCCCGCCCTGCTGGCCGTGGCCCTGCACCGGCGGCGGCTGCGCGGCGCGTTCGGGATCGGCCTGCTCTTCGGGGTCTCGTTCTTTGTCCCGCTGCTGTCCTGGCTGATCAACGTGGCCTGGTACGCCTGGGCGGCGCTGGCGATCGCCGAGGCGATCATCTTCGGCGTGCTCGCCATCGGCCAGCGGCTGCTGCTGCAGCTGCCGGCCTGGCCCCTCCCGGTGGCGGGCTGGTGGGTCGCGGCTGAGGCACTGCGCACCCGGTGGCCGTATGCGTTCCCGTGGGGCAGGCTCGCGATGAGCCAGGCTGGCGCGCCGACCGCGGGCTGGGCCGCGATCGGCGGCCCACCGCTGCTGTCCTTCCTGGTCGCCCTGGCCGGGGCCACCGCTGCCTGGGCCCTGCTCCGGTCCGCGACCAGGCCGGTGCGGTGGCGGGGTTGGCGCACGGGGCTCGCGATGCTCACGGCCGCCGCCGCGGCCGGGGTCGCGCTGGCCGGGGCGCTGCTGCCGGTCAACCAGCCCGGGCCAGCGGACCGCAGCAGCCAGGTGGCCGCGATCCAGGGTGACGTGCCGCACTCGCGGGACCTCACCGGGCTGCTCCGGGCGACCACCGTGACGCAGAACCACGCGGCCGCCACGCTGGCCCTGGCCGCCCAGGTCAGAGCGGGCCAGCGGCCAGCACCGGACCTGGTCATCTGGCCGGAGAACTCCACCGACCTGGATCCCTCGCTGTACCCCCCGATCTACGACACGATCGTCACCGCGGTGACCGCGATCGACCGGCCCGTGCTGGTCGGCGCGGTGCTGCAGAACCCGCTGCGCAACGCCGGGCAGCTGTGGCTGCCCCGCCGCGGCCCGGTGCAGATCTACGTCAAGCGCCAGCTGGTGCCCTTCGGCGAATACATCCCGTTCCGCGGCTTGCTCTCGCACATCACGTCGCTGGTCAGCCTGCAGCCGGTGAACTTCACCCCCGGCCACCGGGCGGTGGTCTTCGGCGTCGGCGCCATCCGGCTCGGCGACGTGATCTGCTACGAGGTGGGCTTCGACGACCTGGTGCGCTCGGAAGTGACCGCGGGCGCGAACCTGCTCGCGGTGCAGTCCAACGACGCCACGTTCGAGGTGGACGGGCAGACTGGCGAGTCCGCGCAGCAGCTGGCCATGGCCCGGATCCAGGCGGTCACGTCCAACCGGGCGGTGGTGTACGCGTCCACCACCGGGGTCAGCGCGATCGTCGCCCCCAACGGCGCCGTGCTCGCCCACACCGGCACCTGGCAGCGCGCGGTGCTGGACTCCCGGGTGCCGCTGCGCACCGGCCGTACCCTGGCCGACCAGGCTGGCGACTGGCCTGAGGTGGTCATGGTCGCGCTGACCATCGCCGCGCTGGGCTGGGCCATCGCGCTGGCCACCCGGCAGGCCCGCCGCCGCCCGGTTCACTGAGTCGGCCCCCTGACCCAGGCCGCACTGGCGCCCTCCTGGGTGGTCCACCGGGGCCGGCCTTCGGGGGCGGCCCGATGCCACCTGGTCTATCATCTTCGGCCACAATGGGGTCATGGCCGCGTGGCGCGCTTTCGCCCAGCCTCCCCGGTACGCCGCGCTCGCCGCAGGCGCCCTCCCGGTCCTGGCCTTTCCCGCGCTGAACCTGGAGTTCCTCGGCTGGTGCGGGCTGGTCCCCGGGATGGCGATCATCCGCGCGGCGCCGTCCGCGCGGGAGGCCGCGGTGCGCGGCTGGTGGCTGGGCGCCGGCTTCCTGCTGGCCGCGATGTACTGGCTGGCGCCGAATATCGGCCCGGGGCTGCTGCTCATCGCGGTGGTGCTCGGCGCCCTGTGGACCGGGTTCGGGGTGGCCACCTGGGCGCTGCTGCGCGCACCGGTCAGCGCGGCGCGGGCGCTCGCCGCCCTGGTCGTGCTGCCGAGTTACTGGCTGCTCACCGAGTGGGCCCGGTCCTGGCAGGGGTTCGGCGGCCCGTGGGCGGTGCTCGGCACCAGCCAGTGGCAGCACCCGGTGGTGCTCGCGCTCGCCTCGGTCGGCGGAGTCTGGCTGATCAGCTTCATCCTGGTCGCGGCCAACACCGGCATCCTGATCGCGGCGACCGCCCGGGGCGGGGCAGCCCGGGCGGTGGCCGCGGCCGGGACCGCGGCCGCGATCGCCGCGGGACCGGTCGCGTTCGCGCTGACCACGGCCGTGCCCGCGGCCCGCTCGGTGACCGTGGCCCTGGTGCAGCCGGGGATCACCCGGAGCAGCAACAGCCCGGTCAGTGCCAGCCTGCGGCTGTCCAGGCCGCTCGCGGCTGACCACCCCGACCTGATCGTCTGGGGGGAGAGCAGCGTCGGCAACGACGTCCAGCGCGACCCCGTGCTGTACCGGCAGATCCGGCGGCTGGCCGCGGCCACCGGGGCCGAGGTGCTGGTGAACCAGGACGCCATCCTGCCCGGCCAGGCCAGGTCCAAGGTGGCGCTGCTGATCGGCAGGCACGGGGTGGCCGGCTCGTACACGAAGACCCGGCTGGTCCCGTTCGGCGAGTACATCCCGCTGCGCGGGGCGCTCGGCTGGCTGACCCGGATCAGCCGGGCCGCGCCCAGCAACATGGTGCCCGGCCACGGCGCTCATCTGGTGCACGCCACCACCCGGGACGAGCAGGCCATTGCCGCTCGGCGTGCTGATCTGCTTCGAGTCCGCCTTCCCGGACATGTCCCGGGTCGATACCCGGCTGGGCGCCCAGCTGATCGTCTACCAGACGTCGGATTCGACGTTCCAGTGGAGCTGGGCCCCGGCCCAGCACGCCGCGCTGGGCGCGGTGCGCGCCGCGGAGACCGGGCGGCCCGTGGTGCAGGCGGCACTGACCGGGGACAGCGCCGCGTTCGACCCGCGCGGGCGGCTGCTGGCGCTGATGACCACCCAGGACCGGGGGGTGACCGTGCTGCGCACCGGCCTGCCCCCCGCCGCGGCGCTGACCCTCTATGACCGGCTCGGCGATTACCTCCCGTGGACCGCCACCGGGATCGCCCTGATCGCCGCGGCCGTCTGGCTGATCCCGGCGATTCGCCGGCCGCGCCAGAGGAAGATAGCGTGGGAAGGCAACCGGCGGCGCGCCCGATCCGTCTCAGTATCGGAAGTAGTGCGGGCAGCGGGTTCCGGCCCCGACAGCTAAGCCACGGCGGGCCATCAGCAACAGGAGGACACGCAGTGCGGGATTCCGGCGTGGGGAGTATGGGCATGGGGCCCGGCCTGGGGCGCCACCACCAGGCAGGCGGGCACCGCGGCTGGCGGACGCGCCGGGGTCTGCTCACCGTCCCGGCCCTGTCCGGCGTAGCCTGCCTGCTGCTCGCCGCCTGCAGTAGCGGCGGGGGCGGCACGCCTCCGGCGGCGGCGCCGTCGGCCAAGGCCAGCAGTGCGTCCCCGGCCGCCCAGCTCTCCATCACCCCGGCCAACGGCGGGACGAACGTGAACCCCGGCGCCGGGGTCACCGTCACCACGCACAGCGGCAGGATCCAGGCCGTCACCGTGACCAGCGGGCAGAACTCGGTCACCGGGACCCTCAACGCAGCCAAGACCACCTGGCAGAGCACCTGGACGCTGCAGCCGTCGAGCAGCTATACCGTGCACGCCACCGCGGTGGATTCGGCGGGCAAGACGGTCACCGAGACCAGTTCGTTCCGTACGCTCAGCCCGGCCTCCACCGACTCGGCCATGATCTTCGAGGGTTACCAGCAGACCTACGGCGTGGGCATGCCGGTCCTGCTCACGTTCAGCGCACCGGTGACCAACCGGGCGGCGGTGGAGAAGTCCCTGCAGCTGACCACCTCCACCCCGGTGACCGGCGCCTGGTACTGGGACGGCAACCAGACGCTGTACTTCCGCCCGATGAACTACTGGCCGGCCGGCACCACGGTCTCCTTTGACGGGCACCTGAGCGGGGTGGAGGCCGCACCCGGGGTGTACTTCACCGCCGACCTGACCCAGAGCTTCACGATCGGGCCCTCGCTGATCGCCGAGGCCAACACCCAGACGCACTACATGAAGATCTACTACAAGGGCCAGCTGTTCGGTAACTGGCCGATCAGCTCCGGCCGGCCGGGCCTGGACACCGTGGACGGCACCTACGTGACCATCGAAAAGGGCAACCCGGTACGGATGGTCGGCAACGGCTACAACGAGCTGGTCAACGACGCGGTGCGGTTCACCTTCAGCGGCGACTACATCCACTCCGCGCCGTGGTCCGTGGCCCAGCAGGGCAACACCAACGTCAGCCACGGCTGCCTGAACGCGTCCCCGGCCAACGCGGCCACCTACTACAGCATGGCGGTACCCGGGGACCCAGTGACGGTCACCGGCAGCCCGGCCGCGGGTAAGTGGGACGACGGCTGGACCGTGTGGTTCCTGAGCTGGAACCAGCTGGTGCAGGGCAGCGCGCTGGACGAGGCGGTGCAGGCCGGGCCGTCCGGCAGCACGTTCGTCAGCCCTTCCGCGGTCACCGCGACGCCGACCTCGTCCTTCCTGGCCGGCCCGGCCGCGGACAACAGCGCCGCCGGGCAGCCCGACCCAGCCGCCTGAACCTCTAGCCCTGGGCGAGCTGGGTGGCCAGCCGCTGCACGCCCGCTGCGGTCCACGCGGCAGGCCGCGGGCTGGCCCCGTCGGCCAGGCCGTTCCAGTACAGCGACCAGGTGCCCGCGACCAGGCGGCGCACGCCCGGGCGCGGTGAGCACCCGGACCGCGGCGGATGCGGCGCGCGGCCGCCGCAGCAGGACCGACTGCAGCGCCGCCGCCCCGGGCAGGTACCGGCCGAACGCGCCCGCCACCGCCTCGGTGTACCCCGCGGCGGCCCGGGCCGGGTCCGCTAGCAAGCATTCCGCGGCGAGCCGCGCGCTGACCATGGCGGGCCCGATGCCTTCGCCCTGCAACGGGTTGATCAGCCCGGCCGCGTCCCCGGCCAGCAGCACGTTCCCGGCCGCCGGGGGCGTTCCGGTGCCGCCCATCCGCAGCCAGCCGCCGGTGACCGGACCGGGCTGCGCGTCCGCGGCCAGGTCCCCGGCGAGCGCAGCGTCGCAGCAGAACGCGGCCAGGTCCCCGCCAGCTGGCCTGCCGCCGCTGGGTGCCCAGGCCGACCCCGATGCCCACGTTCGCCTGCCCGTCCGCACCGGGGAACAGCCAGCCATAGCCCGGGTAGATCCGCCACGGCGCCGCGTCCAGCAGGACCAGCAGCGGCAGCGGCACCTGGGCTGGGACGTAGACCGCGGATCGCGAACCCCCACAGCGCGGTCGTCCGGGTCGAGCATCCCGGCCAGCCGGGCGACCGGGCTCAGCGCGCCGTCCGCGCCGATGACGGCGTCGGCGGTCAGCTCGCTGCCCGTTGCTCCCGAGCTACCGCCCGGACCAGCCCGGACGGCCCGCGGTCCAGCGCGCTGATCCGGGCCCGGACCGGCTCGGCGCCAGCCTCCAGCGCGGCCGTGCGCAGCGCGTCGTCGAGGCCGCGGCCGCGGGATCACCACCCCGTGCCCCGGGTAGCTGCGACCGCGGAAGGCGGGCAGCCGGGACCGGTGCCCGGACGGGCCGACCGACCAGCAGGTCGGCGCCCTGGCCCGCGTCGGGCACCCGGAGGCCGAGCTCGTCGAGCAGCCTGCACGCCGCGCGGCCCGACCAGGTCGCCGCAGGCCTTGTCCCGGGGAAAGGCCGCCTTGTCCACCAGCGCGACCCGGGCCCCGCCGCGGGCCAGCACCAGCGCGGCCACGCTGCCGGCCTGGCCCGGCCCCGACCACCACCGCGTCGTACCGGTGGTGGCCATCCGGTGCGTGCCGACCGGTTGTGCTCACCGGGCCAGCACGACGGCGACGGCCAGGGTGCCGGTGGCCCAGGCGAAGTAGCGCAGCGCCCGCTCGAGCGGCGCCAGCAGGTCGGCCCGGCCCAGCTCCTGCTCGGCGGCCGTCCCGCCAGGTGACGTGGACCGACACCGCGCGATCCGGCGGCGCAGCGCCCGGGCCGGGGTGCTGAGCGCGCGCTGGCCCATGGACAGGAAGAACGCGGCCACCGCCCCGACCAGCGCGGCCGGCGGCAGCGTCCAGTGCTGCGCGTACGCGCCGATCAGCAGCGGGAACGCAGCCCCACGCCAGCGCCGAACCAGATGTCGCTGTGCAGCAGCCCGCCGACCAGCTCCAGGTTGTACCCGCAGACCAGGATGGCGCCCGGCGATCACGAACGGGAGAAGCCGCAGGCCGCCGTACGGCCAGGCCGAGCACCATCGCGGCGGCCACCGACACGGCCGCGGTGACGGCCAGCACCACGCTGCTGATGCCGGTGCCCAGCGGCCGGCCGTTCAGCTCGTCGAGGGCGTGCGCGCCGATGCCCACGGCCAGGAAGAACGCCAGCAGCGTGCCGCCCAGCCGCCACAGCACCGGGTGCGGCACCAGCGGCCGCGCCGATGGCCACGTAGGACAGGTGCCACAGGGTGTACGGCGGGTGCAGCAGGGTGAGCCAGTCCCGGAAGCCCCCGGTGCCCGCGGCCCACGCGTAGAACGCGGTCTTCTCCCGGATTCCGGGCGCTCACGACCCGGGTCCCGCGGCTGCCCGCCTTGCGGCCCCACATGACCAGCCCGCCGCCCAGGCTCATCAGCTCGACCCCGACGTCGGTGAGGCCCGCCGCCCGCCAGGCGGCGACGTGCTCGTCGAGGGAGTACCGCTGGTAGTGCGCGGAGATGCTCGGCCCGAGGAAGCGGCCCACCCGGTACCAGGCTGGCCCCCGGTCAGCCCGCCGAGCACCGGCAGCGCCAGCCGGGTGTACAGCCACCAGGCCGCCCGCCAGCCCGGGGTTCGGCGGACGTAAAACTCCAGGCTGGCCAGGGTGCCGCCGGGACGCAGGCAGCGGGCCATCTCGGCCACCGTCGCGGCCGGGTCGTCCACGTAGCGGAGCAGGTAGGAGAAGGTGACCGCGTCGAAGGTCGCGTCGGGAACGGCAGCTCGTCGGCCCGGCCCACGGCCACCCGGACCCGGCCGCGCTGGCCCGGCCGGCGGGTCCGGGCCAGCCCGGCGCGCAGCATCGGCTCGTTCAGGTTCACCCCGACCACGTTCGCGCCGGTGCGGCCGGCGACCGCCAGCGCGACTACCGGCCGGGCCGGTGGCCACGTCCAGCACCAGCCGGGGTGACCCGGCCGCGGTGCCGGCCGACCACCGCCCGCCGCCAGCGCCGGTCCTGGCCGAAGGAGAGCAGGTAGGCGAGCCGGTCATAGTGGGCGGGCAGGCCGTCGAACACATCACGGGCCACCCGCTCGCCACGCAAGCGAGCATCCTGGGCCGGTGCGGCGGTCACCGCGTTCGATGGCCAACGGGACGCTCCCGCTCGGGGGCCAGGTCATCCAGGATCAGGCCGCACCGGCCACGCCCGCGTGCCGAGCCGGACTCCCGCTCCAGCTCGCACCGGCCGGCAGGCTACTTGGGACGGCCCGCTGGCCGGACGTGTGACGCGGGCCCGGGCGCGGCGCGCCCTAGCGGCGCCGGCGTCCGGCCGCCGCCGGCGGGGCGGCCGCCCGCGCCCGCGACCGCCGGCGCGCGCCGCCGGGCGCCCGGACGGGCTTCGGGCCCCTGGCCGCGGCTGCCGGGCCCGGGTCCCGCCGCCGGATCAGCGCGGCTCGTCCGCGGGCCGGGACGGCGGCGGGATCGGCGTGCCGGACGTCGGCGATCTCCCGGACCGCCTGGTGCCCGGGCTGCACCTGGTGCCGGGCGGCGGTTACGCCGGCCGCGTCGTGCAGCCGGGCCATGTCCCGGACCTGGGCCGGGTCAGCGAACGCGAGCACCGTCCCGGTCGCCCCGGCGCGGGCCGTCCGGCCGGAACGGTGCAGGTAGTCCTTGTGGTCGTTGGGCGGGTCGAAGTGCACGACCAGGTCCACGTCGTCGATGTGCAGCCCGCGGGCGGCCACGTCGGTGGCCACCAGCACCCGGGGGTGCCCGGCCGCGAAACGCGTCCAGCGCGCGCTGCCGCTGGTTCTGGTTCAGGTTGCCGTGGATGGCCACCGCGGCCTCACCTCGCGAATGGCGATGGAGGTGACCCGCGCGGGATCCACTTCGATCTCCGCCTGCCCCAAGATCCCGCGAAGGTTTATGCCGCCCTCGAAGCGCACGTCGTTGACCTCGGTAGCACGCCGTTCCGGTCGGTGATGCTGGCAGAGAAAACGTGGCGATCTGCGGTGAGGGGCTGGCTGTCACCCTGACTCTGAGGCATACGAAACGCTTGTTCGGCGAAGTCAATAATCACATCATCAATTTCCTGAACGGTATAACGGTCGTTCCGCGCCGCTCGACTGATGATGCTTTCGGCAAAGGCAATAAGCCGCAGATCCGCAAGCTCTGCGTCAATCGGCCGCGCGACTCCTTGCCGGATGGCGATTTCCAAATCCCTTTTCAAGGGCTCGACAATTGCGCGGTAGCCCTCCTGGGCACAGCGGCGGTCTGCTGGTGCCGCTGGACTCCGACGAAAGTCTGATCCAGTTGAGCGCTCCTCCCAGATCTATGTAATGTTTGTGCGCGCCGACAAATCGTGGCCGCAAACGCTCGAAGAATCCGCCCGCGCTGCGGATCTCCGGGCTGGCCTCCAGCGACGAGATCACCAGGTCCACTTGGCGGAAGCACTCGAAAAGCAGTTCCTTTTTGTTCTTTCTTGAAATACAGATAAAGCGTTCCCTTGCCTATCCGAAGCGCATCGGTGATGTCGCTGACTTTCACCCGCTCGTAACCGACCCGGTTGAACAGCTCTATCGCCTTCTTGACGATTTGTAAGGTCTTGTCGCCGTTGGAATCGCGAGGCGCTTTCTTACGTGCGTTGCGGTCGCTAGTAATCATTCCTCACCTGTTTGTTAAGCTTTGGATCGCATACCGTCCCGGTCAGTCAATCATACAATCGGTCAGTGTGTTGTAACAAACCTACTTTGTTGACACGCTAACGGAGCTTT
>CAWDRD010000046.1:0-41983 GCA_963804455.1 uncultured Actinomycetes bacterium
TAGGTGGGGCGAGTTGCCCGTTCCAGGCGGAGGGCGAGGGTGGGGCAGTCGGTGACGGCACGGCGGGCGTGGTCCAGCAGTTCCGGTGGCACCGGCCCGGGCGCGATGACCGGGTAGCCCCAGGGGTCGAGCGAGATCAGCTCGGGCAGCAGGTCCGCGCAGACGCCGTGGGCGTCACAGGCGATCGGGTTGACCTTGAGGATGGGCCCGGTCATCCCGGCCTGCCCGCGGTGGCCCGGCCCGGGCCTGCGCCCTTCCGGCCCGGGCCGGCACTAGGCCGGTCCCGGCTGGTACCTGGCCGCCCCGGCGCGGCAGCGCCGCCCTTTCCGCGGGCGGAGCGGGGGATGGCGAGCACGGTGGCCCGGCGGGCCGCCGGGCAGGGGCCGTGCGCCAGGTGCTGTTCCAGATCGGTGGCGAACACCCGGAGCGCGCTCCCGGCCAGCGTCACCGCCCCGTCCGGGAAATGGCACGCCCCCCGCCTGGCCACCAGCGGGAGTAGCGACCGCAGCCACTCCGCAGCCCGGCCGTCGCGCCCGCGCCAGGCGATGTGGGCCAGCGCGTCCGCCATGGCCGGCAGCCCGAACGTGCACGGGCCGCACTGCCCCGCGCTCTGCCCGGCCAGGTAGCGCAGCACCCGCGCGGTCTCGGCCAGCCCGCAGGCGGACGCGGGCAGCGCGACCAGCACTCCCGCGCCGAGTGCCGCACCCGCCGCGCGCAGGCCGGCCGGGCTGGCCGGTACGCCCGCCGCGGCGGGCAGCGGCAGCCAGCTGCCGTAATACCCGCCCGCCAGCACCGCCTGCGCCGGCTCCGGGGTGCCGCCCGCCAGGTCCAGCAGATCCCCGACCGGGGTACCCAGCGCGATCTCGTACACCCCGGAGCGGTGCACCGCCCCGCTGATGGTGAGCAGCGCTGAACCGGGCGCTCCCCGGTCGCCCACGGCGGTGAACCAGTCCGGCCCGTGCCGGGCGATCAGGGCCACGTGCGCCAGCGTCTCCACGTTCAGCACCAGGGTGGCCCGGCCGCCAACCCCCCGTTCGAACGGCCGGGGCGGGACGTAGAGGGGGATCGCCGGGCCGCCGTTGATGAAGTTCATCAGGGCTGATTCCTCGCTGGCGACGTAGCCGTGCGGCACCGTCACCACCTGGACCGGCACGTCGGCGAGCCCGCGGCGCTGCCGCTCGGCGACCGCCGCGGTGAGCTGGGCGGCCCGCTGCGGGTCGGCGCTGTCCACGCAGAGGTAGCCGGCCGTGGCGCCGACCGCGCCCGCGGCCAGCGCGATGCCGTCCAGCACCAGGTGCGGGGACTGCCGGAGCAGCAGCGCGTCCTTGCCGCTGGCGGGCTCCGATTCCACCCCATTGGCTACCACGGCCGGGCCGCCGCGGCGCAGGGCCAGCGCCGGGCGCCGGGACGCCTGGGCCACGGCCCGCATCTTGCGGGCGGTGGGAAAGCCAGCGCCGCCGCGGCCAGCCAGCCCGGCCCGTTCGATGCTGGCGATCAGGCCCGCCCTGCCACCCGGGACCGGGCCGTGCCGGTCCAGGTGTGCCTCCAGGCCCAGCGGCGGCCCGGGCATGATCAGCCGCGGTAGCGGGCCGCGCGGCGCCTGGCCCACGGCGGGCCCACCTGGGCCATCCGCCTGGCTCATAGTGGCTCCTGGGCCTGTGGCGGGTTGCCCGCCGCTGGGTCAGCGCGGTGCAGGTCAGCGCGGTGCAGGTCAGCGCGGTGCAGGTCAGCGCGGTGCAGGCCAGCGCGGTGCAGGCCAGCGCGGTGCAGGCCAGCACGGTGCAGGCCAGCACGGGGCAGGCCAGCACGGGGCAGGCCAGCACGGGGCAGGCCAGCACGGGGCTGGCGATCCAGCACGGACGACACCGCGCCGGAACGGTGCGCCCAGCCGGGCCTGAGCGGACCGCCCACCAGCCAGGCGCTGCCCGCGATGAGCGTGACGATCAGCGCGACGGCGCCGGCCACCCGCAGCCCGGCCCGCGCGGGCCAGCCCTGGGCCAGCCGCCACCCGGCCAGGCCCGCGATCAGCAGCACACAGCCGCCGGTGAGCAGCAGCACCCAGTGGGTCCGGGTGTCACTGCCGGTGCCGAGGCCGTGCAGGACCGCGACCGGCCAGCAGAGGTAGGCGGCCCAGTGCACCAGGCGCCAGGACCGGTAGCCGAGCCGCGTGCGCAGCAGGCTGGTCACGGTCAGCGCGATGAGCAAGTCGAAAGCGATCGCGCCCAGGCCCAGCCAGACCGGCCGGTACCTGGCGATGAACGGGACGAACGCGTCCACCAGGTGGATCGGCACGTAGCTGTCCAGGATCGTGGTCGCCACGTGCGCCGCAGTGAACAGCAGGGCCAGCAGCGACATGTTGCGGTGCAGGCCGATGGTGATGTAGCGGGGCCAGTTCCGGCCCTCGTAGCGGACCGAGATGAGCACGCCGAGCGCCATGCTGGCGGTCAGCAGGACCAGCGCGACCAGGCCGGTGGCCCGGGTGAAGTACCACAGCGGAGTGGACGAGGTGACGACGACCGCCAGGCCCGCCGGGGTCATGATCCGCCCGACACTCCCTGCACCGGCCCCTGGGCAGGTGCCGGGTTCTGCGCCGGGACCTGCAGCGAGCCACTCTGCTGGCCGCTGCCTTGACCAGCACTGCCCTGACCAGCACTGCCTTGACCGGAACTGCCCTGGCCGGCGCTGCCGGTCCCGGTTCCGGCGGTCCCGTTCCGGGTGCTGGCCGAGGCGGCGCCGGACAGGTGGCTGAACGCTACGGCGATGAGCGCGGAAGCGGCCACGCCGACCGCCCCGATGCGGACCGTCAGCCGCCGTACCCGGCGCAGCCCATCCTCGCGGGCCGCTACCGCGAAGCGCACGTCATCACGCCGCATGGACCTATTCTCCCGGATCCCTGGGCCAGCTGCCCCACCGGCGCTGCGCCATCGCCTCGTCGCCGTTGGCTGGCTGCTCGCTGGCCCGCCTACTGGGCAGTGTAAGTGGACCCCGCCAGCCTTATGGCCGGCTGAAGGCCAGGCGCGGCTTGCTCGAGATCAACGCAACGCCAGCCCAGGGCGGGCTGGGTTGTCAGCCGCCCGTCATCTCGCCGCCGCCCGGCGGCCGGGCGGAGTTGCGGCACTTCCGCCGGACGCTGCGGCACAGGAGGGATGGACCAGATGACGACTGAGCCAGCTGCGGGGACTGGTGGGTCTGACGGTGCCTGAGTGGCGCCTGCGGCCGGGCTGGCCCAGGTCCTGGCTGGACGGCCCGGCGCGCAAGGCGCCGCCAGCGCCGGTCCGCGGCAGATTTCGGGGTGGACCGGAACCGCAGCGTATCCTCGCCTCATGCGCGGATACACCCAGGACAAGGACGCCTACCTCAAGCGCCTGCGCCGGATCGAGGGCCAGGTGCGGGGCCTGCAGCGCATGGTGGAAGAGGACGTCTACTGCATCGACGTGCTCACCCAGGTATCCGCGGTGACCCGGGCCCTGCAGGCAGTGGCCCTCGGGCTGCTCGAGGAGCACCTGGGCCATTGCGTCACCGAGGCGGTCCGGGCTGGTGGCGACGAGGGCCGCGAATCGGTACGGGAGGCGGCCGAGGCGATCTCCCGGCTGGTCAGGTCCTGACCTGTCCGGGAGCCATATGCTCCGGGTCCGCTAGCCGCGCGAACGCGCGCAGGTTGGCCAGGCTCTCGCCGCGCTTGACCCGCCACGCCCATTCCTTGCGGATCGACGAGGCGAAGCCGATGGCCAGCGCCGGGTCGAAGTTCTCGTCGGAATAGGTGAGCACACAGCCCAGGATCCGGTCCACCTCGCTGGTGCTCACCGAGCTGAGCGGCAGCCGCCCTACCAGGTAGACGTCACCGGCTGGATCGAGGGCGAAGTGCACCCCGTACGTCCGGCCGTTGCGCTCCAGCAGGAACCGGTAGAACCGGGCATGCTCCTCGTCCGGTTGGCGGCAGAAGAACGCTTCCACGTGCAGGCTGTGCGTGCCGGCGATCAGCCACGTCATGGTGGCCAGCTTGTGCTGGCCCTCCAGCCGGACCAGGTAGCTGCCTGGCTGCGGGGACTCCCAGCGGAGCCCGAGATCCACCAGGGCCGCTTCGATGGCCGCGGCCGCGTCCTCGCGGGCCGGGCGGCCGTCCGGGCTCGCCTCTGTCATGGCTCATCATCCTGCCAGGCCCAGTGACCCGGGCGGCCGGACCCCGGCGCGGCTCGTCAGCTGGGTTTCAGTACGGCGGCCGCGGGCGGGCCGCCCGGTCAGGACGGCAGCGCGCGGGTGGACACCCGCTCAGCCCCGCCCGGGGCCGGGACGCTGCTCACCGCGCCCGCGTAGACGCTGAGCAGCCGGTCCACCGTGCGTGACCAGCCGAACCGGGAGGCGTGCGCGATGGCGCCCCGGGACAGCACGTCCCGGCGGCCGGGAACTTCAGTCAGCTCGCGGAGGGCGGCGGCGTAGCGGGCCGGTTCATGCCCGGGTACCAGGATGCCGGACTCGCCGTCCCGGACTGCAGTGCGCAGCCCGCCGACCGCGGCGGCGATCACCGGGGTGCCGCAGGCCTGGGCCTCCACGGCCACCAGGCCGAAGGACTCCGAATACGACGGCACCATGACCACGGTCGCAGCGCGGTACCAGTCGGCGAGCTCCGCCTGCGGGCAAGGGGGCTCTAGCCGCACCAGCCCGCCGATGCCCAGGGTCCGGGCCAATTCGGTCAGGCCGTCCGGGTCAGCCCGCCCGGTGCCGCTCGGGCCGCCGACAAAGGCGACGGTGAGCTGCCTGGCCAGTGCCGGGTCGTCGCGGACCAGGTGCGCGACAGCACGCAGCACGACGTCGGGAGCTTTGAGCGGCTGGACCCGGCCTGCGAAGACCACCACGATCCCGTCGGCGGGCAGTCCCAGCCTGCGCCGGGCCTCGCTGGGCGGGCCGGGAGTGAACACCGAGAGGTCCACCCCCGGGTTGACGGTCCAGACTTTGGCTGGATCCGCCCCGTACAGAGTGGCCAGCTGGCCCGCTTCCTCATCGGTGTTGGCCACCAGCCGGTCCGCGATCGTCACGACCTCGGTCTCACCGCGCAGCCGGATCTCTGGCTCCGCGGTGTCCCCACAGGCGAGCGCCGCGTTCTTCACCCGGCCGAGGGTGTGCATGGATTGTACGAGCGGTACCCCCCAGCGCTGCCGGGCCACGATGCCCACCTGGCCGGACAGCCAGTAGTGCGCGTGTACTAGGTCGTACCGGCCGGGCGCATACGCCGCCTCAGCGCGCAGCACCTCGAAGGTGAACTGGCACAGCTGGGCAGGCAGGTCAGCCTTGTCCAGCTCCTCGAACGGGCCTGCGGGCACGTGCCGGACGAGCACGCCGGGGACCAACTCGGCCACGGGCGGCGCATCGCGGGATACCGCCCGGGTGAAGATCTCCACCTCGACCTCGCGCGCGGCGAGCCGCTTCGCGACCTCGACCACATAGACGTTCAGGCCCCCGGCATCCCCGGTGCCTGGCTGTTCGAGCGGCGAGGTATGGACGCTGATCGTCGCGATCCGCCGGGGGAAGCGTCGCGGCACGGGCATGCACCTCCGGCAGTGACCAACCACCTGGCGCCGCCAGGTGTTCCCGCGCGGGTACCGGCCGGCCGGTTAAGCTCAGCGGTATGGCGACGCTGGTGCTGCTGCGGCATGGAGAAAGTGAATGGAACGCGGAAGGCCTGTTCACCGGGTGGGTGGACGTGGGGCTGTCCGCGCGGGGCGCCGCGGAGGCGGCGAGCGGTGGCGCGCTGCTGCGCGAATCCGGGCTGCGGCCCAGCATCGTGCATACCTCCGTGCTGACCCGCGCCATCCAGACCGCGAACCTGGCGCTCGAACCGGTCGGCCTGCTGTGGCTCCCGGTCCACCGGTCGTGGCGGCTCAACGAGCGGCACTACGGGGCGCTGCAGGGCAAGAACAAGGCGCAGACCCGGGCCGAATTCGGGGACGACCAGTTCATGCTGTGGCGCCGGTCCTACGACGTGCCACCGCCACCGCTGGCCGATGACGACCAGTACTCGCAAGCCGGCGATCCGCGGTACGCGCTGCTGCCGCCCGAGCTTCGGCCGCGCACCGAGTGTCTGAAAGACGTGTTCGCCCGGCTCATGCCGTACTGGCACGACGCCATCGTCCCGGATCTAGCGGCCGATCAGACCGTGTTGGTGGTCGCGCATGGCAACTCCCTGCGGGCTCTGGTAAAGCACCTGGACGGCATCTCCGACACCGAGATCGCGGAGCTGAACATCCCGACCGGCATCCCGCTGGTCTACGAGATCGGCACGGACTTCCGGCCCAAGGTGCCGGGCGGCCGGTATCTCGACCCGCAGGCGGCGGCCGCGGCGGCCGAGGCGGTGGCCAACCAGGGTCGGTGAGCCGGCCCGGCCGCACCCCGCCGCCCGGATCCGGGTGCCCGGCGCGGGCGCCAGCGGGCCGTGATGTCCGCCTTGAGCAGTAGTAACGGGATACTGGCTGATATGTGAATAGATGGGGAACAGCACGGTTCCCGGGCGCTGGCCAGCGGCGATTACAGGGGTTCCCGCATACCATCGTGGTGTGTGCGTGCAGGTGGGCGGTGATCCGGGCGGCATGGCCAGCGGCGCGGCTCACCGCGGGTCAACGGCCTCGCGACAGGAGCCCCGCGCATTATGAAGATCCGGAAGGCGGTCAAGGCGCACGCCGCCGACCCACCGGTCCCCGCGCCCGTACGTCCCCCGGCCCGGCTACCGGCCGGGCATCGCGGCGGTTCTCTCCGTTCTCTCCTCCTCCGCGGTTGTCATCGACAGCGAGGACCGGGTCCTCCGGGCCAGCGCCGCCGCCCGCCAGTTCGGCCTGGTCAAGGGCGACCGGCTGATGGTCGGCGAACTGCTCGCCCTGGCCCGGCAGGTACGCCGGGACGGCGAGATCCGCGAGGGCGAAATCGAGGTCTCCGGCACCAAGTTCGGCGGCCGGACCACCAGCTTCGCGGTGCGGGTCGCGCCGCTCGGCTCTGGTGTCGGCGGCGGCGGTCTGGTCCTGCTGCTGGCCGAGGACCAGACCGAGAGCCGGCGGGTCGAACGAGATCCGGCGCGACTTCGTGGCCAACGTCAGCCATGAGCTCAAGACACCAGTGGGCGCGCTGGCCCTGCTCGCCGAGACGGTGGAGGACGCAGCCGACGATCCCGAGGCTGTCCGCCGTTTTGCCGGGCGGATGCGGCAGGAGGCCTCCCGGCTCACCAAGCTGGCCCAGGACCTGATCACGCTGTCCCGCATCCAGGCTGCGGAGCCGATGCCTGATCCCATCCCAGTGGACCTGTCGCTGGTGGTCGCTGAGGCGCTGGACCGGTGCCGGATGAAGGCCAGTGCGCACGGGATCGAGCTGGCGGCGATCGGCGATACCGGGCTGATCGTTCGGGGCGATGAGGATCTGCTGGTCAACGCACTACGGAACCTGCTGGAGAACGCGGTCGCGTACAGCCCGGAGCAGACCCGGGTTGTGGTGGCCACCACCCGGGTAGCCGGGGACGCGGCCGAGATCAGCGTGACCGACCAGGGCATCGGCATCCCGCAGCGGGACCTCGAGCGGATCTTCGAGCGTTTCTACCGGGTTGACCCGGCGCGGTCCCGGGCGACCGGGGGGACCGGGCTCGGCCTGGCCATCGTCAAGCACGTGACCGCGGCGCACGGCGGCAACGTCACCGTCCGGAGCAAGGTGGGCGAAGGATCCACGTTCACCGTACGACTGCCCATCGACACTCGGCCGCGAGCTGCGGCTACGTCTGCCAGGGAGGCTGTCCAGTGACACGCGTGCTCGTCGTGGAGGACGAGGAGTCCTTCAGCGATGCGCTCTCCTACATGCTCCGCAAGGAGGGCTTCGAGGTCGCGGTCTGCCCCACCGGCCCAGACGCGATCGAGATCTTCGACCGGGACGGTGCCGATCTGGTGCTGCTCGACCTGATGCTGCCCGGGCTGCCTGGCAGTGAGGTTTGCCGCACGCTGCGGGAGCGGTCGAACGTGCCGGTGATCATGCTGACGGCCAAGGACAGTGAGATCGACAAGGTGGTCGGCCTGGAGCTGGGTGCCGACGACTATGTGACCAAGCCGTTTTCCTCGCGCGAGCTGGTGGCCCGGATGCGCGCGGTGCTCCGGCGGCGGGGTGAGCCGGACGACGGGCAGGTCTCCGCGCTGGAGTCCGGGCCGGTCCGGATGGACGTAGACCGGCACGTGGTCGCCGTGCGCGGCGGCCAGGTTCAGCTGCCGCTCAAGGAGTTCGAGCTGCTCGAGGTGCTGCTGCGGAACACTGGCCGGGTGCTGACCCGGATGCAGCTCATCGACCGGGTCTGGGGTGCCGACTACGTCGGCGACACCAAGACCCTGGACGTGCACGTGAAGCGGCTGCGGGCCAAGGTCGAAACCGACCCGGGAAACCCGCGGCACATCATCACCGTCCGCGGCCTCGGTTACAAGTTCGAGCCCGGCGGGAACTAGCCGGGCCTGCCGCAGCGCCTGCCGGAACACCCAGGCCGGCTGCGGTGCCCGGCTGCGCCCTGGCCGGCCGTGGCTCGCGTTCCGCGGCGGCTAGGGCGTCGCGGACGCGGTGGTGGATGCCTTGGCGGATGCAGCCGGGCTGCCGCTGGCCGTTGGCACCGCGGTGCCGGACACCCTCACCTTCCTCACCTTCGCGGTGGGCGTGGGCGCCGGGGCTGGTGCTGGTGAGAAGGTGGCGTAGTAGTCGGCCCTGGGCATCACCGGGACGAACAGCGTGACCGAGCCGGCGTTCTGGAACGTCATGACTACCTTGATGTCCCGGCCAGGTGCCAGGCGGCGAATGAGCGAGGACAGCACGACGTTGGGCGCCGGCCCGGTCAGCAGCACGCTGTGGTAGTCCGGCAGCGTGACTCCCTGGCCGGGCAGCTTGACCGACTGCGCCGTGCCCGGTGCCGTCACGTTGACCAGCTTGTCCCGCGGGCCGGTGTTGACCAGCGCCAGGAACATCCCGGCCGAGCTGCCGCGGGGTAGCGAGCGGTTCGGCGTTGAGCCGAGGACGAACACGTTCTCGATGGAGATCTTGCCGCCGGACGAGCCGGACGAAGAGATGCTGGCGTAGGCCCCGTTGGTGGGCGGGTGCCATTGCAGGACCGGGGCGTTATTGCCTGCCTCACAGCCAGCGAGCACCGGGACCAGCGCGGCTGCGGCAAGAGCGCACGCGCGCCGCAGCGCCCCAGACCTCGCCGCGGTGGGACGAAACGCTGCGCTGTGACGGCCATGGAGGAGCATCTCGCGCTCTCCTCGGATCGGGTGCGGGGAAGCCTAAGGACGCGGGATAGCGTATCGGCACCCTCGCTGGCATGCGGGGCCGGCCCGGGCATGTCGGTGGCCAGATGCGCCAGTGCGGGTGCGCCAGTGCGGTGCGCCAGTGCGGTGCGGCGGTCCGGTGCGGCGGACCGCCGCTGACGGCCTGGGCCGTGCCGGTCAGGCGGTCCGCGGCTGCTGGCTGCCGACCAGCTGCTCGTCGCTGAACCGCTGCAGGCTCTGCGGGGGAGTGCTGGCGAGTGCCCTGATCGGCCGGGTGAGCTGGAGCGTGGCCGTTAGTTCCCGCTTGATGGAGGCGACCGAGCCGTCGTGGTACACCAGGATGGCGGTCAGCCCGACCGGCAGGTAAGCCCGGGCCAGGGTGTCATGGGCGTCACTGAGGACGTGGCTGGCGTTCAGGCCGGCCTCGCTGGCCAGCATGGCGGCTGTGCTGACACCGGTCCCGGTGCCGGCGAAGAAAAGCTTCACGTGCGCGGCGGCTGCCTGGCTGCCAAGCCGTTCCGCGGCCGCGCCACAGGCGCAGTTGGCCGGGACGATGGCCAGCACCGCGGGGTGCAGGCTGCGCAGCTGGATCGTCTTGCCCGCGGCGAGCACGCTGGCCGCGGGGAGCGGGCCACCAGGCTCGCCGACCGCGGGTGCACCGCCGGTGCTGGCCGCTGTGGTGACCGGCGCGATTGCCCGGCTGGCCGTGAACATGGTCAGCAACGTGCCGATGAGCAGGGTCAGCGCGAGGCAGCTGGCCAGCAGGGGCAGCACCATCCCGTCCCGGGCGAGCGGGCCGCCGAGCCGCCGCGCCAGCCGGAGCCTGCGCTGCGCGCGCAGCTCCCGGCGGTACGCTTGCAGGTCCCGGTCCAGCTCCCTGGCGTCGTCAGGGATCTCGATATCTACCGGGGGCAGGCCGTAGTCGTCCCGCTCTGGTTCCCCGCCAATGTTCACGAGCATCTTCTCCGGCGTGCGCGGCCTCGTTGCCCTCCAGTATGTGCCCAGACCAGCGCCGCGGGCACTGTTCGGGTAGCACTGCTGCGGGTCTGGCCTACCCCGGGCAAGCCAGGAGATACTTGCCGAGCAGTAACAAGCCGGAAATCGGGAAGAAACCAGATCAGGGCCCCCGCGGCGGCCAGGAAGCCGCCGGGCGCTGCCCGACACGCCTCTACAGACGCTTTCTGAACCGCTTAAAGGGTCATTGACCTGCACGTTCACCGTCAACGTCGGGCAAGTGGGCCGGCCGCCGTGCTAAGATTGCTGTAGCGGAAGGGGTATGTGCCACATGACTTTTAAGGTCGGCGACACGGTCGTCTACCCCCACCATGGGGCTGCTCGCATCGAAGAGATCGAGACCCGTTCGATCAAGGGTGAGGATAAGACGTATCTGGTCCTCAAGGTTGACAAGGGTGACCTGACGGTACGCGTTCCGGCGGACAACGCTGAACTGGTGGGAGTCCGGGATGTCGTCGGACAGGAGGGGCTTGAGCGGGTGTTCGAGGTGCTCCGCGCCCCGCACACCGAGGAGCCGACCAACTGGTCACGACGATACAAGGCCAATCTTGAGAAGCTCGCCTCCGGCGACGTGAACAAGGTGGCGGAGGTTGTCCGCGATCTGTGGCGCAGGGACCGGGAGCGTGGCTTGTCCGCGGGCGAGAAGCGCATGCTGGCCAAGGCGCGGCAGATCCTCGTCAGCGAGCTCGCGCTCGCTGAGAAGACCAACGAGGACAAGGCCGAGGCTCTGCTCGACGAGATCCTCGCTTCCTGACGGCACATCCCTGACCAGGCACTGCTCCGGGCCCGGGTGTCGGACGTGGCAGACGGGCCGCCCCGGGTAGGAGTCGGCACAGACGTACACCCGTTCGGGCCTGGGCGCCCGCTGTACCTGGCTGGCCTGTTCTGGCCGGGTGAAGAGGGGCTCGCCGGTCACTCCGACGGTGACGTGGCGGTGCATGCCGCCTGCGACGCGCTGCTGTCTGCGGCCGGGCTCGGCGATCTCGGGGCTAACTTCGGCACGGCCCGGGCCGAATGGGCCGGGGCCGCTGGGACGGCTCTGCTGCGGGCCACCGCCGCTCTGGTCGCTACAGCCGGGTTTACCGTGGGGAATGTAGCCATCCAGGTCATCGGGGAGCGCCCGCGGCTGTCCGGCCGTCGTGAGGAGGCGCAGCGGGCCCTGTCCGCCGCACTGGGTGGCGTTCCCGTCAGCGTGTCCGGCACGACCACGGACGGCCTGGGCCTGACCGGCCGTGGTGAAGGCCTCGCCGCCATCGCCACCGCCCTGCTGATCCCCGGGCCCGCGCCCGTCTAACGCGAGTGTCGCCCGGGTCCTAGTGCGGGTACAGCAATGTGGCGTAGTCCGGGCCGTAGTGCTGCTCAAGCTGCTCCAGGGTCTCCTCGGTATCCGCCTGGACGCTCTTGACGATGTGCGCCACCGAGGGCAGCGCGTCCGGGTGCCACGTGGTGTGGTCCCACAGTTCCGCGCGCATGAAGGCCTTAGCGCAGTGGTAGAAGACTTCGGTCACCTCGACCAGCAGGGCCAGCCGCGGCCGGCTGTCGCGGACGATCATGTCGTCGAAGAATGGTGCCTCGCGGATCAGCCGGGCCCGTCCGTTGATGCGCAGGGTGTCGCACCGTCCCGGGACCAGGAACAGCAGCCCGACCTGGGGATTGCTGAGGATGTTGTGGAACCCGTCGGCGCGCTTGTTGCCCGCCCGGTCCGGGATGGCGATCGTGGTGTCGTCGAGGACCCGGGTGAAGCCGGGCGGGTCTCCCTTGGGCGACACATCACAGCTGCCGTCCGCGGCGGAGGTCGCGATCAGGCAGAACGGGGTGGCGGCGAGCCATTCCCGGTCCCGCTCGTGCAGGACCGGGCGCACCTTGGTGGCCACGCGGCGGGTCGGCGTGCCCAGCAGGGTCCGGAGTTCAGCTGCGGAGGTGATCTCGGTCATCCCGGCCGTGTGCGGCATTGCGGCTCCTCCTGCTTGGCACCCCTTCTTCAGCTTAACCAGACAGGCGCCGGGATCACGACTCCTCGTCCTGCTCCTCGTCTTCCGGCGGCGTCGGAGTGCTCCGCAGCCGGTCGAAATGCGGTGAGGGCGCGGGGATCGGCGCGGGCAGCGGCTGGTGGGGCACGAGGATAGGGCCGCTATCCACAGAGCCGCTGCCCACAGAGTCGGCGTCCTGGCCGGGAGAATCCGGGCCGTGCTGCGCGGTGTCGGCAGAATCCGCCGGACCCGCATCCGCTGGATGTGCGTCAGCGGACGCGGCCTCCACAGGGTCGGCTCCAGCAGGGTCGGCCCCAGCGGGTGTGGCCCCAGCCGGGGCGGTGTCGGCCGGGGCGGTGTCGGCCGGGGCGGTGTCGGCCGGGGCGGTGTCGGCCGGGGCGGTGTCGGCCGGGGCGGTGTCGGCCGGGGCGGTGTCGGCGGGGCGGTGGGTCGGCCGGGGCGGTGTCAGTGGGGACGGTGCCAGTGGGGACGGCGTCGGCCGGGGCGGTGTCAGTGGGGACGGTGTCAGTGGGGGCGGTGTCAGCCGGGGCGGTGTCAGTGGGAGTGAGGTCCGCAGGGCTGGCGTCAGTGGAGGTGGTACCGGCCGGGCCAGGATCAGCTGAGGCGGCCCCGGCTTGGGCGGCCTCAGCGAGGGAGCCGGCTGGAGCGTTTGCTGAATCTGCTTCCGCTGCGGTGGCACCCGCGTCGGCGTCGGCCGGGTCAGCGCAGTTGGCCTGGGTGGACAGTGCGTCGTGGTCGGCGTCGGGATGTCCTGAGGGGGCGCCCTCAGTTGCGCGGGTGTCGGCCGGGGCCGGGGCAAGATCGCCTGAGGCCGGGGCTGGGGCCCGACCGCCCGGGGCTGGGGCTGGGGCTGGACCGCCCGGGACCGAGGCCGGACCGCCTGAGGCCGGGGCCGGGGCAAGATCGCCTGAGGCCGGGGCTGGGGCCCGACCGCCCGGGGCTGGGGCTGGGGCTGGACCGCCCGGGACCGAGGCCGGACCGCCTGAGGCCGGGGCCGGGGCAAGATCGCCTGAGGCCGGGGCTGGGGCCCGACCGCCCGGGGCCGGGGCTGGGGCCGGACCGGCTGAGGCCGGGGCCGGGGCAAGATCGCCTGAGGCCGGGGCTGGGGCCCGACCGCCCGGGGCCGGGGCTGGGGCTGGACCGCCTGAGGCCGGGGCCGGGTCGCCTGAGGCCGGGGCAGCATCGCCCGCTGTGGGGGAGGAATCGCCGGGCGGCGTGCTGGGGGCAGTGGGCCGGGCGTCACGCGGGTAGGCACGGGTCGTGGTGCGGGCATCCGCTTCCGCGGTCGTGTTCCCGGCCGTCCTGGGCGGTTTCGCGGGCCGGTCAACGGTCCGGCTGATGGCGGGCTCGGTGTTCGCCCGTGCGACGTCCCCCTGTGCGGTGCCCGCGCGCGCCGTGCTCTCCTGCGCTATGTCCTCCCGCATGGGCCGGGTACTGGCGAAGACCACATCGAGCCCGCGGCGTGGCCGGCTCGCACCCGCAGGCCGGGCCGGGGGTGCCCCGGCTGCCCCGGCGGGTGGTGCCGTTGCAGCAGAGACAGCACGGTTGGGTGCCGTCGTGGTCCGGGCCTCAGTGGCTGGGACGGCTGGAGCCGGAGCCGAGCGGGCCGCGGCCGGGCTGTCCGTGGCCCGCGCTGGGTTGGTCACGGCCTGCTCCGGGGTGGCCGCGCCGGCGGTCGCCAGGTGGATCCGGCGGAACTGCCGGAGCATGGCCAGCAGCAGGGTGAAAGCGATCAGCAGGAGTGCCCACGGGATGACCGCGACGGTCGCCGCGGCGGCCCGGTGCGGCAGGTGGGTGCCCATGGCGTGCCAGGCGTCCGCCGTCGCCACCACGATCAGCAGCAGGATAGTGATCAGCCACGCGTAGAACCGCTGCCACCAGCCGGCCCCACGCAGCGACAGCACCGCGGCGCAGCCGACGACCAGCAGGGCGTCGAAGATCGCCGGGAAGATGCGGGCCTGGCCGGCTGATACGCCCGCGGTGAGCGCGATCCGGTGGATGCCCGAGTACGAGAGCACGAACGCGGCTGCCGCCAGCAGGATCACCCCAGCGACCGCCGCGACGAGCGCGACGAGCCTGAACCCCGAATACAGGTCCGGGCGCCGCGGGGGATTGTCGTTCATCGGGGGGTATGTCCTTCCTGCGGCGCTGCTACGTGGCTCCCGGTCGCTGAAAACGGTGGGCCACGGGCGGATTCCTGGCCAGGGAGCCGGGACCAGCCGCGTGACGGCCGGGACCCGCCACTGGGGAAAGAGGGCAGCGTGGCGGGGGCCCGGGGACCGCGCTCCTGCCTGCGCGATCAAGGAATGCCAAGGAGACACTATGCCGTTGCACCGCAAGCTGCGTGTATTCACGGCCAGCGCAGCCGCCGGCGTGTTGACATTCCGGGACGTACCCGGATCAGCCTGGTCAGAGCGGCCGGTACATGATGTGCAGCCCGACGTAGCTCTGGACCGGGTGGCAGAACCCTTCTGGCACGGTGGCCAGCACCTCGAAGCCTAGTGAGCGCCACAGTGCGACCGCCTCGGTGTTGCTGGCGGCGACCGCGTTGAACACCATCGCCCGGTACCCGTCCGCGTGGGCGCGGACGAGGGCGTACTCGCCCAGGGCACGCCCGACGCCCCGGCCGCCGTGGTCCGGGCTGACCATGAAGCCAGCGTTGGCGATGTGGCCGCCGCCTCCGCCGTGATTCGGGTGGATCTCCGCGGTGCCCATGATGACGCCCTGCTCACCGGGGCTATCGCCGACGGCCACGACCGTGGCGCCGGGCGGTGTGTGCCACCACATCGCCCGGGCTTGGGCCTCGGTGGTGCCGCGATCCCAGCAGAACGTCTCGCCCGCGGCCACGATGCCGCGCATGAAGGCCCACATCGCGGGCCAGTCCGCCGCGGTGGCGTCCCTGATCAGCATGCGTCAAGCATGCGCCAGATCCCGTAGCCTGTGCTGCGTGACGCTCCGCCTCTATGACACCGCTGCGCGCACAGTGCGCGAGTTCTCCCCGGTTACTCCTGGGCGGGCTGCGCTGTACCTGTGCGGCGCCACCGTGCAGGCGCCGCCGCACATCGGGCACATCAGGTCCGGCATTGTCTTCGACATCCTCACCCGCTGGCTGCGCGCGAGCGGCTACCAGGTGACGTTCTGCCGGAACGTCACCGACATCGACGACAAGATCCTGCGGGTCGCCGCGGCTGAGGGCGTGCCCTGGTGGCAGGTGGCACAGCGGAACGAGCGCGCGTTCAGCCGGGCCTACGCGACGCTCGGCTGCCTGCCGCCGGACGTGGAGCCGCGGGCCACCGGGCATGTGCCCGAGATGATCATGCTGATGCGGCGGCTCATCGAGGCCGGGCACGCCTACGCCTCCAGCGGCGACGTGTACTTCGACGTGTGCTCGTGGCCGGCCTACGGCGAGCTGTCCGGCCAGCGGCCGGAGCACATGCGCGCCGCGGACGACACCGAGACCGCCGCGGCCAAGCGCGACCCCCGTGACTTCGCCCTCTGGAAGGGGGCCAAGCCCGGCGAGCCCTGGTGGGAGACCCCGTGGGGGCCTGGCCGGCCCGGCTGGCACCTGGAGTGCTCGGCCATGGCCACCAAGTACCTGGGTGCCACGTTCGACATCCACGGCGGTGGCCTGGACCTGGTCTTCCCCCACCACGAGAACGAGCTGGCCCAGTCCCGTGCGGCGGGTGACGGGTTCGCGCAGTACTGGCTGCACAACGGGCTGGTCAGCGTGGCCGGGGAGAAGATGAGCAAGTCCCTCGGCAACTCGCTGCTGGTGGACGCCATGGTGACCCGGGTGCGGCCGGTGGAGCTGCGGTACTACCTGGGCCAGGCGCACTACCGGTCGAACATCGAGTACTCAGCCGAGGCGCTGGATGAGGCGGTAGCCGCCTACCGCCGGATCGAGAACTTCGTTACCCGCGCGGCCGAGACCGTCGCGCCTGCGGACGAGCCGGGCGACGAGCCTGCGGCCCTGGCCGGTGCCCTGGCCGCGGCTGGTGCGGCCGGCGCGGTACCCGCCAGCGCCAGGACTGCCGGGCCCGGGACCGGGGCGGAGGCCGCGGCGGATGCGCCGGCCCGGCGGTACTGCCCGCGGCGTTCGCCGCCGCGCTGGACGATGACCTCGGCTTGCCGCAGGCCCTGGCTGTGCTGCACGACACCGTCCGGGCCGGCAACAACGCGCTCGCCGCTGGCCAGGCCAGCCAGGTGGCTGCGTTCCTGGCCGATGTCCGGGCCATGCTGAACGTGCTCGGCCTCGACCCGCTGGCCGAGCCGTGGTCCGCCGCGGGCCCCGGGGATGACCTGCACCCGGTGGTCGGCGCGCTGGTCGCGGTCGCCCTGACGCAGCGGCAGGCGGCCCGGCTGCGCAAGGACTACGCCGCCGCCGACGCGATCCGGGACGAGCTGCGTGCGGCCGGGGTGGTTATCGAGGACACCCCGCAGGGGCCCCGATGGGAGCTGAAACGGTGACCGGGAACTCAGCTGGCGGAGCCGGGCGGTCCGGCCGCGGCGGGCGGACGAAATCCGGCAAGCCCCGCCCGGGCACCGGCGGCTACGGCAAGCGGCGGCTGGAGGGCAAGGGCCCGACGCCGCCCGCGCACATGCGCCCCGGCCACCCGGCGCAGCGCCGGGCGGCGGCCCAGGCCGCGGGCCGGCCCGCCACGCAGGCCGAGGCGTCGTCAGCGGCCCGGGGCGCGGCGTCGTCAGCGGCTCGGGGCGCCAGGCGGCCTACCCGGGGCGCGGACAACCGTGACAACCCCGCCGCCACCCAGCCATCCGCGCCCCGGTCACGGGGCGCGGGAGACGCTCCCGAGGTCGTGGCCGGGCGCAACGCGGTGCTGGAGTCGCTGCGGGCACGGGTACCCGCGGTCGCGTTGTACGCCGGGCCGCGGCTGGACGCGGATCCGCGGGTCGGTGAGCTGATCCAGATCGCCGCCGACACGGGCATCCCGATGATCGAGGCGGGTCGGCCGGAACTGGACCGGCTCAGCGGCGGGGCGGTGCACCAGGGGGTGGCGCTGAAGATCCGCCCCTACGAGTACGCGCACCCCGACGACCTGCTGGACCGCGCCCGGGTGGCGGGAGAGCCGCCGCTCATCGTCGCGCTGGACGCGATCACCGACCCGCGCAACCTGGGCGCCATCGTCCGCTCGGCCGCGGCGTTCGGCGGCCACGGCGTGCTGGTGCCCGCCCGGCGCTCGGCCCAGGTGAGCGCGGGCGCGTGGAAGGCGTCAGCGGGCGCGCTGGCCCGCCTGCCCGTAGCCCGGGCGACAAACCTGGTCCGGGCGCTCACCTCGTACCAGGAGGCGGGGTTGTTCGTGGCCGGGCTGGACGCAGGCGGCGACACCAGCGTCGACGACTTGTCGGTGGCCGACGGCCCGCTGGTGCTGGTGATCGGTTCCGAGGGCCGCGGCCTGTCCCGGCTCGTCGCGGAACGCTGTGATCTGCTGGTCCGCATCCCCATCGCCGCGCAGACCGAGTCGCTGAACGCGGGGGTCGCCGCTGGTATCGCGCTGCACGAGGTCGCCCGCCGCCGCCTGGCCTGACCTGCCTGACCCCAGGGCCCGCCCACTCCGCCGGCCTGACCACGCGCGGCCTGGCCGCCCCGCGGTCTCCGCCGAATGGGTGAAATCGTGTTCGATTTCCGTCGTTATAGTAGCGTTTTCTGCCCACACGTCGGAGTTGATTACTGGATCGCCACCGCAAGCGGCGTTCCGTGTGCGAAAACAGTCGCCATGACAGCGGAGATTGACCACGGCTCCTAGGCCGCAGGCGGGCTGGCCCGGCGGCAAGCGGTTTCGGCACACGCTTAGGGTGACCCGGGTCTGCCCGGCCTGGCGGCAGGCATAGGTCGGGTTCCCGGGGAGCAGATCGGAGGCAGGCGTGGACAGGTTGCGGATAGGCACCCTGGGTGCAGCGCGGATCACTCCCGGAGCGCTCATCAAGCCCGCCCGCCATGTGTCCGAGGTGACGGTGACCGCCGTGGCCGCCCGTGACCCGGAGCGGGCCCGCCGGTTCGCGGACAAGCACCGGATCCGGATGGTGCACGACTCCTACGAGGCGCTGATCGCCGACCCGGCGGTCAACGCCATCTACAACCCGCTGCCCAACTCGTTGCACGCCACGTGGACCCTGCGGGCCATCGCCGCGGGCAAGCACGTGCTGTGCGAGAAGCCGTTCACCGCGAACGCCGACGAGGCAGCGGAGGTCGCGGCGGCAGCCCGGGCGTCCGGGCTGGTCGTCATGGAAGCCTTCCACTACCGCTATCACCCGCTGGCCCGCCGGATGCGTGAGGTGGTGGGCGGCCCGGCCGCACAGCTGGACCGGGCTGGCCCAGCCACCGCCAGCCCCGGTACCGGCCCAGCCGCGGCGTCCAGTTCCGGTACCGGCCCAGCCGCGGCGTCCAGTTCCGGTACCGGCCCGGCCGCGGCGTACGGCGAGATCGGCCCGCTGCGCTACCTGGAGGCGTCGCTGTGCTTCCCGGTGCCCCGGTTCTCTGACATCCGCTACTCCTACGAGCTCGCGGGCGGGGCCACCATGGACGCGGGCTGCTACGCGATCAACTGCCTGCGCATGCTTGGCCCGGGGGAGCCCGAAGTGGTCGCGGCCCGGGCCAAGCTGCAGAGCCCGAACGTGGACCGGGCCATGTCCGCCTCATTCCGGTTCCCCGGCGGGGTGCTGGGCCGGATGACCACCTCGCTGTGGTCCGGCCAGCTGCTCCGCCTCGACGCCAAGGCGGTCGGTGACCGCGGGGTGATGCGGGTACTGAACTACCTCGCCCCGCAGCGCTACAACCGGCTGACCGTGGTGGCCGACGGCTACCGGCGCACCGAGCACGTCCGGGGCGAGTCCAGCTACACCTATCAGCTGCGGGCGTTCGCCGCCGCGGTGCTGCATGGCGACCCCGTGCTCAGCCCTCCGGAGGACGCGGTGGCCAACATGACGGTGATCGACGAGGTGTACCGGGCGGCTGGCCTGCCCCCGCGCGGCCTGGGCTGATCCCGCGGGCCTGGCAGTTGTCCTGCCAGCGCGCTATCGTTCGCTATGTGAACATGACGGGCGGCGGCGGCGCGGAGACTGGGCACATGGACGCCGGGGGCTCTGAGGCTGAGGACACTGAGGCTGAGGACACTGAGGCTGAGGACACTGAAGCTGAGGACACTGAAGCTGAGGACACTGAAGCTGAGGACACTGAAGCTGAGGACACTGAAGCTGAGGACACTGAAGCTGAGGACACCGCGCCGGAGGCCACCGCACCGGAAGACACCGGGCTGGAGGGCACCGGGCTGGAAGACACCGGGCTGGAAGACACCGGGCGGGAGGGCACCGCGCTGGCGGCGGCCGGAGCGGCGGGCAGCAGGGTCAAGGCCAAGGCCACGGGGACGGGGGCGCGGCGGACCGACTTCGTCCAGTCGCTCGACCGCGGGCTGGCGGTCATCCGCTGCTTCTCCTCGGAGCGGCCGTCGCTGACTCTGTCCGAGGTCGCCGAGCGCACCGGGCTGACCCGCGCGGCCGCCCGGCGGTTCCTGCTGACCCTCCAGGAACTGGGCTATGTCGGGAGCTCCGGCCGGCAGTTCTCGCTCCGGCCGCGGGTGCTGGCGCTGGGCTACGCCTACCTGTCCTCGTTCAGCGTGGCCCAGGTCGCCCAGCCGCACCTGGAGGACCTCACCGAGGAACTGCACGAGTCGTGCTCGGTGAGCGTGCTGGACGGGGACGACATCGTCTACGTGGCCCGCGCCTCGGCGAACCGGATCATGACGATCGCGCTGACCGTGGGCACCCGGCTGCCGCCCTACCCGACCTCGATGGGCCGGGTGCTGCTGGCCAGCCTGCCCGAGCCGGAACTCGACGCCTTGCTGGCCCGGACCCAGCTGCGCAAGCTCACCGAGCACACCGTCACCGACCCCGCGGAACTGCGCGGCATCCTCAGTAAGGTCCGCGCCCAGGGCTGGGCCGCGGTGGACCAGGAACTGGAGGCCGGGGTCCGGTCCATCGCGGTGCCGATCCGGAACAGCTCAGCCAAGGTGGTGGCCGCCATCAACGCCAGCGCGCACGCCGCCCGGGTGCCCATGCGGACGCTGGAAAAGCAGTTCCTGCCGCGGCTGCTGGACGCGGCCCAGCAGATCGACGCTGAGCTGGCCACCCGCATGTCGGCCGGGGCCCGGGGCATCCGCTGACCGGTCCCGGGCGATCCCCCGGCCTTCCCGGGCGACCGCGCTCCGGCCGGGGCTGGCTGGAGCGGCCGGGTAGCCGGTTAGGGCTGGCTGGAGCGGTCAGGCAGCCGGCCGCAGCGATCAGCCGTGCGCGCGGATGTAGCTGGCGAACGGCTCAGCGGGCGCGGGCGCGGCGGGCGGCTCAGTGAGCCCCGGGTCGGGCTCCACGCCCGCCGGGAACTGCCGGGACACCAGGTCGGCCTGGACCCGCTGCAGGTGTGACACCAGCCCGGCCGCGGGCCCGGCGCTGCCGGACACCGGCACGGTCACCCCGGCCAGCACGTCGTCGGTCCGCGGCGTGGCCTGGGTGAGCACATCGCCGAAATCCGGCGCGGCCGCGTCCCGCTTGGTCAGCGCGGCCAGCCCCCACCGCAACTGCACCGTCTTCAGGATCGACGTGTGGTCCAGCGGGGTGCTCCCGGCTGGCACCCGGAACACCGTGCCCGGCGCGATCAGCGGCGACACGAGCACGGCGGGCACCCGGACCCCGAACCGGGTGAAGTCGAAGCCGAACTCGCCCGCGTCGTTGTCCGGCGGGGTCGCACCCGCCGGCGGCGGCAGGTGGTCATAACAGCCGCCGTGCTCGTCGTACGTGATGACCAGCAACGTCTGCGCCCACCCCGGGCCGCCCCGCAGCGCCTGGTACACGTCGTGAATGAGCTGCTCGCCGAGGGCCACGTCGTAGTTCGGGTGCTGGCTGTTCCCGGTCGAGCTCCAGTTCGGCTCGAGGAACGTGAACGTGCCCAGGGTGCCCGCGGCGGCGGCCGCGGTGAAGTCTTTGAACAGCCCGAAGTGGCTGGCATCCACCCCGGCGATGTCGGTGAACGTGTTCTTGGTCAGCGGCGGGGCGTCGTAGCCGTAGATGGCCCAGGGCAGCCCCGCCGTGTTCAGGGCGCCGAAGATGGACGGCGAGGTGAACGTGCGCGTCTTGTCGTCCAGTGGCCCCTGGCTGGTCGCCGAGCAGGCGAACGCCCGGTTCGGCATCGTTTGGGTGGGCACCGAGGAGAACCAGTGGTCGCACACGGCGTAGCCGGTGGCCAGCGCGGACAGCACCGGCAGCGCCTCCGGGGTGAAGCAGCCCATGATGTCGTTGCCGGTGGTGCCGGGCAGGATCGACCAGCCGCTCTCCTTGGCCGGCCAGTTCAGGGTGTACGCGAAGTCCTTGACGAAGCCGTCCATGGCGGGCACCGTCGAGGAGCTGACCGGGTTGGTCAGCTTGCCGAACAGCTGGTCGTTGGTGGCCATGTAGCCTTCGCCCGGGTCAGCCCCGGGCATGAAGTAGGCGTTCGGCGTGGTCGGCTCGATCTTGAACACGCTGACCGGGGATCCGGTCAGCGGCGAGTTCGTCTCGGTCCCGGCCAGCCCCTCGAACGGCTGCCCCGCCGCGGACACGTTGCCCGTGTTCTTGTACAGATAGCCGAGCATGTGGTCGAACGAGCGGTTCTCCAGCATCAGCACTACGATGTGCTCGATCGAGGACAAGCCGTTACTACCAGGCATCGCAGCCTCCGTTTGATGCGTTCTGCCCCGAGACCCCCGCGGCGCGTGGCCGAGCCCGCGCACGCGCGCCCTCATGGTGGCACGGTGCCTGCCGGCCCCGCAGCCAGGCCGCCCGGTAAGGTCGTGCACATCCGCCTAAATCTGGAGAGGATCATGCGGCTTACCAAGCTGGAGCACGCCTGTGTCAGGCTGGAAAAGGATGGGGTCACCCTGGTTGTCGATCCCTCCGCCTGGAGCATGCCGCGGGCGCTGGACGGGGTGAGTGCGGTCCTGGTCACGCACGAGCACTTCGACCACCTCGACGCCGACGGGGTTCGCGCTGCCCTCCACGAACACCCCGCCCTGCAACTGTGGACGAACCCCTCGGTGGCGGCGCAGTTCGCCGAGTTCGGCGAGCGGGCCCATGCCGTCCGGCACGGCGACACATTCACGGCGGCTGGCTTCGACGTGCACGTGTACGGCAGTGAGCACGCGCTGCTGCACCGGGACATCCCGGTGATCGAGAACACCGGGTTCATGATCGATGGGGCCGTGTTCCATCCCGGGGACTCGTTCACTGTCCCGGAGGACCCGGTGCAGACCCTGCTGCTGCCCGCCAGCGGGCCGTGGCTGAAGACCGGCGAGATGATCGACTACGCCCGTGAGGTCGCCCCGGAGCGCGGCGGCTACGTCATCCACGAGGCGCTGTTCGGTGACACCGGGCTGATGGTGCTCAGCAACTTCCTGGCGATGTGCGCCAAGGACGAGAATGCCTTCACCCGGGTGGACCCGGGCACGACCGTCGAGCTCTGACCCGGCCGACCAGGGCGGGCTGGGCAGGCGCGGTTGGGTGTGGCCTGGCTGAGGGCGGGGAGGGCGGAGCACGGTGCGGCAGATGGAGGCCGCGGAGCGGCGGTCCCGGCTCGGTGTCCGGCATCACCTGGCTGCGGCGGCGAAAGCCGCCAGCCCGGCTGAGGCGGCCCGCGGGGTGCTCGCCCTGCACGCCACCGACCCGGCGTCGGTGTTCCTGTCCATCCAGGCCCGGACCGCCGTGGCGCCCCACCCAGGGGTGCCCGGCCCGGGGGTAGCCGGCCCGGGGTCAGCCCGGGGGTAGCCGATGGGGTTCCGGCTGGCCCGGCCGGGAACGGCTCCAGGGCGGGGATGGCTCCGGCGGGTGTGGCCGCCATCGAGCATGCGCTGTATGCGGAACGGTCGCTGATCCGGATGCTCGGCATGCGCCGGACCATGTTCGTGGTACCCGCGGAGCTGGCCCCAGTGATCCAGGCGGCCTGCACCGACGCCATCGCCGCGACGCAGCGCCGCAGGTACGCCGGGTTCATCGCCGCGGCCGGTCACGGTGATGGCGGCTGGCTCAAGGACGTCGAGGACGCCGTGGAGCGGGCGCTGGCCGCCCGCGGTGAGGCGACCGCCGCGCGGCTGGCCGACGACGAGCCGCGGCTGCGGGCCCAGGTGCAGATGGCGGCGGGCAAGTCCTACGGGCGCAGCCAGAACATCACCTCGTTTGTGCTGTTCCTGCTGGCGGCGGACGGCCGGATCATCCGCGGGCGGCCGTCCGGCTCGTGGACGTCCAGCCAGTGGCGCTGGGCCCCGGCCACCGCCTGGCTGCCCGGCGGCCTGACCGGCCTGCCCGCTGGGGCCGCCCGGGTGGAGCTGGCCCGGCGCTGGCTGGCGGCGTTCGGGCCGGGCACGGTGGCCGACCTGAAGTGGTGGACCGGCTGCCGGCCGGCCAGGTCAGGCAGGCGCTGGCCGCGATCGGCCCGGCCGAAGTGGACCTCGGCGGCGGGCAGACCGGGCTGGTGCTGCCCGGCGATACCGGCCCGGCCGCATCGCCGGAGCCGTGGGTCGCGCTGCTGCCCGCGCTCGACCCGACCGCCATGGGCTGGCAGGACCGGTCGTGGTACCTGGGCCCGCATGCCCCGGCGCTGATGGACCGCACCGGCAACATCGGGCCGACCGTGTGGAGCGACGGCCGAGTGGTCGGCGGCTGGGCCTCGCGGCCCGGCGGCGAGGTCGCGTACCGGCTGCTCGAGGACATCGGCGCGGACGCGGCCGCCGCGGTGCAGGCGGCCGCCGCCGACCTGGCCGCCTGGCTCGGCCCCACCTGCGTGGTCCCCCGCTTCCGCACCCCCCTAGAACGCGACCTATCCGGGTAGCGCCCACCCAGCTTCCCGATCAGCGCGGTGCGTTGGGCCCTGCCGGTGCGGCCCTGCGCACCGCGCAAGTCGGCCTCGGGTGCGCGTTTCCGCTAGTGCGGTGCGGTGGGCCCCGCCGGTGAGGCATTTCGTACCGCGCTGAACCCGGTGCCGGGGTGGGCGAGCCGCCGAGCCAGTCGCGGCCTTCCCGGTAGAGCTGCTCCACCTCTGGGCCGCGCAGCCCGGGCAGGCCGGCCGCGATCTGGTAGCCGAGCTGCGATTGCAGGTAGGCGAGGTGCTGGTAGCCGGCCGGGAAGCGGTGCAGCAGTTGCTGATCGAGGATCAGCTGGGCGGCCGGGTCGACCGGGTCCATCCGGTCCTTCTCGTAGACCGGCTGCCGCCGCACGATGCCCCAGCCACCCTCGCGCCTGGCCAGGAAGTCGTAGAACCGGCCGGTGCAGGTCACGTCCACGAGCACGCCGTGCACCGTGGCCCGCTGCTGGATGGTCATCTTGGTCTGCGCGATGGCCCGGGGGCCAGCCACCTGGCCGGTGAACCCGCCCAGGAAATGCAGAATGTGCACGCCCGCGTCGAAGCCTGCCCGGCTGGCCTCGATGAAATCAGCGGCCGGGCCCTGGAACCAGGTGGCGGTCATCCAGCCGTCGTCGTGCCACACCGTGGCGAACGACGCCCAGTCCCCGGCGTCCCGGAACAGCGCCCAGTTCTCGATGACCCGGCGGATCCGGAGCTCTTCTTCCTCCTGCTCAGTCAGCACGCTGGCCACCGTGGTGCGGGCCGGCCGGGCTGGCGGCAGACATGGTCGTGGTCAGCTGCACGGGCTGGGCCAGGGTCTGGTACACGACGCAGTAGCGCTCGGTCAGCTTCAGCAGGGTGCCCAGCTGCTCCGGGCTCGCGCTGGTGTCCAGGTCGAAACGCAGCCGCAGGGCGGTGAACCCCACTGGCGCTGACTTGTCCACGGCCAGCGTGCCGCGGAAATCCAGGTCCCCCTCGGCGCTGACCGTGCCCCCGGCCACCGGCACCTCCAGCGAGGTGGCCACGGCCCGCAGCGTGACCCCTGCGCAGGCGACGAGCGCCTGCAGCAGCATGTCCCCGGAGCAGGCGGCCAGGCCGCTGCCGCCGGTCGCGGGATGCAGGCCGGCCTGGACGAGCGCCTGGCCGGTGCTCACCGAGCAGGTGAGGCCCTCGTCCAGGTCCCCATGCGCGCGCAGGGTGACCACCGCGGCCGCCGGGTCCGCCCGGTAGGCATCCTTGAGCGGCTGCTGCACAGCCCGCAGGCTGGCACTGTCCATGACTGCCTCCGATCCATCGCGCCCGGGTCCGGGGCACGCTGGGTCCAGCGTCACATCCGGAGCCGGGGCCTGTCGATCGGGCCGATCAGGACGTGCGCCGATCAGGACTTGACCAGGGTTTCCACTGCCGCGGCGATGGAGCGGGCGTCGATCCCGGCGTCGGCCAGCTGGTCATCGGGATGAGCCGAGCCGGGCATGTCCCGGACCGCGAGCTTGCGGACGACCGGCAGCGGGCCGCTGCCGTCGGCAAAGACCTCGAGCACGGCATCGCCGAGGCCGCCTTCTGGCCAGTGATCCTCCACGGTGACCAGGCGCCCGGTGTCCGCGGCGGCCTCGCGCAGCGTCACCGCGTCCACCGGCTTCACCGAGTAGACGTCGATCACCCGGGCGCTGATGCCGCGCGCGGCCAGCTGGTCCGCGGCGGCCAGGGCCTCCGGTACGGTGATCCCGGCGGCCGCGATCGTCACCTGGTCGGCTGCTGAGGACCGCAGTACCCGGCTGCCGCCGACGGTGAAGTTCTCCTCGGCCTCGTAGATGACCGGGGTGCGGCCGCGGGTCAGCCGCAGGTAGCTCACTCCCGGGCAGCTGGCCATGGCGGCGGTCAGCTGCGCGGCCTGGTTCGCATCGCAGGGATAAAGCACCGTGCTGCCGTGGATCGCGCGGAACGCGGCCAGGTCCTCCAGGGCCATCTGGGACGGCCCGTCCGCGCCGATGGACACCCCGGCGTGCGAGCCGGCCACCCGGATGCCGGCCTGGCTCACCGCGGCCATCCGCAGGAAGTCATAGGCCCGGGTCAGGAAGGCCCCGAACGTGGCCAGATAGGGCAGCCAGCCCCGGGCCTGCAGGCCGATCGCGGCCCCTACCATCTGCTGCTCGGCGATGTAGAACTGGAAGAAGCGGTCCGGGTGCGCGTGCGCGAACGCCTCGGTCCGGGTGGAGTCGCTCACCTCGCCGTCCAGTACCACCACGTCCGGGCGGGCGCTGCCCACGGCCGCGAGGGCCGCGCCGAACGCGTCCCGGGTCGCCACCGAGGTACCCCGGTCGTAGCGGGGCAGCCGCAGGTCACCCGCGGGGAAGGTGTGCGGCCGCTGGCGCTGGGCGGGCGGCCGGACATGCACCCGCGCTGACCGCGGGCCGCCAAGCTCGCTGATGGCCTCATCGGGGTCCGGCAGCGGCTTGCCGTGAGCGCCTTCCGCGTCCTCGACCGCTGCGACGCCGCGGCCCTTGCGGGTCCGGGCCAGGATGGCGGCTGGCCGCCCGGACGTCGCGGCGGCCTCGGTGAAGGCGCGGTCGATCTCGGCCACCGAGTGGCCGTCGATCTCAATGGTGTGCCAGCCGAACGCGGCCAGCCGCCTGGCGTAGGCGGCGGTGTCCCAGCCATGCCTGGTCGGCCCGCGCTGGCCGAGCCGGTTCACGTCGATAATCGCGGTCAGGTTGACCAGCCCGGCCCAGGAGGCGTGCTCGAATGCCTCCCACATCGATCCCTCGGCGAGTTCGCTGTCCCCGCACAGAACCCAGACCCGGTACGGCAGCTGGTCCAGGAACCGGCCGGCCATGGCCAGCCCGACCCCGGCGGGCAGGCCCACGCCGAGCGACCCCGTGGCCACGTCGACCCAGGGCAGCCGGGGCGTAGGGTGGCCTTCCAGCCGGCTACCCCGGTCCCGGTAGGTCAGCAGTTCCTTGTCGGTGATCGCACCGGCCGCCCGGAACATGGCGTACAGCAGCGGGGACGCGTGGCCCTTGGAGAAGATCAGGTGGTCATTACCGGGCGCCTGCGTGTCGGCGAAGTCATAGCGCAGATGCCGGGCCAGCAGCACCGCCATCAGATCCGCGGCCGACATCGACGAGGTCGGATGGCCGGATCCGGCGATCGCGCTCGCGCGGACCGCATCGACTCGTAGTTGCTGGCCCAGTTCTGCCAGCTGGTCCAGGGACACCCGGTCCAGCGTGGTCGTGTCGTTCATTGCTCCCTCCAGGCGCTCCCTGGGTCGGCCAGCCCAGCAGACCGCGGCCAGAGCATGGCGGCGGGCGCGGGTGGCTGGAGCCGGCCCTGGCCTTTCCGCTGCCCGCCCCGGTTTCTTTTACACATCGTTTACGCTCATTGCGAGTCATTGTCCGCCCGGCCCGGCGGCCTTACTAGGCGATTGGCCGTACCGGGCGACTGGCGAGCCGGGTGATTAGCGCTGCCCGCCAGGGGTAGCCGCGTGGCCATGGCGAGGAGCAAAGAAGCCGGCCTCGACCGGCTGGTGCGCAACATCCGTACCGGGCACTTCGAGCGCAGCTTGTCGGCGCTGACCGCGGCTGGGGCGCTGGTGACGGCCGCTGAGATCTTCTTTGAGCACGCCGCCCGGGCGGCCGGCCTGCTGGCCGCGGGCGCGGACGGCGGCCGCCTACGGCGCTCGCTCTTGGGGTTGCAGCTCCCGCCCGCGTGACGATCGATGGCGACGTCACGTCCGTTACTGGGCGACCTGCTGCTCGCCGTTCCCGAGCAGGCGCTCGCGCAGGTAGCCGAGGGCGCGGGCGAGCAGCCGGGACACGTGCATCTGGGACACACCGAGTTTCTGCCCGATCTCAGCCTGGGTCATGTTGCCGTAGAAGCGCATGGCCAGGATGTGCTGCTCGCGCTCGGGCAGCTCGTTCCAGTGCCTGGTCACCGCCTCCATGTCCAGGGTGTGCTCAACCTGCGGGTCTTCCTCGCCCAGCAGGTCACCGAGCGTGGCCGAATCGTCCTCGGCGGACACCGGCGCGTCCAGGGAGTGCGGGTGGAAGATCATGTCGGCGCGGTTCGCGTCACGGATCTCGTCGATGCTGACACCCAGGTGGGTGGCCAGCTCCTCCTCGGTCGGCGCGTGGCCGAGATCCTGGGTGAGCCCGGCCCGGGCCTTGCGCACTTCCAGCAGCAGTTCCTGCACCGGGCGCTTGACATGCACCTGCCACCGCTTGTCGCGGAAGTGCCGCTTGATCTCACCGCTGATGCACGGCTGGGCGTAGGCGGCCAGGTTCCCGCCGAACGCCGGGTCGAAGTTATTGATGGCCTTGAGCAAGCCGACGTAGCCGACCTGCATCAGTTCTTCTACTGGTTCCGGGCTGTCCCGGTACCGCCGGACGCACGAACGGACCAGCGACTTATAGCGGAGCACCAGGATCTCGCAGGCGGCGGCCCGCTGGGCGGACTCGGCAGGCTGCGTGCGGATCGCCTCGAGCAGCTCGCTGTCGTCCTGTTCCGCAAGGCTGGCCGTAGGACCGAGGGGGGGCCTCAGGTCGGCCGCAGGGGCCGCAGCATCCACGTTGATCACCTCCGGAGCCCGGGGAAGGGGAAATAACTCATCGTGCGACCGTGCCCCCTGGGCGGGAGATAAACATCGGCGCGAAACTTCTGCGCCGCCTCCGCCCGGGCTGGGGCCCGGGCCAAGGCCGGTGCGGCGGCAGGAGGCGACGAAACGTCAACCCCGCACAGCGGCCAGCAGGCCGCCGGTCAGACGGGGACCGCCCCTCCGCAAGGAGAGGCTGCCTGATCATGAGACAGAAGTTGATGGAGCACCTGGCGGCGGACCGCGGCCAGCCCGGCCAGGTCCTGGGAGGACACCGGCTCCTCGAACCAGGTGACGCCGAACTCGTCCATCCAGCGGGCCATCCGGATCGCCTGCGCTGCGGTGTAGCCCCCGTTGGCGTCCACGTACAGCGCGGTGTCCGGGCCGATGACATCCCGGGCCAGGGCGACCCGCTGCAGGTCGCGGCGCTCGTTGCCGCCCCGGGACTCACCGATCTTGATTTTCACCCGGGGGATGCGGTCCTTGGCCACCCAATCGGTCAGCTGTTCCCGGGTCCGCTCCTCGTCGTAACTGGTGAAGCCGCCGCTGCCGTACACCGGGACGTCGTCGCGGGCCCGGCCGGCCAGGTCGGCGACGCTGCAGCCGAACAGGCGGGCCTTCAGGTCCCACAGCGCGATATCCACCGCGGACAGCGCCGTAGCGCCAATCCCCGGGCGGCCGAAATTGCGCAGGGCGCGGGCCATCGCCTCGTTGCTGCCGGCTACGTCCAGCGCGCTGCGCCCGGTCACCACGCTGGCCAGCACCCCGGTGACCACGGCCGCGGCGGCCGAGGCCGCGTAACTCCAGCCGATGCCCTGCTGGTTCGCAGCCCACGCGGTGACCAGGACGAGCGTGGTCCGGTCCCAGGTGAGCGTGCCATCCGCCTCCGGCGCGTCGGTCGGCACGACGTACACCGCCGCGTCCAGGCCCTCGACAGCCGGGCTTTCCGCTGCCCGTGGTCCCGCCATGGTGTGGCACATCCCTCCGCTGGCGTCGCCCGTCCGCTCTGTGCGCCGGGCCGTGGCGTGGCTTACGGCGCTTCTGCTACCAGGCAGCGCCCGGGCCAAACATCGGGGCTGCTATCAGGCAGCGCCCGGGCCAAACATCGGCCTGAACTCGGGCCCGGGCCTGGCCAGTGAGGGGCCAGGCCCGGGCCCGGGGCGGGTCAGCGTGATGCTGCCCGCCCGCCCCGCCGGCGCTGGCGGGGCGGGCCGCCAGCGTCCGGGCCCGCCGGGCCGGTCCCGGGCGGTTCCAGCGGCAGCTGTGACGGCGGCTTGACCTCAGCCAGCCGCAGGTAGGTGATCAGCCGCTGACCGCCCCGGGTGGCCAGGCTGGCCAGTACCTCCTGCAGCTCGGTCACGTTCCGGGCCACCACGGTGAGCAGGTAGTCCATTTCCCCGGCCACGTTGTCCGCCGCGATGATCTGCGGCATCGCCCGGATCTGGTCATCGAAGATATGACTGGACCGCGGGTCGTGCCGGGCCAGCGTGGCCATCACGAACAGCTGCAGCGGGAACCCGGCCGCGGCCGGGTCCAGCTGGGCCCGGATGATCCGGATCACCCCGGACTCTTTCAGTCGGCGGACCCGGTGCAGCGTGGCCGCCGGGGACAGGCCCACCAGGCGGGCCAGCTCGACGTTCGTCCGGTCCGCGTCCGCCTGCAGCGCGGTGAGTAGCTGGATGTCAACTTCATCAAGTTCTACTGCCATATCTCCAAATGTTATTTCGTGATCATGACAATTGGACGAATATAGCTGGATGGAGCGGCACGCTAGATGAATGAACATCAACCGTCGTACCGCGATCGCGGCCCTCGCTACCGCTGGGCTGCTGTGGGGCAGCACTGTGCCGTTGTCCAAGCTGGCGCTGGAGTGGCTGCCCGCCGGCTGGCTCACGGTGGCGCGGTTCGGCATAGCGGCCGCCGTGCTGCTGGTGGCCGGCCGGTCCAAGCTCCGCGCTGCCTGCACCCCGGCGGTCTTCGTGTCCGGGGCGCTCGGCTACGGCGGGTCGGTGCTGCTGCAGAACGCCGGTATCACCCGGACCAGTGTCAGCCACGCGGCCCTGCTCATCGGGGCGGTCCCGGTGCTGGTCGCGATCATGGCCGCGGTCTGGTACCGGAGCGTGGCCCGGCCGGTGGCCTGGGCGGGCTTTGCGGTGTCGCTGGCTGGGGTCGGCCTGGTGGCGGGCGGCCACGGCGGCGGCGCGACGCCTGGCGGGGACGGCCTGGTGCTGGCCTCGCTCGTGCTGTCCGCCGCGGCCACGGTGGCTCAGGTCCGTCTGCTGAAGGGCCGCGACCCGGTTGCGGTGACCGCCCTGCAGTTCCTGGCGGCCACGGTGGCTGCGGCCGGCTTCGCGCTGGCCACCGAGGGCCTGCCCGCGCTGCCAGGCGGTTCCGCGGGTGCGGGTGGCCTCGGCGTGGCGGGCGCCCTGCTGGTGACCGGCGCGCTGGCGGTGGGCGGGACCCTGGTGCCGTTCACGCTCTTCGCTTACGGGCAGACCCGGGTGCCCGCCGAGGTCGCCGGGGCCTTCCTGAACCTGGAGCCGCTCGTCGGCGCGGTGGCGGGCGTCGTCGCGTTCGGTGACCCGGCTGGCCCGGAGCAGCTGGCCGGCGGGCTGGCCATTCTCGCCGGCATCGCGCTGAGCAGCCTGCCCCGCCGCCGGCCCCGCGCGGCCCGGCTCCGCCTGGTCCCCGGCGCCGAGACCAGCCCGCCAGCTGAGGCCAGCGCTCGTGCCCGCGCCGTCCCCGGTGCTGAGCCCGTCGCCGGTGCTCATGCTGGCGCCCGGGACCGGGCTGCCGTCGGTGCTGAGCCCGTCGCCGTTGCTGCGGCAGGCGCCCGTGATCGGGCTGCCGTCGGTGCTCAGGCAGGCGCCCGTGATCGGGCTGCCGTCGGTGCTGAGGTCATGGCCTGGGCCGAGACCGCCGAACCCCCGCCCGGGCTGAACCGGGCGGCCTGACTCCCGGGAACGAAAGGGCACGTGAACCGGGTCTTCTGGAGGCGCGTTACCCAGAGTGGCGGGGATCGGCGGTCGCGCGCGGGCGCTCTTAGACTGGGATCGCCGGAGGCCGGCTCGCCCAGGTGCCCCGTGGGGTGTGCGTTGCGGCGGGCCGGGCTTGGGGCACGGCACGGATTCCGTGGCACGCACCGGTAGCGGAAAGGTGATCATGGGGTGGTACGCCCAGCAGGTCCTCCCGCGGATCATCGACCGGTCCTGCGGTATCAAGGCGACGGCGCCGGTACGCCGCCGGATCTGCCAGGGGCTGGCCGGGGAGATCGTGGAGATCGGCTTCGGATCAGGGCTGAACCTGCCGTACTACCCGGCCGCGGTCACCCGGGTCGCCGCGGTCGAGCCGTCCGACACCGGCTGGAAACTGGCGGGACCGCGGCTGCGGGCCGTCCGGATCCCGGTGCAGCGGGCCGGGCAGGACGGCCAGGCCCTGCCGATGGAGGCGGGCAGCTTCGACGCTGCCCTCTCCTTCTGCACGCTGTGCACGATTCCCGATCCCGGGGCCGCCCTGCGCGAGCTACGGCGGGTGCTCAAGCCCGGAGGCGCGCTGCACTTCGCCGAGCATGGGCTGGCCCCGGACGAATCGGTGCGCCGCTGGCAGCGGCGGCTGGAGCCGCTGCACGTCCGCTTTCTCGGCGGATGTCACCTCACCCGGCCGGTGGCCGGCCTGCTGTCCGAGGCTGGCTTCGTCCTGACCGACCTGGACGTTTTCTACTTCCCGGGCGGCCCCAAAGCCAGCAGCGCCTTCTCGGTCGGCATTGCGCGCTCACCTTAGCCTCGATACCTGCCGGTCCGCTCGTTATGCTTCCGTTATGCGGGTACGTATGTGTTACGGGCATGTGGCCAATGGCAGCCCTGGCTACCCTCGGCGACAGCCAGGAGCGATACTCGCGGTACGGGCCGAAACGCCCGCAGTGGGGCGGGCACGCCTCTTGACGGTAGGAGAGGGCGCATGATCAGGGGCCGCCTCATGGCGCTGTGGACCATACCGCTCGCGGTCCTCGCGGTCCTGATTACCGGGTGTGGCGCCCCGCAGTTCACCTACGTCACGAACTCGACCGACCATACCTACTTCAAGGTCCCGCCCAGCTGGCACAAGATCGATCCCAGCGCGCTGAACAAGGCGATCAACGGCGGTAGCAGCAGTTCGCAGGCGGGGGTCTGGTCGGTCGGCTACGACGCCGCCAGCAAGCCGAACGCCGCGGACGTGCTCAGCGCGCAGGCCATCCAGCCGTTCGCCTACGCCGTGGTCGGCGCGCTCAGCCCGACCGCCTCTAGCAGCCTGTCCTATGACCAGCTGCGCGACTTCTTCCTGCCGGTGACATCGGCGGCCCGGTCCAACGCGGCCAAGAGCGGGTTCCCGCTGACCGGGTTCCAGTTGCTGCGCGACTCCACGCTCACCCCCGGGCAGGGAGTGCACGGGGTACGGGTCACCTTCGACTACACCTACCCCGATGGCAGTGTCAACACGTTCGACCAGGTCGCCCTGACGAATGCGGATGACACCGAGGTCTACCTGCTTCTCGTGCACTGCACGAACACCTGCTACAGCAAGTACACCAGCCAGATCAACACGGTGATGACATCATTCACGGTCAGGAGCCCATGATGACGATGGCCCCGGCAGGGTCCCCCGAGGGCCTGCGCCCGCCCGGCGGGCGGCCGCGGGACGACGATCGGCCGACCCGCAAGCCGCTCCCCATCTGGGACCGCATCAAGTTCCTGATCCTGCTCGCGCTGATCTGGTTGATCCTGGCCTGGTCCGCGATGGCGTCCAACCCTCTCATCGGGTTCAAGGACGCGGCGCGGATCGAGCTCCGGTCCGGCTTCTGGGTCTTCGTCCTGCTCGGCCTGGAGGTCCTGCGGCAGCTGCACTTCCTGGTCAGTGAGCACTGGGCCGGCTACCACCGGTTCTGGACGGCGAAGTTCTTCGGCGGGTTCGAGCGGTCCACCCACCGCAGGCTGTCCGACTGGACCAGGTTCCGGCTCGTGCCGCATCCTCAAGTGGGTCTTCTGGATCGCCGTGATCGCGGTGGTCGTCGGCAAGGTGACGCACTCCAACCCGGTGCTGGCGCTGCTGTCCCTGCCGGCGTACATCTGGCACGGCGCTGCCGTTCGTGCTCCAGCTCATGTTCGGCGTCGTCTTCGTCGTGATCCAGTTCGCCGCGCTGTTCTGGTTCCTGTCCCGGGGCGGCGTGGACGTGTACTTCCCGGACGACATCAAGACCCGGTTCACCGACGTGTGGGGCCAGGACCACGTGCTGGAGCGGGTCAAGGAGAACATCCTCTACCTGGAGGACCCGGAGCAGATCGAGTCCCGGGGCGGCTACGTGCCGGGCGGCATCCTGCTCTGGGGGCCGCCGGGCACCGGCAAGACGCTGATGGCCGAGGCGGTGGCGGGCGAGACCGGCCGCCCGTACGTGTTCGTCGACCCGGGCGCGTTCATCAACATGTTCATGGGCGTCGGCATCCTCAAGGTCAAGGGGCTGTTCCGGAAGCTGCGCCGGCTCGCCCTGCGGTACGGCGGGGTGATCGTGTTCTTCGACGAGGCGGACTCGCTCGGCCGCCGCGGCGCGCTGGCCCAGGGCGGCCCGAACTTCCCGGGCGGCGGCCGCGCCACACCGGCACCGGCCGCCTGGCAGGCCGGCGGCTGCCACGGCTTCTCCTACCTGTCGCACGACGTGCAGTGGCGGCTCGCCCAGCGGGCCCTGAACTCGTCGCGCGGGCGACGAGCCGGACACCCGCCGCAGCAAGCAGATCATGGGCATGGGCGGCGGCGGTGGTGGTGGCATGGGCACGCTGGAGGCCCTGCTCACCGAGCTCTCCGGGCTGAAGAAGCCGCGCGGCTTCGTCAACCGGCACGTCCGCCGGCTGCTCGGCATGCGGCCCAAGCCGCCGCCCAAGTACCGGATCCTGGTCATGATGGCCACCAACCTGCCGGAGGCGCTGGACGAGGCGCTGCTGCGGCCCGGCCGGATCGACCGGATCTACAAGGTCGGCTACCCGTCCAAGGCCGGCCGGGTGCGCACCTACGAGGGTTACTTCGCCAAGGTGCGGCACGAGCTGACCCCGGAGCAGATGGACAAGCTCGCCACGATCACCCCGTACGCGACCGGCGCCACCATCAAGGACCTGGTCAACGAGGCGCTGATCACCGCGATCCGGGAGCGGCCGGGAGGTGATCAGCTGGGCCGACGTGATCAAGGCCAAGCAGCTGAAGGAACTCGGGCCCGCCCGAGGACGTCGAGTACATCGAGCGGGAGCGGCACGCCGTCGCCGTCCACGAGGCCTGCCACGCGCTGGTGGCCTACCGCACCCGGCAGCACATGGAAATCGACATCGCGACCATCGAGAAGGGCAGCGACTACCTCGGCATGGTCGCCAGCATCCCGCCCGAGGACCAGTTCACCCGGTGGCGCAGCGAGTACGAGACCGACATCCTGGTCTCGCTGGCGTCGCTGGCCGGGGAGCGGATGTTCTTCGACAACGACAGCTCCTCCGGGGTGTCCGGTGACCTGGAGTCGGCGACCACCGTGGCCTCGTTCATGGAGGGCTTCTGGGGGATGGGCTCGACGGTGTCGTCGTACTCCACGGCCAAGCGGCTGGAGGTCGGCTCGCCCGGCGGCGGGCAGGGCGGCCGGAACAAGAAGGGCCAGGACCCAGAGGCTGAGATGCGCCGGGCCCTGGCCGACCGGATCGAGGACAACCTGAACGGTCTGCTGGACCGGGTCGAGGAGATCATCCGGAGACGACCGGGACCGCGTCCTGTGCCTCGCCCACGCGCTGGAGACGCACAAGACGCTGAGCGGGGACGACGTGGTCGCCGTGATCGAGCACCGGCGGGGCCCGTTCGTGGACGGCCGGGTGTACGCCGACCCGCTGCTGATCCAGCAACTCGAGGAGTACCACCGGCCGGGCCGCCGTGGCGCACCGCGAGCACGGCTCGGTGGCGCTCAGCATGCCGGAGCCCAGCAAGCCGGCCTTTGCCGCCCAGAGCGCCTGGACCGTGCCGCCCGCCTCGGCCTCCTCAGCCGGGGAATCGGATGCGGCCAGCGCCAGCTGGGTGCCGGGCCCAGGTATGCCGGGCCCAGGCATGCCGGGCCCAGCGGCGCGGCCAACGGCGCCCGAACGGCGCCGGACATGCCGCCCAGCGGACCCGGACGCGCCGAACGGCGGCCCCAACGGCAGCCCGGGGGGCCCTAACGGCAGCCCGGGCAGCAGCTGACCCAGCCCATGCGCACCGCCTACCGGGTGCGGATGGCGGTCAACCTGGTCAACGGGTCCACCCTGGCCGGGGTCGCGGTGGCCGCGGCCGGGCGGGCCCGGCTGGCCCAGGGTGACGACGGGCTGATGATCGCCGACCAGTACCGGCTGCCGCTGCCAGTGGCCCCCGCGTTCACGGTCGGCAACGTGATCCTGGTCCGCGCGGACCGGGAAGCTCTTGGTGCCCGGTCGGCCCTGCTCGCGCACGAGGCACGGCACGCGACCCAGTACGCCTGCTGCGCCGGGCTGGCCATGTGGCCGCTGTACTTCCTGGCCGCCGGCCTGTCCTGGGTGCTGACCGGCGACTTCGGCGCCCGCAACGTGTTCGAGCGGCGAGCCGGGCTCGCCGACGGCGGATACACCGACCGCCCGGTACGTCCGCTGTTTACCCGATGGGGGGCGGCCCGGCGGCACCGCGACGTAATCTAGCTCCGCCCGATTCCAGGACGGAGGTACGCAGTGCCGAGGTTCCACCGGCTCAAGGTGCTGCGCCGCCTACCGCATCCCGGACGCGCGTTCACCCAGGGCCTGATCTCGGACGGCAGCACGGTGTGGGAGAGCGCCGGCCAGTACGGCCAGTCCTCGCTGCGCCGCTACCGCCTCGGCATGGAAGAGGTGGACGGCATCGCGTCGCTGCCCCCGGAGCTGTTCGCTGAGGGCATCTGCCGGGTCGGCGAGCATATCTGGCAGCTCACCTGGCGGGAGCGGGTGGCCCTGCGCTGGGATCTGCGCACCCTGGCCCTGCTGGAAACCGTGTCCTACAACCGGGAGGGCTGGGGTATCTGCAATGCCGGCCGATACGTGGTGACCAGCGACGGCAGCAGCGAGCTGGTCCGGCGTGACCCGCAGACGCTAATGCCGCTCGGCGTGGTGGTGGTGCACTGCGAGGGGCAGCGGATCGGCGGGCTGAACGACCTGGAGTGGGCGGGCGGCCGGGTCTGGGCCAACGTCGCGCCCCGCCCGTACCTGGCCGGCATCGACCCGGTGAGCGGCGAGGTGGTGGACGTCGTGGACGCCCGGGCTGCGGGCGAGCGGCACTGGGGTGACGCCCAGGCGTTCCTGAACGGGATCACCACGGCGCCCGCGGCCGGGGAGTTCCTGCTCACCGGCAAGGGCTGGCGGTTCATCTACCATGTCCGGCTGGTCGAGGGCCGGTCCCGGAAGAGCCCTCAGCAGCTGCTGGCCGGCTAACCCAGGCCCCGGCTCACCTGGGTGGCGCGCCCCGGCTCACCTGGGTGGCGCCCCGGCTCACCCGGGTGCCGTGGCCGTGTCCACGATCCAGGCGAGCACCAGGGCTTCCTCCTGCCAGGCGTCGTACCGGCCGCTGCGGCCGCCATGTCCCGCGGCCATCTCGGTCTTCAGCAGGAACGGGCCGCCCGCCGCCGCAGCCTGCAGCCGGGCGATCCACTTGGCCGGCTCGGTGTAGCGTACCCGGGTGTCGTTCAGGCTGGTGACGGCCAGGATGGGCGGGTAGGCCACGGCGGCGGCGATGTTCTCGTACGGGGAGTACGACTTCATGTACCGGTAGACGTCCGGGTCGTGCAGCGGGTCCCCCCACTCCTCCCACTCGGTCACCGTCAGCGGCAGGGACGGATCCAGGATGCTGGTCAGCGCGTCCACGAACGGGACCTGCGCCACAACCGCACCGAAGGCGTCCGGGGCGATGTTCACCGCCGCGCCCACCAGCAGGCCACCCGCCGAGCCGCCCCGGGCGACCAGGCGCTGAGGCGCCGTCCAGCCCTCGCGGACCAGGTGCTGCGCGCTGGCGACGAAGTCCGTGAACGTGTTGATCTTGCGGAGCATCTTGCCGTCGTCGTACCACCGGCGGCCCATCTCACCGCCCCCTCTCACGTGCGCGATCGCGTAGCCGAAGCCGCGGTCGAGCAGGGACAGCCGCGGGATCGAGAACCCTGGGTCGGCCGGGCTCTCATAGCTGCCGTATCCGTAGAGCAGGAACGGGGTGCTCCCGTCGCGGGGGGTGCCTGTGCGGCACACCAGGGAGATCGGGATACGGACGCCGTCCGGCGCGGTGGCCCAGAGCCGGTGCTGCTCGTAGTCGCCGGGGTCATAGCTGGCCCCGCCCGGCAGGGCCAGCACCGGACGCCGCCGCAGCAGGGTCAGCTCGCCGGTCGCGGTGTCGCACTCGTAGACCGAGTCGGGGGTCACCAGCGAGGTATAGCTGAGCCGGTAACCCTGGGCGCTGTAGTCGGGATTCGCTCCCGGGGTGACCTGGTACACCGGCTCAGGAAACGCGATGTCGTGCGCACTGCCGTCGGCGCGCACAACCCGCAGGCCGGTCAGCCCGTGCTGGCGCAGGTACACCACGAGGTGGCCGGCGAACGCGTCGACCCCGAGCAGCCGGGTATCGGCGCGGTGGCTGATGACCGGCGTCCAGGCCGGCGGATCGGCGAGCAGCGCCTCGGCCAGCTCGAAGTTCTCCGCCTGGTCGTTGTGCAGGATCAGCAGCCGGCTGGTGCCGTCCGGCATGGCCTGATGCTCGACCGAATACTCGACGCCGTGGCGCCGTGGGCGCACCACGGTGAACTCACCGGACGGGTGGCCGGCCTCGAGCAGCCATGCCTCGCTGGTCAGCTTGCTCGATGACGAGATGACCAGGAATTGCTCGCTGCGGGTCAGCCCGACGCTGACCCAGAACCGCTCGTCCGGCTCCTCGAACACGAGCACGTCGTCGTGGGCGGGGGTGCCGATCAGGTGCCGCCACACCCGGTACGGGCGCCACGCGTCATCGACCGTCACGTAGAACAGGGTCGAGCCATCGGCCGACCAGGCGCTGCCATAGAACGTGCCGGGTATCTCGTCCGCGGCCGTCTCCCCGGATACCAGGTCCCGCACCCGCATCGTGAACCGCTCGTCGCCGGTGAAGTCGGTCGAGTAGGCGAGCAGCCGTCCGTCCGGGCTCACGTCGAAGGTGCCCAGCGAGAAGAACTGGCTGCCCGCGGCCAGTTCGTTCCCGTCGAGCAGCACGTCCTCGCCGTCCAGCGGGCCGCCGTCCTCGGTCATGGGCGGCCGCACCTCGCCCGGCCGGACCGAGCGCCGGCAGTGCAGCGAGTACTGCTGGCCCGCCACCGTCCTGGAGTAGTACCACCAGCCGCCCTTGCGCGCAGGCACCGACAGGTCCGTCTCCCGGGTCCTGGCCTTGATCTCGTCGAAGATCGTCCCGCGGAGCGCTTGCTGGCGCGCGGTCATCGCCTCCGTGTAGGCATTCTCAGCCTCCAGAAAGGCGATGGTCCGCGGGTTCTCTTTGTCCGCGAGCCAGGCGTACTCGTCGGTCACGACATCCCCGTGATGGATCCGCTCCGCCGGGATCCGCGGGGCGGCAGGAGAGGCAGCGGTGGCCGGCTCCGCCGGGCCTAGCGGGTCAGTGGTCATGAGCCTGGAGTCTATTGACGGCCGGGGCCAGCGGCGGAGGGCCGGGTTGTGGCGGTGGCCGCCGGGGCAGTAGCGCAGGATGTTGCTATGGATACTGAGTCCTTCCTGGTCGCAGCCAGCGAGCTGCTGGCGGTGCCGTCGACCGCCGGGCGGCCAGAAGACCTGCACCGGGCTCTCGAGTTCGTGATCGGCTTCGTCCGCGACACGGCCGGGCCAGCCGGGCCCACGCTGACCGTGGAGCGGTTCGAGTCCGGCGGCAAGCCGAGCGCGCTGATCTATGCCGGGACGCAGCGGCCGCACTTCCGGATCATCCTGAATGGCCATGTCGACGTGGTGCCGGCCCGGGCGGAGCAGTTCAAGCCGCGCCGGGACGGCGACCGCCTCTACGCCCGGGGCAGCCAGGACATGAAGATCGCGACCCTGGTGGAAGCCCAGGTGTTCGCGGAACTGGCCGGCCGCCTGCCGTACCCGATTGGGTTGCAGCTGGTCACCGACGAGGAGGTCGGCGGGCGGGACGGCACCCGGCATCAGCTGGAGCAGGGGGTGCGGGCTGGCTTCGTGGTCATTGGCGAGCACAGCGGGCTGCGGATCGTGACCGACTCCAAGGGGATGATCAACGCGTCGCTGCACGCCGTGGGCCGGGCCGGTCACGCCGCCTACCCCTGGCAGGGCGACAACGCCCTGGTCAAGCTGGGCCTCAGCCTGGAGCGGCTGCTGGCCGCCCACCCGGTCCCCGTTCGGGAGGAGTGGCGGACGACTATCAACCTGGCCCGGATCGAGACCGCCAACGAGACCATCAACCAGATACCGGACGCGGCCGAAGCCTGGCTGGACATCCGCTTCCCGGCCGAGGATGACAGCTTCAACGGGAAAACCGTCCCGGACATCGCCGCTTACCTGGCGACGTTCTGCGAGGCCGGTGTCACGCCCGTGGTTGGGATGGTAGACCCGCCGCACCACGCGGACCGCGGCCGTCCCGAAATCCGCAAGCTCCAGCAGGCCGCGCGCGGGCAGGGGTATCCCGGCGACTTCCTGCGCAAGCACGGGGCCGCGGACGGCCGCTTCTACTACCAGCTGGGTATCGATGCGATCGCCTTCGGCGTTGCTGGTGATGGGATGCACGGCGACGAGGAGTACGCGGAGATCAGCTCGATCGGGCCGTACTACCAGGCGCTGCAGGAGTTCCTGCGCGATCCGGGCTGACCGTCCGCCGCAGGCCAGTAGCGTTCAGAAAGCCTTCAGGAAATAGCCAGGAGCCGCGTAGTCTCCTTGGAGTTCTCTTCCAGGTACGAAGCCGATTATCAGGGTGGAAGGCTTCATGAGTGACGTACCAAGGGAGTTGAGCCCCAGATGAACGCGGTCAACGACAACGAGCGGCCGTGGACGGCCCCGGAGGGCTCGGCCCAGCCGGCCGGCCCGGCAGGGGCGAGCAGCTCCGGAGACTACGGTTACGGCGGCGCTGGCTACGGCAGCGCCGGTTACGGCGGCGCTGGCTATGGCGGTGCCGGTTACGGCGGCCCTGGTTACGGGGGGCCGGGTTACGGCGGTTACGGCTACGGCGCCGCGGGCGCTGGCGACGGCGGCGACGGCCAGGGCCGGTCCCGGCGCAAGCGCTACTACTGGCGCGCGGGCGCGGCGGTCGGGGCAGCGGCCGCGCTGGCCTTTGTGGGGCTGGGCGCGGCGGACGCGTTCGGCGCCACCGTGCTGACCACCGCGCAGATCGAGTCCAAGGTAGACCCGGGTCTGGTCGACGTGGTGTCCACGCTGGGCTATCAGAACGGCGAGGCGGCCGGCACCGGGATGGTGCTGACCTCCACCGGTGAGGTGCTCACCAACAACCACGTGATCAACGGCGCGACCTCGGTCAAGGTCACCGACGTGGGCAACGGCAAGACCTACACCGCCAAGGTCGTCGGCTACGACGAGAGCCAGGACGTGGCTGTGCTCCAGCTACAGGGCGCGTCCGGGCTGCAGACGGTCAGCACCAGCACGGCCACCGTGGCCACCGGGCAGGGCGTGGTCGCGCTCGGCAACGCTGGCGGCAAGGGCGGTACCCCGTCCGTGGCCACCGGCAAGGTGACCGGCCTCAACCAGGCGATCACCGCCTCGGACGAGGGGTCGGGCTCGTCCGAGCACCTGACCGGCCTGATCCAGACCAACGCGGGCATCCAGCCCGGTGACTCCGGCGGCGCGCTGGTCAGCACCGAAGGCGAAGTCATCGGCATGAACACCGCCGCGTCCAGCGGCGCGTCCACCGACGGCTTCCAGTCCCAGACCACCCAGACCGCGACCCAGGCGTTCCACATCCCGATCGGTGCGGCGCTGTCCGTCGCCAGCCAGATCGAGGCGGGCAAGGCGTCGTCCACCGTGCACCTGGGCGGCACCGCGTTCCTCGGTGTCCAGGTCTCGTCCACCAGCAACAGCGGCAGTGCCAGCGGCTTCGGCGGCAGCTTCGGCGGCTTCGGCGCCGGGTACGGCGGTTACGGGAACGGCTCCGGCACCACGACCAGCGGGGCCGCCATCGCCGGGGTCATCTCCGGCTCCGCCGCCGACCAGGCCTGGCGACCCAGGGCGACACGATCACCTCCGTG
>CAWDRD010000047.1:0-18482 GCA_963804455.1 uncultured Actinomycetes bacterium
AGGGCGTGACGAAACGGTATCCAGGTGGCACGGTCGCCGTGGATAACCTCAACCTTGAGGTGCCCGCCGGGCAGACCATGGTCCTGGTCGGGCCGAGCGGGTGCGGCAAGACCACCTCGCTGCGGATGATAAACCGGCTGATCGACCCGACCAGCGGCCGGATCCTGCTCGACGGCAAGGACATCCAGCAGTCCAACCCGGACCAGCTGCGCCGCGGCATCGGGTACGTCATCCAGCAGTCCGGCCTGTTCCCGCACCGGACCATCGAGGACAACATCGCCACGGTGCCGTTGCTGATCGGGTGGAACAAGGCCAAGGCCCGGGGCCGGGCCCGGGAGCTGATGGAGCTGGTTGGCCTGGACCAGGAGATGGCCCGCAGGTACCCATATCAGCTATCCGGCGGGCAGCAGCAGCGGGTCGGGGTGGCCCGGGCGCTCGCCGCGGACCCGCCGGTGCTGCTGATGGACGAGCCGTTCAGCGCGGTGGACCCGATTGTCCGAGCCACCCTGCAGGATGAGCTCATCAAGCTCCAGTCGTCGCTACACAAGACGATCGTGCTGGTCACGCACGACGTCGAAGAGGCCATCAAAGTGGGTGACCAGGTGGCGATCTTCCGGCCGGGCGGCCATCTGGTCCAGGTGGCCCCGCCCGAGGTGCTGCTCAGCGCGCCCGCGGATGATTACGTGGAGAACTTCCTCGGCTTCGACCGCGGCATCCGGCGGCTGTCCTTCCTCGCGGCGGCTGGGCTGAAGCTGGACGACGCCGCCGTGGTCGCCGAGGACCTGCCAGTGGCCGAGGCGGCACGGCTGGCCCGCGCCCAGGCCGGCGAGCCGTGGCTGCTCGTGGTGGACGGGCAGCGCCAGCCCCGCGGCTGGGTCGGCCCGGACGAGCTCGCGGCGCTGCCGGACAGCGCGGTGATCGGTGACGCCCGGCTGCAGCCGTACGGGCACACGTTCAGCGTGGCCAGCGACTCGCTGCGGGCGGCGCTGGACGCGACCGTGCTGTCCGCGGCCGGGCAGGCCGCTGGTGTCGATGAGCAGGGCCGCGTGGTCGGGGTGACCTCCTACGAGCGGCTGCGCGCCGCGATCCACGATGCCGAGGCAGCTGAGACGGCCGGGGCAGCCGGGACGGGCAGAGCAGGGGCGCCGGCCCGGAGGCGGCCGGGTCATGATCTGGTCCTGGATCCCCAGCAACGCCTCCATGATTGCGCAGCTCACCTGGGAGAACGCCTACCTGGGCATCGTGTCCGCGCTGGCCGGCCTGGTCATCTCGGTGCCGCTGGGCATTGCCTGCGCCCGGTGGACCTGGCTGTACCCGCCCACGCTGTCAGTGACCAGCATCCTGTATGCGCTGCCCTCGCTGGCTTTGTTCATCGTGCTGATCCCGTACACCGGCCTGTCCGACATCACTGTGATCATCCCGCTCACCCTGTTCTCGCTGTGCGTGCTGCTGCCGAACGTGGTGGATGGGCTCCGCTCGGTCCCGGAGCCGGTCCGCCAGGCGGCCACCGCGATGGGCTTCGGCACGCTACGCCGCCTGGTCCGGGTCGAGTTGCCGGTGGCGGTGCCAGTGGTGATCGCCGGGCTGCGGGTGGCCATGGTGTCCAGCATCAGCCTGGCCAGCGTGGGCCAGCTGATCGGGGTGAGCAGCCTCGGCTACCTGTTCATCGACGGCTACCAGCGCGACTTTCCCACCGAGATCGTGGTGGGCCTGGTGCTGATCATCGTGCTCGCGCTGGTCTGCGACGTGCTGCTGGTCGGGGCGCGCAGGCTGCTCACGCCCTGGCAGCCACGGCGCGCGCGGCGCGAGCCGCCGAAGATCATGACTGCGGATCCAGCTGGCGCGCTGGCCAGGGGTGCGGTATGAGCTTCCTGAGTTCCTCCGCAGGCCGGCCTGGTGCACCGCGCGGAGGTGCGGTATGAGCTTCCTGAGTTCCTCTGCAGGCCGGCCTGGTGCACCGCGCGGAGGTGCGGTATGAGCTTCCTGAGTTCCTCCGCAGGCCGGCCTGGTGCACTGCGCGGAGGTGCGGTATGAGCTTCCTGAGTTCCTCCGCAGGCCGGCCTGGTGCACTGCGCGGAGGTGCGGTATGAGCTTCCTGAGTTCCTCCGCAGGCCGGCCTGGTGCACTGCGCGGAGGTGCGGTATGAGCTTCCTGAGCTTCGCGTGGGACTGGCTGAAGCAGCCCCGGCAGTGGCACGGATCCGGCGGCATCCCGGTCCGGATCCTCGAACAGCTCGGCTACAGCGCCCTGTCGCTGCTGATCGCGGCGCTGATCGCGGTCCCCCTGGGCATCCTGATCGGGCACACCGGCCGCGGCGGGGTGCTGGCGGTCAACCTGGCCAACGCCTGGCGGGCCATCCCCACCCTCGGCCTGCTGGTGCTGGCGGTGATCATCCTCGGGTTCTCGCCGCTGGCCTGGCTGATCCCGCTGGTCGTGCTCGGCATCCCGCCGATCCTGGTCAACGCCTACGAGGGCGTGTCCGGGGTGGACCCAGGACTCAAAGACGCCGCCCAGGGCATGGGCATGACGCCCTGGCAGCAGGTGCGCAAGGTGGAAGTGCCAGTGGCGCTTCCGCTCATCATGCTGGGCTTGCGCACTGGCGCGATCTTCGTGGTGGCCACCGCGACGATCGCCGCGTATATCGGCCTTGGCGGACTTGGCCGTTACATCATCGACGGGCTCGCGGTTAACAACTACGGCGAAGTGGCGGGCGGGGCGGTACTCGTCGTCCTGCTCGCGCTGGCCGTGCAGGTCCTTTTCGTTGGCCTGCGGCGCGTCATCGTCCCAGCGGGCCTGCGCAAGCAGGCTCGCTCCTCGTGATAGCTTCCTAGTCTATCGAAATAGAAGGGAAATACCTCATGTTCCCGACCTCACGGTTGACCGCGGCCAGATCGTCGCTCCGGACCGGGGCGATCGGCGGCATGGCAGTGCTCGCTGTCGCCGGGCTCGCCGCCTGCAGCAGTAGCAGCAAGAGCGGCTCCAGCCCGCTGTCGCCCAGCGCGTCCAAGGGCAGCGTGGTCGTAGGGTCCGCGAACTTCCCGGAAAACGAGCTGCTCGCGGAAATCTACGTGCTCGCGCTTCAGGGCAAGGGCGTGAAGGTCACCCCGAAGTTCAACATCGGCGCCCGGGAAGTCTATTACCCGCAGGTAGAAAAGGGCACGATCAGCATCATTCCGGAATATAACGGTGCATTGCTCACCACGTCGGTGGACCCCACCAGCACGGCCGCGACCACCACGGAGGTGAACGCGGCGCTCACGGCGAAGCTGCCGAACTCGCTGGAGATCCTCAGCTCGTCCTCGGCCCAGGACAAGGACTCGGTGACCGTCACCCAGGCCACCGCGACCAAGTACCACCTGTCCTCCATCTCGGACCTGTCCTCGGTCGCGAGCAGCTTCGTCATCGGCGGCCCGCCCGAGTTCAAGACCCGCACCGACGGCCTGGTCGGGCTGAAGAAGAACTACGGGCTGACGTTCAAGTCGTTCGACCCGCTGGACGAGTCCGGCCCGCTGACCCTGGCCGCCCTGGTGGACGGCAAGGTCCAGGCGGCTGACGTGTTCACCACCACCCCGCAGATCATCACCGATCACCTGGTGGCGCTGGCCGACCCCAAGTTCAACTTCGCCGCGCAGAACGTCACCCCGCTGGTGTACAAGAAGGCGATCACCCCGACCATCACCAGCACACTGAACGAGATCTCGGCCAAGCTGACTACGGCGGGCCTGCTGGCCATGGACAAGGCGGTCATCCTGGACCACGACAACTACTCGACGGTCGCGGCCGGATGGCTGAAGGCCGTGGGCATGAAGAGCTGACCTAGCGGCTCCGCGCTGCTGGCACTCTGGGCCGCATCCCGACGGCCCGATCAGGCGCCGGGCGTGGTCCCTGGGGACCGCGCCCGGCGCTGCGCTGTACGCTGCCGCCAACGGCCCCGGCCCGGCGCGCGTGCCCCGGCCCGGCCGCCTGACCTGAGGGAGCCAGCGATGACTGCCGCATCTTCCCGCCCGCCGGGCCCGCCTCAGCCGTCCGGGCCCCGCCCCGTCCGCGCGCCGCGCGGCACCGCCCTGTCCTGCCTGGGCTGGCCGCAGGAAGCGGCCATGCGGATGCTGATGAACAACCTCGATCCCGAGGTGGCCGAGCATCCGGACGAGCTGATCGTGTACGGCGGCTCCGGCCGCGCGGCCCGCAGCTGGAGCGCGTTCGACGCGATCGTCCGCTCCTTGCAGAGCCTGAAAGCCGACGAGACGTTGCTGGTCCAGTCGGGCAAGCCGGTCGGGGTGATGCGTACCCACGAGTGGGCGCCACGGGTGCTCATCGCCAACTCCAACCTGGTCCCGCAGTGGGCCACCTGGGAGGAGTTCCGCCGCCTGGAGTCCCTCGGGCTGACCATGTACGGCCAGATGACCGCGGGCTCGTGGATCTACATCGGCACCCAGGGCATCCTGCAGGGCACCTACGAGACGTTCGCGGCGGTGGCGGCGAAACGGTTCGGCGGCTCACTGACGGGCACGATCACGCTCACCGCGGGCCTCGGCGGCATGGGCGGCGCGCAGCCACTCGCGGTGACCATGAACGGCGGGGTCGCGATCTGCATCGACTGCGACCCGTCCCGGATCGCCCGGCGGATCGAGCACGGCTACCTGGACACGGCGGCCGACGACAGCGGGGACGCGCTGCGCCGCGGCACCGCGGCCCGGGACGCGGGCCAGCCGCTGTCCATCGGCCTGCTCGGCAACGCGGCCGAGATCCTGCCCCAGATGCTGGCCATGGGCGCGCCGATCGACATCGTCACCGACCAGACCTCCGCGCACGACCCGCTCACCTACCTGCCTCGCGGGATGGCGTTCGAGGACATGGCCGCGTTGCGGGCTGAGGACCCGGCGGGCTTCACCGAGCGGGCCCGGCAGTCGATGGCTGCGCACGTCGAGGCGATGGTGGGGTTCATGGACGCGGGCGCGGAAGTATTCGACTACGGCAACTCGATCCGGGGTGAGGCGGAGCTGGCCGGCTACTCCCGCGCGTTCGACTTCCCGGGCTTCGTGCCCGCCTACATCCGGCCGCTGTTCTGCGAGGGCAAGGGGCCGTTCCGGTGGGCCGCGCTGTCCGGCGACCCCGCTGACATCGCCGCCACCGACCGGGCCATCCTCGACCTCTTCCCCGGCAACGAGCCGCTCGCCCGGTGGATCCGGCTGGCCCGGGAAAAAGTGCATTTCCAGGGCCTGCCCGCGCGGATCTGCTGGCTCGGCTACGGCGAGCGGCACCTGGCCGGGCTGCGGTTCAACGAGATGGTCAGCCGGGGCGACGTGCAAGCGCCGATCGTGCTCGGCCGGGACCACCTGGACTGCGGGTCGGTGGCCTCGCCGTACCGGGAGACCGAGGCGATGGCCGACGGCTCCGACGCGATCGCCGACTGGCCGCTACTGAACGCGCTGGTCAACACCGCGTCGGGAGCGTCCTGGGTGAGCATTCACCACGGCGGCGGGGTCGGCATCGGGCGGTCCATTCACGCCGGCCAGGTGTGCGTTGCGGATGGCAGTGGCCTGGCGGCCCAGAAGCTGGAGCGCGTGCTCAGCAACGACCCGGGGATGGGCGTGATCCGGCACGTGGACGCCGGCTACGAGGAGGCAGCGCTGGTAGCCGGGCAGCGCGGCGTCCAGGTCCCGATGCAGGCGCCGTGACCACGTTCAACTCGCTATGGGACGCGCTGCTGCCCATCGGCCGACGCGAGGAGACCGGCGGTTACCAGCGGTTTTCCTGGACTGCCGCCGACCAGGCGGGCCGGTCCTGGTTCGAGAATGCGGCGCAGCAACGGAACCTCGACGTGGACCATGACCGCAACGGCAACCTGTGGGCCTGGTGGGATGTAGCGGACGGCAACGCTGGCGCCAACCCGGCCATTGTTACCGGGAGCCACCTGGATTCGGTGCCGGACGGCGGGGCGTACGACGGCCCGCTCGGGGTGGTGTCCGCGTTCGCGGCCATCGATGAGCTGCGGGCGGGCGGGTTCAGCCCGTCCCGGCCGATCGCGGTGGTCGCGTTCACCGAGGAGGAAGGCGGCCGGTTCGGCGTGGCCTGCCTGGGCAGCCGCCTGCTGACCGGGGCGATCGACCCGGACACCGCGCGCGGGCTGCGCGACGGCGACGGGATCACGCTGGCCGCAGCGATGCGGGCGGCCGGGGCTGACCCGGACCGGCTCGGCCCGGACGAGGAACTGATCGCCCGCCTCGGCTGCTACGTGGAACTGCACGTCGAGCAGGGCCGGGCCCTGGCCGACCTCGGTGCTCCCATCGGCGTGGCCGAGGAGATCTGGCCGCACGGCCGGTGGCGGCTGGACTTCACCGGGCGAGCCGACCACGCGGGCACGGCGGTGCTGGCGGACCGGCGCGACCCCATGCTGCCGTACGCGGCCACGGTGCTGGCCGCCCGGCAGGCGGCTGTGGAACGGGAAACCCGGGCGACCGTCGGCAAGGTGATCGCCGAGCCAGGGGCCGCTAACGCTGTATGCTCCTCGGTCCGCGCCTGGCTGGACGTGCGGGCCCCGGACGGGGACGCGCTCGCGGAAACCGTGGAGCAGATCCTGGCCGTGGCCGGCGAGGCCGCCGCCGAGCACCGGGTGGGGCTGGCCTGGCAGCAGGAGTCCTTCACCGACGCGGTCGAGTTCGACGAGGCGCTGCGCGACCAGCTGGCTGCCACGCTGGAGGAGGCCGGGTTCGCCGCGCCGTTGCTGCCCACCGGGGCCGGGCACGACGCGGGCATCCTCGCTGACCGGCTGCCAGCTGGCATGCTGTTCGTCCGCAACCTCACCGGGGTGTCCCACTCACCCGCTGAGCACGCGGACGCGGCGGACTGTGCGGCCGGGGTGCAGGCGCTGGCCACCGTGCTCCGCGACCTGGCCAGCAGATGACCAGCCCCGGTCTCGCTCCGGTCCCGGGTCTCGCTCCGGTCCCGGGTCTCGCTCCGGTCCCGGGTCTCGCTCCGGCCCCGGGTTCCGCGGTGGGCCCGGGCCCCGCGGTGGGCTCCGGGCCTGACCCGGGCCCCGCACCCGAGGTGCGGCGCTGGCACGCCGAACTGGCCTGGGCCGGCAGCGGCCCGGTGCGGGCCGGGGTGCTGATCGAAGCGGTGGGCGGCGTCTTCGTGGCGGTGACCCCCGATGTGCCCGCCAGTTCGGTCCCGCCGGGCACCGAGCGGCTGCCGGGGCTCACCCTGCCCGGGCTGGCGAACGCGCACTCGCACGCGTTCCACCGCGTGCTGCGCGGGATCACCGAGGCGGGCGCGGGCACGTTCTGGACCTGGCGGGAGCGGATGTACCAGGTCGCCGGGCGGCTGGACCCGGACAGCTACCTGGCGCTGGCCCGGGCCGTGTACGCGGAGATGGCGCTGGCCGGGGTGACGTGCGTGGGGGAGTTCCACTACCTGCACCACGACGTGGGCGGGATTCCGTACGCCGATCCCAACGAGATGAGCCGGGCGCTGCTGGCGGCGGCGGCGCAGGCCGGGATCCGGATCACGTTGCTGGATACGTGTTACCTGGTGGGCGGGCTCGCGCCGGACGGCACCCCGGAGCGGTTGTCGGCCGTCCAGGAACGCTTCGCAGACAGCGACGCGGCCGGCTGGGCGGCCCGGGTGGATGCCCTCAGCTGCGATTCCCACGGATGGCTAACACCACACGCCCGGGCCGGGGCCGCCATCCACTCGGTCCGCGCGGTGCCGCCGGACCAGATGCACCCGGTGGTGGCCTGGTCGCAGCGGTACGGCGCGCCGCTGCACGCCCACCTGTCCGAGCAGCCCGCCGAGAACGATGCCTGCGTGGCCGCCTACGGCGTAACCCCAGCTCAGTTGCTGGACCGCGCCGGGGCGCTCGGGCCGCGCAGCACGATGGTGCACGCCACGCACCTGACCGGGCGGGACATCGAGCTGCTGGGTGGCAGCGAGGTGGCCGTCTGCCTGTGCCCGAGCACCGAGGCCTACCTGGCCGACGGGATCGGCCCCGCCGCTGCGCTGGCGGCGGCGGGCTGCCCGCTGGTGCTCGGCAGTGACAGCCACGCCGTGGTGGACCTGCTGGCCGAGGCACGGCTGGTGGAACTGGGGGAGCGGCTGGCCACCGGCCAGCGCGGCCAGTTCGGCGCGGCCGCGCTGGCCCAGGTTGCGACCGCGGCCGGGCACGCCTGCCTGGGCTGGCCCGAGGCGGGCGAGATCGTGCCCGGTGCCCTCGCTGACCTGGTCACGGTCCGGCTGGACACGCCCCGGCTGGCCGGCGCGTCGCCCGCCAGCGCGCTGGAGTCGGTCATCTTCGCTGGCACCGCCGCTGACGTGAGCAACGTCGTGGTCAGCGGCCACGATGTGGTCCGCGACGGCCAGCACCTGCTCATCCCCGACGTCCCCGCCGCCCTCACCGCCGCCATCCACCCCCTGCTGGCCTAGCTGCCTGGCCCAGCCGCACACGCAGCCCCGCGGCCCACGCTGCTGGCGGCAGCCCGTAGCGTGGGCCGCGGAGGACGCGGCCGGCCGAATGACGCAGGAGGAAGCGATGTCCGCCACTGATCCGGGGGCCGGGGCACCTGGGCGCATGCCCGCGATCTACCTCAGCCATGGCGCACCGCCGCTGGCGGATGACGAGCTATGGCCGGGCCAGCTGGCCAGCTGGGCCGCTGACCTGCCCAAGCCCACTTCCGTGCTGATGGTCTCGGCGCACTGGGAGGCGGCCCCACTGGCGCTGGGTGCGACCACGCGAGCTCCGCTGGTCTACGACTTCTGGGGTTTCCCGGACAAGTATTACCAGGTCAAGTACTCGGCTCCGGGTGCGCCCGAGCTGGCTGACGACGTGCGCAAGCTGCTCCGCACGGCGGGCACCCCGGTGGTCAACGTGCCCGAGCGGGGCCTGGACCACGGTGCGTACGTGCCGCTGGTGGAGATGTATCCGGACGCGGACGTGCCGGTGCTCCAGGTGTCCATGCCGACGCTGGACCCGGCGGGGCTGTACGAGATTGGGCGCAAGCTCGCGCCGCTGCGTGACGCGGGCGTGCTGATCGTGGGCAGCGGGTTCTTCACCCACAACCTGCGCGCGCTCAGCATGACGGGCCAGGTCCAGCCAGTCATGGCTGAGTTCGACCACTGGGGCAGCGAGGCGCTGGCCCGGGGCGACCTGGACGCGCTGCTGGACTTCCAGCACAGGGCCCCCGGTGCCCGCCAGGCGCATCCGCGCACCGAGCACTTCGCGCCGCTGTTCGTGACGCTCGGCGCGGCCGACGGCGACCTCGACAGCGCCCGTACCGTCATCGACGGCTTCTGGCTCGGCCTGGCCAAGCGCTCCATCCAGCTCAACTGACCCGGTAGTGTGCCCGCCGCTCAACTGACCCGGTAGTGTGCCCGCCGCTGGAGATGCTGGTGAGACAAGGCGTGGCAGAGAGTACCGGGTTCGTGCGGTCGGCGTAGGGATGCGGCGTTCGCCCGGCGCCGGCGGGCCGGGCTGGCTACCCTCGGCCGGGTGAGGTCTGCCCCGGCGTACAAGAACCGGGCGTCGCCCGGCCAGCCGGCCCGGCGGGCGCCAGCGCACCGGAAGCCCAAGGACCATCCGGTGCGGGTACCGCTGGCCCGGATGATCGGCGGCAAGTTCTGGCTGCTGGTCCATGAGCTGGGCAAGTTCGGCATCGTCGGCGCGATCGCCGTCCTCATTGCCGATGTCGGCACCAACCTGCTGCATTTCCAGGCTGGAGTGGGACCGCTCGCCGCGAACGTGATCGCCACGGTAGTGGCGACGGCGGTTTCCTGGGCAGGCAACCGTTACTGGACGTTCCGGCACCGCCAGCGCACTGGCGTGGTGCGTGAAGGCCTCATGTTCTTCCTGCTCAATGGTGTAGGGCTGGGGGTCCAGCTCGCCTGCCTCGGGTTCACCACGTACGTGCTGGGCAGGCACGACACGCTCTCCTACAACGTCGCCCTGGTGATCGGCATCGGGCTGGCCACCCTTTTCCGCTACTGGGCGTACCGGACGTGGGTGTGGCGGGCGCAGCCACCGGCGCCGCCAGCCCGCCAGGATGCGGCCGGGCGTGCGGCGCCCCAAGCTCCCTGGGATTCGGCTGGGCGTCAGGTCGCGCGACCTCCGTGGGAGATGGCCGGGCCTGAGGCGCCCCAAGCTCCCTGGGATGCGGCGGCCGGGCGTCAGGTGGCGTCAGCTCCGTGGGAAACGGCCGGGCCTGAGGCGGCCCGAGCTCCCTGGGGTGTGACCGGGCGTGAAGCGGCCCAAGCTCCCTGGGATGCGGTCCTGCGGGAGGTGGCGCCAATCCCGGATGACTACGGGACGCGCTAGGTGGGCGGCGGGTACCGGTAACGTGCTGGGATGAGCACGCTGCTCAGCAACATCAGTGAGCTCGTCACCAACGCCAGCCCCGACGCGGACCTGGCACAGGGCCCTGGGGAGTTCTTTGCGCTGAACGAGGCGGCGCTGGTCATCGAGGACGGCCGGGTGGCCTGGACCGGGCCGGCCGCCCGGGCGCCCGCCGCGGATGAGGCAGTCGACTGCGGTGGCCGGGCGGTGCTGCCCGGTTTCGTGGACTCGCACGCCCACCTGGTGTTCGCCGGGGAGCGGAGCGCCGAATTCGCCGCGCGCATGGCGGGCCAGCCGTACCAGGCCGGCGGGATCCGCAGCACGGTGGCCGCCACCCGGGCCGCCCCCGACCTGGCGCTGCGGGCGAACCTGGCCCGGCTGGCCCGGGAGATGCTGGGCCAGGGCACGACCACGCTGGAGTGCAAGTCCGGCTACGGGCTGACCGTGGCCGATGAGGCGCGCAGCGTGGCGCTGGCCGCGGAGATCACCCCTGAGGTCACGTTCCTGGGGGCGCACGTCGTGCCGCCGGAATACGCCGGTGACCCGGCCGGGTACCTGGACCTGGTCTGCGGGCCGATGCTGGCGGCGTGCGCGCCGCACGCCCGGTGGGTGGATGTGTTCTGCGAGCGGGGGGCGTTCGGCGCGGACGAGGCCGCCGCGGTGCTGGCGGCGGGCCAGGCCGCGGGACTGCTGCCGCGGGTGCACGCGAACCAGCTGGGCCCGGGGCCGGGCGTGCAGCTCGCGGTGCAGGCGGGTGCGGCCTCGGCGGACCATTGCACCTACCTCAGCGAGGCGGACGTGGCGGCGCTGGCCTCGTCCCGCACCGTGGCCACCTTGCTGCCCGGGGTGGAGTTCGCTACCCGGCAGCCCTACCCGGACGCCCGGCGCCTGCTGGACGCGGGTGTGACGGTCGCCCTGGCCACCGACTGCAACCCGGGCTCGTGCTTCACCTCCAGCATGCCGCTGTGCATCGCCCTGGCGGTCCGGGAGATGCGGCTGACCACCCAGGAGGCGGTGTGGTCCGCAACCGCGGGCGGCGCCCGGGCGCTGCGCCGGCCCGATGTCGGCCACCTGGGCCCTGGCGCCCAGGCCGACCTGGTGCTGCTGGACGGCCCGGCGCACAGCTACCTGGCGTACCGGCCCGGCGTCCCGCTGGCCGCCGCGGTGTGGCAGGCCGGGCAGCGTGTCATGAGCAGCCGCGGCCCGGGCGGCGCGCACGCCAGCTGACCGCCGGCAGGCGATGGTTCCGGCGTGTCGCTGCCGGGAATAACTGGGTGTATCCGGCACAATGCAGCTAAGGCCCCTCCATGTATGAGATGGAGGGGCCTTAGTGATGGAGAAGGGCCTTAGTGGTGGAGGGGGCTGTGGTGGAGGGCCCCGGTGAGAAGGGCCCCCGTGCGGCGCATGGCCCGCGCCGGGGGACGTCTGTGGCGCGATATCCACAGGAGCCCGCCACGCAGGTGCACCCGCTACGTTCCTGCGAGCGATGTGCATCCACAGGCAGTCCACTGATTCCAGTCCGTTGTCCCCCGGGCTAGCGCCCCTGTCCACCGAACTGTCCACAGCGTTGTCCACAGCGGCCACGGCCGCGTCATTTCCGCCCGACGCCGCCCCAGGTGGCCGACACAGCCGCGGCGGCGCGTTGCGATTCCGGCCGCCATTGCGGCACCCGGACGAGGCCTGGGGACACCAGCCGCAACCCGTTGAAGAAAGGCATGATCCTGGCTTGCGTGCGCAGGGTGACCTGCTGGGACATCAGGTGGCCGAAGCCGTCCATGCTGGCCGCGGCCCGTGGCGCGATGTCGCTGGCCGGGTGGGCGAGCAGCAGGGCACTGCCCGGCGGCAGGGCGTCGAGCAGGCAGGCCACGATCTCCTGCGGCCGGGCCCGGTCCGGGACGAACTGGAGCACCTCCATCAGCACCACCGCCACCGGCTGGGACAGGTCCAGCAGGCTGGCCGCCTCGGCCAGGATCTTCTCCGGGTCGCGCAGGTCAGCCTGCAGGTAGTCGGTGCTGCCGTGCCGGCCGGCTGGCCAGCAGGGCCCGGGCGTGCCCGAACACCACCGGGTCGTTGTCCACGTAGACCACCTGGGCCTGCGGCGCGACCGACTGCGCGGCTTCGTGGGTGTGGCCGGCGGCCGGGATCCCGGCGCCGATGTCCAGGAACTGGCCGATGCCCGCCGGGCCGGCCAGGTAACGCACGGCGCGGCCGAGGAAGTCCCGGCCCGCGCGGACCGAGGCGACCAGGCCGGGGCGGCCGGCCAGCACCGCTTCCCCGGCCTCGCGGTCGGCGGCGAAGTTGTCCCGGCCGCCCAGCCAGTAGTCCTGCACCCGGGCGGCGTGCGCCACCCTGGTATCGATCCGGCCGGTGACTGAGCTCGGGTGGTCTGAGCTGGCTGAGTTGGCCGTGGAGCCGTTAGCCGTGCCCCCGGCCGCGATGCCTGCCATTGATGTGTCTCTCCTGCTGCGCGATGAGCCTGACCCCTGCAGCACACACCCTAAACGGCGGTATTCCCGTGCGGCAGGACGCGGTAGCGGCCCGCGAACCGGATCAGCGGCTGGCCGGCCTCGGCCAGGTAGGGCACGGCCAGCACCGAGGCGATGAGCAGCAGGTGGTCACCGGCGGCCAGGCGCTGGGTGACCTCGCACTCCAGCGCCGCGAGGCCGCCGCCCGGGATCAGCGCGCCTGACCGGCCGCCCCGGGTGTGCGGCACGCCGTCCAGCAGCAGCCGGGCCCCGGGCCGGCCTGCCACGGCGAACCGGCCGGCCAGCATCCGCTGGCTGTCCGCCAGCACGGTCACCGCGAACCGGCTCACCCGGCCCAGCACCTCGGCTGGGTAGGAGCTGGCTGTCAGCGCCACCCCGACCAGCGGCGGGTCGAGCGAGAGCCCGCAGAACGCGCTCACCGTGGTGCCGATGTCATCGCGGCCGTCGGCGACTGTGACCAATGTCGACCCCGGTGGCGAACACGGACAGGGCCACGGCGAGCCCGGTCTGGTCCAGCGCGGTCTCGCCCAGCGAGGTGCTGTCTGGTGCGGCGGTGCCCGGTGCGGTGCTGCCGCCTGGTGGGGTGCCGCCTGGTGGGCTGCCGCCTGGTGGGTGCTGTCCGGGCCGGTCACCGTGACGGCGTCACTGGATCACCCACTGGCCCGGCAGGTGCAGCGGGCCGTGCGGGGCCAGGCCGGCGCTGGCGGCCAGCCGCCACACCGGTCCCCAGCTCTCCGCGAGCAGGCCGGCCGGGGCGGCGGGCCGCTCCTCGCTGGAGGCGGGCGGCCGGACCCGGTCCAGTGGGTGGTTGCGCGGGTACAGCCGCACCGCCGCGGCCTGCGGCAGGCCCGCCTTGCGCCGGGCCAGCCTGATCGCGTCGGCCAGCCCGCCGAGCTCGTCGACCAGGCCGATGCCCGCAGCGTCGGCCCCGGTCCACACCCGGCCCCGGGCGATGTCCTGCGACCTGCTGCTCGCGGCAGGCCACGGCCCGGCGGCGACCTTGCCGGTGAAGTCGGCGTAGATCCGGTCCAGCCAGGCGTTGATCTTCGCCCATTCCTCCTCGCTGAACGGCCCGCGACGGTGCTGAACATGTCCGCGTGCGCGCCCTCGCTCACCGAGTCGGTGGTGATCCCGGCCCGCTCCAGCGCCTGGCCCAGCACGGGCTTGCCGCTCAGCACGCCGATGGACCCGGTAATGGTGCCCGGCTGGGCCACGATGGCGTTGGCGGCCATGGCGATGAAGTACCCGCCGGACGCGGCGACCTCGCCCATGGACACCACGACCGGGGTGCCGCCCTCGCGGGCCCGGACCACCTCGCGCCAGATCGCGTCCGAGGCCACGTAGGAGCCGCCCGGGCTGTTGACCCGGAGCACGATCGCCTTGGCCCGCGAGTCCGCGGCCGCGGCGCGGAGCGCGCCGGTCATCGTGTCCGAGCCCATCGCCCCGGGCATGAGCGGGCCCCGGGCGCTGCGGCCGCGGCGGATCGGCCCGGTCGCGTAGATCAGCGCAACGCAGTCCTCACCCGGCCGGGGCAGCCGCCGGGCCCGCTCGGCCAGCGCCCGGGACCGCTGGTAGCGGCTCAGGTACAGAATGACCGCGCCGTCGCCCGCGGCGTCCTTGACCTGCTCATAGACCTCGTCGCGGTAGCCGAGCGCGTCCACCAGCCGGGCGTCCAGCGCCTCGCTGGCCATGAACGGGCCGTTGTCGATCAGTGCCCGGGCGTCCGCGGCCGGGACCTGCAGCCGCTGCCCGATGGCCTCGCTGATCTGCTCGATGATCGAGGCGGCCAGCCGCTGGTTTTCTTCCCGGGCCGGGTCGCTGAACTTGCGCTCGGTGAACCGCTCGGCAGCGCTCTTGTACTCCTTCCGCCTGGCCACCTGGAAGTCCACGCCCAGCGTGTCCAGGGTGCCGCGGTAGAACCGGTTCTCCAGGCTGATCCCGGTCAGCCCGACGTCCCCGGACGGCTGCAGCCAGATCCGCTCGAACGCGGTCGCCAGGTAGTACGGCACGTTGCCGGGGGAGAAGTCGCCGAACGTCTCCGACCAGGCCACGGTCAGCTTGCCCGCGGCCGCGAAGTCCTGGACCGCGGCGCGCAGCTCCTGCACCTGGGCGAGGCCGATGCGGCGGCCGCCGACCTTGGCCACCAGGGCCTTGACCCGGTGATCGGCGCGGGCCCGGCGCAGCCCGTCGAGCACGTCAGCCAGCCGCAGCCGGTGCCGCGTGGCCAGGGCGGACAGCGGATCGCCGGGCGGTTCCTCCGCGATCCCCTCGGTCAGGTCCAGTTCCAGGATCAGCGGCGCTGTCCGGCGCTGGCGCAGCGTGGCGATCCGGTCGGTCAGCGTCGAATCCAGCATGCCGACCAGCTTACGGGGGCCTGCGCTATCGTCGGACGAGGTGGCCGAAGGGGACGGTTAGGGCTGATGGCCGATGGGGACGGCAATGGCTGGGTCGTGTGCGGCCGGGGGCACCGGCACTGGGGCCGGTACGGCGCGGCCGGGCTGCTCACCTGGGCCCCGGACCCGGCCGGGACGCCCAGCGTGCTGCTCATCCACCGGGCCGGCTGGACCCAGCACGGCGGGACCTGGGGGCCGCCCGGCGGGGCGCGGGACAGTCACGAATCAGCGGCCGGGGCGGCCTTGCGCGAGGCGGCGGAGGAATGCGGGGTGCCGCCCAGCGCGGTGCGGATCCTCGGCCTGTTCGATGACGATCACGGCGGCTGGTCCTACCAGACCCTGGTGGCCGCGGCGGCCGCGGCGTTCGGCGTGCAGGTGGTGGGCGGGGAAGCGGCCGAGGCCGCCTGGGTACCGGTCAGCCGGGTGGAGACGCTGCCGCTGCATCCCGGGTTCGCTGAGACCTGGCCTACCATACGGGGGGCCATGACGCAGGTCACCGTCATCGTGGATGGCGCCAACGTGATAGGGGCCCGGGCCGACGGGTGGTGGCGGGACCGGGCCGGGGCCGCGGCCCGGCTGTACCACGAGCTGGCCGGGCTCGCCGCGCGCGGCGTCCCGGACCTGCCCGCGGAGCTGGGCGTCGGCCCACTCGACCACTGGTTCCCGGAATTCGTCCTGGTGCTCGAGGGCCAGGCTAAGGCGGCCCAGGCCACGCTGCCGGACACTGGCGCGGTGCGGGTGGTGGCCGCCCCCGGGTCTGGCGACGACACGATCGCCGAGCTGGCGGCCAGCCTGCCCGGCCGGCGCCTGGTGGTGACCGCCGACCGGGAACTGCGCCGCCGCGCCGCGGACGCGGGCGCGGCGGTTACCGGCCCCCGCTGGCTGCTCGGCCTGCTCTGAGCCGCACGCCCAGGCCGCTGGTAGGTGGTCAGCCGTGAGCGGCCTGGGCGCGGTCGGCGGCCAGCCGCTGCAGCACCGGCCGGGCGGCGAAAAAGGACCCGGCCACCGCGCTGCCGCCGACGCCCAGGTCAACCGAGATCCTGCCCTGCTTCGCCCAGTACACGTCCTTGAGGTCCAGCAGCAGGGCGAACTCGTCCACGATGAGCGCCAGCCCGGTGCCGTAGGCCAGCGCCACCGCGGGGTGGCGCCGGTGCCGGTCCTCGCCGTGGACCGCGATCGCGCCGACGCTGGCCAGCAGGCCGATGCCCCACATGTAGTGGTGCAGGTGCTCACCACCCACGCTGAGGTTCCCGAACGGGCCCCGGCCGGCCCGGATGCTGTAGGTGATGCCACGGACGGCGGCGAACGTCCCGGTAAACGCCATCCAGCTGAGCAGCGCGCTGCGCTGGCCAGGATCGAGTTCATCGTGGTAGGCCACGCGCACGGCCGCGGCCGCGGGGAGCGTGGCGGTGTTCACCGCCGGGCCAGGGCCGGCGTCGCCGGCCGCGGCTGGGGTGTGCGCGTCTGAGCTGTGCGCGTCTGCCTGGGTCATATGTCCCCTCCACCGGATTCGGCGCCGTCCTGCGGTGCCGGTGCCATCCTGCCCCGTGCACTCTGCCATCCTGCGCTGGCAGCTGCCATCCTGCCGGGCGCCAAGTGTGGGCTACGTCACGGGGCGGGCAGGCCAGGTTGTGTGCTTGGGTCAGGTGGTGACCGCAGTTGACCTGCTCCTGCTGGCCGCCACCGGGGTGGTTGCGGGCATCGTCAGCACGGTCGCGAGCCTGGCGTCGGTGGTCTCCTACCCGGTGCTGCTCGCGCTCGGCCTGCCGCCGCTGTCGGCGAACGTGACTAATACCGTAGCGCTGCTGTTCACCGGGGCGGGCGCGGCCGCGAGCTCGCGGCCCGAGCTGGCTGGCCAGGGCGCCCGGGTGCGGCGGCTGGGCCTGATCACCGCGCTGGGCGGCGCGGCTGGCGCGGCCCTGCTGCTGGTCACCCCGGCGCGGACCTTCGAGGCGGTGGCCCCGGTGCTGATCGGCGCGGCCTCGCTGCTGCTGCTCGCCCAGGCGGGCCCGGCGCCGCTGGCCGTGCCCGCGGACCGGGAGCACAGCTGGCTGCTGCTGGCCGCGCTGTTCGGTGTCGCGATCTACGTCGGCTACTTCGGCGCGGCCGGCGGGATCCTGCTGCTGGTGGTGCTGACCCCGATGCTCGGCGAGTCGCTGGCCCGGACCAATGCGGTGAAGAACGTAGTGTCCGGGATGGCCAACGCGGTGGCCGCGGTCGCCTTCGCCGCCTTCGGCCCGGTGCGCTGGGTGGCAGTGCTCCCACTGGCGGCCGGCTTCCTGGTCGGCGGGTGGACCGGGCCGAAGCTGGTCCGCCGGATCCCCGCCCGGGCGCTGCGGATCCTGATCGGGCTGGGCGGCATCGCCCTCGCGGTCCGGCTCGGCCTCAGCGCCTACCGGTAGCCGCGGCGGCCGTGGCCCGGTCCGCCACTCCTGCCTGCGGCCGGGGCGGCTACTCCTCGGGTACCAGCCAGAGCACGCCCAGCGGTGGCAGGGTGAGCACCGCGGACGCGGGCTGGCCGTGCCACGGCTCGGGCACAGCCTCCACCACGCCCAGGTTGCCCACCCCGCTGCCGCCGTAGTCGTAGGCATCGGTGTTGACCAGCTCCCGCCACCGGCCCGCATGGGGCAGCCCGAGCCGGTAGTTCAGGTGCGGCCCGCCGGAGAAGTTCGCGGCGACCGCCAGCACCCGCGGGCCGGGCGCCGGGCCGCCCTGGTCCCCGGCGAAGCGCAGGAACGACAGCACGTTCCCGGAGGCGTCGTTTGCGTCGATCCAGGAGAACCCGGCCGGGGAGTTGTCCTGGGCCCACAGCGCCGGTGACCCGGTGTAGGCCCGGTTCAGCTCGCGGACCAGCCGCTGGGTGCCCGCGTGCAGGTCGTAGTCCAGCACCCACCAGTCCAGCCCGCGTTCCGCCGACCACTCGCTGCCCTGGCCGAACTCCGAGCCCATGAAAAGCAGCTGCTTGCCGGATGAGCCCACATGTACGCCAGCAGGGCGCGCAGCCCGGCGAACCGGTTCCACTCGTCGCCCGGCATCTTCCCGAGCAGGGAGCCCTTACCGTGCACGACCTCGTCGTGCGACAGCGGCAGCACAAAGTTCTCGCTGAACGCGTACATCAGCGAGAAAGTGATCTCGTTGTGGTGGTACTGCCGGTACACCGGGTTCAGCGACAGGTAGTTGAGCGTGTCGTGCATCCAGCCAAGGTTCCACTTGAAGCCGAACCCCAGGCCGCCCAGCGGCACCGGCCGCGTCACGCCGGGTCAGGCGGTGGATTCCTCG
>CAWDRD010000048.1:0-20599 GCA_963804455.1 uncultured Actinomycetes bacterium
GGCGGGCGTGCACCCGGACCAGCGGGTCGGAGTCGACGTAGACGACCCTGGTGTCCGCGGCGACCTCCTGGGCCACCTCGTGCACGTTGCCCTGGGTGGGCAGGCCGGAGCCGATGTCCAGCAGCTGGCGGATGGCCGCCTCGCCGGTCAGGTAGCGCACGACCCGGCGCAGGAAGGCCCGGTTGGCCCGGGCGCCTTCGGGTGCGTCCGGGGTCACCTGCAGGGCGAACCTGACGACGTCCCGGTCGGCGGCGAAATTGTCCTTCCCGCCCAGGAACGCGTCATAGACCCGGGCGATATTGGGTTTGGTCACGTCGATTCTTGGCGGGACCGGTCCCGCGTCGGTCATCACAGCCCTCGCCCCCGTGCCGGACGATCAACCATCCGGTCCCGACTATAGGCCCGGCTCCTCGGTCACGGGCCAAAGCGGGGAAAACTCCGGACAAGCTCACCCAGCACGCCAGCCCGCCCAGCAGGCCAGCCGCCGGTCCATGGCTGCCGGTCCATGGCTGCCGGGGCTGCCGAGCCCCATGTGACGCCGCTCCGCAGAGGCGCCGCTTTACGTGGTGGGAGATCTACAAATACGACGCAATCCCCACCACGTAGACGCGGCCAGGCAGCCCACCCGCCCAGCAAACGTTCCTGGACACCGCGCTGGCCTGTGCGCAGCGCGGCGGTCTACTTGACGGCGCTGCCCGGCCAGTTGGTGTTGGCCACCAGCTCAGGGTGGGCGCCGGTGAAGGCGGCGGCCGCGGTGGTGCTGCCGCGCAGCCGGTATTCCAGCCAGGCGGTGGCGTAGCCGAGTTCACCGCCGGGGTTGCCGCCAGCCGCGGTGTTGGCGACCGAGTTGTGATCGGCGGCCCGGCCGTCGGAGTTCCGGATGATGCCCAGCGCGGCGGACCCGGGGACGCTGGTGTAGAACGCTTTCTCGGTCGGCGGGCTGGCGATGACCGAGTCAAACGGCCCGTGGGTCGAGATGAAGAACACCGGCTGGCTGAGCGCGGCCGGGTGGTACGTGCAGTCGGCCGCCGTGGGGCAGTCCGGGTTGGGCCCCACCCAGATCAGGCTGGGCAGCGAGAACGTCAGCACGGCTGTGATCAGCGCCGGGTCGTTCACCGCGGCCCGGACCGCGCCGCCCGCGCCCTGGGAGGTGCCGGCCGCGGCGACCTTGGTCACGTCCAGGTGGCCGTGGAACATGCTGCTCGTGGTGGCGTCCTGCGCGGCCAGGTAGTGCGCGGCCGCGTCGATCTCGTTACCGCTGCCGGTGTTGGCCAGGGCCGGGGCGATCACGGTGAACCCGTAGGACGCGAAGTGGCTCAGCAGGGTCGAGTAGTTCTGCGGCTGGGAGCCGGTCCCGTTGCCCCAGGTGACGATCGGGCTCTTGAAGCCGAGCGCCGCGTAATTGGCCGGGTAGAACAGGTCGTCGATCACCGTCCCGGCCGAGTCCTTCACCACGCCCGTGGCCGTGGCGTACGGTCCCGCTGGGGTGTAGGCGGCCTGGACCGGGTAGCTGGGGTCAGGCCCGCACGCGGTGAGGCCGGTCGAGGCGGCCAGTACCGCGGCCGTCCCGGCAGCCAGCCCGGTCCGGCCAGCCGCCGAGATGGCGTGGCAGGCGCGGGCGATCACTCCAGCCAGACAGCTGATCACGGCCATACGTCGCCCCCATGTAGTGAACTCAGGCAGGCGGCCGCAGCCTGGCCGGCCGTCCTGCCTGTCCAGAGCATGCCGCCGCTCCCGCTGATACACCAGGTGCTGAGGAGGCACGGCACGGCAGGATCGGTGGTGGTAACCCTCCGGTAAGCCGGCTCCTCCCCGGTCTCAGCGGAACTATCCCGGCGGTCCAGACCGTAGGCTGGCCCCGTGATGGCTGGCATGCCCGCGCGGGTTCCGGGCCGGGCCGTATGGACCCGGGTCAGCCCGGCGCCAGGGCAGGTCGTGGATCTGCTGCACGCGCGGGTGGTCGAGCCCTACGCCCCGCACGTGCACGGCGAGTTCGCGGTCGGGGTGTGCACGGAGGGCACCGAGGTGATCCGCTACCGGGGAGCGCTGCATTATGCGGGCCCGGGCAGTGTGGTGATCCTCGAGCCGGGTGAGCCGCACACTGGCGGCCCCACAGGCACCCCGGGATTCGTCTACCGGGTCATGTACCTGCCCGCTGGGCTGCTCGCGGACGGCCTGGCCGGCCCGCCGCGCTTCCGGGAGCCGGTGGTCATCGATCCGGGGCTGGCGCTGGGCCTGCGCCAGGTGCACGCCGCCCTGGGCCAGGCCGCGGCGGGCCACATCGCACCGGGCCAGGCCGCTGAACCGCAGGCGGCGCAGTCCCAGCTGGCCTGGCTGCTGGGCGAGCTCGTCCAGCGGCATGCCTCCCCAGCGCCCCAGGTCCGGGACGTACCCGGCGCCAGCGTGGTCGCCCGGCAGGTCATGACCCGGCTGGCGGATCAGCTGACCTCCCCGCCCGCGCTGGCCGAGATCGCGGCCGAGGCGGGCTTGTCCCGCTACCAGCTGCTGCGGTCGTTCCAGGCCGAGGTGGGCATGCCGCCGTACGCCTGGCTGGCCCAGCACCGGGTGGCCCGCGCCCGGGTCCTGCTGGAACAGGGACACCGGCCTGCCGAGGCGGCCACCCTCACCGGCTTCGCCGACCAGGCGCACCTGACCCGGTGGTTCCGCCGGGTAGTCGGGATCACGCCCAGCGCCTACCGCAATAGCGTTCAAGACAGCGCCGCCCGGCATCGGTGATCCTCACCGTAGGGGCCCGCGGCTGGATCTGCCGGGCCGGACGGCTGATGGCCGGTGGAATGCGAGGTAGCGGTGAGTCGCCGGGGCTGGTTTCTGTTCGCGGTCATGTGCGTCGTGTGGGGCATTCCCTACCTGCTGATCAAGGTCGCGGTCGGCGGCGTCAGCGTGCCCATGGTCGTGTTCACGCGGACCGCACTGGGCGCCGCGGTGCTGCTCCCGCTGGCGCTGCGGTCAGGGCAGCTGGGTGAGCTGCGGCGGCACTGGCGGCCGCTCGTGGCGTTCGCCGCGCTGGAGATGATCGGGCCGTGGGGCCTGCTGTCCGCGGCCGAACGGCAGCTGCCCAGCTCGCTCGCGGGGCTGCTGATCGCGGCGGTGCCGATCATCGGCGTGGTGATCGCCCGGCTCACCGGGGGCACCGAGCGGCTCAGCCTGCGGCGCTGGGCCGGGCTCATGGTCGGCCTGGCCGGGGTGGCGGTCCTGGCTGCCCCGCATCTGGCGGGCGGCAACGGCTGGCCGGTGATTGAGGTGCTGCTCGTCGCACTTGGGTACGCGTCCGCCCCGCTCATCGCGGCGCGGAAACTGGCCGATGTCCCGGCGCTGCCGATGACCACGGCCTGCCTCAGCCTGGCCGCGCTGGCCTACACGCCCGCGGCGATCCTGACCTGGCCGCACCAGCTCCCGTCCGGCCGGGTCCTGGCCGCGCTCGCCGCGCTCGGCATCATCTGCACGGCCCTCGCGTTCATCGTCTTCCTCGGGCTGATCAGGGAGGTCGGCACGTCGCGGGCCATGGTCTTCACCTACATCAACCCGGCCGTGGCCGTGGCCGCCGGAGTCACCCTGCTCGGCGAGCCGTTCACCGTGACGATCGCCGCGGCGTTCGCGCTCATCCTGGCCGGCTGCCTGCTGGCCACCGGGACCCAGCGCGATCAGCCCGCCGCGGCGCCGGTCTCCCCGGCCGACCCGGCCGACCGGACTGACCGCACCGACCGGACCGACCCGGATCAGGTCCCGGCCGACCAGCCCTAGCCGTACTGGCCAGCCGTGCCGCGCCAGCCACTGGGCCGCGGCGGCTGGGCCCCGGCGGCCCGGACGCCTACGTCGCGGGTTTCGAGGCCGCCAGCAGTCCCGCGCGCGACTGGTTCAGCCAGCACCTGACGGCCTGACCGCTGCTTCCGGTGCTGACCTGCTCGTATAAGACAACCGAGCTAACATTATGAGAACTAGCTTGCATAAAGGGGCCGGATAGCCTAGGTTCCTTCGTGAGAGATGACTCTTACGAAGGAGACTGGGATGACCAGCGCGACTACTTCTGCAACGCACACCGTGACCGTCGACGGCCTCGGCCCGGTCCCGGTGTCCTACACCGAGCGCGGTACCGGGCGGCCGGTCCTGCTGCTGCACGGCGGGGCAGGCCCGCAGTCGGTCACCGGCTTCGCCGACCTGCTGGCTGGGTCCGAGCCGGCCCGGGTCATCGTCCCGGTCCACCCCGGGTTCAGCGGGACTCCCCGCCCCGAGCAGCTCAGCAGCATGCAGGGCCTGGCCCAGCTCTACACCCAGCTGCTGGAGGATCTCGGGCTGACCGGCGTGACCGTGGTCGGCAACTCGATCGGCGGCTGGATCGCCGCTGAGATCGCGCTGATAAGCAGCCCGCGGGTCAGCGGCGTCGTCCTCGTCGATGCTGGCGGCCTGGTCATCGACGCCCATCCGGTCGCGGACTTCTTCTCGCTCACCCTGGACCAGGTCACGGAGCTGAGCTACTACAGCCCGGACAAGTTCCGGATCGACCTCAGCGCCGTGCCCGAGGCGCAGCAGGCGGTGATCGCCGGGAACCGCGCGGCGCTGCAGACCTACGGCGGGACCACCCTGGTCGACCCCGGGCTGCTCGACCGGCTGCCGGCCGTCACCGTTCCGGTCCTCGTGGTCTGGGGCGCGGCCGACCGCATGATCCCGGTGGAGCACGGTGATGCCTACGCCAAGGCTATTCCCGGCGCCCAGTTCCACCTCATCGCCGAAGCCGGGCACCTCCCGCAGCTGGAGGCCCCGGATGAGCTGCTGCGGGTGGTCTGGAACTTCGCCACCGCCCAGGGATGAGGGCAGCAGCATGACTGAGGTTTCCATCGTGGGCCCGGGCGACGGTGAAGTCGCGCTGTCCGGGCCGACCCAGATGCGCATCCTGGAGGATGGCCGCACCACGTCGCACCGGCTCGGGATCGGCGAGATCACCCTCGCCCCGCACACGACCGGCCCGCCCCAGCACCGGCACGGCCAGCACGACGAGGGCTTCTATGTGGTGTCGGGCACGGTCCGGTTCACGGTCGGCGACACGTCCTACGACGCAGCGGCCCGGACCCTGGTGATGATCCCGCCCGGGGCGCCGCACACGTTCGCCAACCCGGGAGATGAGCCAGCCGTCATCCTGAACACCTTCACCCCGGACCTGTACGTGCAGTACTTCCGCGACCTGCACGACATGATCGCCGCTGGCCAGCCCCTGTCCGGCGAGACGATCGTCGCGGTGATGGAGCGCTACGCCACCGTCCCCGCCACTGATATCGCGGCCGGCTGACCCACGCGGCGCTGTTGCCCCGCAACGAACACCGGGCCCCCGGCTGGCCGCCGGGGGTCCGGGGCCGGGCGGGGCTTGCTACATTGAGGCGCTTAGCCGGTCAGCGGTCACCGGGCTTGCCGGGACGCGCCAGACGGCGACACAGCGCTGATGGGGCGGACATGGCTGAACTAGATCCGGCGGGACGGCCTGCCGCACGGGTGAGCGTGCGGAAAGAGGGCGATGTGCCGGTGCTCAGCATCGCCGGGGAGCTGGACATGATCAGCGCGGAGCAGGTCCGGTTCGCGATCGAGGACGCTCTGGTGGGCGAGACCGACCGGGTGGTGGTCGAAACGGGTGAGCTGGAGTTCATGGACAGCTCCGGTATCGCCCTGCTGCTCTCGGTCGCCCGGCGGGTCCGGGAGGTGGAGCTGCGCGAGCCGTCGCCGATCGTCCGCCGGCTCATCCAGCTGACCGGGCTGGACCAGATCCTGCACGTCGTGCCCTGAACCCGGAGTGCGGCCGGGCAAACGCAGCGGCCGCGGAGGGGCTGGGTCAGGCGGCGGCGAGCACGCCGACCCGGCGCTGCGCCGTCAGCCGGCCGGGTGATGTGCCGATGTAGGAGCCGGACGTCGGGGCCACGTCACAATAGTCGCGGCCGGTCGCCACGGTGAGGTAACCACTGCCCGCGCGCCGCCCGTTGCAGGGGTCGAACGCGATGGCCTCCGCCTGCTCCGCCCGGGGCACGATGACCTCGACCCAGGCGTGCGTGCCGCCCTGGCCGAGCAGGTGCCCGGATACGTACCGGGCGGGCAGCTGGACCAGGTGGCACAGGGCGAGCATCACGTGCGCGGAGTCCTGGCAGACGCCATGGCCGCTGGCCAGCGCCTCGGCCGCGGTGGTGCGCACCGAGGTGACACCGTCGGTGTAGCTGATGGAGGCGTGCACCAGATCGCAGATCCGCCCGGCCAGTTCGACCTGCTCCGCGCGCTGGCCGGTCCGGGTGGCTGGCTCGCGGGTCAGGCCACCGGCCAGGTCGCGCAGCCGGTCGTCGGCAGCGGTCAGCCGGGTCGGCCGGAGCAGGTCGGGGTGGTGCAGCGTGTAGGCGGGGAGCATGGTCGGCCCGTCGGCCTGGACCCGCTCGACGACAGCGGCCAGCCGGAATTCCACCGACTGCGCCACCCGGTCGGCGTGCAGCCAGGCGACCACGTTGCCGCGCGAGTCCCGGCGCACGCTGCGCCGGGCCCGGGTACCGTCCACGTCCAGCCGGTGTGCCCGCCGGTGCTGGTTGCCGTGCCGCGGCGGCGGCACGATCACCAGCCGTTGCCGCAGCGACTGCACGGGTGCGTCGTAGTCGTAGCGGAAGCTCTGCTGCAGGATGTAGGTCACCCGGCCCGCCGCGTCCAGGTCCATCCCGCGATGATCGAGCTGGGGGGCGTGCAGCAGCTGTGAGTCGAACGTCACCCCGTCACCTCCTCGGCCTGGACCACCATGTCTTCCAGAATGGGCCCGCCAAACGTCGTTGCCATCGCCACATCGGAGGCATCGCGGCCGCGGCCGATCACGACCCGCCCTTTGCGCCGGCTGTTGTTGCGTGGGTCAAAGGTCCACCAGCGGTCACCGAGCCAGACTTCCATCCAGGCGGCGAAGTCCATTGGCGCCGGGTCCGGCGGCACGTCCATATCCGGCAGGTAGCCGAAAACATACCGGGCCGGAATGTTCAGCGCCCGGCAGAACGAGATCGCCAGGTGGGTAAAGTCGCGGCACACCCCGCGCCCGGCTGCGTTGACGTCCGCGGCGGTGGACAGCGGTGTCGAGCTGCCGTACTGGAACTCCAGATGCTCGTGCACATGCGTGCAGATGGCATGGACCCGGCTGTAACCAGATCGCAGGCTGCCGAACCGGGACCACGCTTCGTCGCCCAGGACGTCGGGCAGGCAGTACCGGCTGGGCAGGGTGTAGATCAGGGTGTCGTCCGGCAGCTCATCCGGGGTGCACTCGGTGGCATCGGGGTCGGCGTCCTCGGTGACGTCCGGCACCAGGGCCAGCGCTTTATACCCGAAACTCGACCGGCCCGCCGGGAGCATGGCCCGGGCGCACGGGTTCCCGTACAGGTCGGTGTAGCTGCGCACGGCGATCGGCGGGTCGGAGGACCAGCGCGCCCGCTGCAGCGGGATGCCTGGATCAGCGATCGGCTGGACCTGGAACACAACGGGCGTGTCGATCGCGGCCAGGTAGGTGAAATCGCACCCGATCAGGAGGTTTCGCCGCGCGTCCATCTGCCCATGATCTCTGCGTCATGTTTCACTACTATTACGGCACGCCGGCGGCACGGGCCGCGGTGCCGCGGGGTTCCGGCTCCCGGTTCCGGGGCCTGTGCGGGCCTGACCGGGTAAATCCCCAGGGCAGAGGGCATTTCAGCAGGTCATCTGAGCAGCCAGGCCCTTCTTTCAGAGTCGGCCGGTAGACTGGCCCGCCATTGGGAAGCTAAGGGCAGCGCAAAGAGCTGCTAACCGGAGTTTCCCGGCTTGTGGTGCGGCCGCGGTGTCCTGGCCAACGGTGCAGTGTGATGGGAGTCGGTATGCGTGTTCTGGTGCTTGGCGGCGATGGGTTTTGCGGCTGGCCGACGGCGCTGTACCTGTCTGATCGTGGTCATGATGTGACGATTGTGGACAATTTGTCGCGGCGGAAGATCGATGTGGAGCTGGAGGTGGAGTCGCTGACCCCGATCCGGCCGATCGGGGAGCGGATCGCGGTGTGGCGGGAGATCTCCGGCCGCGAGATCGGGTTCATCCGCCTGGATCTGGCGGGTGAGTATGACCGGCTGGCCGGGGTGCTGGTCCGGCTGCAGCCGGAGGCGATCGTGCACTTCGCGGAGCAGCGGGCCGCGCCGTACTCGATGCGGACCACGGCGACCAAGCGGTACACCGTGGATAACAATGTGCGGGCCACGCATAACCTGCTCGCGGCGCTGGTGGACACCGGGGTGGATGCCGCGCTGGCGCATCTGGGCACGATGGGCGTGTACGGGTATGGCTGGTCGGGGTCCGCGCCGATCCCGGAGGGGTACCTGACGGTGAAGGTGCCCACGCCGGAGGGGGAGCTGGAGCGGGAGATCTTGCACCCGGCGAACCCGGGGTCGGTGTATCACATGACCAAGACCCTGGATCAGCTGATGTTCGCGTTCTACGCCAAAAACGATGGGCTGCGGATCACTGATCTGCATCAGGGCATCGTGTGGGGCACCCAGACCGCGCAGACGTCGCGGGATGTGCGGCTGGTCAACCGGTTTGACTACGACGGGGACTACGGCACCGTGCTGAACCGGTTCCTGATGCAGGCCGCGATCGGCCACCCGCTGACCGTGCACGGCTCCGGCGGGCAGACCCGCGCGTTCATCCACATCCGCGACACCGTCCGGTGCATCGAGCTGGCCATCACCAACCCGCCCGAGGCCGGGTCGCGGCCGCTGGTGCTCAACCAGATCACCGAGACCCACCGGGTCCTCGAGCTGGCCAAGATGGTCGGCGACACCATGGGCGTGGACATCGCCTACCTGCCCAACCCCCGCCGCGAGGCCGACGAGAACGACCTGGCGGTGCGCAACGACCAGTTCCTCGCCCTCGGCCTGCAGCCCACCACCTTGTCCGAGGGCCTGCTCGAGGAATGCACCGAGATCGCAGCCCGGTACAAGCACCGCGCCGACCTCACCAAGATCATCTCCCGGTCGGTCTGGCGGGCCGGCATGGAAACCGCCCCCGACCTCCTCACCGAGCTGCCCGCGGACTAGCTCGGCTCAGGGCGGGCAGCGGATGGGCTCAGCGCTGCCCGCCAGATCAGCTCAGCGGATCGGCGGGCAGCGGATGGGCTCAGCTGGCCGCGGCCGGCGCCGGGGCCGCCTGGTGCCGCCCGACGGCGGGCAGCTGGTAACCGCCCTCGGCCTGCAGGCTGGCCAGCGTGGCGGCGAACCGGCTGCCGGGAGCCTGCCGGGCCACCAGCACCGCATCGTCCACGGTGTCCACGTCGACCAGCTCGGGCATCTGACGGACACGGAGGCCAGCCGCGCGCAGCCGGTCGAGCTGCACCCGGCCGGTGTCCGGCATCGACATCGGCACGCCCAGCACCAGCTGCGGGTCGGGCTCGCGCAGGCCCAGCAGCCAGAAGCCGCCGTCCGCGGCCGGCCCGAACACCGCGTCCGCTTCCCCGGCCGCCAAGGGCTGGGCCACGGTCTCCAGCAGCCCCGGCGTCACCTGCGGGGTGTCCATCCCGATCAGCACGGCAGGTACCGGCATCGCCGCGTAGGCGTCCTCGAACGCAGCAGCGATCCGCTCGTCCAGGCCCTTGCCGCGCTGCGCGCTGACCTCGAATCGGGCCGGCAGCTCGGCGCGCAGGGCGCCCGAGATGGCCCGCTGGTCGGCCAGCGCGAGCAGGTGCCGGGCGAACCACGCGCTGGCCCCCGCCTCCAGGGTGTCGGCGAGGGCCGCTTCCGCCAGCATCGCCGCTTCCTGCGGGGTGAACGGCGGGGTGAGCCTGGTTTTCACCTTGCCCGGCACCGGTGCCTTGGCGATGACGATGAGCTGAGCCGCGATGGTGGTCATGAGGCGAGCACCCGCCGCATGTCCCGCACGGTGCGCACGGTGCCACTCACCGTCCCGGTGACCTTCGACCGGCCCGACCGGGGCAGGTACGGCACGCCCACCTCGTGGATGCGCCAGTCAGCAGTGGCTGCGGTCAGCACCATCTCCAGCGGGTAGCCGAACCGCCGGTCCGTGAGTCCCAGCCCGAGCAGGCTGGCCCGCCGGGCGCAGCGCATCGGGCCCAGGTCGCGTACCCGGGCCCCGCTGCGGCGGCGCAGTTCCGCGGCGAGGACCTTGTTCGCCAGCCGGGCGTGCACCGGCCAGGTCCGCAGGCCCCGGGCCAGCCGCCGGCCGAGCACCAGGTCCGCCGCGCCAGCCAGCACCGGTTCGGCCACCAGCGGCAGGTCGCGCGGGTCGAGCGAGGCATCCGCGTCCATGAAGCAGACGATCTCGCTGGTGGCGGCGAGCAGGCCGGCGTGGCAGGCGGCGCCAAACCCGCGCTGCGGCACGTGCACGACGGTGGCCCCGTACCCGGCCGCGATGCTGGCCGACATGTCGGTGGACCCGTTGTCGGCCACTACCGGGTGGAAGCCGTCGGGCATCCGGGTCAGCACCCAGGGCAGCGCCGCCGCCTCGTTGAGGCAGGGCAGGATGACATCGATGCTCATGGTGGCGACAGTAGCCCGGACGGTGGGCAGATGACCCTTACAGAGCTGTGACGAACGGTGGCCTGGTGTAGGGGCAGGCCGGGCCGCATGATTCGCTGCTGGCATGCGAATACTGGTAACCGGGGCCGCTGGTTTCATCGGCTCCCATGCCGTGGATCTGTTCCGCGCCGCCGGGCACGAGGTGCAAGGCCTCGACTCGCTCACCCCAGCCGTGCACAGCGGGCGCCCCGATTACCTGCCGGACAACTTCGAGCTGGCTGTGGGGGACGTGCGCGACCCCGCCGCGGTCCGCCGCGCCGTGGCCGGCGCCGACGTGGTCTGCCATCAGGCGGCCCTGGTCGGCTTGGGGGTGGACCTCGCCGACCTGCCGGCCTACTCCGACGTCAACGTCACCGGGACCGCGGTGCTGCTGGAAGCGATGGGCCGCAGCGGGGTGTCCCGCCTGGTGCTCGCCTCCTCCATGGTCGTGTATGGGGAAGGCGCCTACGACTGCGCTGAGCATGGCCGGGTGCGCCCCGCACCGCGCACCCCGGAAGACCTGTCCGCGGGCCTGTTCGAGCCGCGCTGCCCGCGATGCGCCCGGGAGCTGAGCACAGCCACCGTGACCGAGGACGCCCCGCTGGACCCGCGCAACGCGTACGCGGCCAGCAAGCTGGCGCAGGAGCACCTGGCGGCCACCTGGGCGCGGATGACCGGGGGCGCTGCGGTCGCGTTGCGCTACCACAACGTCTACGGCCCCCGGATGCCCCGGGACACCCCGTATTCAGGAGTGGCGGCTATCTTCCGGTCCGCGCTGGAAAGCGGCCGGCCGCCGCAGGTCTTCGAAGACGGCGGCCAGCGCCGGGACTTCGTGCACGTGCATGACGTGGCCCGGGCCAACCTGGCTGCGCTGGACGCCGGGCAGCCAGGCGCGCTGCGCGCGTTCAACGTCGCGAGCGGGGAACCGCACACGGTCGGCGAGATGGCGTCCGCGCTGGCCGGGGCGTTCGGCGGCCCGGCACCCGAGGTCACCGGGCAGTACCGGCTCGGCGACGTCCGGCACGTGGTGGCTTCGCCGGCCGCCGCGGCCAGTGCCAGCGGCCTAGACTTCCGCGCCAAGACGAGCTTCGCGGCGGGCATGGCCGAGTTCGCGCACGCACCGCTGCGCCGGCGCAGCCCGGGCGGACCGGGCCGGCGGCCCCGAGCTGGCCGCCACGGCCTGACGCAAAGAGCTAAACCGCAGTTCCCCCCAGGCTCCCAAGGCCGATCATGTTTGCCCTGGTCATAGAGCTTCAGGTGCCGGACTTACCTGCCTACAGTAGTCATGTGTGTCCACGTTTTCCCTGGTGAACATGGGTGTCAGCTCATCCGGGGGGAACTACGGGCTAAAAGCGTCCGGCGGCCCCCCGGGGGCCGCCGGACGCTGCAGGTTCGGGTGGCTCAGCGTTCGGGTGGCTCAGCCTGCCTGATGGGCGTAATTCTCCGCTGCGGCTGCGGCTGCGGCTGCGGCTGCGGCTGCGGGCGCACCGGAGCTGCCGACCGGCAGCCGGATCACGAACTGGCAGCCGTGGGCGAGGTTCTGCACGGCGATCTGCCCGGCGTGCGCCTCCACGATGCCGCGGGCGATGCTCAGCCCTAGGCCGGCGTTGTTGTCCGGTCCGGGGGTGCGGGCGGTTTCGGCGCGGAAGGCGACGTCGAAGACCCGGGGCAGCGCGTCCGCGGGAATCCCGCCGCAGGCGTCCACCACGCTGACGCACGCCATGCCCCGGTGCAGGTCGCCCTGCACCTCGACCAGGCCGTCGGACGGGGTGTGCCGGATCGCGTTGGTAACCAGGTTGCGCAGGGCCCGGCCGAACTCGTCCGCGTCCACCAGCACCGGCAGTCCGCGCACCGAAGAGCCGTGCAGCCGGACGCCCTTGGCCCGGGCCAGCGGCTCGGTGCTCGCCAGAGCCTCGGCCACCAGGTCGTCCAGGCCCACCAGGCGGCGGGACAGCCGCAGCGCCCCAGCGTGGATGCGAGCCAGCTCGAACAGGTCGTCGATCATGGCGGACAGCCGGTCAGCCTCGCGGCGGATCTGGGTGTGATAGGTAGCGACCGTCTCGTAGTCCACCACCACCCCGTCCTCGAGGGCTTCGGCCATCGCGCGCAGCCCAGCCAGCGGGGTGCGCAGGTCATGGCTGACCCAGGCGACCAGTTCCCGGCGGCTGGCCTCCAGTGCCTTCTCCCGGGTCCGGGACTCGGCGAGCTTCTCGTGTGCCGTGGACAGTCCCTCCGACACCGCCGCGAATTCCGCCGGGAGCGTAACGTCCGGCGGCTCGTAGTACCCATTAGTGGCCACGTCGGAGACGGCGGCGAGCAGCACCCGGCTCACCACGGTGACCCGGTGCCCGACCAGCCGTGCGACCGCGAAGGCCGCCACTCCCGCGATGATCACTACGGCCAGCACGACGTTGCGGTCCGCGGGGGAGATCGTCATCTGCCACGCGAGCAGCCCCACCCCGGCCATCGAGCTGACGATCACCACTGCGGCCACCACGAAGAGCAGCGTGCCGATGGACCGTTTGGCCAGCAGCCGGACACTCAGCAGGCCCGCCGCGGCCGAGGCAACGGCGATCCCCGCGACGGTGTACGTGACCTGCCACAAGGTAGGCCAGTCAATGCCTGTCATGCTTCTCCTGGTTCATAGCGGTAGCCAACACCCCAGACGGTGACAATCCGCCTGGGCGCGGTCGGGTCCGGCTCGATCTTCTCCCGCAACCGCCGGATGTGCACCGTGACGGTGGAGGTGTCCCCGAAGGTCCAGCCCCACACGTGGGCGAGCAGCTGCTCGCGGCTGAACGCCTGCCGGGGCCGCCGCATCAGGAACACCAGCAGGTCGTACTCCCGCGACGTCAGCCCGAGCGGGCTTTCCGCCAGCAGCACCGAGTGCGCGCCCAGGTTGACCACCAGGTTGCCGTCCTTGATGATGCCCAGCGCGGGCGGGTCAGGCAGACCCCCGCCGCGGGCCCGGCGCAGCACCGACCGCACCCGCAGCGCGAGTTCGCGCGGGCTGAATGGCTTCGTGACGTAGTCGTCCGCGCCGGTCTCGAAACCCACCACCCGGTCGGTTTCTTCACCCAGCGCGGTCAGCATGACGACCGGGATGGGCCACTGCGCGCGCAGCCGACGGCATACTTCCAGGCCATCGATGCCGGGCAGCATCAAGTCGAGGACGACGAGGTCCGGAGGCTCGGCCGCGACCCGGCGCAGCGCCTCGTAACCGTCGCCGACGCATTCCACGTGGTGGCCATCGCGCGTCAGGTAACGCCCGACGACATCGGCCAGGGTCGCATCGTCGTCTACCACGATGATCCGCCCCGGCCTGTCGGGGTTGGTGTTCACACTTCCTACCGTAGATGCCCCACCCCTTTTCCGCCGCTGACCGGGACAGATCCGTCATAGCTCCGTAAGGGTCGGTCCCGCCTGGACGGCGTTAGGCTCTTCGCCGCCACGACTATGCCCGGTGGCTGCCGGCTGCCCGGGCTACCTCAGGAGGAGGACCGCGTGCTCGGTGAGCTCTATGAAGATGCCCTGGCCGGCCTCGCTCGGCCGGAGATCGAGTACGCGGACGGACGCCGCACCCCGCTCCGGATCGATGACTGGCTGCACGTCATGCCCGGCGACGAGTCGATCCTGGACCGCTGCCAGGGGCACACCCTGGACGTCGGGTCCGGGCCTGGGCGGCTCACGGTCGCCCTGGGCGAACGGGGTGTTCCCGCGCTGGGCATCGACATCACCCCGTCCGCGGTCGAGCTGGCCCGGTCGTGCGGGGCACTGGTGCTGCACCGGGACGTGTTCGCCACGGTGCCGGGCACCGGCCGCTGGGCCCGGGTGATTCTCGCCGACGGCAACATCGGCATCGGTGGTGACCCGAAGGCCCTGCTCAGCCGGGTCGCGGAACTGCTCATGCCAGCCGGCCTGGCATTGGTCGAGGTGGAGCCGCCCGGCGTCCCGCTGGCCAAGGAGATGGTCCGGCTGAGCCATGCGGGCAAGCTGAGCTCGTGGTTCCCGTGGGCGTCCATCGGCGCTGACCAGATCACCGAGATCGGGCTCGCCGCCGGGCTGGCCGTGACTGAGGTGTGGTCCGACGCGGGCCGCTGGTTCGCCGCGCTGTCCCGCGGCCTCGGCGACACCCCTGACCCGGGCCCGCTGGACTGCCTGGACTCCCTTAACGAATGATTACAGCCTGGTCAGCTGCCCGCCGGAGAGGGCCGGGGCCGAATAGCGTGTCGGTATGAGGGGCGTGCTGACGAAGATCCGGATCCCCGCGGCGGCCGCCGCCGCGGCGGTCCTCACCGGCCTGATCTATCTGTCGGTACACCCGTACTCCGCCATCACCAAGCTCGGTGGCGTCCCGTTCGTGATCGTGCTGTGGTCGGTGTTCGCGGGCGGGGCCTGGCTGGTGCGCAATATTCCGGGCCGGTGGGCGGTGGGCCTGATCGTGGTCGGCGGGATCGCCGTCCAGCTGGCCGCGCTGTCCGCGAAGCCGCAGACCAGTGATGACCTGTACCGGTACATCTGGGACGGGCGGGTTCAGGCGGCCGGCATCGACCCGTACCAGTACGTGCCCGCCGCCCGGCAGCTGGTCCAGCTGCGCGACCCGCTGCTGTGGCCGGGCGCCCCCCGCGCGATCTGGTGCGTGCCGCCCGGCACCCGGGAAGCCGGGGCCCAGCTGGTGGCGGGCTGCACCCGGATCAACCGGCCCACCGTGCACACGATCTACCCACCGGTCGCCGAGGCGTATTTCCTGGGCGTGCACTACCTGTCGCCACCGGCCGCCCGGACGATCCCGATCCAGGCGGGTGCGGCCTGCTGCGCGGTCGCGCTCACCCTGCTGCTCCTGTACGGCCTGGGTCGTCTGGGCCAGGACCGCCGGCTCGCGGTGCTCTGGGCCTGGTGCCCGTTGGTGGCCCTGGAAGCGGGCAACAACGCGCATGTCGATGTGCTCGCTGCGTTCATCACCGCCGCGGCGCTGATGGTCCTGGCCAAGCGTGGCCGCCTGCGCCGGTCTCTCGCGGGCGGGCTCCTGATCGGCCTCGCCATCTGCACCAAGGTCACCCCGCTGCTGGTCACCCCGGCCGTGCTGCGGCGCCGTCGGCCCGTCGCGGTGGTCTCCGCGGCGGCCTTTGCCACGGCCGTGGTCTACCTGCCGCACGTGCTGGCCGTGGGCAGCGGGGTTATCGGCTTCCTACCCGGCTACCTGCAGCAGGAGGGGTATTCCGATGGGACCCGGTTCCTGCTGCTCGGCACCCTGCTGCCGGGGAAGTGGGCCATCGCGGCCGCGTTCGTCATCCTGGCCGTGGCCGCCCTGCTGGTGCTGCTGCGGGGTGACCCGGACCGGCCGTGGCGGGGCGCGCTGCTGATGACCGGCCTGGCCCTGGCCGTCACCACCCCGCCGTTCCCGTGGTACATGATGCTCCTGGTGATGCTGGTGGCCATCGACGGCCGGGTGGAATGGCTCGGCTTCGCGATGGTCAAGTACCTGACGCTGCTCAGCCCCTTCCCTGGTGTCACGGTCAATATCAACTCGGTCAGCCGCATCGGCTACGCCGTGGCGTTCGCCTTCGCCGCCGGGGTATCGCTGGCCCGCTGGCTGCGGAGCCGCCGCCGGGCCGCCTCGGCCCCGGTGCCCGGTATCACTCCGGCCCCGGCCGTGCCCACCGCTCCGGTGCCCGCGGGTTCGGCGGTCGCCACTCCCGCGGTATCGGTTTTCGCCGCCCCGGTACGCGCCATCCCCGCCGTCCTCGCCGAGCCCGCTATCCAGGTCCACGTTCCCGGCATCCAGGTTCCCGGCGTGCAGGTTCCTGGCGTCCCGGTTCGGGCCTATCCCGTGGGCTCAGCCCCGGGAGTCCGGGGCGCCGCGCCGGGCCGGGACTAGCCGGGCGCGTAGTTCGTTGAGGAAAACAGCGGGCTGCATCAGCACCGCGCAGTGCCCGCCGCCCGCCAGCAGGACCAGGTCCTTGGCCGGAGCCTCGACCGCGGCGACGTACTCCGCCGCCAGGCTGGTCAGGGTGTGCTGATCGGAGTCGCCCTGGAAGACGAAGAAGGGGACCGCGAACCGGGTGTGCCGCCAGGCGCTCCAGCGCATCGTCTCCTCATACAACGGCTGCGGGTAGAACGTGAACGCCGTGTTGAAGAGGTAGACGTCCCGCAGTGACATGTGCGGTGCGGACAGCACCATGCGCAGCGACTTCTTTCCCCAGGCGCGGAGCTCGGAGTCGGTCTCAAAGCTCCACCGCTGCTTGATCAGCCAGGTCCGGGCCGCGGGATAGGGCGGCGCGCCAATCTTGGCCAGTTCCCTGGCGGCCTTGGGTCGGCCGCTGGCCTGGGCGCGCTGCACGGCGAGCGGGTAGGACCCGGCCTCGTTGCGGGCCATATCGGTGATCTGCCCGGTACCGACGTAGGCACGGATCAGGTCCGGCCGCCGCTGCGCCATCATCACCCCGACGATCGTGCCCTGGGAGTGGCCGACCAGGATGATCTGGCTGGTGTGCAGGTGCTGGCACAGGTACTCGGCCACCTCGATGCCGTCCGCGGCCATCAGGCCGAACGTCAGATGGCTGCCTTCCTTGCCGTTGCGGCTCAGCGTCTTCCCGGCGCCGCGGCGGTCCCACTGCACGACCGTGAAGTACTTCTCCCACGGCTGCAGCACCGGGGTGAACGGCGTCATGGTCATGCCGGAGCCATGCAGGAACAGCAGCACCGGATTGGCCCGGTCCTCGCCCCTGATCTGGATCCACTGGTCCACGCCGCCGATCCGGACGTACCTGCTCTCGCTGATGCCGTTGCTGGTACTGATCACCAGTGCGCGGGAGGCACGCCGCTGGCAGCGGGCGCGGTAACCGAGGGCGCCACCGGCTGTTAAGGCGACGATGCAGGCCAGGCTGATGAGCACGGTGCCGATCATGTTTCCTCCTGCGGGACTGGTTGTCGCTCTGCTGCGGCGCCGCGCCGCGCCGCGCCGCGCCTAAAGATTGACCTCTAATTTCTTAGATGTCAATATTGAGAGGTACGATTCGGGATATCCCGACCGGAGGTCGCTGATGTCGCTCCGCCACGCGCTGCTCGGGTTGCTGGCCGAGGAGCCCGCCAGTGGCTACGACCTGACCAGGAAGTTCGAGCGGGTGCTGCAGCGATACGCCTGGCACGCCAAGAACAGCCAGATCTACCCGGAGCTCAACCAGCTCGCCCGGGACGGTCTGATCGGCGTAGTCGAGGAGGGCCCGCGCGGTCGGCGCACCTATGCGATCACTGATGCTGGCCGGACGGAACTGCGGCGATGGATGCGCAACCCGCCGGACATCTTCACGGTGCGCAATGAGTTCGTGTTGCGGCTGTTCCTGCTGCCCGTCCTGGACCCGGCCGAGGTGCGGGCCGCGCTGAGTCTGCTGGCTGCGCAAAGCCAGGCGGCTCAGGCCGAGTTGCGCCAGCAAGTGGAAAAGTTCGATGCCGCCGCCGCGGCAGCGGCCGCTGGGCTGGAAGGAGTCGCCGGGCCGAGTGGAGTCACCGGGCTGGGTGGAGCTAGCGGGCCGGGTGGAGCTAGCGGGCTGGGTAACGCGCTCCCAATGAACCGGCTGGTGGCTGAGTTCGGGCTGCGATCTTTCCAGACCATGCAGGACTGGGCGTCCTGGGCCCTGGACCACCTTCCCCCGGCGGATCCGGCCCAGGCCGGTACCGCTGACGGGCGGTGACTGCATGATCGTGGTTCAGTTCATGCCTGTGTGTGGGCAAGCGTGCACCACGATGATCAGCGGCAGGCTCAGGCCAGGCCAGCGGGCGGGGCGGCCGGGGTTCCTGGGGCTGGCGGCGGAGCCGGCTTGGCCGGGCGGGCCAGCCTGCGGGTCCGCGCGGTGGCCCGGCGCCAGCGCCACGCGTAGCACACGGCTGAACCAGCGAAGAGGACTCCGGTGATGGCCAGCCAGCGCCACAGGTACGGCTGGGTGCCCAGCCCACTGGCCCGGTGGTAAGCACCCTGGGACAGGCCCAGGATGAGCGGGAAGAACACCGCCAGCAACAGCAGCGAGAACACCACCGGGATCCGGATGTAGTTCAGCACCGGGGGACCGGGCGCCGTCTGGGCCGCGGTGGCCGGGGTGCCGGTGGCCTGGCCCGCGTTGGCCGGGCCCCGCACAGCCCAGCGTGGCAGCAGGCTACGGATGGACAGGTCAGCCAGCGAGTACAACGGGAACAGCAGCAGGTCGTGCGCGATGATCGCGACCGCGAACCATTCCGCGAAGCCGCGCCACTGCCCGGCCGCCACGACCGCGTGAACCGCGTACCCGGCCAGCGCGAACGCCGCGATCAGCGCCAGCAGGTGCAGTGGGTTTGCCCCGTACCAGCGCCGGGCCCAGCTGACCAGCCCGTGCTTGCGCCGTGGTGGCCCTGCGTCGCGCGGCCGCCCTCCGCTCGGTGCCCCGCCGGCCCCGACCCTGCTGCCTGGTGCGCTGCTGCCTGGTGCGCTGCTGCCTGGTGCCCTGCTGCCTGGTGCCCCGCTGCTCGGTGCCCCGCGGCTCCGGCCCCGCCGCTCATATCTGCTCCACGAACGTGATCTGCTTGACCCACTTGGTGTTGTGCACGCCTGGCAGGTTCGGCACGATCGTCCGCGCCGGGTAGCCGTGATCCCACGTCAGGTCCACGCCGTTCATCTGCAGCGCGAGCAGTGACTGCGGATCGGTTACCTGGCCTCCGGACAGAGCCGTGCGCCCGAAGCCGCCTTGCTGGATCGACTGGACGAACGCGCCGCCGGGCTCCGGCATCCCGGCCAGCCGGGCCAGGTCGGCCAGCCGGACCCCGGTCCACCGGCAGGCGTACGACCAGCCCTCAACACAGGCGAGCGGCAGTTCGGCGGAGACTGGGGCAGCGCCAGCAACTGCTCCCGGGTCAGCGACACCGACTTCCGGCCGGTCAGCATCAGCCGGTAGGCCGGGCCGACGTCCTCGGCGGTCAGCCCGATGGACTCTCGCGGTCCGGTTGACCGGCAGTAGTCGCGTGCCCCGGCGGCGGACAGCCCACGGGGCGCCAGCAACGCGGTCCGCCGGGTCAGACCGCCGATCGACTGGCCGACCACCACGGCGACCAGGGTCAGCGAGGCACCGCCGATCGCGGCCAGCAGGCCGCGCCGGGAGATGGTCGGCGCGGCGGGCCGGGCGGCCCGCAGGCCCGACTCATCGGGTTCCTCCGGCTCGGTCTGCGGCCAGCGGCGTGCGCAGTTCCCGGCGCAGGCTGCGGGAGCGCAAGCCCGCCGAGCATCCGGGGGAACTTCAGGCCCACGTGGATGACCAGGCCGGCGATGAACACCCAGGCGCCGTACAGGTGCGCGGTATAGAAGGAGAACGGGAAGACGTAGTAGTTCTGGATGTTCAGGATCCCGGTGACGAACTCGAAGAGCACGCCGCCGACCACCATGATCAGGCTGAGCCGCTCCAGGATCTGGGCCAGCGAGCGGACGGGGGGCCAGGCGAACAGCCGGGGGAGCACCGACCACAGCTTGGCCAGCACCACTGGCAGCAGGGCCAGGCCCAGCGTGATGTGCACGCCCTGGTCCACCCGGTACAGCCAGGCCGGATGGGTGGGCCAGGAGAACAGGTAGAACTTCAGCAGGCCTGCGCCGGGTGTCTGGTCGTTCCCCGGCAGGCGTGGGTTGTAGGCGTATTGGGAGCGGGGAGAAAGCAAAGAGAACTCCATAAGTTAATCTAAAGAAGATTGGGGAGCCTGGATGGCAACGGCAGATGAGCAAAAACCTTGCCGGACACTACTGACTTAGGACCTTAAAACGCCTTCGGGATATTCTTTGGGGTAGATATGGGACCGTGATTTCTCAAGGATTTGCTGGTTTGGCCGGCGGGGGATAGGCAAACAAATCCAGATTTATGAGCATTGGGTTAAGATTTGGATTCCCCTGAGATTTTTCCGGGATAGCTCAGTGGTAGAGCGAGGGTCTCATAATCCCTAGGTCGGGCGTTCGATCCGCTCCCCGCTACCAATCCTTTCAACAAAATGTGAAATCCTTTGTTTTCAATGACTCCTTGGCTTTGTTCCCGCGATTTCTTGTATCT
>CAWDRD010000049.1:0-18024 GCA_963804455.1 uncultured Actinomycetes bacterium
CTAGTTTCGAGGCGCCCCCGACACGATTCGAACCTGCGCACACGGCTCCGGAGGCCGTTGCTCTATCCCCTGAGCTACGGGGGCTCAAGGACGCAGCAAGATTACCAGGATCAGCGGGCGCCTTGGCCACCGCGTCGCGCGGCTCGCCCAGCTTGGGGATGTGGCTCGCCCAGCTTGGGGATGTGGCTCGCCCAGCTTGGGGATGTTGTCGCGTGAAGTCGCCTGGACACGCTAGTGTCGCGCCCGTGGCGCAGGCACTGGGACGCGTGCTCGTGGTTGACGACGATGAGGTTATCCGGCAGCTCATCGCCGTCAACTTGACCCTGGAAGGGTTCGACGTGGCGACCGCCGTCGACGGGCAGGACTGCCTGGATAAGGTCGCCGCGATCGATCCTGACGTCATCACGCTGGACGTGATGATGCCACGCCTGGATGGCTGGGTGACAGCTGGCCAGCTGCGGCGCAACCCGCAAACTAGCCAGATCAAGGTGGTCCTGATCACAGCCCGGGCTCAGGAGGACGACAAGACCCGTGGCCAGGAGATCGGCGTCAACGCCTATCTCACCAAGCCGTTCGATCCGGCCGAGATGATCCGCGTTGTCCGCGACCTGGCCAGTGGCAGCTCGCCCGGGAAGCCGGCCGACGGATTCGGGCCGGAGGCGGAGTTCCGCTGACCCTGGGCTGGCCACTGCGGGCCGATAGCCTGCCCTAGGTGATCACTGCGGACCTGGACGCCGCCCTGGCTGAGGCCGTGGGTGCCGCCCTGGCCGCTGGCGAGCTGGCTGGTCCCGGTGCCTGGAGACCGGCTGGGGAGCGCCGCTCTGGCTTCCCCAATGCCGCCGGGACCTGGCGCCCAGCCCGCCCAGGCCCGGGCACCGGCCCCGGCCCGGGTATCGGCCCGGAGCTGGGCACTGGCCCAGCCGAACCAGGCACTGGCCCGGAACCGGGCAGCTACGCCACGACGATCCCGTTTCTGCTGGCCAGGGGCACATCTACCGGCCCCGCCGAGGTGGCCGCGGTGCTCGCGGCCCGGCTGCGAGACCGGGATGGGATCAGCCAGGCCGAGGTCACGGGCGGCGGCTATCTCACGATCACGCTCACCCAGGACGCCCTGGCGGGCCTGGCCGTCCGGATCGTCCGGGCGGGCCCGGGGTGCGCCCGGAGCCAGGCGCTGCGCGGCACCGAGCTGACCGCGCCGCGCGACGCGCAGCTGGCCCAGGCCCGCAACTGGGAGGAGGCCCGCCAGCGGCTCGCCGCCGAACTGGCCGGGCGCCTCGCTGAGGCGGCCGGGGCCCAGGTCAGCTGGACTGGGCCAGCTCCGGCGAGCGGCGCGCCCGGCGGTCCGGTCGCGGACGCGGTCCGGTTCGCTGGGGAGGACACGATCCGGTTCGCGCTCAGCCGGCTCGGCCCAGGCGGCTCGGCGACCTCGGCGACCCCCGTGGCTCAGGCGGCGGCCCAGCGGACCCCGGTGGCCCGGGCGTCGCCGCCGGGATTGACCTGGCCAGCCTGCACGCGGTGGCCGCGCAGCATCTCGGCAATCCCGCCTATGCTGTTCGTTACGCGCACGCTCATGCCGCGTCTGCCGTGCGTCAGGCCGCTGACATCGGCCTGACGGCGGGAGATGCGGAGCGGTTCGCCCCGCGCTTGCTCGCGCACCCGGGCGAGCGGGCGCTGCTTGGCGCAATGTCCTGGCTCCCGGAACGGGTAGCGGGGGCAGCGCGCCGCCACCAACCGCATGTGCTGACTGCCTACCTAGAGGACCTGGCTGTGACGTACTTCGCCTGCCAGGAAAGCTGCCCAGCCGCGGCGCCCGGCGCCTTCAGGCCAACGGCCTGGCCAGCTAGCACCTTCAGGCCGCCGGCCTCTCCAGACCCGGCGGAGCCGCTCCTGATCCCGGCCAGGCTCTGGCTGGCCGAGGCGGCGCAGACCGTGCTGAGCACCGGGCTTGGCCTGCTCGGCATGGCCGCGCCGGACCGCCTGTAGCCATCCGAAGACGACCAGCAGGGAACCTCCATGAGCCGTGTCGCCCACCCGGCGGGCCCGCGCCACGCCGACGTGCTGCCAGCCGAGCACCCGCCGACCCCGCCACAGGACCTCAACGCGCTCGACCCGGCGATCTGGCCGCGGTCCGCGCGCCGGTCCAGCGGCGCGCTCAGCATCGGGGGAGTGGACGTCCGCGATCTTGCCGCCGAGTTCGGCACGCCGGTGTTCGCCTGTGACGAGGAGGACTTCCGGTACCGGTGCCACAGTTACCGGGAGGCCTTCGGCCGGGCCGACGCGGTGTTCTACGCGGCCAAGGCCTTCTGCTGCCGGGGTGTGCTGCGCTGGGTGTCCGATGAGGGCCTCGGCGTGGATGTGTGCACTGGTGGCGAGCTCGAAGTCGCCCTGGCCGCTGGGGTCCCCCCGGAGCGGATCACCTTTCACGGCAGCAACAAGCTGCCCAGCGAACTGTCCCGTGCCCTCGGGGCTGGCGTCGGGCACATCGTGGTGGACTCCTTCGAGGAGATCGCCCGGCTGGCCTACCTGACCGACCCGCCCGTACCCGCCCCCGGCCAGCCCGGGCAATCCGGCCAGCCTGCGAGGCCTGCGGCCGCGGGCAGGCCAAAGGTGCTGGTGCGGGTGACCACAGGGGTGGAAGCGCACACGCACGAGTTCGTGGCGACCGCCCACGACGACCAGAAGTTCGGCTTCTCGCTGTCCTCCGGGGCGGCGGACGAGGCGGTCCGCCGGGTCCTGGCCTGTCCCGGGCTCGACCTGGCCGGCCTGCATTCGCACATCGGATCGCAGATCTTCGACACCGACGGCTTCGAGATGGCCGCCCGGCGGGTGCTCAGCCTGGCCGTCCGGATCCGGGATGAGCACGGGATCGTGATCAGTGAGCTCAACCTGGGTGGCGGGCTCGGCATCGCCTACACATCTGACGACGATCCGGCTGATATCAAGATCATCGCCCAGAACCTCAACGAGATCGTCCGGGCCCAGTGTGCCGCGGCTGGCCTGGCCATGCCCCGGCTGACCGTCGAGCCGGGCCGCGCCATCGCCGGGCCGGGCACGGTTACGCTGTACGAGGTCGGGACGGTCAAGAACGTGGACGGCCTGCGGACGTACGTGAGCGTGGACGGTGGGATGAGCGACAACATCCGCACCGCGTTGTACGACGCTGAGTACACCTGCGTGCTGGCGTCCCGCGAGTCCGTGGCACCACCCATGCTGTCCCGGATCGTCGGCAGGCACTGCGAGAGCGGGGACATCGTGGTCCGGGACTGTTACCTGCCGGACGACCTGGTCCCGGGCGACCTGATCGCGGTGGCCGCCACCGGTGCGTACTGCCGGTCCATGGCCAGCAACTACAACCACGTGCCGCGGCCGCCGGTGGTCGCCGTGGCGGGCGGCGCCGCCCGGGTCCTGGTCCGCCGGGAGACAGTCGAGGACCTGCTCAGGCTGGACGCCGGATGAGGATCACTCAGGCTAGGCACCGGATGAAGACCATGCGACAGGACCGGCCGGGTACGGGCCGGCCGGACGGGCACAACGCCGGGCGAGGGGAGCAGCGGTAGTGCGCACGTTGAAGGTGGCGCTGTTGGGCTGCGGGACCGTGGGCTCGCAGGTGTTCCGGCTGCTCAGCGAGCAGTCGGACGAGCTTGCGGTGCGGATCGGCGCCCGGCTGGAGGTGGTCGGGGTCGCGGTCCGGCGGCCAGGCCGGGCCCGCTCCGTGCCGGTGCCCCCGGCGTTGCTGACCAGCGATTCGCTGGACCTCGTCACCCGGCCGGACGTGGACATCGTGGTCGAGGTGATCGGCGGTATCGAGCCGGTCCGGTCCTGGCTGCTCGCCGCGATGAAATCGGGCAAGGCCGTGGTGTCGGCGAACAAGGCCCTGCTCGCCGAGGACGGCGCGGCGCTGCACGAGGCCGCCCAGGAGAACGGCGTTGACCTGTACTACGAGGCGGCGGTGGCCGGCGCCATCCCGTTGCTGCGGCCGCTGCGGGAATCTCTGGCGGGCGATGCGGTGCACCGGGTGCTCGGCATCGTCAACGGCACCACGAACTACATCCTGGACCGGATGGATACGTCCGGGGCGGGCTTCGCCGAGGCGCTGGAGGAAGCCCAGGCGCTCGGATACGCCGAGCCCGACCCGACCGCGGACGTCGAGGGCTTCGACGCCGCCGCCAAGGCCGCCATCCTGGCGGGCCTGGCCTTCCACACCCAGGTCACCGCGGCGGATGTGTACCGCGAGGGCATCACCGGGGTCACCGCCGCGGACATTGCGAGCGCCAAGACGCTTGGCCGGGTGGTCAAGCTGCTCGCGATCTGCGAGCGCAGGGACGGCGGCGTGTCGGTCCGCGCCCATCCGGCCATGATCCCGCGGTCGCACCCGCTGGCCGGGGTACGCGAGGCCTACAACGCGGTGTTCGTCGAGGCGCAGGCCGCGGGCCAGCTGATGTTCTACGGGGCTGGCGCCGGGGGAGTGCCCACGGCCAGCGCGGTGCTCGGCGATGTGGTGGCGGTCGCCCGCAACCGGGTCGCGGGCACGCACGGCCCAGAGGTGTCCGGCTATGCGAACCTCCCCGCGCTGCCCATGGGAGAGTCGCTCACCCGCTACCACGTGGCGCTGGACGTGGCGGACCGGCCCGGGGTGCTGGCCCGGGTGGCGGAGAGCTTCGCCCGGCACGACGTGTCGATCAAAGCCGTGCGCCAGGAGGGCCGGGGTGACGACGCGCAGCTGGTGATCGTCACCCATGTCGCCCCGGACGCGGCCCTGGCCAGCTGCGTCGCCGAGCTCGAGACGATGCCCGCGGTCCGTGCTGTGGCCAGCGTGATGCGGGTCGAAGGGGAGGCGGACGAATGAGCGCGGATGTTAAATCTCCGGCTGCGTCCTATACGCCGTGGCGGGGGGTGATCACGCAGTACCGGCGCTGGCTGCCGGTGCCGGGCGGCAACCCAGTGATCACCCTGGCGGAGGGGGCGACCCCACTGCTGCCTGCGCCCGTGCTGTCGGCGCGGACCGGCTGCGAGGTCTACCTGAAGGTGGAGGGCGCCAACCCGACCGGGTCGTTCAAGGACCGCGGCATGACGGTGGCAGTCAGCATGGCAGTCGGTCGCGGGGCCACCGCGGTGATCTGCGCCTCCACCGGCAACACCAGTGCGAGCGCGGCCGCATACGCGGCCCGGGCCGGGCTGTCCTGTGCCGTGCTGGTGCCCCGGGGGAAGATCGCGCTCGGCAAGCTCGCCCAGGCCCTAGTGCACGGGGCCCAGCTGCTGCAGGTGGACGGCAACTTCGACGACTGCCTGGAGCTGGCCAGGAAGCTGGCCACCGACTACCCGGTTGCCCTGGTCAACTCGGTGAACGCGGACCGGCTGGAGGGCCAGAAGACCGCGGCTTTCGAGATCGTCGACGCGCTGGGCGACGCGCCCGACGTGCACTGCCTGCCGGTCGGCAACGCCGGCAACATCACCGCGTACTGGAAGGGCTACCGGCAATACGCCACGGCCGGGTATGCGACGCGGACCCCGCGGATGTTCGGATTCCAGGCCAGCGGGGCCGCGCCGATCGTCCGGGGCGAGCAGGTGCTGGCCCCGCAGACGATCGCGACCGCGATCCGGATCGGCAACCCAGCGTCGTGGACGCTGGCCGAGGCCGCCCGGGACGAGTCCGGCGGCCTGATCGACTCGGTCACCGACCGGCAGATCCTGGCCGCGTACCGGCTGCTCGCCGCGCAGGAGGCGGTGTTCGGTGAGCTGGCGTCGGCCGCGGGGGTAGCCGGCCTGCTCCAGGCGTGCGAGCGGGGCCAGGTGGCCGCGGGCTCCCGGGTAGTCTGCACGATCACCGGCAACGGGCTGAAGGACCCCGACTGGGCCGTGTCCGCGGCGCCCGCACCGCTGACCATCAAAGCGGACGCCGGGGCGGCAGCCGCTGCGCTGCACCTGGCCTGAGGGCGCCGGTGCGTGTTCCATGGCAGGACCAGCCGGTGCTGGTCCGTGTGCCGGCCACCAGTGCGAATCTCGGTCCTGGCTTCGATGCACTCGGCCTGGCGCTGTCCCTGTATGACGAGACGGAGGCCCGGGTCACTCGTGGCGGCGTCGGCATCAAGGTCACCGGGGAGGGCGCCGGGACCGCGGCCGAAGGCGAGCGCCACCTGGTGGTCCGCGCCATGCGCGCGACGTTCAGCTTGCTCGGCGGGCAGCCGCCCGGGATCGGCCTGCGCTGCCGTAACTCGATCCCGCACGGCCGTGGGCTGGGCTCGTCGGCCGCGGCGATCGTGACCGGGGTGCTGGCCGCCCGCGGCCTGGTCACCGGCGGCGCTGATCAGCTGCCGGACGAGGCCGTGTTCCGGCTGGCGGTGCAGCTGGAAGGCCATCCGGACAACGTGGCCGCTTGCCTGCGGGGCAGCCTGACCATCGCCTGGACCAGCCCCGCGCCGGATCCGCCCGGCTCCGCGCCAGGCCCGCCCAGCACCAGCGATGTCCCGCACGTACTCCGGCTGCCAGTATTGTCAGAGATCAGCCCGGTGGTGTGCGTCCCACCGGGAGCCTTGTCCACCGCCACCGCACGCGCGGTGCTGCCGGACATGGTGCCGCACCGGGACGCCGTGGCGAACGCGGCCAGGAGCGCGCTCCTGGTTGCCGCGCTGACCCGGGACCCCACGGTGCTCTTCGACGCGACCCGGGATTACCTGCACCAGGAGTACCGGGCTGGGGTCATGCCGCACACCGCTGGGCTGATCGCCCGGCTGCGGGCGGCCGGGGTGGCCGCCATGGTCTCCGGGGCCGGGCCCTCGGTGCTCGCGCTCACCGTGGACGGCGGCTTTCCCGGGCCTGACCTGGTGGATTCAATCGCTGCAGAAACGGGTATCGGATGGGATATAAGCCCCCTGGACATCGACCGGCAAGGCGCGACCCTCCAGACCGCCAAGCCAGGCGAGCGCTGACGAGACATCGAGCCCTGACTGCAGTCCCGGACGCCGAGTTCCCGGTCACACCGGCCCCGGACATGTCGTCCCGGAACACAGGGCCCGGCTGTATCGGGCGAGCTGCACGGAGTTGCTCCGTGCTGCTGCCCAGGGCCTGCGACACACATGGACCACTCTCAGGGAATGCTGTGGGCTCTCCTAGTGTTAAGGTGGGTGCTGCACCAGATACCCCATCATGGGGCCGGGTGCCCGCCCGTTACTTTCTGCGTGACCGGCCTCACAGCCGGGCGGGGTCAGTGACGCTCCGTCAACCTCCAGGACAGCCTTTTCCTCTCCGCGTACACGAATATGTGGAGCGGACGGGACTAACCGGGAGCAAGTGGGGGATCAGGGCGGGCCACCTTAACCGTCTGGGCTCGTCTCGATACCCTCGCTCTGGCTGCGGAGTCCAGGCCCAGCCTGTTGTCCGCCGAGGACCGGGTGCCGGGACGGGGCGTGCACCGCAGCGCGTGCCATGGCGGTAAGGGCATGGCAGACATTTCAGAAGTTGGTCCGGCCGAATCGCCGGACCGTGACACCGGGTTGACCGGCCGTAGTTGCGGCCGACGCCCGCTCCCTGGGAAGGACCCCTCGTGAGCGACACCACCGAAATTTTCACCGGCTCCTCGGGCGTGCCCGAGGGTTCTCTCGGCGAGCCTGCCGCGCGTGCGGCGGGCGGCGCGGCCTCGGCCCACGGGAGCTCAGCAGGGTCTGGCGGCCCTCCTGGGAGCGGCGGTGCTCCCGCTGGTGAGACGGTGACCAGCCGGTCTGCACGGCGGGGCGGCTCCGGGCTGTCCGGATTGCTCCTCGCTGACCTGCAGCGGCTTGGCCAGCAGATGGGCATCACCGGCACTGGCCGGATGCGCAAGAGCCAGCTCATCGAGGCCATCGAGGCCCGGCAGGGCGGCGGCCCCAGCGCGTCGGCCAGCACCCAGGGAACGGCACCCGGCACCTCCAACCAGCGGGGCGCGTCCGCGGGAGCTGCCGCGTCCCGGCACCGTGAGCAGGTGTCCATGGACTCAGATATTTCCGCGCAGTCCGGCCCGGCGCAGGCTACGGCCGCCGGTACCGCGCGCGAAGCGCAGCACGGTGGCTCCCGCAACGGGGCGCCGGTAGGCGGCCCCGCGCAGGGCGGCGCGGCTCAGGGCGGTCCCGCCCAGGCCGACGGAGCGGGCAGCACAGCCGGCCAGCTCTCTTTCTCTCCCACCAGCACCCCGGCTGACGTGGCTGGGGACGGCAGTGCCCGGGGCGGCAACAGCGTTGCTGATGGTGGCCAGCCGGGCGGGGACGGCCAGCGGCGCGACCGGCGCCAGCGCGGGCGGCGGGATGACCAGCCGCGTGGCGACGCCGGTGAGCAGCGGGACAGTCAGCGCGATGGTGGCCAGCGTGACAGCAACGGCCAGCGGCACAACGGCCAGCGTGACAACGGCCAGCGTGACAGCGGGCAGCGTGACGCCGGGCAGCGTGACAGCGGGCAGCGTGGGGGCCCGGTGCTCGATGACGACGACGACGGCTCAGGCCGCCGCCGCAACCGGGACCGGTTCCGGAACCGCAACCGCCGCCGCGAGCGGGGCACCACCGAATCCGAGCCGGTCGTCACCGAGGATGACGTGCTCATCCCGATCGCCGGCATCCTGGATGTGCTCGACAACTACGGGTTCATCCGGACCACCGGTTACCTGCCCGGCTCCAACGACGTGTACGTGTCACTCTCCCAGGTGCGCCGGCACGGCCTGCGCAAGGGCGACGTGATCGAGGGCGCGGTGCGCCAGCCCCGTGAGGGCGAGCGCCGGGAGAAGTTCAACGCGCTGGTCCGGCTGGACAAGATCAACGGGCTGGACCCGGAGCAGTCCCGCAACCGCCCCGACTTCTCCAAGCTGGTCCCGCTTTACCCGCAGGACCGGCTCCGGCTGGAGACCGACCCCACCGTGCTGACCACCCGGATCATGGACCTGGTCAGCCCGATCGGCAAGGGCCAGCGTGGGCTGATCGTGTCCCCGCCGAAGGCCGGCAAGACGATGATCCTGCAGGCCATCGCGAACGCGATCACCAAGAACAACCCCGAGTGCCACCTGATGGTCGTCCTGGTGGACGAGCGGCCTGAGGAAGTCACCGACATGCAGCGCTCGGTCAAGGGCGAGGTGATCCACTCCACCTTCGACCGTCCCGCCGAGGACCACACGACCGTGGCCGAGCTGGCCATCGAGCGGGCCAAGCGGCTGGTCGAGATGGGCCACGACGTGGTCGTGCTGCTGGACTCGATCACCCGGCTGGGCCGGGCCTACAACCTGGCCGCCCCGGCCAGCGGCCGGATCATGTCCGGTGGTGTGGACTCCACCGCCCTGTACCCGCCGAAGCGGTTCTTCGGCGCGGCCCGCAACATCGAGCACGGCGGCTCGCTGACCATCCTGGCCACGGCGCTGATCGAGACCGGCTCCCGGGCTGACGAGGTCATCTTCGAAGAGTTCAAGGGCACCGGCAACATGGAGCTGCGGCTCCGCCGCGAGCTGGCGGACAAGCGGATCTTCCCCGCGATCGACGTGGATGCCTCTGGCACCCGCAAGGAGGAGATCCTGATGACCCCCGAGGAGCTGAAGATCGTCTGGCAGCTCCGCCGGGTGCTGCACGCCCTGGAGCCGCAGCAGGCGCTGGAAGTGCTCATGGAGCGGATGAAGGAGACCAAGAGCAACGCCGAGTTCCTGCTGCACGTGCAGAAGACAACGGTCGGACAGGACCGCGGCTGACCCAGCAGCAGACCAGAGGCTGGCCTCGCTTGCGCCGTGATATCGATGGCACTGTCCTATGTGTGGATCGGGCGGGGCCAGCCTCTGCTGCGCCTGACGAGGCCAGCCCCTGCTGAGCCTGAGTTCGGCCGCGCCTCAGTTCGGCAGAGCCTGAATTGAACCGAGCCTGAATTGAGCCGAGCCGGAGAGGAAAGATCTGTTGTGGACCGCCTCACTGTCTCGAGTGATGGCCCGGAGGCAACCGCTGCGATCGGTTCTGCGCTGGCCAGCTATCTCCATCAGGGTGACGTCGTCCTGCTCCAAGGCGCCCTGGCGACCGGGAAGACGACCTTTGTCAAGGCCATCGCGGCCGCTCTCGGCTCGTCCCAGGTCGCGACCAGCCCGACCTTCATGCTGGCGCAGTTTTACCCGACCTCCTCAGTAACCATCCTGCATATCGATACCTACCGCCTGTCCGGCCTGCCGGAATACCGCGACCTTGGACTCGATGAATTCATCGACGATTCCATTAACCTGATCGAGTGGGGCGAGAAGATCATCGATGATTTCCCGTGTCATCTCATGATCGAGTTTGAGTGCACGGCAGGCTCGCCGCAGCAGCGGCAGCTGACGCTCTCCTCGCCATGCGAGCGGTGGCAGCCCGTCATCGGTGACATGCGGGAGACATTGCTTTCTACCGTGACGGCCAGCTGAGGGCAGCACATGACAGTCGTACTTGCCCTCGAGACGTCGTCGCCCAGCTACGGTGTCGCATTTGGAGCCGACCCGAGCCCGGCCACCCATGCCGTGATATCTCGCACGGATCCGTCGTTCTCCAGCGTCGGCGAACTCGTGTCCTCGCTGCTGGAAGGCGCGCACGCCGCGTTCAGTGATATCGAGGTCATTGGCGTCGATGCTGGCCCGGGAAATATCTCATCCGTCCGTTCGGCTGTGGCGTATGCCAATGCGCTCGCCTACAGCCTGGGTGTGAAGGTTTTCTGCGCCAACTCCCTCGTGCTGATGGCCGCCGAAGTCCAGGCGGCCGAGCCGTTGCCCGCCCTGTGCATCACGAGGACCGGTGGCGGTAACGCCTATATCGGCTTCTTCGCCGGTGGCCAGCCGCCGAAGCTCCGGTACGGGAAGCCGGACGACCTTCTTCCCGGCATGGTCGCGGGATCCGGTGAGATCTGCGTGGCCGGCAGCCTCCGGGACGTCGCCGCGGGCTTGCTGCCGGGCGTCCGCATCAGCGATACCGGGATAGAGCGGCCCGATGTCCTGGGCCTGTACCGTGCGGCGCGCGAGTCCGATGCGGGCAGCGGGCACGCGGGCAGCGGGCAGCTGGTCACGGCGGCCGTGCCGCTGCACGAGGGATCCAAAGTTTTCCATGAGTAGCCAGCCACCCACGAATAACCAGCCTTCCGGGAGCAGCCAGCCGTCCGGCCTTCCCCCGGCCGACGACGTAGCCCGCCGCTTGCTGGCCGGATGCGTGGCCCTCCTGCCCACCGACACGGTCTACGGGCTGGCGGTGCGTCCTGAGCATCCCGATGCCGTGGCCCGGCTCTTTGCCATGAAAGGCCGGCCGCAGACGGTCAATCTCCCGGTCATGATCTCCTCGGCCGACGATGTGGCCCGGCTGGGCGGGGTGGTGAGCCCCGCGGCCTGGCTGCTGATGCAGTCGAAGTTCTTCCCCGGGCCGCTGACCCTGGCGGTGGGAGTTTCCGGGGAAAGGCGGCCGGGCTGGCTTCGCGGCCGGGCGGAATTCGCGGTGCGGATGCCTGACGATGAGTGGCTGCTGTCGGTTCTGCGGATCACCGGCCCGCTGCTGGTGACCAGTGCCAACCTGCACGCCACACCCACCCGCGAGTCCGTCCCGGACATTGTCGCGGGCCTGGTCAGCCAGCCCGATCTCATTATCGATGACGGCCCGCGCGCGACGATCCCATCGACACTGGTGAACTGCAGCGTCGACCCACCGGTGGTGGAGCGGGTGGGCGCGGTATCGGCCGAGCAGATAGAGGAGATACTCCGATGACCGGGAGCCGGTCCCTGGTACTGGGGATTGAAACGTCGTGTGACGATACCGGAGTTGCCCTGGTTGACGTGGACGGCAACGTTATCGCCTCGAGTGTGGCGTCACAGGCGGCTATGCATTCGGAGTACGGCGGCGTTTATCCGGAACTGGCCAGCCGGGCGCATATCGATAAGATCCTCCCGACGGTGCGCAAGGTCATGGGGGACGCTGGCGTTACCCCGGCTGATCTGGCCGCGATCGGGGTAACGCGCGGGCCAGGACTGGTCGGCTCGCTCCGGGTGGGCCTGAATACGGCCAGCGGCCTGGCCCACGGCTGGGGAGTCCCACTCGTGGGCGTGAATCATCTGCGTGGGCATCTGCGCAGCGCGGACCTGGAGCAGCGGCGGGTTACATACCCGGCGATCGTGCTGCTGGTGTCCGGCGGGCACACGCTGCTGGCGCATATGGACGACGCGACCAACCTGAAGCTCCTCGGTTCCACCGTGGACGATTCGGTCGGCGAGGCGTACGACAAGGTAGCGCGAATGCTCGGCCTGGGATATCCCGGCGGCCCGGCCATCGACCGGCTTGCCTTTACCGGATCCCCGTCGGTGAGCTTCCCGAGGCCAATGCTCCGGCGTGGGCTCGACTTCTCTTTTTCCGGGCTGAAATCGGCCGTGGAGAGGTATCTCGCCGCGACCCCCGATTACAGTGCGGCGGATGTGGCTGCCTCTTTTGTCGAGGCGTGCCTGGAAGTTCTCGTCACCAAGTGCCGCACCGCGCTGCAGGAGTTTCCTGCCTCCTCGCTGGTGGTAGTGGGCGGCGTCGCGGCCAGCCCGCAGCTCCGGGCGGCCGCCGGGGATCTGTGCGCGGAGCTGGGCATCGAGCTGTGCCTGCCGCCGGTTAAGTGGTCGACCGATAACGGGGCGATGATCGGCCTGGCGACCTGGGATTACCTGGCCCTTGGCCTAACCCCTTCGCTAATGGCTGTGCCACAGCTGAGTGTGGAAGTGTATTGAGCGGGACCGGGGCGGATGGGGCATTCTGTCCTGGGAGCATTCCAGCCGGGGACATTCCGGCCCTGGAGCGTTCCGGCCTGGCGGATGAGCGCTGGAATGACCGGCGGGCGATCCGTGTTGTAGCATCCAGCAGGAAAACCTGCGAGGTACCGGTTCACGCCCGGTGCGGCCCTGGCCGCCCTGGCGACCCGGCGACCGTCCTAGCTTAGGAGTATCAACGTGAAGCCTGGTATCCACCCGGACTACGTGCTGACCGAGGTGACCTGCACCTGCGGGAACACGTTCACCACGCACAGCACGGCAAAGGACGGCGTCATCCACGCTGACGTCTGCTCCAACTGCCACCCGTTCTACACCGGCAAGCAGAAGATCCTCGACACCGGCGGCCGTGTGGCCCGGTTCGAGCGCCGGTTCGGCAAGAACGCCGCAGGCAGCAAGTAACTTTCCCGATCACCGTGCCTGACCGCGCTGCGGTCACGGCACGGTGATCTTCATATATGTGCACGTTTGCGGCCGCGCCGCGTACCCGCGCAGGCGGGCCAGCGGCACCGGCCGCGGCAGAGAGAGAAGATGACGGTGTTCGATCGGCTCGGTGAGCTGGCGCAGGAGCACGCGGAACTCGAGCGTGAGCTGGCCGACCCTGCCGTGCACGCCGATCCCGAGCGGGCCCGGGCCTTGTCCCGGCGCTACGGCGAGCTCAGCGGAGTGGTCGAGGCGTACCACGAGTGGCAGCAGACCGTGGCCGACGAGGGTGCCGCTCGTGAGCTGGCCACTGAGGACCCTTCGTTCGCGGCCGAGGCCGAGCAGCTGGCGGCCCGCCGCGCGGAACTCGAAAACCATCTCGGCGACCTGCTCGCGCCGCGGGACAGCAACGACGGCCGCGACGTCATCCTCGAGGTCAAGGCCGGGGAGGGCGGCGAGGAGTCCGCGCTGTTCGCCGGCGACCTGCTGCGCATGTACCTGCGGTACGCCGAGCGCCAGGGCTGGAAGACCGAGGTGCTCGACTCCACCGATGACCGGGCTGGGCGGCTACAAGGACGTCACGGTCGCGGTCAAGGCCGGCAGCCGGGCCGCCGCGGCGGCGACGGGGTGTGGTCCCGGCTGAAGTACGAGGGCGGCGTGCACCGGGTGCAGCGGGTGCCGGTCACCGAGTCGCAGGGCCGGATCCACACCTCGGCCGCGGGCGTGCTGGTGCATGCCGGAGGCCGACCCGGTCGAGGTCACCATCGACCCGAACGACCTGCGGGTGGACGTGTTCCGCTCGTCCGGGCCCGGCGGGCAGAGCGTGAACACCACCGACTCGGCCGTGCGGATCACGCACAAGCCCACCGGGATCGTGGTCTCCTGCCAGAACGAGAAGAGCCAGCTGCAGAACAAGGAGCAGGCCATGCGCGTGCTGCGGGCCCGGCTGCTGGCCCAGGCGCAGGCCGACGCGGACGCGCAGGCCTCGGCCGAGCGGCGCAGCCAGGTCAAGGCGGTGGACCGGTCGCAGCGGGTGCGCACCTATAACTTCCCGGAGAACCGCATCTCCGACCACCGGGTCGGCTACAAGGCCTACAACCTGGACCACGTGATCGACGGTGACCTGGACGCGGTGATCGCCGCTCTGGTGGATGCTGACCGCTCGGCCCGGACCGGTGCGGACCACGGTGCCTGACGGACTCTGGCCGGACGAGGCACTGCCACCAGCCGGCGAGCTGTCGCCGCGCCGCACTCTTCTCCTCAACGAAATCGCTGTCGCGGCCGCTCGGCTCGCCGAGGCCGGAGTGGATTCACCGCGGGCTGACGCGGAGCAGATCGCCGCGCATGTGCACGGGGTGCGCCGCGGCGAGCTGCACCTGGTGCCAGACGCCGGGTTCGACCCCCGGTTCTGGGACGAGATGGCGCGCCGCGAGGCCCGCGAGCCGCTGCAGCACATCACCGGGCACGCCTACTTCCGCTACCTGGATCTTGAGGTGGGCCCGGGGTCTTCGTGCCCCGGCCGGAAACCGAGGTGATGACCGGCTGGGCGATCGACCGGCTCCGGGAGATGGATGTGACCGAGCCGCTCGTGGCCGACCTGGGCACCGGGTCCGGGGCGATCGCGCTGGCCATCGCCCAGGAGGTGCCCCGGTCCCGGGTGCACGCGGTGGAAGCGGACCCGCTGGCGCAGACCTGGGCGCAGCGCAACATCGACCGCTGCGCGGCCGCGGCCCCGCACACCGCGGGCCGGGTAGTCCTGCACGGCGAGGATTTCGGCGAGGCGCTCGGCTTCCTCGACGGCTCGGTCGACCTGGTGATCAGCAACCCGCCGTACATCCCGTACGGTGCCACGGTGCCACCGGAGGTGGGGGAGTACGACCCGGCCAGCGCGCTCTGGGGCGGCGCGGACGGGATGGATGCGGTGAAAGTCGTCGAGCAGGCCGCCCGGCGGCTGCTGCGGCCCGGCGGGCTGGTCGCGGTGGAGCACGGCGCACCCCAGGGGGCCGCGGTGTACTGGGTGTTCGCCGAGGAGCGGGGCTGGCGGGACACGCGTAACCACAAGGACCTCAATGGCCTCGACCGTTTCGTCACCGCCTCCTGGCCTGGCGACCACCTACTGCCCAGGTAAGGGCAGCCGGCTTCTGGCCGGGTGAGGCGGCCGGCTTCTGGCCGGGTGAGGGCAGCCGGCGGAGGTGGGAAGATGAGTACTCATGAGCACACGGTTTGACTGCGCGGACCCGACGCAGCGCGCACTCGGATTCGTGGCCGCGGAACAGGCGTTGCGGCGGGGCGAGCTGATCGTGCTGCCGACGGACACGGTGTACGGGGTGGCGGCTGAGGCCTTCGACCCCGCCGCGGTGGAAACCCTGCTCAAGGCCAGAGGCTGCGGCCGGGACACCCCGCCGCCGGTGCTGGTCGGTACGGTGCGCGCGGCGATGGCACTGGTCCAGGACATGAGCCAGATGGGCCAGGACTTGATTGATGAGTTCTGGCCGGGCGGGCTGACCCTGGTCTGCCGGGCCAGCCCGACCCTGATGTGGGACCTGGGCGAAACCAAGGGCACCGTCGCGGTGCGGATGCCGCTGCACCAGGTCGCGCTTGACCTGCTCAAGCAGACCGGGCCGCTCGCGGTGAGCAGCGCGAAGGTCGCGGGCGGGGCGGCGCTGCCCACGACGGTCGACGAGGCGATGGAGCAATTCGGCGACGCGGTGGCGGTCTATCTCGACGGCGGCCCCACCGGAGGCAACGTAACCTCCACGATCGTGGACCTGACCGGCACGGTGCCGCGGCTGCTCCGGGCCGGGGTGATCTCGCTGCCCCGGCTGCGCCAGGTCGTGCCGCTGGCCGCCCCGGAACTCGGCGACGACGGCGACATCGGCGGCCTGCCTGGGGAAGGCGGCACCCGGGCGCGCCGAGAGCACGCCCGCGGACGTCCCCGCGAGCACGGACGCGAACTCGCCCGCGGACGTCTCCGGAGCACGCTCGAGAAGACCCCGCAGCGCGGACGTCCCCTCGAGCGGCGCGGCGGACATCCCCGTCGAGCGTGGGCGGGGCATCCCCGTCGAGCGTGGACGGGGACGTCCCGGTCTGGCGCGGGCGGGGACGTTCCCTGCTAGCGCGGGACCCGGGCGGTGAGGCATCCTCGGAGTAGACGCGCCGGGCGTGGCATCGCTTATGCAGCGCGCGTTCAGCCGCGTGCTCTAGCAGTGGCCATTAATGGATGCGGCAGCCGATCAGGCGGGCCGGGTGAGCCGGGATGCAGTGAGTACGGTCTCACGGTGCTGATCGCGGCCGCCGTGACCTACCTGCTGACACCGCTGGTCCGCCGTTCGCGATCGCGGTGGGGCCATGCACGCAGCCCGGGAGCGCGACGTCCACAACGAGCCCATCCCGCGTGCTGGGCGGGCTCGCCATCTACGGCGGGCTGGCCGCCGCACTGCTCGTGGCGAGCCGCCTGAGCGGCCTGAGCAGCGTGTTCACCGAGACGAAGATGGCCAGGGCCTGCTGCTGGCCGGTGGCCTCGTCGTGATCATGGGCGTTCGTGGACGACCGGTGGGGGATGGGGGCGCTCAGCAAGCTGGCCGGGCAGGTCGCCGCGGGCGTCATCCTGGTCTGGAGCGGCGCGGAGGTCGCCTGGCTGCCGCTGCCGGGCGGCGGTCACCCTCGTCCTGACCAGCGACCAGCAGACGGCGCTGACCATCCTGGTCGTGGTGGTGACCATCAACGCGGTCAACTTCATCGACGGGCTGGACGGGCTGGCCGCCGGGATCGTGGGCATCGGCGCGGCCGCGTTCTTCCTCTACTACTACACGCTGGCCAAGCGGCTCGGGCTGAGCGAGCAGACCGAGCCCGGCCCTGGCCTCGGCCGTGCTGGCCGGGGTGTGCCTGGGGTTCCTGCCGCACAACTTCCATCCGGCCCGCATCTTCATGGGGGACACCGGGTCGATGCTGCTCGGGCTGCTGCTGGCCTACGCGCCGATCTCCAGCCTCGCGCTCGCTGGACCCCGAACACGCTGACCGACACCGTCCGCGTACCAGCGTGGGCACGGTCAACCGGTTCCCGCGAGGTCCTGCCGCTGCTGGTGCCCGCCACCATCCTGCTGATCCCGTACGCCGACCTGCTGCTGGCCGTGGTGCGGCGGACCCGGGCCGGGCAAGTCCCCGTTCGCCGCCGACAAGAAGCACCTGCAGCACCGGCTGCTGGCCATCGGGCATTCGCACCGGGCCAGCGTGCTGATCATGTACCTGTGGGCGGCGCTGTTCGCCGGCATCGGTCGTGCTGCTGTCGATCATCCGGACCAAGCTGTTCGTCCTGGCCATCGTCACCGTGGCCGCGGTGCTGGTCCTGCTGCTGCGTCCGATGCCGCGGCTGCGGCCGTGGTCGGCGGGCAGGCCAGCGCGGCGCGCGGCGGCTGGCTCCGGTAGTGACCGTCCGCCCGGCCGCCGCCGCACCGGCTGCCGTCCCGGCCGCACCGGCTGCCGTCCCGGCCGCATCGGCTGCCGTCGCGGGCGCATCGGCTGCCGTCGCGGGCGCATCGGCTGCCGTCGCGGGCGACCCGAGGACCGTGCGTGTCCCGGGGACTCCGGGTGTCCCGAGAACCCTGGGCATCCCGGGCACCCTGGGCTCCCCAGTCGGCACTGTGGCACCGGGCCTGCTGGCGGCCCCGACCGTAGCCCCGGCGGTCCCCGCCCGCGAGGCGGGCCCGGCCGCGCCCGCGCCGTTGCCGCGACGTACCAGCCTGCGGGACCGCCCGCCGCTGGATGCTCCCTCGCCCGAACCTGCCCCGCGCAATCAAGCCCCGCGCGATCGTGCTCCGCGGCGCATCGAGCCCCGCCGCGCAACCTGCCCCGCGCAATCAAGC